>JBNKJS010000045.1:0-80647 GCA_050291365.1 Sedimenticolaceae bacterium | reverse complement strand
CGACCTTCTTTTTGGCTACTTTTTTCTTGGCAACCTTTTTCTTAGCGACCTTCTTTTTGGCTACTTTTTTCTTGGCGACCTTTTTCTTAGCGACCTTCTTTTTGGCTACTTTTTTCTTAGCAACCTTTTTCTTGGCGACCTTCTTTTTGGCTACTTTTTTCTTAGCAACCTTTTTCTTAGCGACCTTCTTTTTGGCTACTTTTTTCTTAGCAACCTTTTTCTTTGCAACCTTCTTCTTAGCAGGTGCCTTTTTCTTGGATACTACCTTCTTCTTTGCCGCTCTCTTGATCGCCATTGTTCCCCTCCAAAACTAAGTTAGCAAAAGTCAGTAGAGAGTATAATAAACTATTTAAAAAATACCAGTTTTTTTACACCAAAATTATATGTTGTTTTCCATAAAATTGAACTTTGTAGTCTAGTTCGAAGTTAATCTGTCCTAATTGTAAAATTTTAACTCTGTTACTACTCCGTCAAGTTGTATGTCCCATGAATTATTTTTTATTGAATTTAACTTTTGTAATTCATGGGCAACGCCAATCAATTTTGGTTTGCGCCAACTATTTCTGACTTTAAGATATGAAAAAGTTCTATCGTAAAAGCCACCACCCATGCCGATTCTATTGTGATCAGCATCGAACGCTACTAAGGGCATAAGTACGAGGTCAAGGCCATATGGAGTTATTGGTTTGCGTTTGCGAATATCTGGTTCAGGTATGCCATATTTGTTAAGCGTCAATCTGTCGCCAGGACGATATTCTGAAAACCATAATCTATTAGGTAGCATTGGCCTTAGTACAGGTAGGTAACAACGCTTTTTGTCACATTTAATAAGAGATAGAAGTTGTGAAACTGCAATTTCACCATCGTTTTCTAAATAAAGGGCTATTTTTTTGCTGTTGCGAAAAGCTGATGAGCTAGCAAGTAGCTTGCTCATGGCCTGGCTGTTAGCTTGTTGTTCTTTTGGTGATAAGGCGCGTCGTTGTGCGCGTAACTTGCGTCTAAGCTGAGGTAGGTCGTGCAAGGTTGGATAATCCGTAAAAATGGAGAGACATCCCCCGTAAGTGCCGTCGCGTATCATCGTTCTTGAACCGGTAGGCTCAAGTGGGATCAACAGTTCCGCCTAAGGCTCCCCACTCAAGGTGGGTCTGCACACTGGCGTCAGCATTATGTTCCCAAGGTATTAGATAGGCTCAAGAAAATACCCGATTTGCTGACGTACACTACAGGGAATGCCCAAAACTTGGACATTTTTCATCAGCATCCTTTTGATGTCTATCTATAACGCTAGCTCTTTTTTAGCTAAAATTCCAGTTGTTTATTTGCAGTCAGAGCGCTTTCTATCTTACTTTGTAGTTTCATAAAGCGTTTACTTGCCGCAAAGTCCTCTGTTTTTGAACTTCTTTGATGCTCCAATAGCTCATGGGTGATATTTAGCGCAGCCATAACTGCTATGCGGTCAGTGCCAATAATTTTGCCGCTATCACGAATTTCACGCATTTTCTGGTCCAGGTGACGTGAACTTTCGAGCAGTGTATCTTTCTCGTCAGGTTGGCAGGCTACCAGATACTCTTTATCAAGTATTTGTACACTTACCGGAATAGGTTTATCGCTCACGATCCTGTTTCCATGGACTTAAGTCTGGTAATCATCGCTTCAACACGCGTTTTGGCCAGTTCAGTCTTTTCAATCAGATCGGCCCTCTCAGCAACAAGACTTTCTTGAGTTGATAGCAGTGAACTGTTCTCATTCAGTAGTCGGGTGTTAGCCTGTATCAGTTCATCAACCTGAGATTCAAGTCTCTTTAGATCGTCTTCAGTAATGTTGATATCTTCGCTCATAATTTCCAATATAGAGTGCGTAAGTTGTTGGGTCAACGATAATGGTATTTATAGTTGACTATAATAGTGAATTTGCTCAAATTTCGCATGTTTTTCTTTGGTTTGTCTAGAGTTGAATATGGTTAATATTATTCTGGAAGCAGCTGGGGGAAGCCCATGCTATTATGCTTTTTGGGCGCAAAGATTAGACGATATTTATTTTTTAAAGGTATTTCATGCAGATTGATCATGTATATATGAGCCAGTGTCTGTCCGATGCTGGTGTAGATGCGGCTGCTTCGGGTGCACATGGCCTATTATGTGGGTTGATCTGCGCCGGTGAGAAGGAGGTTCAGCGTCGACTATCTAACGAGTGGCTTTCGAACAGAACTGAGGGTGACCCTGCAGTTGACGAGTGTCAGCGGGCGATAGATGAGTTGGTTCAGGGAGTGCACGCCTCAGTTGATGGTGTGGATTTCGGGTTTCCGCTGCTCCTGCCTGACGAAGAGACCCCGTTACAACAGAGGGCGATTGCACTGCGTGATTGGTGTGAGGGTTTTCTTTATGGGGTAGGCCTGGTTGAGATTAAAGGTGAAAATGGAGTGCCAGATCAGGTTAAAGAGGCGCTCAATGATCTAGCTGAGATCAGTCGCATGGATATTGATGGTATTACCGGGGATGAAGAGGAAGAGGCGGCGTTGACAGAGGTAACCGAGTTTATCTGGGTTGCTGCTATGTTGGTGCATGATGAGTTAGCCAGCACTGGACCGGAAAGGAATCAGGAATGAACGAGAAGGAGTATGCATCGCGTCGGCGGCAGCTCATGCGCATGATGGGAGAAAACAGTATAGCCATACTGCCTACGGCGCCGGTAGTAACAAGAAACAGGAGTGTGGAGTACCACTATCGACCGGATAGCGATTTCTATTACATTACCGGGTTTCCAGAACCTGAGGCAGTTGCGGTGTTGATACCCGGGCGCAGCCATGCTGAGTATGTTCTTTTTTGTAGGGAGAGAGATGCAGCCAAGGAGAGATGGGATGGAACACGTGCTGGGCACGAGGGAGCTATCGAGAAGTATGATGCTGATGACGCTTTTCCCATAGGCGATCTGGATGACATTCTTCCGCGCATGCTGGAACAGTGTGAGCGAGTATTTTATGCAATGGGTTGTAACCCAGCTCTGGACAAACGCATGTCGGAATGGATTAGTCAGATTAGAAATCATTCCAAATCCGGGGTGCATGGCCCCTTAGAATTTATTGCCCTGGATCACTATTTGCACGACATGCGTCTATACAAGGGGCGCTCGGAAATAAAGCAGATGCGCACCGCCGCAAAGATATCTGCTCAGGCCCATAAAAGGGTTATGGGTAGCTGTCGTCCTGGCATGATGGAGTATCAACTGGAGGCGGAATTTATTCATGAATGTTCCAGCAAAGGGGCGCGCTATCAGGCATATCCAGCCATCTTTGGCAGTGGCAAAAACGGATGTGTTTTGCACTATGTAGATAATGACTCAGAGTTGAAAGATGGCGAGCTACTGCTGGTAGATGCCGGGTGTGAATATAACTATTATGCATCTGATATCACCCGTACCATTCCGGTAAGCGGGGTATTCACTAAACCCCAAAAACAGATGTACGAACTGGTGCTCAAGGCCCAGGAGGCGGCAATAGAGCAGGTGAAGCCTGGCAACCACTGGAATGATCCCCATGATGCAGCGGTAAAGGTGGTAACCAAAGGGTTGGTGGAGCTTGGCTTACTAAAAGGCAGGGTTCCAACGCTGATTAAAAATGAGGCCTATAAAGAGTTCTATATTCATCGTACCGGACACTGGCTGGGGATGGATGTGCATGATGTAGGCGACTACAAGGTGGATGGCCTGCCAAGACTGCTGGAGCCAGGCATGGCCCTGACCATTGAGCCGGGTATTTATATACCTGCCGGGAGCAAAGGGGTTGCAAAAAAATGGTGGGATATGGGTATCAGGATTGAAGATGATGTGGTGGTAACCAAGGATGGCTGTGATGTCCTGAGCAAAGATGCCCCCAAGACAGTAGCAGAGATCGAAACCTTGATGGCCGGATAGGTTAAATCAATTTTATCATCAGCATCTTTTGCCGGTAATATAGCCACACCCCTGAGGCTCAATAGGTCGCGCGGAAACAGTAATGGGATTGAAGACAGCACTATTTGATATTCACACTGAGATGGGAGCCAAGATGGTCCCCTTTGGCGGCTGGGATATGCCTCTACATTATGGCTCTCAGCTCAAAGAGCATCACGCCGTAAGGCGGGCTGCGGGTATGTTTGATGTGTCACACATGTTGGCACTGGATATCCGGGGCCAGGAAAGCGAAGATTTTCTGAGACAACTGCTGGCCAACGATGTAGCCAAACTGGAGCATCAGGGCAAGGCGTTATACAGCTGTATGCTGAATCCTGATGGTGGGGTGATAGATGACTTGATCGTCTATTTTATGTCCTCTGGCTCTTATCGTATGGTGGTTAATGCGGGTACGGCCGAGAAGGACCTCGACTGGATGGAGCAACAGGTGGGTACCTATGATGTGGAGATAGCCACCAGGAGGGATCTGGCCATGATAGCAGTGCAGGGGCCAGAGGCCAGAGATTTGGCGCAGCCGCTGTTACCACAATCATTAAGAGGACCAGCCGCTGGGTTAAAACCGTTCTTCGCGGTTGCAGATGGGGATTGGCTGGTAGCCCGTACCGGGTACACCGGTGAGGATGGTTATGAGATTAGCCTGCCGGCAGCTGAGGCGGCTCAGTTTTGGCAAGGGCTGGCAGATGCCGGAGTAGCACCATGTGGATTGGGCGCGCGCGACACCCTGCGTCTGGAGGCGGGGATGAACCTCTACGGGTCGGATATGGATGAAGAAATATCCCCATTAGAGGCTGGCTTGGACTGGACCGTTGCCTGGGAGCCGCATGAGAGAGAGTTTGTTGGCCGAAAGGCACTTGAGGCCAGGCGCGATAAGGACGACAATCTACAGTTTGTGGGTCTGGTGCTGGAAGGGCGTGGGGTATTGCGCAATCATCTCAAGCTCTACTCCGGCGATGCTGAGATAGGGGAAATCACCTCCGGCGGCTTCGGGCCAACTCTGGAAAAATCTATTGCACTGGCTCGGATTCAACATGGATGGGGAGAGAGCTGTGAGGTGGATATGCGAGGCAGGCGCCTGGCGGTCAGGGTAGTTAAACCGCCATTTGTGCGTAACGGAAAGATCAGAATTTAAACGAACGAATCAATAACGCCTTTAGAGGGCCATACAATCATGAGCAACATACCTACCGAGTTGAAATATGCCAAGACCCATGAATGGGCGCGGGACGAAGGAGATGGAACCATTACCGTGGGGATAACAGATCACGCCCAGGAGCAGCTTGGCGATCTGGTCTTTGTAGACCTGCCGGAAGAGGGTGATACTGTAGAGGCGGGAGCTGACTGTGCCGTGGTTGAATCGGTAAAGGCCGCTTCGGATATCTATAGCCCGGTCTCAGGTGAGATCATTGCGGTTAACGCGGCCCTGGCCGATAGTCCAGAAACAGTAAATGAGAGCGCCTTTGCCGATGGTTGGCTGTTCAAGCTAAAGATGTCTGATCCGTCTGAGTTGGACAATCTTCTCAATGCAGATGGCTACGCAGAAGTGGCTGCCGCAGAGTAGTGAATAAGTAGAAAGCGTGTAATTAAAGATGCCGTTTATTCCCCATACCGAAGAAGAGGTCCGGCAGATGCTGGCGGCTATTGGCGCCGAAAGCATCGAGGAGCTATTCGATGAGATACCCCAGGATCTGCGCTTTGATGGACTGAAGGCGGTACCAGAGGCCATGTCCGAGATGGAGGTGGCCCAACTGATGGAGTCCAGGGCCCAGGCCGACGGTAGTCCGCTCTGTTTCATCGGTGCAGGGGCCTATGACCACCATATCCCAGCGGCAGTCTGGCAGATAGCGGGCCGTGGCGAGTTCTACACCGCCTACACCCCCTATCAGGCCGAGGCGAGCCAGGGCACTCTGCAGCTGCTGTATGAGTACCAATCCATGATGACGGCGCTGACCGCCATGGATGTCTCTAACGCCTCTCTCTACGATGGCGCTTCGGCCCTGGCCGAGGCGATCCTGATGGCGGTGCGGGCCAATCGCAAATCGAAATCCAAGCGGGTGCTGGTGCCGCGAAGCCTGCATCCGGCCTACCGCAAGGTGGCGCATAATATAGTCAAAAACCAGGGCATAGAGCTGGTAGAGCTTCCCTTCGATCCAAAGGGCGGTCACACCGATCCTGCATCTCTGGAGCAGTATGCAGGGGAAGACGTCACGGCCCTGGTAATCCCCCAGCCCAATTTCTTCGGGGTATTGGAAGAGGTGGATGCCCTGACCGACTGGGCTCATGCCAACAAGGCCATGGCCATTGCGGTGGTTAATCCCGTTGCCCTTGCCCTGTTGAGCCCACCGGGGGAGTGGGGTAGTGAGGGAGTGGATATCTGCTGCGGCGACGGCCAGCCATTGGGGGCGCCCTTGTCCTCCGGCGGGCCCTATTTCGGATTTCTCTGTTGCCGTCAGGCCCACGTGCGCCAGATGCCGGGCAGGATCGTTGGTAGGACTTTAGACCTGGATGGTAAGCCAGGCTTTACTCTGACGCTACAGGCGCGGGAACAACATATAAGGCGTTCCAAGGCCACATCCAACATTTGTACTAACCAGGGGCTGATGGTCACTGCTGCAACCATCCATATGGCCCTGCTGGGCGCTGAGGGCCTGGAGCGGGTGGCTGCTGGCTGCAATGCAAACATATCTGCCCTGACTGAGAAACTGACTCAGACAGAAGGGGTGGAGACCATGTTTAACCGCCCGGTTTTTCATGAGCAGGTTCTACGTCTGCCTCTGCCAGCACAGGAGCTTCTATCCACCCTGTCGGACCACAATATTCAGGGTGGTTATGGCCTGTCCAGAGAGTATCCTGAGTTGGGGGATGCGCTCCTGGTGTGTGCTACCGAGAAGCGCAGCAAACAGGAGATGGGGAGGTTTGCGGAGGAAATTGAGCGTTTGGTGCAAAAGCCCTGCGCTGCTATGGCTGCGGAATCTGGAGGAAAGGTATAGTGCTGATCCAGGAGCAATCTAAGGCGGGTCGACGCGCATCGGCCCAGGCACCGTTACAGCAGGTTGAGGATATATCTATCCCTGAGCAGTTTCGACGCAGGTCCAAACCTGCACTGCCGGAGGTGTCCGAAATGCAGGTGGTGCGTCACTATACCCGTCTGTCGCAACAGAACTTCTCCATCGATACCCATTTCTACCCCCTGGGTTCCTGCACCATGAAGTACAACCCCCGCAGTTGTCACACGCTCTCCATGTTGCCTGGGCTTCTCAACCGCCACCCGGAGGCGCCGGATAACCATAGCCAGGGCTTTCTCGCCTGCATGTACGATTTGCAGGAGATGCTGAAAGAGGTGACCGGCATGCGCGCCGTATCCCTCACTCCTGCTGCCGGTTCTCAGGGCGAGTTTGCCGGTGTGGCCATGATTAAGGCCTATCACGATGCTCGGGGCGATAGTGAGCGCAACGAGATATTGGTACCGGATGCGGCCCATGGCACCAATCCGGCATCCGCAGTTATGTGTGGCTATAAGGTGCGTGAGATCCCAACCGGGTCGGACGGAGATATAGATGTAGCCGCCTTGCAACAGCTCCTTGGCCCTCAGACTGCAGGCATTATGCTCACCAACCCATCCACCCTTGGCGTGTTCGATCGGCGCATAGCGGAGATCGCAGGGCTAGTCCACGAAGCCGGAGGCCTGCTCTATTACGATGGCGCGAACCTGAATGCAATCCTGGGCAAGGTCAGGCCGGGGGATATGGGGTTCGATGTGATCCATATAAACCTACACAAGACCTTCTCCACCCCCCACGGTGGTGGTGGGCCGGGTGCTGGTCCTGTGGGTGTCAGCGAACGTCTGGAGCCCTATCTGCCGGTGCCAATGGCCCAGAAACTGGATGATGGTTATAGCTGGCTGACCGAAGAGGAGAGGCCACAAAGCATAGGCCGTCTATCCGCCTTTGCCGGCAATGCGGGTATTCTGTTGCGGGCGTTTGTCTATGCCAGGATGATTGGCAAAGAGGGTATGGCGCGGGTTGCCGATTACTCGACCCTTAATGCTAACTACATGCTGAAGCGGTTGCAGAAGGCCGGTTTTGAGGCCGCTTATCCGGAAAGGCGCGCCACCCACGAGTTCATTATCACCCTGCGGCGCGAGGCCCGTAGCCTTGGGGTGAATACCATGGATTACGCTAAGCGCCTGCTGGACTATGGCTTTCACGCCCCCACCACCTACTTCCCGCTGCTGGTGCCGGAGTGCCTGCTGATCGAACCGACCGAGAGTGAGGATAAGGATACCCTGGACGCCTTCATTGAGGCGCTCATCACTATCGAAGAAGAGGCGGAGTCAGATCCGGATCTAGTGAAAGGCGCGCCCCACACTATGCCGGTGAAACGTCTGGATGATGTGAGGGCCGCCCGTGAGCTGGATCTGGCCTGGAAGAGTGGTTCCGAATAATGGCAAGTCAAGGCCCGCTGGGGATTCAGCGCATCATTAACGCCTGGGGCTACTCCATAGCCGGCTTTCGCGCCTGCTTCAAACATGAGGAGGCGTTGCGGCAGGAGACATACGCATTAATCCTGTTTATCCCACTGGGTCTCTGGTTGGGCAACAGTGGTGTGGAGCGAGCTCTGCTGGTAGGTAGTCTGCTGCTGGTGCCGCTGGTGGAGCTGCTGAATTCGGCAGTCGAAGCGGCGGTGGATCGGTTTGGTGGGGAGCATCATGAGCTCTCAGGTCGGGCTAAGGATATCGGCTCTGCCGCAGTTTTTCTAAGTATCACCATGGCGGCGATCACTTGGCTCCTAGTATTGTCGCCGCGGTTTTTTTAGTGTTAAGTGGTCTGTTAAGGGGTCAGAGCCATTTTTGTTTATTGTTCTCTATAACTTTAGGAAAAAGCAGTTATAAAAAAGGGCTCTGACCCGAATGTCACTTACTTAAGCTAAGAACTACCGTCATCCCGGCGTAGGCCGGGATCCAGATTGCTTGATGATGGCTGTATCCCTGGATTGGCTTCGCCGTTGCCTTAGGCGATCCGGCATGCGCCGGAATGACGAAAATCCTGGGATTCGTCTTAAGTAAGTGCCATTCTGCTTTGCCCCCTTAACGCTATTTAACTTTAAGGGCTCTGACCGCTTGATAGTTTTTTAATTTTCGTTTTGGTTTAAATCAGGATTAGATATGTCTGCACTTATTTGTGGTTCCTTTGCCTACGACACCATCATGGTCTTTCAGGACCAGTTTAAAAATCACATCCTGCCGGAGCAGGTACACATCCTAAATGTCTCTTTTCTAGTGCCGGATATGCGGCGTGAGTTTGGTGGTTGTGCTGGTAATATCGCCTACAATCTGAATCTCCTCGGCGGCGAAGGTAAACCCATGGGTACAGTGGGGGCAGACTTCAAGCCTTACGCAGACTGGATGGATAGCTGCGGTATAAGTCGAGCCCATATTTTAGAGATAGATGGCCAGTATACAGCCCAGGCCTATATCACTACCGATAAAGATGATAACCAGATCACCGCCTTCCATCCCGGGGCTATGAACTTTGCTCACGAGAACAAGGTCAGTGATGTTAATGGCTGCACCTTAGGTCTGGTTTCTCCAGATGGGCGCGATGGAATGATTCAGCATGCAGAGCAGTTTGCCGAGGCAGATATACCCTTTATGTTCGACCCGGGTCAGGGTATGCCTATGTTTGATGGGGACGATCTGATGCGTTTTGCTGAGCAGGCAGAGTGGCTGGCTTTCAATGACTATGAGGCTAAGCTGATGCAGGAGCGCACCGGTAAGAGTCCGCAACAGCTTGCCGAGATGGTAGATGCTGTGATTGTGACCCGTGGTGGCGAGGGATCCAGCATCTATACTCGGGATAAGCTATATGAGATCCCGGCGGCTAATGCTGCCAGTCTGGAAGATCCCACCGGTTGCGGTGATGCCTACCGTTCCGGTCTGCTCTATGGCCTGATGAACGATATGGATTGGGAAATAACCGGGCGTATTGCGGCGCTGATGGGGGCGATAAAAATAGAGCATGCAGGCACTCAAAATCACAGCTTTACCCGGGATGAGTTTGATCAGCGTTTTAAGGACGTATTTGATATTTCTCTGTAGCTATTTGGCTAGAAACTCTTTAATAACAAGTTAACGAGGAAACCCGTATGCAAAAGAATCAATTCAAATCAATCCTGGCAACGGTCTTAGCTTCCGCCTTGCTCTTACTCTCAGGTCTCTGGTATCCACAGCCTGCGATAGCCGCCTCCGCACCAGAGATTAATATAGGGGTGGATGCCACCCTGCAGCGTTTCAAGAAAGAGGTGGGCGGCGGCGCCCAGTTTCTGAACAGCGCAGAGGCTGTTTTAGTATTTCCAAATGTCATCAAGGCCGGCATGGTTGTGGGTGGTGAGTATGGAGAGGGCGCCTTGCGTGTAGGGGGTAAGACGGTTGGCTATTACAGTACCGCCAGCGCTTCGGTAGGATTTCAGTTGGGTGCCCAGTCCAAGTCTGTTGTTGTTGTCTTTCTCACCAAACAGGCCCTTAACAAGTTTCGTCGTAGCGACGGCTGGAAGGTTGGTGTGGATGGCTCGGTTGCAGTAATCAAGTGGGGCGTGGGCGAGGATATCAATAGTGTAGAGATAAATGATCCGGTTGTTGGCTTCATATTCAGTAACAAGGGTCTGATGTACAACTTGACCCTGGAAGGTTCAAAGATCAGCCGGGTCCAACGTTAGATCTGTCCAGTTTGAACTGTACATTGCTACCTATATGGTTTTGGGGATTGATCCGGCTAAATCTGTTACTCTTGCGCACCCCTTACCGGCAAAACTTTAGGTGACAATAAGATGAGTACTCCACAACTTCGGCTGAATAAGAACCAGGATCGTCGTCTGCGTGCGGGACACTGCTGGATCTACAGTAATGAGGTGGATACCAAGGCTACTCCACTTAAGGGTTTCAAGCAGGGCCAGGCGGTGGATATTCTAAGTCATCAAGAGAAATGGCTTGGTTCCGGGTATGTAAATCCTAACTCTCTTATCTGTGCCCGTCTGGTCAGCCGCGATCCGGAACATCCGCTTTCAGCCTCTCTCTTGGTACATCGCCTTAAGATTGCTCTTTCAATGCGTGAGCGCATCTATCCCAAACCTTATTACCGTTTAGTGTTCGGGGAGAGTGATGGCCTGCCAGGATTGGTGGTGGATCGTTATGGCGATCAGGTGGTGGTTCAGATTACCACTGCCGGCATGGAGCAGATGAAGCAAGAGGTGGTTGCTGCTGTAGAAAAGGTGCTTAAGCCTGCTGGGATTTTGTTGCGTAATGATAGTTCGGTACGGGTTCAAGAGGGATTGGATCAGTATATTGAGCTGGCCTCTGGTGAAGTTACGGAGCTTCTCAGTGTAGAGGAGAGTGGGCTGACCTTTCAGGTTCAGTCCCAGGAGGGGCAGAAGACCGGCTGGTTTTTTGATCAGGCGGATAATAGAGCCCGTATGGCGAGATATATAAACGGCGGACGGGTGTTGGATGTCTGTAGTTATGTGGGCGCTTGGGGTGTGCAGGCAGCGGCTATGGGGGCGGAACAGGTGGTGTGTGTGGATTCCTCCGCTAGCGCTCTGGAGATGGTGCAGGCCAATGCAGACCTCAATAAGCTTTCTGAAAAAGTAGAGATTCAACAAGCCAATGCATTCGACTCTCTACGCGATCTGCGCAGTGAGAGAGAGCGATTTGACTTGATAGTTCTGGATCCTCCGGCCTTTATTAAAAAGCGCAAAGATATAAAGGAAGGCACCCTTGCCTACAAGCGCCTTAATCAGGCGGCTATACAGTTGCTATCCAAGGATGGCATCTTGATCACATCCTCCTGTTCTCACCACATGTCTCAGCAGGAGTTGCTGCAAACAGTGCAACAGGCTGGGCGTCATTGTGATCGCTCGCTACAGTTGCTGGAACAGGGTCAGCAGGGGCCGGATCATCCTATTCATCCGGCTATTCCGGAGACCGCTTATCTGAAGACGTTCTATTTTAGGGTGTTACCAACTTTTTAGGGTGTGGTTGCTATATGAGCCAGTTTTCCCAGTGATCCACTGATATCTTCAAGCACCTCTTTGCAGTTTGAAAGATGGTGGCGTTTTGCTAGATAGCCGGGGTCGTTGTAGGTATACCATACCTGCCCATCTTTTGATTTCCAGATTAGGGCCTTCTGCGGTAGGTCTATAGCAATGCTTTGGCCGCACTGCATTAGCGGCGTACCCACATTCGGATTGCCAAAAATTATCAGCTCGGTTGGGGGTAGTTGTTTGCCAACTTTTTCTGCATCCTCGGCATGGTTGATCCTGGTGAAAATGGTCATGCCTTTTTTATGCAGCTCTTGTTCTAGCCTATCGGCGGTGGTTCTGACGTCATAGGCACTTTTTACACTAATGGTGCCATTATCTGCCATGACCAAGGCAGCGCTTGATAGAAGTAGTATGAAGGTAAAAAGAGATCCTCTCATGGTGTTTACCCCTTTTTATCGGAACACAACAATCAGGCCAATAAACGCCGATCAGTATACGTAATCGTTGACTAGGGTGTTGTGGTAATACTCATTCTTGTGATGTATGTCACTGTAGCAGGAGGATTTTCTTTTGAGTAATGCGAAATATGGATGGGTGGATGCGGCCTATACTCATATGATTGGCTAAAGAGATAGTTACTACATAAAACTAAAACCATTTTATAGAGATTAACCCAATCAACGAATTTGTACGTTATTAGCTAGTGAGAACTGCCTAATACAATCACGGAGAATAATTCGATGAAGATCAAAATTTTAATACTGTTGCTGCTGGTGTTGCCGCTGGAGGGTGTGGCGAGGATTAAGCTGATAACCCTGCCGGTGCGAGAGCGGGTTGAGATTCAACTTGACCATGCCAGCGCCACCTTGGTTGAAGAGGAACGCATAGTGCCCCTGGTGAAGGGTGCCAATCAGGTGGATTTTTCCTGGGCCAATACCAGGATAGATGCAGACTCAATCCTGTTTAGACTGCTGCCGGCACAGAGCAAGTTCGAGGTGGACGCAAAGGTGTTGTCGGTGAGCTATCCGCCCAACGAGAATGCCTTGGTATGGAGTATTGGTGCAGACCGCTCCGGCTCAGCCCGAGTGCGGATCAGCTATCTGCTTGGTGGCTTGGAGAAGAGCTACCACTATCGGGCAATTGCGACTAAAGATGAGACTAGCCTGCAGTTGGCGCAGTATCTACGGGTCAAGAACAACTCCAATGAAGAGTATGGGCGGGGCCAGATTTGGGTAGGTTTTGGTGGCCAGCTACAGCGTCCGGTGGGCCTGAATGAAACTAAGGATCTGCTGCTGAAACGGTATGAAAAGGTGCCTATACAGAAACGCTATACGGTGGATGTAACTGAGTTTGGTTATATCGATGCTGCCAAGAAGAAGCTCCAGGTGCCCATGCACTATGTGCTGAAGAACGACGGTGCCCACGGCCTGGGTAAGGTGGCTTTACCGTTTGGCAAGGCCCGCATCTTTCAACAGGATGGAAAGGGCGGCACTACCTTTGTGGGGGAAGATTGGGGTCGTTTCACTCCCAGGGACGATGAGATGGAACTCTATCTGGGAGTAGCTCGGGACATAGTGGTCAAGCGCACTATTGAACGTAATGAGCGCAAGCGGATCAGCGGTAATCTATACGACTATGAGATGGTAGTGAGGTACGAGATAGAAAACTTCAAAGATTCGCCAGTAACACTGGATATCAGTGAGCAGGCCACCAAGCTGCGGGAAGAACAGGGACTGGGTAATAGGCGAGGTGTGCAGTGGAGGCTAGGTAAAGCCACCACCATGCCCGGCGGATTGGACCGAGAAAAATCTGATGCCGACAAGCTGCTGTTTCATGTTGATCTTGCGCCGCAGATGACGCCTGGCAAGGCGAAAAAACAGGTCTATAAACTGCATTTCATAGCACAGAATGAGTGGAGGTAGTCATGAATAACCCTACTACAATAAGAGCTCTTATTCTGCTGCTAACTATTTTGATTGTGCCTCTCAGTGCGGTCGGTAAAAATCTGGATCTATCCACAGTGCCAGATCGGGACAGGGTGCAACTGAC
This sequence comes from Sedimenticolaceae bacterium, assembly GCA_050291365.1. Lineage (GTDB taxonomy): Bacteria > Pseudomonadota > Gammaproteobacteria > Chromatiales > Chromatiaceae > JAAGZL01. The sequence goes on along the minus strand of JBNKJS010000045.1, from coordinate 66,619 downwards.
CATATATAACTCGGAAGATTTAACCCTGGTCAGGGAGAGTAGAACCGTAAGTTTTAAGAAGGGGATAAATCCGCTGCAGTTTTCCTGGGCCAACACCCTAATTGATCCAACCTCTGTTGAACTGGAATTCAAAGACAAGGCAAAAGAGCTGGAGGTTATGGATACCACCTTCCCCCATGACAAGCCCCAGATGCTCTACTGGAACGTACAGGCAGATGCAGATGTGGAGGCCAGGATTGAGATCAGCTATTTCACCTCCGGCATAAGCTGGGACGCGGACTATGTGGCCATCGCCAATCCCACCGAGGCCCAGATGCGTCTGGAGGGATTTGTGCGGGTTAGCAATCGATCAGGCGAGCCTTATGCCAATGCTCAGGTGCGGCTGGTGGTGGGGAAGATCAATCTGGTAGAGAAGATTGCCGAGCTTGCCCGTATGCCGGTCAATCAGGTTAAGAGAATGGAGCAGCAAGAATATAAGCGCATGAAGACAAAGGTGGCGCGCAGAATGATGGCGCCAGCAGTTGCTATGGCAGAAATGGACAGTGCTGGTCTTGGCGAGCCAAAGCAGGTGGAGAAGGAGGGTCTGGGAGAGTATTTCATCTACACCATTGAGGGACGTGAAAGTATCCCGGATGGATGGTCCAAGAGGTTGCGTAGTTTTGATGCCGCCAAGGTGCCGGTGGATGTGGTCTATCGCTATCGTGTCGAAGAGTACGGTAATAAGTTGGTGCGGCTATATCTTCTGAAGAACGATAAGAAGTCAGGGTTAGGGACCACGCCCATACCTAACGGCAAGGTGCAGGTTTTTCGTCAGAATGGTCGCAAGGGCCTAAGTTATATCTCCACTCAGTCCATTAAATATGTCCCGATTGGTGATCGTTTGGAACTCAACCTTGGCCAGGATCCAGAGGTGGTGTTTGAGCTTATCAAGGAAAAGGTGTTGCGGGACAATATATGGGTGCGTATCAACAAGGGAAAGGTGTACAAAAAGGTGGGAGATGGTCTGTTCAAGGTGGATCATGATGCTGAGGTGGCTGGCTGGGATGAACATCAACTGTTTAGTCAGCGCATCCGCAACTATAGCAAGAAGAAGATCCAGGTTGAGGTAAGGCGTAGCTACCATGGTGATGTCACTTTTCGCAGTCAACTCAACGCTAAATCACACGACTTCCGCAGTGTAGAGTTCAATGCTGAGGTGCCAGCCGGTGAAAGAAAAGATCTAAGGCATGAGGTCATAACCCGCAGTGGTTACAACGCTAAACAGCAGCGGGTAAAGGTGGTTGCAGGGTTATGAGGTGGTTCCCCCCGCCAAGGGGTGCGGGGGCAATTACTATCCGATTCTGCGATGAGAGGAACCTAATTCCCAGCTTCTCTGGCTAAGGTTATGAATCTCTCTTTGAATCCTGGTGCGGTGTGGTTCTGATAGTTGTGACCACTCTTCTGCTAAGGCTATGGCGTCTGGACTAAGTCCGTTTTCTGCCTCGTCACCAAACATAAGCCAAGCTGGGTTTACCCCAAGAACTTCTGCTATCTCATTGATTTTACGAGGCCTAAGGCTTTTGCCATTTTCAATTTTCTGGATAACCGCCTGGTTAGTTCCAGCCTGGCGCGCAAGTTGCTCCTGGGTCCACCCCTTCTGCTGACGCCGCAAGCGCATGCGTTGCCCCAGAGAGCTTTTTGTTGTTTGATCTTGTGGTTGGATCATGGTGTTAACCGTCCCTATCAGGTGACATTCTGAGATAGATAGCGGCACCTGTTGAGATATCTTTAGCACCTATTTTTATGTTGTATGACTCCAATATGGCGGGCGGGATGGTAAGATATCGTCCTATGTTGTCCTACCCAGATATAGACCCGGTTATATTCTCTATTGGCCCAGCTCGTGTCCACTGGTACGGCTTTATGTACCTGGCTGGATTCGCCATTAGCTGGCTGCTGATGCGCCGCCGTGCGGATAGAATAGGTCTGGATCAAAAACTTCAGGGTATTGATGACCTGATCTTCTACGGTGCCATGGGGGTGATCCTTGGCGGCCGCTTGGGTTATGTGCTGTTTTACGGGTTCTCCCGGCTTATGTCTGATCCGCTCTATCTGATTAGGATATGGGATGGTGGCATGTCGTTTCATGGTGGCCTGGTCGGGGTGCTGTTGGCCATGTGGCTGTTTGGTCGGCGTATCAATCGCAGCTTCTTTGAGCTTACCGATTTTATCGCTCCCATGGTGCCGGTGGGACTTCTGGCTGGGCGCATAGGTAACTTTATTAATGGCGAACTATGGGGCAAACCGAGCGATCTGCCCTGGGCTATACAGGTTCCGTGCATGCGTTTCCCCGAGGTGTGTGGAGGAGGCTCTTTCGGGTTTAGCCCGCCGTTGCATCCAAGTCAGCTGTATGAGGCCGGGCTGGAAGGGGTGTTGCTGTTTCTGATCTTGTGGATCTATTCGTCCCGTCCACGGCCGTTGATGGCGGTATCCGGTCTGTTTCTGTTCTGTTATGGCCTGTTCCGTTTTGCGGTGGAGTTTTTGCGTATGCCTGATGCCCATATCGGTTATCTGGCCTTCGATTGGTTTACCATGGGGCAACTGCTTTCCCTGCCGATGCTGGCAGCGGGGGCAGCAATGATCACCATGGCCTACACGAGAGAAAAATAGACTATGCGTCAATATCTGGATCTGATGCGCCACGTGCGCGACAACGGCACCCGTAAAGAGGATCGCACTGGGACCGGTACCATGAGTGTTTTTGGATATCAGATGCGTTTCGATCTGGCCGCAGGCTTTCCGGTGGTGACCACCAAAAAGCTGCATCTGCGTTCTATCATCCATGAGCTGCTCTGGTTTCTTCAGGGCGACACCAATATCAAATATCTACACGACAACGGTGTCCGTATCTGGGATGAGTGGGCAGATGAGAACGGCGACCTGGGTCCGGTATATGGCTATCAGTGGCGCTCCTGGCCGGCGCCCAATGGGGAGAGCATAGACCAGATAAAATTGCTGCTGGATCAGATTAAAATAAATCCGGATTCACGTCGCTTGATGGTGAGTGCCTGGAATCCGGCCTGTGTGGATGAGATGGCACTGCCGCCCTGCCACTGCCTGTTTCAGTTCTATGTGGCTGATGGCCGGCTCTCATGCCAACTCTATCAACGCAGCGCCGATATCTTCCTTGGGGTGCCATTCAATATCGCTTCTTACGCGCTGCTGACCATGATGGTAGCTCAGGAGTGCGGATTGCAGCCGGGTGAGTTTGTGCATACTTTTGGTGACGCCCATCTCTACTCAAATCATCTGGAGCAGGTTGAGACCCAACTGGCGCGGGAACCATTGCCCCTGCCTAGTTTGAAGATAAATCCAGATATTAAATCTGTGTTCGATTTTCGCTACGAGGATTTTGAGTTGGTGGGGTATGAGGCCCATCCCCACATTAAGGCGCCAGTAGCTGTTTAGCCCTTGCTCTTTTTGGGATACTCCACGGCCTCTACGCGCCCGATCTCCTCGACCCAGCGGTCGAAGCCTCCGCGCATATGGCTGACCTTATCGAACCCCATCTGTTTGATTGCCAGGGTGGCCAGGGCCGATCGCCAATCCAGATTGCAGTAGAAGATAATCTCCTCGGCATTATCAAAGAAACTCTTGTAGTAGATGCAGTCGGGGTCAATCCAGAACTCTAACAGACCGCGGGGCACATGGACTGCCTCAGGGATCTTGCCTTCACGCTTTAGCTCACGTATATCCCTCAGGTCAATTAACAGCACGCCTTGCTGTTTGATACGCTCTTCCACTTCAGCAGGAGTTATGGAGTCGATCTGCTCTTCTGCACGCTCTACTAGCACCTTGCTTCCGACCTTCAGTCTCATAATGGTTGCCTGTCTATTGGGTTAAGGGATAAAGATATCAGATTGTCTTACTGTTCGCAGTCTGCTTTGGTAGCTGATGCATGATATGCTTTTGCCCCATGAATCAGCAAAAACCAATGGTATCCATTATTGTGGCTATGGCAGAGAATCGGGTAATTGGAAACGATAACTCGTTGCCATGGCATCTACCTGCCGACCTGAAACATTTCAAGGCTATGACTATAGGTAAGCCGATTATTATGGGGCGGAAGACCTGGGAGTCGCTGCCGGGTAAACTGCCGGAACGTACCCATATCATTGTGACTGCTAATCGTCATTATCAGGTGGATGGCTGTACTGTTGTGCACTCTTTGGAACAGGCCATTGAGGCCGCAGGGGATGTACCTGAGGTGATGATAGTGGGTGGCGCTATGTTATACGGACAGGCTTTGCCTCTGGCAGATCGCATCTACCTGACACTGGTCGATACCCAGATTGAGGGCGATACCCTGTTTCCTGATTATGATCCAGGTCAGTGGCAGGAGGATGGGCGGGAGAGCCATCCCAGCGATGCTAAAAACCCCCACGCCTACAGCTTTGTTATCCTGTCACGCGTCTGAGACGTCGCCCGTATCCAGCTGTCCGGTGATGCGTCTGCGGATGTGGGACCAGGATACTCCGGCTCCCATGATGCTTGCGATTACCAGTTCGGCGATATAGCTGAGGACCTTAAAGTTGTCGGTGGCGATGGCTAGCCAATCTACGATTAGCCAGATCAGCAGGCCGAAAAAGGCCAGGGCCAGGATGATTCCAAATGGCCCGAGAGATTTAAAGGTTGCCCGCAACAGTATGGTCCAGCCTATGAGCAGTACTACCCCTACAAACCCCTTCAATACGTCAAATTGGGAGAAATCAACCAGTGCCCAATTGTAATAGGAATAGCCCTCTGGGTTGTATGTAGAGAAGACCAGTATCAGAGAAGCCACAAGTCTTGTTAGGAATCCTCCCCAGGTAAATGATGATGAGTTGGCCATACGTTTCTCCTAAAACAGGTTATATCTTATCGGGTTGTCTATGGTTGTAGGGTCTTAGGGCATTCGAGCTGGAACGGTTTCGGCTCCTTGTGTTTACGAATACGCAGGGCCGTTAGGGCACCCCCCCAGAGACATCCACTATCCAGTGACCAGGCGCTGCCGTGTCTGCCATAGCCCAGTGTGGACCAGTGTCCAAATAGAATGTTTTCATCAGCACTAGCCCGTCCAGGCACTTCATACCAGGGGCTTAGGGATGGATCTTGGCTGCCAGGCGCACAGCTCTCTTTAAGCGAGATGGAACCGTCTGGGGTGCAGTAGCGTAGACGGGTAAAACAGTTGGTGATAAAACGCAGTCGCTCCATCCCCTTAAGCTCTGGATCCCAGCGATCTGGTAGATTGCCATACATCTCACGCAGATAATCCTGGTAGGAGTCCCCCTGCAGTTCCGACTCCAGCTCTGCTGCACACTGCATGGCCATGGTGATGTCCCACTGTGGTGGCAGGCCGGCGTGGATGATGCTGAAGTTACGTTTCTTGCTGCGATGTATCAGCGGGCGATGGCGCAGCCAGTGCAGTAGCTCGTCGCGATCCGGGGCGTTTAGGATCTGATCCAGGGTGTTATTGGGATCCTTATGTTTATCTATGGACTCAGACATGGCCAGTAGGTGCAGGTCGTGATTACCCAGCACACAGATGGCTCTTTTCCCCAGTCCTTTTACAAAGCGTAGTACCTTGAGTGAGTCTGGTCCGCGGTTTACCAGATCTCCGGCGAACCAGAGTTTGTCATCTTCTGGATTAAATTCGATGCGGTCCAGTAGCTGACGCAGTTGGTCATAACAACCCTGGACGTCGCCAATAGCGTAAACCGCCACTACTGCTGGTTTCCTGGTTTTTGTTTATGGGATGGCATGGGAATTATGCTGCAGATGAGTCTATTCTGAATATTATCATGTTCCGAAACATTATCGGGAGAGCCGGGTAATTGCAAGTCGATTCAGGTTTTCTCGGATTCGGTCGATATAGGGGGAAAGGGCATGGTTTTACGGGTGATGCTATGAAACGTAACTTTCTTATTTTATTCACTTTGTTGATAGGTTGGTCTCCACTGTGGGCGGCAGATATGAGCCCATTGCTGCTGGCGGCGGCGACCGAGGGTGATGTGGTTATGGTGCAGAAAGTCCTGGCTCAGGGCGTGGATGCCAATGCAAAAAATGCGTCCGGACGTCCGGCCCTGGTTATGGCCGCCTTCAACGGCAATACACATACGGTCAGGGCCCTGCTGTCGGCCGGTGCCGATGTAAATGCGGTAGATGGGGTTGGCGCCAGTGCAGTTATGGAGGCGGCGGCCTTTGGGCATGAGGAGGCGGTTAAAACATTGATCCAGGCCGGCGCAGATCTAAACATCAAAAACAAGGCCGGGCTTACTGCAGTACAGAGGGCAGAGAAGGGCAAGCATCAGGAAGTACTGAAGCTGTTGCAGGACGCAGGTGCGTCTTAGGGCCTGCTGTTTAGTACCATCTCCATTGCCGTCTTCAGGGCCACATCCAGACTTCCCGGGTTGGCCGTGCCGGTTCCTGCTAGATCCAGGGCCGTGCCATGATCAACCGAGGTGCGGATGATGGGTAGGCCTAGGGTTATGTTCACTGCCCTGCCAAAACCCTTATGTTTTAGAACCGGCAGTCCCTGGTCGTGATACATGGCCAGGACTGCGTCTGCCTGCTCCAGGTAGTGGGGTGTGAACAGGGTATCCGCCGGTAGAGGTCCTTGTAGGTGCATCCCTTCCTGGCGCAGCTGTTCTAAAACAGGGGAGATTATCTCAATCTCCTCTGTTCCAAGGTGGCCCCCTTCCCCGGCATGAGGGTTGAGGCCGCACACCAGAATATGCGGATTCTCGATCCCAAACTTTATGCGCAGGTCTGTATGCAGGATGCGAATTATCCGTTCCAGTAGTTGCGGCGTTATGGCCTGGCTTACCTCCGATAGAGGGAGATGGGTGGTAGCCAGTGCGACCCTCAATCCCTCGGTGGCCAGCATCATTACCGGGTCGCCATTTGTGAGTTCAGCCAGGAATTCGGTATGGCCGGTGAAGGGGATCCCAGCATCATTTATTACCCCCTTATGTACTGGGCCGGTGACCAGCGCATGAAAGGTGCCATTCATGCAGCCCTCGGTGGCCTGCCGTAGGCACTCAAGAACGTAGCCAGCGTTATTCGGGTTTAGTTGACCAGGTTTAGAGTCTGATGTTAGTGGGACGGGGAGTACACAGAGCTTTCCAGGCTTTGAGGTGGTAATTGGTGCGGATGGATCAAATAGATCTACTTCCAGCTGGAGTTCAAGCTGATTAGCTCGTGAAGTTAGTAGGTCTGGATCAGCAACCACTACGAGAGTTGTTGTTAGAGGTTGCTGGGCTAGCTGCACACACAAATCGGGCCCAATGCCTGACGGTTCGCCTGGGGTAAAAACAGTTCTGACGGGCTCCATGTTCATGTCACACCGCTGGTTGGTTATTACAGATTATCTGCAGCTTTAATCTCTATTCTAGCTCTTCTAGATGAATCTCTACATATGCTTCATCACGCAGTCTGCGCAAAAGTAGCTGGGACTCTTCTGCCGCCTTGCGTCTAAAGATGGCCTCTTTAGCCTGGGAGCGTTTAATATCTCCGGCTCTATCATGCATGCGTCTTTCCAGTACCTGTACAATGTGCCAGCCGTATTGGGTACGGAATGGTTTGCTTATCTCGTTAACGGCGAGCTGTTTCATCTCCTGCTCAAATTCAGGTACTACGTCACCAGGGCTGATCCATCCAAGCTCTCCACCTTTAATAGACGATGCTTGATCGTCGGAATGGGAGCGGGCCATGGCTGCGAAGTCATCCCCTCCATCCAGGCGTTGTTTAAGCTGTTCCAGGCGTATCCTGGCATCGTCGTCTGAGGTGATTTCGCTGGTGCGAACCAGTATATGCCTGGCCTTGGTCTGCTCAAGTACAGTGGATGTTTTAATCTCGTTGCCGCCTTTATAGTCTGCAACTTTGACTATGTGGTAACCGCTGGATGTCCTTATTGGATCAGAAATCTCTCCGCGCCCCATCTTGGGCACAACCTTGGCAAATATTGATGGCAGCTGGCTTCTTGAGCGCCAACCGAGATCGCCCCCTTCCAGGGCTTGTTGTCCATCCGACTCAGAAAGAGCAGCATTCTGGAAATCGGCGCCTGCGCGGAGTTTTTTTACCAGTTTTTGTGCTTTGCGTTTTGCTTTCTGTATTGTCTCGGCCGATGCGCCCTCTGGGGTGGCTATGAGGATGTGCAATAGATGAAATGCACTCTTCCGGGTCTTTTTTGGAGACTGTACCACTTCCTTGGCATTGGCGATGTATGCATCTATTTCCCGTTCAGTGATGTTGACGCGGCTTCTCATCTCCTTGGCCATAAATTGCTGGCTTGTAATTTGGTCGCGCAGTTGGGAGCGATATCTACTGAAAGAGAGGCCGCTGCGCTTAACCGCAGCGCGAAATTCAGAAAGAGACATTCTGTTTTTGCGGGCAATATTACTGACGGCCTGAGCCAGCATATCTTCACCAACATTGATTCCGGCTCTGGCGGCTGCGGCAAGCTGTATCTTGTCAATTATGAGGCGCTCAAGAACCTGGCGTTCTAGGACCTTTTTTGGAGGTAGTTTGGCCTTTTTGGCTTTTAGCTGCGAGACTATCTGGGACAGTCTCTCTTGAAGTTCACTGTTAACTATGACTTCGTCGTCTACGACCGCCACAATGCGGTCTACATCCTGAACATTTGCCGCTAATAACGGGTTAGATGCAACAAAAGTAATTAGTAGCAACAACATACTCAAGTTGTTGCGAGTATGAAGCCTGATCATGGTGTCTATTTGGCTCTTGTGTATCCGAGAAGATTGTCTTCAAGAAACCCGCCCACTTTGTCGCCTATGCTGGTAAGTCCCTTCAGCTCAAGTTGCAGGTAGAATGCAGTTTTTGCATCTTGGTCAATATCGTTGATGTAGTGGCGTCCAACGGCACGGAAGGCCCAGCAACAGTTACTGTACTCAAGTCCGGCGAATGATTCCATGGTTTGATCATGCAGCAGAGAGTAGTCCCAACGGGCAACTGCATTCAGATGTGTGGTGACAGGGAGACGAAAGGAGAGATCTGTCTGTTCAAATAACACGCCGTCGTTTTCGTAGTCCCTGGCGTAACGGTAGCCAAGATTAAGCAGTGACCTCTTTTTGTTGTCGTATCTTAAATGAAAAGCGGACTGGGCTGTCTTGTTGTTACTTCGGTTGTGATCCCACTCTATGTCTGCCTGGGTGCTCCAGTTATTGCTGATTTGCCAGGCGAGTTGACCTATTATGGCAGAGCTGCTGTCGTTTGATGCCGAAAGGACAGTGGCTGAAGGGCTATTATCGAGTTGTACTTCTCTATCCTCGAAGTAGAAGATCTCGCCGATGCTGAAGCGGAATCTCTCCACGCCTGTTTCGTTGTCGTAGGTGCGGCTGGTCAGGGCAAGAGCTAGCTGGTTGGCATCACCTACACGGTCTGCGCCAGCGAAGCGGTCCTCTCTAAACATGTTATAGAAGCTGAAGTCATAGGCGGTAGTGTCAAAAATAGGGATATCATCCTGATTTTCTTTTGAGTTGTAGAGATAGAACATCCTTGGTTCCAGCGTGTGGGTGTATGACTCGCCAATCTTTTCGAAAAACATTCCTCCATCCAGACTGAAGGTGCCGGTAGTGCGGTCTGGGGAATCTGACATACCCGCTGTCTGGTCCTTTAGGTCATAACTGGTGTAGCGCATTCCCAGCTTGGGGGTAATATAACCCCAGCTATTACGCATGGGGAGACTTATAGCAGGATTGAAATCAAAGCGGCTTCCACGGACGCTCTCATCTTTGTCAAAGTAGACATACTCTGCCCTTGTATGCAGGGTAAGTCCGCCGAGCTGGTTCGGTTTCTCATAGTTGAATAGGATCTGTGGCAGGCGCGCATAGGGGCGATCTGCTCTGGCTATGGTGTCGTCCATGGTCTGGTAGTATTGAGCTCGAGCTAATACATTCCAGTTGTCTCCGTGGTATTGCAGGTCGCCACGCCGCTCTAGATATCTGCTGCTTGAGACCGCCATACTGTCATCCAGATCCTTAATGTAGTCGCTGTCGGATGCGTAGTTGATGTTAGTATTCAGGGTCACTCTAGGTGTTAGGTTGCCGCGACTATAGTATGAGAATGCACCGCGTGTACTGTTCTCACCCCTGTTCCTCTCCTTGTCGTCAGGCAGGATCTCGAGCTTGGTTTCTGCGTAGTAGTCTTTTGTCAGATAGCGGAATTCTCCACCTATCATCAGACCGCGCTTGCTCATGAGTCGGGGTACGATTGTGGCATCCATGTCGGGCGCGATATTTATGTAGTACGGAACTGAGATGTCTGTTCCAGTAGTATCGGAGCTGCCGATGGATGGTACCAGGAAGCCAGATTTGCGCCGGTCATCGATGGGAAAACTGGCGTATGGCAGATAGAAGAAGGGAATACCCTTGAATCGGAAAACTGTGTCATGAGCTACGCCAACGCCTGTACTCTTGTCTATCTCAAGCTTGCCTGCCTCCAGCACCCAGTCTTCGTTGCCAGGGCGGCAGGTTGTGTAGTTTATATCCTTGTAGCTGCTCTTATCACGACCCTCTATGTCTACCTGAGAGGCGCTGCCGCGAGCGCGTCTCTTGGGGAGGCGATACTGGGCATTCTTTATTCGCCCCGTACTGTTACCCATATCCATCTTTGCAGAGCTGCCACTTACCAGTAGCCCCGGACTCTGATAGTAGATGGAGCCATCAATGTCCATGGTGTCTTCTTTGTTGTTGTAGGTGATGCGATCTGCTTCCAGCAGTTGATCGTCTTTGGTTACTACAACATTGCCGGTGAAGGTGGCCCGTTTGTTTTCGCGCGAAACGTCAGCGGCATCTGCTGTAATCTGGGTCTCGCCACTGTGTCTTGGTGCATGTTCGGCCGGATCGTTCAGGGGGCCGCATTGATTCCAGTTTAGGTCGCGGTCTATGCGTAGGGCGTTGCCAGCCTCTAGCTGTCTCTGCCCAATAACAGGTTCGTAATATTCAGCGACTGCGGTGGATTCTTCTGTCTCTGTTTGTTCGCGCGCCTCAAATGTACTCTCATATGCTGGAGTGGTGGTAACAGAGCCCTGGTTTCTGTTCTGGCTAGGGGTGGTAGCAACTGGTTGACCAATTTTTCGTTCGCCGGGTTTGGAGCATTCCCAAGTGTTGTCTGGCCCAGCCTTGCAATCCCACTTCGCTTTGGCGCTCAGCAGTGATGGAGCGAGCAGTAGGGCGCATATAGCCACGGGTAATATTTTTGTTTTTCCTGACACTTTGTTAATTCTCTATGACTTGTCGGGTTTTAAATGTTTCTTGGCTCCATTGCGCGCAAGCAAGTGAGTCGCCGCCTAATATATCAAAGGAGGGGTAAAATCGCATAGAATCAACAATTCTTCAATCATTCTTTATGATTATTTTACGATTAATTCGCATATATCTGTCAAAATAGCCTTTTTTACCAAACAGCACTAGGTTTTTTCATCAATATGCCCTTTAGAGAGAGATTATTACAGATTTGGCTGGAAAATTCAGTGGGCTTGGGTGAATTTTCTTTGGAATTGGCCTCAGGGGATGCCAGCTTTAGACGTTACTATCGGGCCACGCTGGCAGATGGAGCCACCAGGATAGTTATGGATGCTCCTCCTGAGAATGAGGATTGTCGGCCATTTGTTGCTGTGGCCAGGCATTTGGGGGAGCTGGGTTTGAATGTCCCGGTGATCCATGCGGCCGATCTTGAGCAGGGTTTTTTGCTCTTGAGCGATCTTGGGAGTGAGCATTATCTGGATCTGCTCGAACAGGGTCAGAGAGATCGTCTCTATGCTGACGCCTTGAGCGCACTCAAGGTGATGCAGGCCTGTGGCAAGAGAGACGGCTTACCGCTGTATTCCTCAGAACTATTACTGCAGGAGATGGGTCTGTTTCCGGAGTGGCTGTTGGGGCGGCATCTTGGGTTGACGTTAGATGCAGATGAACGACAGATACTGGATAGGTTATTCGAGCTACTGGTGGCTAACGCCCTGGAACAACCCCAGGTATTCGTGCATCGTGATTATCACTCCAGAAACCTGTTGGTGACTTCAGTGCTAAATCCAGGAATCCTGGATTTTCAGGATGCGGTAGTCGGTCCCGTCACCTATGATCTGGTCTCCTTACTAAAGGATTGTTACATAAGCTGGCCAAGGGAGCGGGTGAAAGAGTGGGTCTTTGGTTACTATGAGTTGGCCTTAGAGTCCGGGGTTCTGCACAAAGAGCATGAAGAGGTATTCCTGCGCTGGTTTGATCTTATGGGGGTGCAGCGCCATCTCAAGGCGTCCGGCATCTTTGCCCGCCTGAATATACGCGATGGCAAGCCGGGTTATCTGAAGGATATTCCCAGGACCCTAGGTTATATCGTGGAGCTGGCACCTGAGTATCCGGAATTAGAGCAACTGGCGGGGCTTGTCAGTAAGCGCGTATTGCCCGCTTTATAGTCAGTGCCAGAAGAACGGATGTTAGCAAGCCTGCGGCGTCTGCAGCTAGATCAAGCAGAGAGAAGCTGCGCGACGGTATGAAGTACTGGATAATCTCAATCCCTAGGCCATAGAAAAGAAGCCAGAGGTAAGGTCGTAATCTGTTCGTCGACAAGGGAAAGGCCGGACGCACAAGTAGTCCTAACATTATGAAGGTTAGGATGTGCGCCACCTTATCATTGATGCCGGTGGCGGATGAGAGGTCTGAATTACTAGTGGCAATCACCAGGGTTGAGCATAAGGCCAGAAACAGCAGTGTTTGGAAGAGTCGGGCCGTGGAGACGGTGGTCAAGACTGCTCTCTGGCAACCGCCCTATAGCCGATGTCCTTGCGATAGAATGAGTCGCTCCAACTGATCTGCCCAGCCAGATCGTAGGCCCTTTTTTGGGCCTGGGCGACGCTGTTACCTAAGGCTGTAGCACAGAGTACACGTCCACCTGAGGTGATTACTTGATTATCTTTCATGGCAGTGCCGGCATGAAAAACCTTTTCGCCCTCTGTTTCGTTCTGTGGTAGTCCGCTTATCTCATCACCCTTGCGATAGCTGGATGGGTATCCGCCAGCGGCCAGAACCACACCGAGTGATGCCCTTGGGTCCCACTTAGTCTGCTCAGAATCCAGTCTGCCCTCCAGGGCGGCGAGACAGTGGGCGGTCAGGTCTGACTGCATGCGTAGCATGATGGGCTGGGTCTCAGGGTCGCCAAAGCGGCAGTTGTATTCGATCACATTGGGGGTGCCGTCCGGCGCGATCATTAAGCCAGCATAAAGGAAACCTGTATAGGGGAGTCCCTCCGCGGCCATGCCCCGAACCGTTGGGTTGATTACTTCATCCATGATGCGCTGATAGATATCATCGGTGACCACCGGCGCTGGGGAGTAGGCCCCCATGCCACCAGTATTGAGGCCGGTGTCACCATCACCCACCCGTTTGTGGTCCTGGCTGGTTGCCATCGGCAAAATGTTCTTGCCGTCGGCCATGACGATAAAGCTGGCCTCTTCCCCTTCCAAAAACTCTTCGATCACCACCCGGTGTCCCGCTTCGCCAAAGGCGTTACCGGAGAGCATGTCCTTGATCGCCGCCTCGGCGGTCTCCAGCTCCATGGCAACGATTACCCCCTTGCCTGCGGCCAGGCCGTCTGCCTTGATCACTATGGGCGCACCATGCTCGTATACATAGGTCAGGGCCTCATCCTGATCGGTAAAGGTCTGGTAGGAGCCGGTGGGGATGTTATGCCGAGCCAGAAAATCCTTGGTGAAAGACTTCGATCCCTCCAGTTGCGCCGCACCCTTGGATGGTCCAAAGCAGGGTAGGCCTGCAGCTTGGAAGGAATCCACTATGCCCATCACCAGTGGGGCCTCAGGTCCGACAATGGTCAGCCCTATCTCCCTGTCTTTGGCAAAGGTGACCAATCCTTGAATATCGTCAGCCGCTATGGAGACATTTTCCAGCTTGGGTTCCAGTGCTGTTCCTGCATTGCCAGGTGCCACATAGATGGTGTCTGCCAAAGGTGATTGAGCTGCCTTCCAGGCCAGTGCATGTTCGCGTCCGCCGCTGCCGATGACAAGAATATTCATTATTTAATGCTCGTTAATTGTCAGTTTGGAGTAGGTGAAGAAATGGCCCTCGGCCCTGATTCCTAAGCCCTAAGTTAGTGTCTGAAGTGACGCATGCTGGTGAACACCATGGCGATGTCGTGCTCATCCGCCGCAGCAATCACCTCTTCGTCCCGCATAGAGCCTCCGGGCTGAATTACTGCGCGCACTCCTACTGAGGCCGCATTGTCCAGGCCGTCTCTAAAGGGAAAGAATGCGTCAGATGCCATGACCGATCCCGGCACCTCCAGCCCCGCATGTTCGGCCTTGATGGCGGCGATGCGGGCAGAGTTGACCCGGCTCATCTGGCCAGCGCCCACTCCGATGGTCATGTTGTCTTTGCCGTAGACGATGGCATTAGACTTTACGAACTTGGCTACGCGCCAGGTGAACAGCAGGTCTTTCATCTCCTGTTCAGTGGGGGCGCGTTTAGTCACTACCTTTAGTTCATTGTGTAGTTGCAGGTCGGCGTCCTGTACCAGCAGTCCGCCATTTACCCGTTTGAAGTCCTGGCGATGCAGGGCCTCAGCGCTCCATTCGCCGCATTCCAGTAGGCGCAGGTTCTTTTTAGAGCTTACCACCTCGATGGCTGCGGCCGAAACCTTGGGCGCGATGATTACTTCAACGAACTGTCGCTCCACGATGGCCTGGGCGGTCTCAGCATCCAACTCCTGGTTGAAGGCGATAATGCCGCCAAAGGCCGATTCCGGGTCGGTACTGTAGGCCCGATCATAGGCATCCAACAGGCTGGAACCCAGGGCCACACCACATGGATTGGCGTGCTTTACGATTACGCAAGCAGGCCCCTCGTCGTACTGTTTAACGCACTCCAGAGCAGCATCGGTATCGCCGATGTTGTTGTAGGAGAGCTCTTTGCCCTGCAGCTGCTTGGCAGTGGAGATACAGGCCTCAGGCTGATCCCGCTCTACAAAGAAGGCCGCCTTCTGGTGTGGGTTCTCGCCGTAGCGCATGGTCTGCACCTGGCGGTACTGCAGATTGATGGTGCGTGGGAATTCGGTTGGCTCATCCGTCAGGCGGGTGCCAAGATAATTGGCGATGGCGCCGTCGTAGTTGGAGGTGTGTTCGAAGGTCTTAACCGCCAGGTCGAAGCGGGTGGCGTCTGTTACTGAGCCGTTGTTGGCGTCCATCTCTTCCAGCACCCTGATGTAGTCTGCAGCATCGACAACTACTGTTACATCCTTATGGTTCTTGGCCGCAGCGCGCAGCATGGTGGGGCCACCTATATCAATGTTTTCAATGGCAGTTGGTAGATCACAGTCGGGATTGGCCACGGTCTGTTCAAAAGGGTAGAGGTTGACCACTATCATATCTATGGGAGCAATCTCGTTCTCCTTCATCACCATGTCATCCATGCCGCGACGACCCAGAATTCCACCATGGATTTTAGGGTGCAGGGTTTTGACCCGGCCATCCATCATCTCAGGAAATCCGGTATGTTCGGATACCTCTATGACCGGGATGTCGTTTTCTGTCAACAGACGGGCAGTGCCGCCTGTAGATAGTATCTCTACCTTACGTTCGCTCAGGCTGCGGGCAAACTCCACGATGCCGGTTTTATCCGATACGCTAATTAGTGCTCTGGTGATGGATGACATAGTTGAATCTCTTATTGCGGTTTTTTGGAATCAGTAGCAGTCCCAGCTCACTAGCTGGTCCTGGAAGTTATCTGTTTTGATGGTCTGAATATCTGCCAGCTGTTGCAGGCAATGTTGTATTCGTTGTAAATCTATCTTAGTTGCTAATCAAGCTCATACAGGGCCAGTTTTTTACGCAGGGTGCTACGGCTTATACCAAGCATCTCTGCTGCACGGCTCTGGTTGCCGTTGGTCTGACGTAACACAGATTCAAACAGTGGCGGTTCTACCTCTGACAGTACCATTCTGTACAAGTCAGATACCTTGTGGCCATCCATTTGGGCAAAATAACTCTGCATTGCCTCAAACACTGAATCTCGTAGTAGCTCGCTCTTTTTCTGGGTCCTTGCGGAGTAGCTAAGACCTTCTAAATTTTTTTCCTGAACCATTGTGGCATCCAAACTCATGCTGCCAGCTCCTTATTGGCTGTTAATTTATAGTAATACCTTTTTACTAGCTCTTGCTGTTCTTGGGTTGTCCCTGTTTTATTTATTGCTGATCTGAAATCAGCTGCCCCCTGAAATCCCCTGCTGTACCACGCAAGGTGCTTACGTGCTATGCGTATCCCCTGAGATTCCCCGTAAAACGTATACAGATGTTCCAGGTGCTGCAGTATCAATCTGCCGATCCATTCTGGGGGCGGATCTGGCAGCATCTCACCCTTGGTGAGGTAGTGTTCCATCGCACCAAAAAGCCAAGGTCTGCCCCTAGCTGCGCGGCCTACCATAATGCCGTCAACTCCCGTGCTTGCCAAGACCTTTTTTGCAATTTCTGGTGTATTTATATCGCCGTTGGCAATTACCGGTATGGAGATGGCCTGCTTGATCTTTTTGATAGTGTCGTACTCCGCGGCGCCGGAGAAACCGCAGGCCTTTGTGCGGCCATGAACGGTCAGGGCCTTTATGCCTGATTGTTCAGCAATTTTTGCTATGTTGATGCCATTGCGGCTGTTTTGATCCCATCCGGTTCTGATCTTGAGGGTGACTGGAGCGGCAACTGCTGCGACCACTGCATCAAGAATGCGTTTAACTTTGTCTTCATGCCGCAGCAAGGCGGCCCCTGACTCTGCACGGCACACCTTCTTGGCCGGGCAGCCCATGTTGATGTCGATGATGTCGGCACCAAGATCTATATTGACGCGCGCGGCCAGGGCCATTTTTATTGAATCAGATCCCAGTATCTGCACTGAAACAGGCCCAGTCTCACCCGAAAAATCCATGCGGCGTACCGATTTCGGTGAGGCCCATAGGGTTGAGTCTGAGCTGATCATCTCAGATATAGCCAGTCCTGCGCCATGTTCCCGGCAAAGAGTACGGAACGGCAGGTCGGTAATCCCAGCCATAGGGGCTAGTATCAGATTGTTTTTAAGTTTATGGGGTCCGATTTGCATGGAAGAGAGTCAGCCAACAAAGGGGTGTACATGGTACGCCGAAATATTGATGGTGCAAGATCTATTTGTTCACGAACAGGCTTTAAAAGAAATCCAGCTTGAACCCGGTCACATCATCGCCTGGGTCTTCTATCGCAAGTTCCACATACATGGCTTTTCCCGGGAGCAGCGGTCCTGGTTTGACGTTATTGGCCAGATACTCACTTGGCTTGAAGCGGCGCTGTACCACCAACCTCTCTTCGCTGCTGAAGAGGCTAATTTGCAATATAGGTTGGGGCTGAGAGAAATTGGCCTTGTTTACAATGGTCAGCTGGATCAACAGTGCGTTCTCAATCTCAGGATGCATGCTGATGGAGCGGCTTAGTACCTGGATCTTTTCCGGGGCGCGAATCGTTGGAAGCTCACATCCAATATATTCACACGCGGTGCGTAACAGTGTTCTGCCCTCTGGGTAATGCATCAGCATATCCCGTTTGAACCAGGCAAGTTGGGAAAGACCTAAGGCCAGAAGTGCGAGTATGCCAATTGACCAGAGTAGTCCCCCCCTCTTTTTTGGGGGGCTTTTGGGGCTTAGCAGTTCCATAGGGTCATGGATTGTAGACTTCCCGTCGTCAGAAGAGAGGAGGTTGGTTGTATCGTCAGTTTCTTCTGCTAATGTCTCAAGTACTGGTTCCAGTATGGGTGTTGCCTCTTCTGGCGATTCAGGTTCATCTTTGGAACGGTTTTCCAGCTGCTCTAGCTTTTTTAGTACTTCAGACAGATCATTGTCTATAGCACTCTCCTGATCTGGAGTTTGCGGCCCTGTATCGCTGCCATTATCCGAATTCAGGTCATCAGAGATTTTCGCTTTAAGCTCAGCAAACTCCGCCAGGTCTGTATCTGACATGAAATCAGTGGTCGTATCTGGAACTGTCTGTGGTTGTCGGTCAGCGATCGGAGTGGCAGCGGTTTGCGGAGGTTTTTGCAGAGAATCAAGTGCATTGAACACCTTATGGCAGCGGGAACAGCGAACCTTACCCTGCGCGGCGCGCAGTTGATCGTCATTGACGAGAAACTTGGTTTTGCAGTCTGGACACTTGGTATGCACTTGTGACTGGATCCGTTTAGTTCAAAATGTAGGAATGCCCTATTTTGCCACAAATTTCTGTTGATGCATCAACCTATGTCCATGCAGAAGACCCCATCCATCCTGGATTATGGGTGATTGTAGGGCAAAATCTTTGGTAAATGCTGCAATAACCGAATCTGTTTGTTCCTCCAGGATGCCTGAAAGGATTATCTCACCACCACTTCTGGTGTGACGTGCCAGCAGCGGCTCCAGCTCAATCAGGGTGGATGCCAGGATGTTTGCCAGAGTGATATCTGCAACGGTTTTAAGGGGTTGTTCGCTGTGAAGGATGGTCAGTCTGTCTCGTACCCGATTTTTCTGTGCATTGTCTGCCGTTGCCTCCAGGGCCTGGGGGTCATGGTCTATGGCGATGACCTCTTTCGCTCCAAGTAGCAGGGCTGCGATGGAGAGGATGCCGGAGCCACACCCGAAATCGAGTATGGTTTTCCCCTTAATATCAGCCTGGTCCAACCAGTTGAGACAGAGTGCAGTGGTGGGATGGGTGCCGGTGCCAAATGCCAGCCCTGGATCCAGTTGTACGGTAATCGCATTTTGCGCCTCTGGGATCTGTCCATCAGGGGCGATCCACAGACGCTGGCCAAACTGCATGGGGTGAAAGTCGTCTAGCCATACCCGTTCCCACACTCGATCGGCCAGGTGCTCGGCCTTAAGGTCTAAGATAGAGTTGGGTTCCAGATGTTCTCGAATAATTTTAACCAGCCGTTCAGGATCGCTCTCTTCTGGGAACAGACCAGTTACCTTGGTTTGGCTCCACAGCGGAGTTTCTCCTGGGGCCGGTTCCAGCATGGGTTCATCTTCGGCGTCCTCCATGGTGACCGATAGTGATCCCAGGCCCTCAAGCAGTAGTTCCACCAGTGGAGCTTTGTCCTTGGTAGTGGTGAGATGGATCTGGAGCCACATTATGTTAGGGCCGAGTAATCAGGGCTGAGGGCCAAGGAAAACATCATGCACCCTACAGTTTTTGATTTTACCATCTCGGCCCTCGGCACTGATCCCTGGGTTCTGCTAGAGCCCCAGCTTCTTTTCCAGGTAGTGGATGTTGGCGCCGCCTGCGGCAAAGTTGCAGTCATCCATGATGTCCTGTTGCAGGGGTATGTTGGTCTTGATTCCATCTATCACCATCTCTGACAGGGCAATCTGCATGCGCCTCAAGGCGCTGTCGCGGCTGTTGCCGTGGGTGATCAGTTTGCCAATCATAGAGTCATAATGGGGTGGAACCATGTAGCCATTGTAGATGTGGGAGTCGACCCTTACGCCGATTCCTCCCGCAAAGTGCAACTGGGTGATGCGACCTGGGCTGGGGAAAAATGTCTTGGAATCCTCAGCGTTGATGCGGCACTCAATGGCGTGGCCGTTAATCTTTATATCTTCTTGTTTATACGAGAGCTTCTCCCCAGACGCGATCAGGAGCTGCTGTTTGACGATATCGACGCCTGTGATCATCTCGGTAACCGGGTGTTCCACCTGGACCCTGGTGTTCATCTCGATGAAGTAGAATTCGCCATTCTCATACAGAAATTCAAATGTGCCAGCACCGCGGTAGCCGATCTGGCGGCAGGCCTCGGCGCAGCGTTCGCCGATCCTTGCGCGTTGCTCTTCAGTGATGCCGGGGGCAGGCGCCTCTTCCACCACCTTCTGGTGGCGGCGCTGCATGGAGCAGTCGCGTTCGGCCAGATGGATGGCGTTGCCGTGGGTGTCGGCCAGAACTTGAAACTCCACATGGCGCGGATTTTCCAGAAACTTCTCCATGTACACCGTAGGGTTGCCAAAGGCGGTGCCGGCCTCGGTCTTGGTCAGAGATATGGAGTTGAGCAGGGCGGCCTCGGTGTGCACCACCCGCATGCCGCGTCCACCACCACCACCGGCGGCCTTGATTATGACCGGGTAGCCGATCTTGGCCGCCATAGCCATGATCTCATCCTTGTCGTCACCGAGCGGGCCATCAGAGCCGGGAACGGTTGGGACCCCGGCTTTTTTCATGCTCTCAATCGCGGTGATCTTGTCGCCCATCATGCGAATGGTTTCGGCGCTGGGCCCGACAAAGGTGAATCCGCTCTGTTCTACACGTTCTGCGAAGTCTGCGTTCTCTGAGAGGAAGCCATAGCCAGGATGTATGGCGGTGGCATCGGTAACCTCTGCGGCGCTTATTATGGCCGGAATTTGCAGGTAACTGTCTGTTGAGGAGGCAGGCCCTATGCATACGGTCTCATCTGCAAACTTAACGTGCTTCAGATCGCGGTCTGGCTCAGAGTGAACGGCAACCGTTTTGATGCCAAGTTCACGGCAGGCCCGGAGTATGCGCAGGGCGATCTCGCCCCGGTTGGCAATAACTACTTTTTCAATCATGGGTTACTGGACCTGTTAGCCAATGATAAACATGGGTTGATTGAATTCCACTGGATCGCCGTTCTCAACCAGGATCTTTTTGACCGTTCCAGCCTTATCAGATTCGATCTGGTTTAGGATCTTCATGGCCTCAACGATGCATAGGGTATCGCCTACGCTAACTTGATCCCCCTCCTCAACAAAGGGCTTGGCATCAGGCGATGGCGCGCGGTAGAAAGAGCCCACCATGGGCGACTTGACTTGATGTCCGCTGATCTCCTCCGGCTCTGGCACTGCCGGCGCCGCTGGCGGTGTGGCAGCGGGGGCTGGTGCTGCTACTGGAGCAGCTACAGGGGCGGATACAGCGATATGGGATGTCCGGCTAATGCGAACAGACTCTTCACCTTCGTGTATTTCGATCTCTGCGATATCAGACTCTTCAAGCAGTTCGATTAATTTTTTTACCTTGCGGATATCCATTGTTGTATGTCTCTGTTTGTTAATGCAGCTTGTGATGGGCTGCGGTTACTTGTTGTTTATATGGTTAATTGCGGCCTGCAGGGCCAGTTCGTAGCCTTGGGCACCAAGCCCGCTGATAACACCTATGGCGATATCTGAGAAGTAGGAGTTTTGGCGGAACTCCTCTCGTTTGTAGATGTTAGAAAGATGTACCTCGATAAACGGAATGGCGGTCCCGAGAATTGCGTCTCGCAGGGCCACGCTGGTATGGGTGAAGGCGGCTGGGTTGATGATCAGGAAATCAGCCCCGGTATCCTGCGCCTGGTGTAGTGCGGTGACCAACTCGTGTTCGGCATTACTCTGTATGAAAGTTATGTTATGGCCGGAGTTATCACAAATCTCTGAGAGTTTTGTTTGGATGGTCTCCAGGGTGTCGCTGCCGTAAATCTCTGGCTCGCGTTTTCCCAGCAGGTTCAGGTTAGGGCCGTTCAGCACCAAAATGCTAGCCATAATTATTATTCCGAATACCTTTGTTTTACGGAGTTCCGGCTTCTAATCAGGCCCGGATCTCTCCCGCATATTTATGAGGATTGGATTTTGCCCGGTGCGCCGTAAATTGTCCAGTTTTTTGCAAGATAAGGTCAGATAGCGTCAATTTGTCGTCTTATTTCCCACTATTACCCTAAGATGATTTGACTTATAGCAGAGGTTTGATGACCCTGCTCAGGATATTCTGCGTCACCTTACCTGGTTGGGCATATAGGGTTTTACCGTTTTGATCGAAGATTGCGGTGTAGGGCAGGGCGGATATGCGATTACCCATCTTTTTCCCTAGTTCGACAGCCTCATTCTGGCCGACAACCACCGGGAAGTTGATGCCGTAGAGATCTATAAAATCCTGCACCTGCTCCAGGTTGTCCACGGCCACTCCTACAATCTGAATCCCCTGGGATGAGTGTTGCTCCTGAAAATCTATCAGGATTGGCATCTCCTCCAGGCATGGCGGACACCAAGTGGCCCAGAAGTTGACGATCAGAATTTTGCCATTCCACTCGCTGCTGTTTCTGGCAACACCCTTGGTGTCTTTCAGGGTGAAGCTGGGGAGCTGTTTTGGCAGGATGTTACTAGTTGCCGATGTCTGGTCAGCCGTTGGTTGGTTGTGAAAGGTGAACCAGATGCCTATTCCGACAACAATAGCCAGGGCCAGATTTACTGCAATTTTTGTCTTACTCATAATAGGGTATTACCTTGCTGCTTGTAATACGTGGGCTGCGAACTCATCTGCCGCTACAAACCCAACAACACGAAGCTTTTTGCGTTCTCTCCCGTTGCGATCAAAGAATATAATGGTGGGGGGGCCTGGCATGCCAAATCTACCCTGGAGCAACCTCCGGTCTGTTTCGTCGTTTGCGGTCACATCTGCCTGTAACAGCACGAACTCTTCAAGGGCTGTAATTACGTCCGGATCAGAGAAGGTGTAGCGTTCCATCTCTTTGCAGGTGACACACCAGTCGGCATAGAAATCGAGCATCACAGGTCTGCCCTGGGAGGCGGCAACTTTGAGTTCACGCTCCAGGTCGGCTTCACTCTTTATGGGTTTAAACCGGAGCTGTTGCTGCTGTGATGCGCCTTCAAACATGGTTATGCCACGAAGTGGCTGCACTGTGTCTTTGCCGCCAGCTGCTGCGCCTACCAGCATAAGGGCGCCGTAGATCATCAATACTACGCCCAGGCCTTTCCAGAGCCTTTGCCAGCCTGAAGCCTCCACCGGCAGTTCATGTAACGCCCCCATATAGATGGCGGACACCACCAAAAGTGTTCCCCACAGAACCATGGAGAGAGTAGCCGGCAGTATTCTTTCTAGCATGATAATGGCTACCGCCAGCATGGCCACGCCAAACACACTTTTGACAATATCCATCCAACTGCCAACCTTTGGCAGCAGTTTGCCAGCCGTTGTGCCGAATGCAAGTATTGGAGCCCCCATACCCATGCTCAGGGCAAACAGTGCAGTGCCACCCAATACCGGGTCGCCGGTCTGGCCGATAACCAGGATGGATGCAGCCAGGGCTGGGGCTACACAGGGACCGACAATCAGCGCAGAGAGTATGCCCATAATAGCAGCGCCGATCAGAGTGCCACCCTGCTGTTTGTTGCTGACTTCACTTATCCGGCTCTGTAGGCTGCTAGGTAGCTGCAGGTCATAGAAGCCGAACATGGAGAGCGCCAACAAGACGAAGATTCCGGCGAAGGTACTAAGTATCCAGGGGTTCTGGAATGTGGCTTGTAGATTCTCTCCGAAGATTCCGGCTAGCACTCCTGCTAGGGTGTAGACAATGGCCATGGCCAGCACATAGACCAGGGAGATACTAAAGGCCTTGATAGTGGTTATCTCTTTGCCCTGGCCGATGATGATCCCAGAGAGTATCGGGATCATTGGAAAGATACATGGGGTTAAGGCCAGGCCCAGGCCGGCCAGAAAAAAGATCCCTATTATTAGCCAGTAGTTGCCGTTGTTGAGGATTGCAATCAGGCCATCCAGCTCTGAAGAGGGTCCGGTTGTATTGCCTGTTGGGCTGGATGTTGCGGCAGGCCCCCTGGCGTCAGATGGAGGCAGGTTCAGGCTTATCCGTTTTATCTGAGGCGGATAACAGAACCCAAAATCTGCGCAGCCCTGGTAGATAACCTCCAGGGTAGTGGTGGTTGCTGAATTATTGGTTCGGATCAGGGGCACCTGGAGGTGTAGTCTTTTGTAATAGACCGGGAGGTCGCCAGTGGTGCCGTCTGGCCGCAAGGCGTTCTTTTTAATCTTGGCCGGCGGTAGTTTGTACTCTCCCAGGGTAACCCCTTCGCCCTGTTTTATCTTAAGTTTGATCTTCTCCTGATAGAGATAGGTGCCTTGGGCAATATTCCAGTTCAGTCGCAGTTCTAGAGGGCCGCCTACATTTGCGCTGAACTGGTAGGCCTCATCTACAGGGATGACCTTATCGTCCTCGCTGCCCGCGAGTAGGCCCTGTAGAGTGGGGGTGGATTGGGCGATCGCTATGAAGGTTGTAAGTGTGAGAAGCGTGCCTAGAAGTAGCCGAAAAAAGGTGTTCTGAGTCAGTTGCTGGTGCATTGGCTTATCCAACCGAGGTAATTCTGTTGCCCTCTCTCAACAGGGACCGCTACTACCTCAGGAAGTTCATAGGGGTGCAGTGACAGAATGGTATGTTCCAACTCATCATAACGTGCGGAGGTGGTTTTAATGAACAGCATGTACTCATCAGCACTCTCTATCTCGCCCTGCCATCTGTAAACAGATTTGATGGGTGAAGATATGTTTACACATGCAGCCATCCTGTTTTCCACCAGGTGATTTGCTATTAGAACAGCGCTCTCTTGGTCAGGGCAGGCGCAGAGTACTATTAAGGTGTTGGAATCCATGGGTGAAAGATACAGGATTGGTTCGCAGGCCGCAAAATATGCTGATCTTGAGCCTTTGGCTGCGAAGGCGTAATCTCAGCTATATATTGGATTAGGGCATAGGGAGGAAAGAAGATGAAGAGAGCGAATCTACCCCTGTTTTTCCTGCTGCTGGTATGTACGCTGGCCGGGGCCAATGCAGGTCCTATCACCCTGGTGGCTCTGGGTGACAGCCTTACCCAGGGTGACGGTGATCTGGAGAATGGAGGTGGGTATCCGGCCAGGTTGGCAACCCGGCTCAAGGCTGAGCGCCCCGGATCGATGGTGAAGAATCTCGGGCAGTCGGGCTGGACCTCGGACGATCTGATCAATACCCAGTTGGAACCGGCTATTAACCTGTTGCGTTCCGTCCCTGCGGAACAGGTTAAGGTCGCCACCGTCTGGATCGGAAGCAACGATCTGTTTGGGCTTTACAACTATGTGTGCGACGAGGAGTATCGCAATGACTTCTCTGCTTGTGAGCGGGATGGAGTGCGCATATTTTCCGAAAATATCCAGCGGATTCTGTCCGCCCTGAAGGATACCGGAGCGAGGCTATACATTGCGCTGCTGGACGACCAGTCGAAACGGCCGGTGATGACCGATGCTGAAAAACGTAGCAGCAGCTTCGATAAGATAACCAAAGAAGATGTGGCCAGGATGTCGGCCCAGACCGGAAAATACAACGAGGTTATACGGGAGATGGCAGAGCGCTTCGAAGCTGCCACGGTAGATTTTTCTGACGCCAAGCTGTTTACGGAACCCGCAACCCTCGACAGCGACGGTAATCATCCCAACGGCAAGGGCTATGACACTATTGCCGATGTCTGGTATCGGGCTGTCACCAGTCCGTAGCAGGTGACGTCACGACATTGGCAAACTTGTACCTCCGGCCGTGAAGGCGTAAGCTTTTCTCACATGAATCCACTGCTACTGTTTTTAATCCTGTTTGTTGGTATCCCCCTGTTCGAGCTCTACTGGTTGATTGAGGTTGGCTCTTACCTTGGCGCCATACCCACCATTTTTTTGACCGTATTCACCGCTGTACTTGGTGGGTTGCTGGTCCGCATGCAGGGGCTAGCCACAGCAATAAAGGTGCAGAAATCCATGGCTATGGGCGAGATGCCGGCCATCGAGATGCTGGAGGGGGGTGTGTTGCTGGCCTGCGGTTTCTTTCTGCTGCTGCCTGGGTTTTTTACCGATATCCTCGGTTTTCTGGCCTTGGTGCCCAGTATTCGCAGATGGACGATTGTGGTCTTTTTAAAGCGTGCCCAGATTATCCAGCCTCCAGCACAACCACACGATGAGGCTGAGGTTCATAGGCCCCGTATTATTGAGGGTGAGTATCGGCGCGATGACGATTAATTAATACCGATTAGAACCTTCACCCGGTACCAGTACATGCCAATATATTCATGCAGGGCCAGATAGCTGTTTCTCAGCGCACTAGCGTCGGGTAACCAATCTATGGTTTTGCTGTTGGTAATGTCCAGTCTCCCCTTCGAGAATATAGTTGGTGCTGCAAGTAGATCGATACCGTTCTGTTTAAACGCCCTCTCCGCACGTGGCATGTGCCAGGTATGAGTGACTAGAGCCACCTTCTTTATCCCATGGGTCTTTAATAATTGTTTGGTAAATTGGGCATTTTCCCAGGTGTTCTTGCTTTTTTCTTCCATGGCCAGGACAGTGCAGCCAAACTCCTCTTTGAGCACCAGACTGGCCAGTTTGGCTTCTGGTGGAAGTTTTTGATCTATATTGCCTCCGGATACGATGATCGGGAGGTTGGTCCTTTTATGCAGCCAGGCGGCATATCTTACCCTTTCCAGTAGCAGTCCCTTGATGGTGTCGCCCCCATATTCCGGTGCCTCTTTGTAGACGCCTCCGCCCAATACGACAATGGCCTCCGCCTCGCTGGCAATGATCTCCTCAGGGGTGACAAAGATATGCTGTTCCAGACCTGCCATAAGGTTTGTGGCCACAAGTGGGGTGCTGAGCAGATAGAACATCGCCAGTGTCAGGGTTAGCAGCAGCTTTCCAAACAGGCCTCTGATGAATAACAACGAAATAAACAGAAGCAGGATAAGTCCGCCGGGTGGAAGTAATAGTGCCTTTAGGATGATTACAATCTCTTGATCCATAGTTTGTTATGCCTCAACCGTTCTGTTTTTGTTTTAGAATCTGGCCTGCCTGCATATCAGCATGATAAGAGGAACGGACCAGGGGGCCGCTTGTTACGTTTGAGAAGCCCATATTTTCCCCGATCTGCTTGAGTCGATCAAACTCTTCCGGCTCCACGAAACGCTCTACCGGCAAATGTGACCTGCTAGGTTGCAGATATTGCCCCAGGGTGAGCATGTTGCAGCCATGATATCTCAGATCGAGCATAACCTGCTCCACCTCTTCCATCTCTTCCCCTAGCCCCAGCATTAGCCCAGATTTGGTCGGCAGTTGGGGGTGTAGCTCGGCAAAACCCCTAAGAAGCTGTAGTGAGCCTGTGTAATCGGCCCCGGGGCGACACTTTTTGTATAGTCGTGGTACCGTCTCCAGGTTATGGTTAAACACATCAGGCTGGACCTGGTTAAACCTCTCCAATGCGATCTGCTCGCGCCCACGGAAGTCCGGCACCAGTATCTCGATCGACAGCTCAGGATTGGCCATGCGTAGCTCTCGTATACAGTCAACATAGTGTCCGGCGCCGCCGTCACGCAGGTCGTCCCGGTCTACCGATGTGATCACAACATACTTTAGTTGCATGATCTTTACGGCGTCTGCCAGCTGAGCTGGTTCATTTTTGTCCAATGGTTGTGGTGTGCCGTGGGCCACGTCACAAAAGGGGCAGCGTCTGGTGCAGATGTCACCCATGATCATGAAGGTAGCGGTGCCGTGACTGAAGCACTCCCCCAGGTTGGGGCAGGCCGCCTCTTCGCATACCGAGCTGAGACTATGCTCTCGCAGGATACGCCTGATCTTGCTCACCGCTTCGCCGCCCGCAGCAGTGGCGCGAATCCAGGATGGTTTACGTTTTACCTTGGATGTGGGCTCAACCTTTATCGGTATGCGTGCAACCTTGTCCGCGCCCCGTTGATGGGTCTCGGGGTTTAGGCGGGATGGGGCGGAGTCGCTATTTCTGGTGCTCATGCAGTGGATTGTAGCGCTGTAGAGCATTTATTTCCTGTTACAAGGAGAGGTTAAGGGGTGCGGAATGAACATGGTTTCCTGGATATTGTCCATAATTGGAGGGTGAACAACTTATTGAGCAGGCAAAATAGGCGATGACGAGGGGGCAAAATGCTTTTTTGCCAGTTATCTTCACGGCCCTTCTTTGGGGGGGTGTGGCTACAGATTTAGTGGCTTTAACGACTGAATCAACTGAAGATTTTATAACTGCGCGCACCAAGGAACTGAATCAAATGATCACAGATGCACTCAAGTCAAAAGGCCCTAATTACCGCCCGCGTACCGAACATCTTAATGCAGATGGTACTGCTGTTTACAATAATCGTCTGATCCTGGAAGAGTCACCCTATCTTATTCAACATGCCCACAACCCGGTGGATTGGTATGCCTGGGGGGCTGAGGCGTTTGCCAAGGCTAAGCAGGAGAACAAGCCGATATTTCTTTCGATCGGCTATTCCACTTGTCACTGGTGCCATGTGATGGAGCGGGAGAGCTTCGAGAGCCTGGAGATTGCGCGCATCCTGAATAAACATTTCATCTCCATCAAGGTTGACCGTGAGCAGTACCCGGACATAGATGAGACTTATATGTTGGCGGTAATGTTGATCGCTAATCATGGTGGCTGGCCCATGTCCAGTTTCCTCACCCCTGAGGGCAAGCCCTTTTATGGTGGGACCTATTTTCAGCCGGATGTTTTTAAACAGATGCTGACTAAGGTAGCCGCGCTGTGGGAGCAGGATCAGACTGATTTGGAGGAACAGGCAGATCGCGTGGCCCAGGCCGTGGCTAGTGTCGGTCGAGGCAGATTGGGGGCCAGTAAGATTGATCATAGGGTTATACAACAGGCGGCAGAGGAGATAATGGCCGGTTATGACGAGCTGCAGGGAGGTTTCAGTCAGGCCCCCAAGTTTCCCCAGGAGTCGGTGCTGTTTCTGTTGTTGCAGCTGGC
Organism: Sedimenticolaceae bacterium; assembly: GCA_050291365.1. Classification (GTDB taxonomy): domain Bacteria; phylum Pseudomonadota; class Gammaproteobacteria; order Chromatiales; family Chromatiaceae; genus JAAGZL01. Next base: position 38,011 of record JBNKJS010000045.1, on the reverse strand, counting down.
AGAGCGCAACTCTGACCAACAGATTTTGCAGGCGGTTATTCACACCCTGGATGCCATGGCTCAGGGTGGCATCCATGATCAGGTAGGGGGTGGTTTTCATCGCTACTCCACCGACAATGAGTGGCTGGTTCCACATTTTGAGAAGATGCTCTACAACCAGGCCCATCTTGCCCGGGTATATCTCCTGGCATGGCGTCTGACCGGGGAGCTACGTTTCAAACGGGTCGCCGAGCAGACAGTGGATTATGTCCTGAGGGATATGACCTCGCCCACAGGCGGCTTCTATTCGGCGACAGATGCCGATAGCGCAGGCGCTGAGGGTCGGTTTTTTCTCTGGACTAAGGATGAGGTCAAAGAGGTGTTGTCGCGGGAAGATGCAACCCTGGCGATGAAGATTTTTGGCATGGGCGACCGGGGAAACTATGAGGGCAGCAACATTCTGCATATGCCGATCTCCATAAGCGAATTGGCGAAAAATTCGGGCATTTCAGATGAGAAGCTCTATCTGCGTCTTGATCGGATACGTGAGGCTCTTTATCTGGCCAGAGAGAAACGCCCCCACCCGCTACGGGACGAGAAAATCATAACTGCCTGGAATGGAATGATGATCAGCGCCCTGGCTCAAGCGGGTGATCTGCTGGGAAACTCCGCTTATCTGGATGGGGCAGAGCGCGCGGCTAAATTGCTCTGGGGGAGTAATTGGCGTCATGGGGAGGGGTTGTGGCGAATCCATCTGGATGGACGATCATCGGTGGTGGGTCGGCAGGAAGATTACGCCTATTTTGCGCAGGGCATGATTCATCTGTTTGATGCAACGGGCGAGCGGCTGTGGTTGGAAAGGGCCAAGCAGGTCTCGGATGCCATGCTCAAGGAGTTTTGGGATGAAGAGGGTGGTGGCTTTTATCTAGGCCCGGATGATCCACAGATTACCGCCATGGGGCGCTTCAAGGATTCGGGTGGGGACGCCGCTCTCCCCTCCGGTAACTCGGTTGCGCTTCAGGTGTTACAGATGCTCTCCCGGCGCAGTGATAATCTTGAGTACCATAATTTGGCGGAGGCAACCTTGGCCGCGTTTTCCGGTGTGATAGTGTCCCGTCCCTCTGGCTTTAGTTATATGCTCACTGCGGCCCAAGAGCTGACCCAGGGGGAGCTGTCTGCTCGTGGCTATGCAGCCAAAGGTGGCATAAGGATAGAGGTGAGTCAGCTTACTGATTCGCGCTTGGCCCTAAGGTTGGAACTGCCTGAAGGTTGGCACATAAATTCCGACCAGCCGCTTCAAGAGGGTCTGATTGCCACAAAACTGGCCCTCAAGGAAGAGAGTGGAGGGTGGGAGCTTAAAGATATTAGCTATCCTAAGGCAGATACCAAGAGGCTTGGGTTTCAGTCTGACCCTCTTTCCCTATACCAGGGAGCAGTCGAGATCCAGGCCGGTTTCAGGCGTATTGATGCCAGGGCCCGCATTCTGCCGCTGCAGCTTGGCCTGCAGGCTTGTAACGATAAGGTGTGTTTGCCGCCAGAGAAACTGTATTTGAGTTTACCCGTTTCCCGGATTGGTATCAGATAACAGAAGAAAAAATACGTTTATCAGCAAATTTCTTGGTGATATGCTTGTTAGTTCGCATCTTTGGTTAATAATTCCACATTAAGTGTGAGTGCTTAAATTGCTAGACACTGTTATCACAACTTTCTACTAGGGAAGTGGTGTTGGGCAGAAGATGCAACCCAATACTATGTACAAAAAATATCTGGAGGATTCAAAATAATGGCAGATCCAATTCGAGTTGCAGTTTCCGGCGCCGCCGGACAGATTTCCTATAGCCTGTTGTTCCGTATTGCTTCGGGCGAGATCTTTGGCGCAGACCGGCCAGTGCATCTTCATCTGCTTGAGATCCCTCAGGTGATGGATAAGTTGGAGGGTGTGGCCATGGAGTTGATCGATTGCGCCTTCCCGGCCCTGGCTGAGATAAAGATGTTTGATGATGCCAATCAGGCCTTCGACGGTATTAACCAGGCCTTCCTGGTTGGCTCCAGGCCCCGTGGTCCTGGTATGGAGCGCGCCGATCTGATCAAGGTGAACGGCCCTATCTTCGTGGGTCAGGGCGAGGCCCTGAACCGGGCTGCAGATGATGTACGCTGCATGGTGGTAGGTAATCCGGCCAACACCAACTGTCTGATAGCCATGAACAATTCAGATGTTCCAAATGATCGTTTCTCCTCTATGATGCGTCTGGACGAGAACCGGGCCAAGAGCCAGTTGGCGGCAAAGGCCGGTGTGCCGATTGCGGATGTCAGCAACGTGGTTATCTGGGGCAACCACTCCAATAATCAGTATCCTGATTTCGAGAATGCCAGGATCGGTGGGAAGCCAGCTGCGGATGTGATCAATGATGAGGCCTGGCTGAAGGACACCTTTATACCAACAGTGCAAGAACGGGGTGCCGCCGTAATCAACGCTCGTGGCGCCTCCAGTGCCGCCTCGGCTGCCAGCGCTGCCCTGGATCATGTAGTGTCTCTAATTACTCCAACCGCTGAAGGGGACTGGCACTCTGCTGGTGTCTGCTCCAATGGCGAGTATGGTGTTGATCCTGGTCTTATGTTTGGCTACCCCTTGACCTCTACCGGCAACGGCGATTGGAAAGTGGTGGAGGGGCTGCCTATGTCCGACTGGGCCAAGGCTAAATTTGAGATTGCCCTGAACGAGTTGCGCAGCGAGCGTGATGTGGTTAAGGATATGCTGAAAGGCTGAACTGCTTGTTGGCAGGTAGATTAATCACTTGCCATTTAACTAAATAAAGCGGGCCGAAGAGCACTCTTCGGCCCGCTTTTTTAGCTTAGTGTCCTATTTGTGGGTTAACATCCAGGCGATTACCTTTTTAACATCCTCGTCTGGCGCGGGGCTTGCTGGCATGGGGACACTGCCCCAATTTCCTCCTGGGCTTCCAGCCTTCACGGTAGCGGCTAGTTTATCCACAATCCCGGCCTGTCCCGCATATTTGCCTGCGATGTCTTTAAACGAAGGGCCAACGAGCTTTGCATCGGCTTTATGACATGCCAGGCAGCCAGATTTCATGGCGGTAGCCTGGTCTGCAGAGACCTGGAAGGAGATCAGGAGTGCAAACGCAAACCAGGATGTCAGCTGTTTTTTCATAGCATTATCTCTTTGTTTATCAGTTATTTAGAGCGCCTTGATCGATCCATTTTTCAATAGCTGTGATCTCGCTTGCCGTCATGGGTCCCTTGGAGTGCGGCATCTGGATTGACTTGTCCACCTTGCCGGAGACAAGCCTGTACAGTGAGCTTGAAAGGGAGTCCCCAGCCACAATTACGGGCCCAAATCGCGTGCCCTTCATGAGGTTGTCGTAGGAGTCTACGAGAAATAGTGTTTTCTCGGTCCCTACGCCACCCTTTAGATGACATTCAGCACAATGCTTATCCAGAATGGGTCTTATGTCAGATTTATATGAGACCTGCTGCTCCGAACCGCATCCAGAGATAACTGCTGCTGCAAAAATCGATGCGAATAGATATAAGTTGCGTTTTTTCATGCTTACCGCTCCATCCAATTGCTCTAGTTATTAATTTAAATAGCCTGTTTTCCTGCTCCTCGTGAATTATTGCGGCAGCTATTTGGAAATATTTAGTATTTTTTTTCGTAAGAGCAAATTTAGCTCGTATGCTCTGGAAAACGCATGATAAAGCGCACGCGCAGTATCTGATAACTCTTTGATTAATAGTGTAGATTAATCCTGAGTAAGGGTAGCTGAAGTCATATTTCCAATTCAATTTTACAAATTGAAGGAAATTGCTAAAGAAACATAAGGGCGCGCCGATAGATAGCTCAGAGTAGATTATTTCCTAATGAAAAAAATGGGATATCAGCAGAAGATCTGAACTGCCGGAGATATAGTTCATGACCAATACTATAAGTACAAAGGGGACGTCCCTTTCCATAAGTACCAAAATTGATCTCGCTTTGGCCATTTTATTTTTAATGGTTCTTATTACGTCCTCTATTAATCAGTACAACAGTGAGACTGCGCTGATCGAAAAGATAATTCAAGATCAGGCCAATACCCTGGCGGACTCCTATTTTGACAATGTGAACACCCTGATGCTGACCGGCGGCATGGCCAATAAGGAGATAGCCAGAAAGAAGCTTGTTTCTCGAGATGAGGTGCTGGATGCATACATTGTTCGCGGACAGGGGGTTATTAACACATATGGAGCCGGAGCTGGCCCTAATAAAGCCAAAGACAGTCTGGATAAGCGCGGGTTGAAGGGAGAGAAGATTGATCTGCTTTCCGATAGCGCAAATGGACGTGTTTTGAGTGTGGTACTACCCATGAAGGCCCTTAAAGACTACCGTGGCACCAATTGCCTAATGTGTCACATTGTTCCAGAGGGAGAGGTTATAGGTGCCGTAAGAGTGGATTATTCACTCAAGGCTGTGGATGATCGTGTATTTAGGGCGATTCTAAAGAGTCTGGGGATGAACTCAATTCTTTTCATTGTCGGGCTGGTCATTATCAGTCTTATTATGAAAAAGCTGGTGGTGCGGCCACTACACAAGATAACTGATACGGTTAGGCTGGTGGAGCAGGACTCTGACCTTCACCATCAAATAGATCTTGAGTCCAACGACGAATTGGGTAATTTGGCTAAGGCCATAAATGTAATGCTGCAAAAGTTTCAGAATATTATCGATAATGTTGCCCAGACTACAAATAGGCTTGTGGCTGAGGCGCAACAACTTACAACTGTCACTGAACGTAGCATCGAGGGAACCCATAGGCAACAGCGGGAGACTGAACAGGTGGCCACTGCTATGACCGAGATGGAGCAGACGGCGGCCAACGTGGCGCAAAATGCAGTTCAAGCGGCGAATTCCACTCAGGAGGCAGATAGGCAGGCTACCGAAGGGAGTGCCGTGGTCAACAGTGCGGTCAGTACCATTAATGCCCTGGCTAATGAGGTAACAGAGGCTTCAGAGGTGATCAAGAAGCTTGAGGAGGATAGCGAGGGCATTGGCAGAGTGGTAGAAGTGATCACAAATATCGCTGAACAGACCAACCTTCTGGCCCTTAATGCAGCCATTGAGGCAGCCCGGGCAGGTGAGCAAGGACGAGGGTTTGCCGTGGTGGCCGATGAGGTAAGAACCCTGGCCACGCGCACCCATGATGCTACCCAGGAGATTCAATCAATGATTGAGAGCCTGCAGACACAGGCCCGTGGAGCTGCGACTGTTATGAATCGCAGTCGTGAAAAAGCTGACAGCAGTGTTTCTGAGGCAGCGCGTGCTGGTTCTGTGCTCAGTGAGATCGCCTTGGCGGTTGGAACCATCACCGAGATGAATAATCAGATCTCGGTCGCAGCTAATGAGCAGAGTGCTGTATCAGCAGAGATGAGCAAGAATGTGGTTAGCATTAATGAGGTTGCTGATCAGACTGCGGAGAACTCTGATCTTATTGCCAAGGCCAGTGATGTATTGTCAGACCTGGCTGAGAATCTGCAGATGCTGGTGAACCAGTTTAAGACCTGATTGCTGTTTTTTGTTAACAAAGAGGCCATTCAGTCCCAGACTGGATGGCCCTGTTATTTCTGTAGCCTGTTTTGTATTGCAGCGCTTAGTAGCTCAGATACCTGTTCGAGGGGTGTTTCAATGCCCATATCCTTCATCTGGGTGACTTGCATCTCTGGGTAGCCGCATGGGTTGATGCGGGAGAATGGCTCCAGGTCCATATCCACATTCAGGCTTAGACCATGAAAACATCGGCCTTGACGTACCCGAAGGCCCAGGGCAGCAATCTTTCTGTTTGCCACGTATACACCGGGCGCTTTGGCTAGGGTGTGTGCCTCAATTGCATGCTGCTGAAGCAGGTCGATTATCGAGTTCTGCAGCAGCTCTACCACTCTGCGTACACCAATACCCGCCCGCTGAAGATCATACATGACATAGGCTATTAGTTGCCCCGGGCCATGGTATGTTACCTGGCCGCCGCGGTCGCTTTGCACTACCGGGATGGAGCCGGGGTTGAGCAGATGTTCTTTTTTGCCTGCAAGCCCCAAGGTGAAGACAGGATTGTGTTGTAGTAGCCACAGCTCATCCGGGGTCTGTTCAGTTCTATTGGCGGTGAAGGCCTGCATCTCGTGCCACACCTCTATGTAGTCTCTAAGTTCGAGATGCTTTATAACAAATCCCTGCCGAGCATGGTTCATTGTGGAGTGGTGGCTATAGGCTCATCAGGATCGATTCGTGGTCAGTCAGATCCTGGTAGATGGAGTCCAGTTGCCTTTTGCTGGTTGCATTGATGGTTACGGTAACGGATAGGTATTTACCGCCCTTGCTGGGTCTGGTTTGGACAGCGCCTTCCCCTAGATCTGGCGCATGCCTGCGCACGATCTCAGCCACCAGGATATCAAATTCCGGAGTAGCCAGCCCCATGGCCTTGATGGAGAAATCACATGGGAACTCTAATAGTGTCTCTTCTTCTGACATTGTTCGGTTAATCTCTCTGTTGCACTTGGGTTACTCTTCCAGGCCCTGCTTTATCTGCTCCTTATATTCTGTGTAAAGAGCTGACATCTGCCTGAATAGTACTCCTGGTTCAGCATCCGCAACCGGGTTGTCGTCCAGAGTGATAACCGGCATGATCTCTTTAGTGGAGCTGGTTAGCCAGATCTCGTCAGCAGTTCTCAACTCCGCCTCCTTGATGGCTCTCTCCGCATGGGGGATACCGTTTTTGATCGCGAGCTCTAGTATCAGATCGCGCGTGATACCAGGCAGCAAATAGTTGCTCTTGGGTGGCGTTATCAGCTCTCCATCTGAGACTACGAACAGATTACTTGCTGCCCCTTCCATGGCCTCGCCATTGCGAATAAGTATAGCCTCAACAGCATCGGCCTTCTTTGCCTGCTGTTTCAGCAGTACATTTGCCAGAAGGGTTGTGGCCTTTATGTTGCAGAGACGCCAGCGTATGTCATCCAGAGTGATGGCGGCAATCCCTTCATTTTCTGTTGGGTCGTATTTAATGGGAGTGGCCATGGCGAATACCGTGGGTCGCACGGTTTCCGGTATGCGGTGGTCGCGCTGCTCTGCAGGTCCGCGGGTAACCTGTAGGTATACAGATTGATCCAGCTGCGGGTTTTGCTGGATTAGCCGGTTTAACACTGAACTCCACTCGTTCTCGCTCATGGGGTTGTCCATGCCGATCGCTTGCAAGCCGTTACTAAGTCTTTCCAGGTGGTGGGGTAGTCTGAACAGCCGTCCACTGTAGGCCGGGATTACCTCGTAGATACTGTCGCCAAACAGGAACCCCCTGTCCATGACAGATATTTGGGCATCTTCGAGAGGCAGAAAGCTGCCATTTAGATATACCTGGTTACTCATAATCTAGTTAAACCTACGTAATATGCTGTCTTTGATTCTTTGCCAGAGTCCACCGCTGGCCACGTCATGAAGTGCGACCAGTGGGGCCTCTGCATATGGGTCACCATCCAGAGTGACTATAACCTTTCCTATCTGTTGGCCCTTTTGTATAGGTGCCTCCAGGGATGGGTTTAGGGTTATGCTGGCCTTCAGTTTTTTGTACTGTCTGCGTGGTATGGTTACATACAGGTCCTGCGCCAGCCCCTGAGCTAACTGCTCCTTGTCTCCCATCCATACTCTGGAGCTATTCAGGGTATCACCCGCCTTGTAGAGGCGGTGGGTTTCAAAGTATTGGAAACCATAGTCAAGCAGTGCCTGACTAACTACGGCCCTAGCCTCTTTGGTTTTGGTGCCCATCACTACACTGATTAGACGCATATTGTTGCGTTTTGCAGATGCTACTAGACAGTAACCTGCACTATCAGTGTGTCCTGTCTTGATGCCGTCAACCGATGAGTCTGACCATAATAGTTTGTTGCGGTTGTACTGTTTGATCTTGTTGTGGGTGAACTCCTTAACCGCATAGATGGGATAGTGCTCTGGAAAGTCACGTATGGTCGCAATGGACATGAGGGATATGTCGTGGGCAGTGGTCAGGTGATTCTCGTTTGGCATGCCGGTGCTGTTGGCAAAATTGGTATCCTTCATGCCCAGGCGCTGGGCATGTTTGTTCATGAGTTTCACGAACTCCTCTTCGCTGCCGGATACAAACTCGGCCAGGGCCACGCTGGCATCATTTCCCGACTGAATAATCATCCCATTGAGCAGGGTTTCAATATCCATACTCGACCCGGGCTCAATAAACATGCGTGATCCGGCCATGTGCCAGGCCTTATCGCTTATGACTGTTTTATCAGCCATATCTATTTCGCCTTTTTTAATCTCATTCAGTACCGTATAGGCGGTCATGATCTTGGTTATGCTGGCCGGTTCCAGGCGCTGGTTGGGTTTTTTCTCGGCCAAAACTTTGCCGCTGTCGAAATCTATGAGTATATAGCTGGTGGCCGATACCTGGGGCGGGGGAGGAGTTCGTATCGCCGATAGCGCATTGCTGACAACAGTTAGGCCTAGGAGTAACAGGGTAAGGGCGGTTGACTTATGATTATTAAAAGGCACGTTGGCGCGACTCCTGTAGTCTCAATCTATACACAAAGGTAAATTATTGTGTGAAGCAACAATAATAGTTGCATTCTATCTCGGATATGCGGAGTTCGAAACAGGGACCACTACTCAATGATTAGGTGCATGTCTCGGATTCCGAGCTGGGCCAGTTGCATACTGGCAGTATCGGCCTGATCAATAGTGCTCATAGGTCCTATCTGTACCCGATATATGGTTTGGGCATAGTTAACCGCCATTTGGATGCGAACCTTGTTATTCATGGGGCCTCTGAGTCGCTCCAGCAATTTTTCCGCATTGTTGCGGTCGATAAAGGCTCCTACTTGCAGAAACAGGGTGGCATCCCCTTTGAGGGCGAGGTTATTTCTTGTGGGTCTTGGCATGCCCTTGGTTGGGTCCAGGGCTTGAACTTCAACCAGCCCGGTCCCGGTTGCTGTGATGCCCAGTTTTGTTGCTGCTGCATAGGAGAGATCAATAAGTCGATTGTCGTGAAAAGGGCCTCTGTCGTTAACCTTCACTATGGCTTCCCGCCCATTTTGCAGATTGATTACCCGGACATAGGTTGGAAGGGGTAGTGTTGTATGCGCTGCAGTCATAGCATACATATCGTAGGTTTCACCGCTGGATGTACGCTGGCCGTGGAATTTTGTGCCATACCATGAGGCAACGCCCTGTTCTTTATAGCCATGGCTATTACTCATTACATGATAGGTTTTACCAAGTACGGTGTAACTGCTGGGGTTTCCGCTGCGGCTGCGTGGTTCTGCCTTGGGGACGGCGTCACGGATCTGGGATATATTCATTCCACCAGCGGGGGCTCCGTCTCCCACCTTGGATCTGTCGAAAATCCATGAAGGTGTCAGGGTGCATCCCGTAATCAGGGACGCAAGAATAGTGGCGATGCTGGATCGAATCCAGGTTTTAGAGCGGTTATCCATTATTGTTTTTTCGGCCCTTGCGTTGGTCCAGGATCTCCTGGCTGAGTTGGTAAACGGCCATTGCGTAATGGTTGTTAGTGTTATAGCGGGTAATTACGTAAAAGTTGTGGAAGCCCAGCCAGTGCTCCTTTCCGTTGCCTGCATCTAACTGTATGAGATTGCATCTAGTGTATGCGGGAAGCTTCTGCGAGGCCTCAACGCCTGCCTTACTTAGCTCATCAATAGTAGTGGTCGGCTTGAGCCACTGGTTTAGGTGCTGTTGGTAATATCCACCATTCACCTTGGCAGGCAGGGTTACCAGTTCTCCTTTGCGCCAGCCGTGGGTATGGTAGTAGTTGGCGACGCTGCCGATGGCATCTGCGGTATTGTTTAACAGGTCTCGCCTGCCGTCTCCATCGAAATCGATGGCGTAAGCTCGGTAGCTGCCAGGCATAAACTGTGGCTTGCCAATTGCGCCAGCGTATGAGCCGTGAGTTTTTTCAGGATCTATATCCTCTTCGCTTAATAGCAGCATGTATGATTCAAGCTGCTTGCGGAACATGCGCGCTCTTTTAGGGTAGGTGAAGGCGAGGGTTGCGAGTGCGTCCAGTACTAGGTGTTTGCCCATGAAACGCCCATATTTGGTCTCAACCCCTATGGTGGCGATGATAATCTGGGGAGGCACCCCATATATCTTCTCGGCCTTGTTAAGTGTTTCGGCATGCTTGTTCCAGAATTCGATGCCACCTTTAACTCTTTCCTCAGTTACAAAAAGGGGTTGGTATATATGCCAGGGCTTGGCCTCATAGGGATGATTCATTGAGTCGATCACAGCTTGGCTGTATTTGGCCTTGGACATTAGTGCAGTGAGGCTCTGTTTCTCGAAACCATGTTTTTTCGACATCTCATCGATAAATTCAGTTACGCCGCTGGTGAATCTCTTTGGTGTGACCTTGGTGGAAGGCTTTTCTGTGGCTGATGTATCTGCCTGGACTGATGTAGATAGAGCCATGATGCCGGCAATGCAGGCTGGTAATAGGCTGATTAGGATTGCTCTGGTTCTCATTATTTCCCTGCTTCAAGTCTGCATTAGTTTTTTATGGGTTTGTATAGACATCAGGATACCGAAACCGGAAAGTATGGTCACTAGTGAAGTTCCTCCGTAGCTGACCAACGGAAGCGGAACCCCCACTACTGGTAAAATTCCTGACACCATGCCTGTGTTTACGAACAGATAGACAAAAAACACCAGGATTAGTGCCCCCGCAAGTAGTCTGCTATAGCTGTCCTGGCCACTAGCGGCTATATAGAATCCTCGCAGGATAATGAATAGGTAGAGCGAGAGCAGTATTACTATCCCAATAAAACCAAACTCTTCAGCAATAACCGCAAATATGAAGTCGGTTGTGCGTTCCGGTAGAAATTCCAGCTGAGACTGGGTTCCATTCAACCATCCCTTGCCATACATGCCTCCTGAACCGATGGCTATCTTGGACTGTATAATGTGGTAGCCGGTGCCCAGTGGGTCTCTTTCCGGATCCAGAAATGTGAGCACCCGGTTACGCTGATAGTCCTGCATGCCCCATTTCCATAGTGCCCAGCCTGAGGGGATGGCCACTATGACTATCCCTATAATGAGTCTCCAGCTTAGTCCGCCCAGAAACAAGACAAATAGACCAGAGATCCCCACCAATAGCGCTGTGCCCAGGTCGGGTTGTTTTGCTATCAACAGCATAGGGGCAAGAATCAGTGCCGCTGCGACCATAATTCTGCCCCAGGATGGGGGTAGAGGCGCCTTCACCAGGTACCAGGCCATCATCATGGGTAGGGCCAGTTTCATTATCTCGGAGGGTTGGAAGCGGATAAATCCCAGGCTGATCCAGCGTTGGGCGCCTTTGCCCATCTGTCCCTCTATCAGCACGATAACCAACAGAATGATGGCGACAGTGAAAAATGCTGGGGACCAGAAACGTAACTTGTCTGGGTTTATCTGAGCTAGGATGAGCATGCATGCGAACCCTATCCCCAATCTAATGGATTGCTTAATGACCTCTCCAGTGTCTTGACCACTAGCGCTGTATAGGAATACCAGCCCCAATCCGCAAAGCAGGATTATTCCGGTAAACAGCGGCAAGTCCAGGTGCATCCTGACAAATATACTCTTGCCTTTTTGTTTGTCTTGGATCATTGGCTCTGTCCCAGCAGGTAGAGATCCATTATACGGCGGGCAATAGGGGCAGCTGTAGAGCTACCACTTCCGCCATTTTCCACTATTACGGCCACCGCGATTTTCGGTTTTTTGGCCGGGGCGAAGGAGATGAAGAGGGCATGGTCGCGTAGTTTCTTCTCAATCTTCTCTACATCATAGGTTTCGTCTTGTTTGATGGAAAACACCTGTGCTGTACCGGTTTTTCCGGCAATACTGTATGCATCAGTGTGAATAACTTTTGCTGTTCCCTTTGGGCTGTCGATCACCTTGGTCATGGCGTCTATTATATGGTTCCAGTTATGGATGTTGGCTATTGGCACTCTCTGTTTCTTTGTGGGCAATATAGGTACCGGTTTTTTTCTCTCAGAGGTTTGGATGGCCTGTAAGATCCTGGGTGCGTGGCGTATGCCCTTAGCCGCCAGCGTTGCGGTGGAGCTGGCTAGCTCCAGGGGGGTTGCCAGGAAGTAACCCTGACCAATACCTACAATCAGAGTCTCTCCCGTATACCACTGTTCACCTTTGGTGCGTAGTTTCCACTTTCGGGAAGGCAGAAGGCCGCTTATTGCCCCGCTTATATCTACCTCAGGGTCTTGGCCAAATCCAAATTTGCTTAGATAGTCGTGTATATGGTCAATGCCCAGCTTATTGGCCAGATCATAGAAATATACATCGCATGATTCAATGATGGCATTCTTTATGTTCATGGGGCCGTGCCCCCATTTTTTCCAGTCTCTGTATTTGTGCTCACTGTTTGGTAGTTGGAAGTAGCCGCGACAGATCTCTTCCCGAGATTTGCTGGTTCGTTTCAGTTCGAGACCCGCCAGCCCTATCAATGGTTTAGTGGTGGAGCCTGGGGGGTAGCGACCGCGTAGGGCCCGATTAAACAGGGGTTTGTCCGGTGAGGTTTGCAGGGCCTTATAGTCCCTGTTGGAAATGCCATTTACAAACAGATTAGGATCAAAGCCTGGATTGCTAACCATTGCCAGGATAGAGCCGTCAGCGGGATCAATGGCTACAACTGAGCCATTCTCTTCCCCTAGAGCGGTTATCGCCTCCCGTTGCAACTTCACATCCAGAGACAGGTACAGGTTAACGCCTGGCTTGGGTGGTTTAGAGTCGAGTACCCTCAGGGTTCTGCCCATGGCGTTGACCTCTACCCGGCGCGAGCCTACTTCTCCATGCAGCTGCCTTTCATAGAACTTTTCAACGCCACTCTTTCCTACATGACTGGTGCCGCTGTAATTGGATGCATCTAGGGTTTTCAGCTCCTGTTGGTTTATGCGGCCCACATAACCTAGCACGTGTGCCGTCTCTTCACCCAGGGGATATGTGCGCAGCAGCTTCGCTTTGATCTCTACTCCTGGAAACCGGTGTCTGTTAATGGAAAAGCGGGCTATCTCCTCTTCTGTCAAACCAATGCGCACGGGGATACTGTCAAAACGGCGCTGCTGTTTGCGTAGTTGTTTGAACCGTTTTAGATTGCCTTCGCTGATGTCAATTATCTCTCCTAGTTGGGCAATGGTTTGTTCCAGATCCTTGACCTTCTCTGGTGTTATCTCCAGGCTGTGTGTTGGCAGGTTTTGCGCAAGCAGTATTCCGTTGCGGTCATATATGAGTCCCCTGGTTGGTGGTATAGGTTCTACCCGGACTCGGTTGTCTATTGACTTGGTGGTGAAGTGTTTGTGTTCCAGAAGTTGCAGCTCTGCAAGCCGCAATACCAGTATTACCAATAACAGCAATACGAAGAAGACGGCGATAATATTGCGCCCAGTAAAGAGCCTCGCCTCGGTAATATGATCTCTGAAGCTTGAATGTGACATTAATTAATTTGGGATCGTCGCCTTGTATTACGCAGAATTATAAATACCCATGGCCACAGCAGCATGCCGATCACAGGTGTAACCCAGTAGAGCATAGGAGGAGGCGGCTGGTGGCTTATTCCCATGGCCCAGGTTGCTATCAATGGCTCTAGAAACAGCAGAATCATTACCACAACCGACTGTTGCCATAGTGGGAACACCCGTATTTGGGTATGAAGCTTAACTACAACGTATGCAACCAGTGACAGGGTCAGGGCGTGTTGCCCAGGCAGCGCCCCGGTCATTACATCCACGATCAGGCCCAGCATCCAGCCAGACCCTACCCCTATCCGTTCCGGATGGGCCATGGCCCAGTAGATCAATACCAGGGTGTACCATGGTGGCCGAAAAGGGCGGACCAGATCCGGTAGTGGTATCAGAGTGATTATCAGGCTGACTAAAAATGTCAGCAGGATAATAAACAGGCCTTGTTTGCGTCTGGAGGTCACTGTTGCTCCTCCGGTCCTGGTTGCTCAGACGCCTGTTCTGATTTGCCCTCAGGCATCTCCTCTACGGTTTCTTCAGCTCCCTTTCGTGTGGGAGTGAGTGTCCAGACCAGCAGGACCTCCCTGGTATGATTAAGTTGGGCGTTTGGTGTGGCTACTATATCAATAAAGGCCTTGCCCTCAACTCGCTTTACCTCTGTTACCGTAGCAACCGGATAGCCTGGCGGAAAGCGTCCACCTAGTCCCGAGGTGACAAGCAGGTCTCCAATCTGTATATCAGTATTGTTGGGTAGGTGCGGTATGCTCAAATGATCAATATCGCCGGTCCCAACAGCAATGGCCCGCTGGCCGGTGCGCAGGATCTGTATAGGCAGGGAGTGTCTGGCGTCGGTTATCATTAGAACGGTTGATGTGTATGGGGAGACACGGGTGATCTGCCCCATCACTGCATTAGCATCCAGGACCGGTTGCCCCTCAAACACCCCTGAGCTGGCACCCTTGTTGATCAAAATCTGGTGTATATATGGGTCTAGATTGACGGCGACCAGTTCTGCAATCAGTACCCGGTCTTTGACCTTGAGTGATGAATCAAGCAGATCCCTGAGACGTATGTTTTCATTCTCCAGAGCCGCGAACTTCTGCTGCTGGGCCTGTAGTAGCAGGATCTCTCTTTTTAATATTTGATTTTCTTCCTGGAGTTGATCCCTGGTGGAGAACAGTTCCATGGTCCAGTTGCTGACCTGGAGTGGCAGGTTGGCCACTACATGGAGTGGATATACCGCCGTGGCCAGCATGTCGTGCATGGCCTTCAGGTGTTTCTGGTTGTGGCCGCCAAACATCATGGCGAGGGATATCACCACCGCCATGACCAGGCGGGTGTTAACTGACGGCCCATATGTGAAGATCGGTTTAATGGAGGCCCTTCCTAACTCTTGTGGTTATGGCATAAAACGCCTGACATAGTTTGGGCCTATTCTACCGCAAAAACGTCCCCTCCGCGTCTATCCATGAGCTCTAGCGCCCTGCCGCCGCCGCGGGCAACGCAGGTTAGGGGGTCTTCTGCGACCAGCACTGGTAGTCCGGTCTCTTCTTCCAGGAGTCTATCTATGTTGCTTAACAGGGCTCCGCCTCCGGTAAGCACCAATCCACGCTCGGCAACATCTGCGGTCAACTCCGGTGGAGTTTGCTCCAGGGCGGTCTTAACTGAATCCACAATGCCTGAGAGCGGTTCCTGTAGTGCCTCAAGCACTTCGTTACTATTGATAATAAAACTCTTGGGAATACCCTCTGCCAGGTTGCGTCCGGTTACCTCCATCTCCTTGATGTCGTTGCGAGGGTAAGCGCTACCGATATTCTTTTTTATCATTTCTGCGGTTGATTCGCCGATCAGGGTGCCATAGTTTCTACGCACAAAGCTGATGATGGCCTCATCCAGGCGATCGCCTCCTACCCGTGCCGAGTTGGCATAGACGATCCCGCTCAGGGATATGATAGCCACTTCGGAGGTGCCTCCACCGATATCCAGCACCATGGAGCCCCTGGCCTCATCTATCGGCAGGCCGGCGCCGATAGCCGCGGACATCGGTTCGTCGATAAGGTATACCTCACGCGCTCCGGCGCTGATGGCAGACTCTTTGATGGCGCGACGCTCAACCTGGGTGGAGCCGCATGGGACGCAGACCAGGACTCGAGGGCTAGGCCTGATCAATCTGGTTTCATGCACCTTGCGGATAAAGTGTTGGAGCATCTTCTCGGTAACGGTGAAGTCGGCAATAACGCCGTCTTTCAATGGGCGAATGGCTGTTATATTGGCTGGGGTGCGTCCCAGCATCTTTTTTGCCTCCTCTCCAACAGCTACCACCGACCTGCCACCGCTTGAGTTGCGGTCCTGACGAATGGCTACCACCGATGGCTCATTCAATACAATCCCGCGGCCACGGGTATAGATTAGGGTGTTTGCCGTTCCAAGGTCGATGGAAAGGTCGTTGGAAAAAATCCCTCTGATGCGTCGTAACATAGCCTGATAATTGTCTCAAAAAGTACTGCGTTAATGGGTTGGGGCTGTAAAGCCACCTCTGAACTGACATAATCTAACAACGTGCAGAGGGTTGAGCAAGAAACTATCACCCAGAAATCGCAATTTATCACAGTTTTCCCTGCAGTGATTCAACGATTATGGTAATTTTACCGACTTTGCCTTTATATGTTTTCCGAGGGAGTTATGTCATTAGCAAGAGACGATGTGGAGAAGATTGCCCATCTTGCCCGTTTAGCGGTGGATGAGGGTGAGCTGGATTCCGTGGCCGCCGGCCTCTCCGATATCCTAAATATGGTGGAACAGATGGGTTCTGTGGATACCGCGGAGGTGACTCCCATGGCTCATCCGCTACATATGATCCAGCCTCTACGCCCAGACCAGGTGACGGAAAAGGACCAGCGTGAGCTGTTTCAATCTATCGCTCCCCAGACCGAAGATGGGCTCTATCTGGTTCCAAAGGTGATTGAATAAGATGCATAGTAAGAGTATTTCACAGCTGGCGACAGGATTGCACGCAGGCGAGTTCAGTAGCGTCGAATTGACCCAGCACTACCTTGATCGTATTGGCTCTCTGGGTGGTCAGCTGAACAGCCTGATAACTGAGTGCCGAGATGAGGCTATAGCGCAGGCCCAGGCAGCTGATGTGAGGATAAAGTCTGGAGATGCCGAGACCCTTACCGGTGTACCTATCATCCAGAAGGATATTTTTTGCACCAAGGGGATAAAGACCAGTTGCGGTTCCCGCATGTTGGATAGTTTTATATCTCCCTATGATGCAACCGTGGTGGAAAAGCTGAATGCTGCGGGTGCAGTGACCTTGGGCAAGGCCAATATGGATGAGTTCGCCATGGGTTCATCGAACGAAACCAGCTGGTATGGTCCGGTAAAAAACCCTTGGGACCTGGAAAAGGTTCCAGGCGGCTCCTCCGGTGGTTCGGCTGCGGCCGTGGCGGCAAGGTTGTGTGCTGCGGCAACAGGGACAGATACAGGTGGTTCTATTCGTCAGCCAGCAGCCTTTTGTGGTATCACCGGAATTAAACCAACCTATGGTCGTGTTTCCCGCTACGGCATGATCGCATTTGCCTCCAGTCTGGATCAAGGCGGCCCTATGACCAGAAGCGCTGAGGATGCAGCCATTATGCTTCAGGCTATGGCCGGTGCGGACCCGAGAGACTCCACTAGCGTGGATGAGCCGGTGCCGGACTATTCTGCAAATCTGAATGATGATCTTGCCGGATTGAAAATAGGTCTGCCCAAAGAGTATTTTGATGCCGGCCTGGAACCACAGGTTGCCGCATCGATAGAGGATGCGATTGAAGAGTACAAGAGATTGGGCGCTGAGGTCATGGAGATCAGCCTGCCTAATACCGCCCTGGCCGTACCAACTTACTATGTGGTGGCGCCGGCGGAGTGCTCATCCAATCTAGCCCGCTTTGACGGTGTGCGTTATGGCCATAGATGTGAAGATCCTAAAGATCTTGAAGATCTGTATAAGCGTTCCCGCAGTGAAGGTTTCGGTGCAGAGGTGAAGCGCCGCATCATGATCGGTACCTATGCCCTATCGGCCGGTTATTACGACGCATATTATCTAAAGGCACAGCAGTTGAGACATCTGATCTCGGATGATTTTAAACGCGCCTTTGAGCAGGTGGATGTAATCATGGGGCCCACATCACCCACTACCGCATTTGGTATGGGGGAAAAGGCCAATGACCCTGTGACTATGTATTTGTCCGATATCTACACTATCGCTGTGAATCTGGCAGGTTTGCCAGGAATGTCTATTCCTGTGCGTCCGGTGGACCAGCTTCCGGTTGGGCTGCAGATCATCGGTAACTATTTTGCTGAGGCAAAGCTGTTGAATGTGGCGCACCGTCTGCAACAGGTCACAGATTGGCATCTGGCAACGCCAGATAGTTTTGAATAAAAAGTTATGACTGGATACGAATGATGCAATGGGAAACTGTTATCGGGCTTGAGATTCATGCCCAGCTTGCCACAAAGTCTAAAATCTTTTCCGGGGCCTCTACCGCCTTCGGCTCTGAACCTAACACTCAGGCCTGCAGTGTGGACCTTGGAATGCCCGGAGTATTGCCGGTCTTGAATGAAGAGGTAGTGCGCATGGCGGTGAAATTCGGTACTGCCATTGGTGCTGAGCTTAGCAGGCGTTCAATCTTTGCCCGCAAGAACTACTTCTATCCCGATCTGCCAAAGGGCTACCAAATAAGTCAGTACGAACTTCCCATCGTTGGGCTTGGGCATGTGGATATAGTATTGGATGACGGTTCGATAAAAACCGTTGGAGTGACCCGCGCCCATCTGGAAGAGGATGCAGGCAAATCACTGCATGAAGATTTTCACGGCATGAGCGGTATCGACCTGAATCGTGCCGGCACTCCACTGCTGGAGATCGTATCGGAACCGGATATGCGCTCGGCTAAGGAGGCAGTGGCCTATGCTAAGTTGATTCATCAGATAGTTCAGTACATAGAAGTGTGTGATGGAAACATGCAGGAGGGTTCTTTTCGGGTAGACGCCAATGTCTCTATTCGTCCCCAGGGGCAAGAGGAGTTTGGCACCCGTGCGGAGCTGAAAAACATCAACTCATTTCGTTTTATGGAGAAGGCTATCAACTTTGAGGTTGAACGCCAGATTGATATTTTGGAATCAGGCGGCGAGGTGGTGCAGGAGACTAGGCTGTACGACGCTAATAAGGACGAGACCCGCTCCATGCGCTCCAAGGAAGAGGCAAACGACTATCGCTATTTCCCCGATCCTGATCTGCTGCCGGTCGAGTTCGATGACGAGTTTATTGCGGCAGTAACTGCCGACATGCCAGAGCTGCCGGAGGCGCGGCGCCAACGTTTTATGGATCAGTATGGACTTGGTATTCAGGATGCTGTCTCTCTGATTTCCAGTCGTGAATTGGCTGATTACTATGAGGCTGTGGCAAAGGTATCTGGTGATGCCAAGCTCTCCGCCAACTGGGTTATGGGTGAGCTGACTGCTGCTTTGAAGAAAGAGAACATAGAGATTACCGAGGCTCCAGTTACAGCGGAAATGCTGGGTGGACTTATTCAGCGCATTATGGATAACACGATCTCCGGTAAGATTGCCAAACAGGTGTTCGATGCTATCTGGGCCGGAGAGGGTGGTGCGGATGAGATCATTGAGGCCAAGGGTCTGAAGCAGATTACCGATAGCGGTGCTATTGAACAGATTGTGGATGAGGTGATCGCATCTAATCCGCAGCAGGTGGAGAATTACCGCAGTGCTGAGGAGGAGAAGCGCGGTAAGATGATCGGGTTCTTTGTAGGTCAGGTTATGAAGGCATCAAAGGGCAAGGCGAATCCGCAGCAGGTTAATGAGTTGCTTAAGCAGAAGCTTTAGAATTCATGTCTGGCGTATAGTTCATAGCCAAAATCATTTTTCCAGCCCCACGAATAGCTTCTGAGATTGCTGATGGCAGCGCGTTCGGCATCAGCTGAAGAGGTGTCACTGAAACCGCAGCCATAACTGGTTCGCGTATTTCCCCTCTTTGTTTTATATGGGGTTTTATACGTTGTTTTGATTATTACCATGTGCCCGTGGACCAGATTGGTGTTGGCCTGTACATGCACATCTTGCAGTTTATTCTTGCGAAACCCCTGGCTCTGAAGTCTAACCTTCGCCTTTTCAATTGCGCTATCAACCGTTTCATTTTTGTCAGCAATCCACTCTATGGCAAGGGAGTTACCTAGTTCTTTTGCCACCATACATACACCGCCAGCATTGGATTGATGGGGTGAGAATAGAGTAATGAAACAGAAAGCGAAGGCTATCCTGGAGCAGTTGTGAGTGAGTATTTGTGTTGTTGAGCGATTGCTAATCATAACTACTGCCATCCTGTTGTAGATACAAAACTCAGCTGCTGAATATATTATATATGATGGATCAGTTTTTGTTTTTCCTGAGCTGATTAATGTCATCTGTTATTAAGATAATGGCCTGAAAGTTTGTTACTGATACATTTTTTTAAAAAAAATACTATAATGCCCATTGTTGTCTAGCTTACGGCAATGTTTTATCTATTTTTCATAACTTAATTTATGAGGTGTCTGATGGTAGTTAAGAAGAGAGCAACAAAGAAGAGAGTTGCAAAGAAAAAGGTTGCGGCGAAGAAGAAGGTTGCTGCCGTGAATCGCCAGGCTGAAGCAATGGCCAAGCTGCGTGAAAGCCTAAAGGCCGCGAAGGCAGAAGCTGCTGAGGCTAAAAAGCAAGCGCGTGAAAGTGATCGTCGTACCACCGCACTGCTTAAACTCATGGAGTCTACCCAGGCAGCCACAGATAAGTTTCTTGCAAGCCGTACCAAGGATGCAATAAAGAAGTATGGTGCTGTTACCAAGCCTACGAAACGTAAGCGTCGCGCCAAAAAGAAGGCGGTTGCTAAATAAGGGTTTATAGAGCTTCTGTTTATGTTCTTATCGGCAGGTACTGCCATTTAAGAAGTTTAAGTCCGAATTTTCGGCATAAAATAACAGCTGTTTCCGTTGCTTGAGAGCATGCGGGGGCAGCTGTTTTTTTTTTTGGCCTTGTTAATCCTGAGGTTCTGTAAGGTTGTAGTTTTTTTTTGCTAAAGTATTTGTGAGTTATCGCCGCTAACGTACTCAATGCGTTGGATTGACCGCGAAAAATAAAAAAAGGAAAAAATACAAATAAGTAAGAGGAGATAGAGATGGATTGGTTTAATAATAGAGCTAATATGCGTTTAGCCGAGTTAGAGAGTGAGAACAGTGAGTTACGTCAGGAGCTTGAGAGAGCGCAGGCCGAGTTGAGTGCTGTTACAACTGATTTGGATGTTTTTAAGCAGCATAGTGCCGAGAGGGAGCAGCAAATCGGTGGGCTGATGGAGTTTGAGAACGAACATCTAAAGTATGGGTTGCAGGATATCCAGTCAAACTTAGCTGGGTCCGTGGATATGGCCAAAGTTGCCATCAACTCGGTTAGTGATATTGATAATGACTTTTCCAAATTAGCGGTAAGTATCAACGGAATTACAGACGACTTAGGTGTTTTGACTGATATTTCTAAACACTCTGTGGAAGCTGTAGAGGGAATGTCGTCACGGGCGGAAGAGATTAGCTCGATTCTTGCCCTGATCAGAGGGATTGCCGAGCAGACCAATCTGTTGGCTCTTAATGCTGCGATTGAAGCGGCTAGGGCTGGCGAACAGGGTAGGGGTTTTGCTGTTGTAGCAGATGAGGTAAGGGGGCTGGCGGATAAAACGCAATCGGCTATCGCTGAAACCAATGAAGTGATTAAGTCTTTGCATGAAAATGTGAGTTCGGTTAGTTCTTCCTCTTCACAGCTCACGGAAAAGATTGAGGAGGTTAGTGAGACAGTGCATGGATTTAGAGGCGGTCTGGTTGCAATGAATGATAGGGTAGACGGTTATTTCGAAGGGATCTCAGTAACTACAGATAATGTATTTATGAGTCTGGCCAAGCTTGATCATGTTTTATGGAAGGTGAACACCTATCTCTCAGTGAATAAGGGTGAGGCGGCATTTGATTTTGTCGATCATCACAATTGCCGCCTGGGCAAGTGGTATTACGAGGGTGAGGGTATGGAGTTCTTTTCCTGTTCTAACCATTATGGCAACTTGGAATATCCCCACTCAGTAGTACACCAAGGCACAAAGGATATTTTTGAAATTATCGACAGGGATCAGCCGCTGGATTACCCAGCACTGATGGAGTCCTTTAAGCTTATGGAGGATAGCAGTGGTGAGGTGTTTGCAGCCCTTGATCGGATCAAACTCGATAAAGAGGCACAATAGATTATTCGATACGCGCCATGGCAACTGTATAGGTCTTTCCCTGTTTCAGCTTTGTGTAATTTCCAAAGACCTCATCAAAGGCCCTGGCTATGAATTTTCGTAGCCCTGATATGGTTACCACATAAAAGCGTGCCCCTGGATTCATACGGGCCAGGGCATCGTAAAAATAGAGGTAATAGAGCTCTTTTCCAGTCTTTGCAGGCAGGTTGGAGACGATAAGGTCGAAGCTGCTGTTGCCCACCTGATCGAAACCATTACTCAGAAAAATCTTGGTGTTGTTGATACTGTTGAGTTGGGCGTTCTTCTTGCTGTACTCAACAGCCACAAAGTCCTTGTCCACAAGTGTGCTGGTTCCATCCGGCGCAAGTTTGGCCAGGGTGAGCCCCAGAGGTCCATAGCCACAGCCTAGATCCAGGGTATCGTCATCCCTGTTCACCTCAATGTGGTCCAGTAGAAGGCGGCTGCCTTCATCAATACCCTTGGGAGAAAAAAGTCCCCAGGTGGTATGAAATTGCAGGCTGTGGCCACACAGGGTATCACTAAAGATGATGTCCTGGCGTAGTCTATCCAGATACTCTTTACTTGCTCGGTCTATGGTTTTCTTGTTCATATTTGGGCGCTATTGGTTAGATTGATTGCTGCATACAGGGCATTCTGGATCCTGCTTTAATTTAAGGGTGCGCCACTGCATCTGCATGGCGTCTAACAATAAAAGTTTTCCGTTTAGTGTGGTGCCTGTTGCGGTGAGCAGCTTTATCGCCTCAGTGGCCTGGATGCTGCCAATGATTCCCACAATCGGCGCCAGTATGCCGTTTTCCGCACAGGTTTCACTGTTTTCACCATCAGATCCATAGAGGCAGTGGTAGCAGGGGTCACCCGGTTGGCCAGTAAAGACGGAAACCTGTCCCTCCATTCGGATTGCGGCGCCCGATACCAGTGGGGTGCGATTGGCGACGCAGGCGCTGTTTATGGCAAAGCGGGTGGCAAAGTTGTCGCTGCAGTCCACAACCAGGTCGGCGCTTAATACCTGAGCGGCTAGCTCCTCGTTTTCTATTTTATGGTCGATAGCGCTGATTCGGCACCCCGGGTTCAGGGCCAGCAGGGCCTCTTTTGCCGATTCCACTTTTGTTTGGCCTATTTTATCCGTGGTGTGAACGATCTGGCGTTGTAGATTGCTAAGGTCTACCTTATCGAAATCTACCAGTATCAACTCTCCTATGCCAGCAGTGGCCAGGTACATGGCCACGGGCGAGCCTAGCCCGCCCAGGCCGATTATCAGCACCTTGGATCTAAGTAGCCTCTCCTGCCCCTCAATGCCGATTGACGGCAGCAGAATCTGTCGGCTGAAGCGTAATAACTGGTCGTCTTTCACTGTTTCCGGATTTGTTTAAGGGCTTTGATATTGGCGCATCCTATCCTAAAAGGGCTTGGCTGAGAAATGTGGGGGGCATGGCCGGTTGTTTATGCGCCAATAAAATACTATTATTATCATTAATGGTAGGCTCTGGCTGTATTAAGGATATTCCGACTGATTCTTAGAGTCTACTGGGTCCATTTCCTGAATATTCCGAGATAGGCAGAAAAAGAGTCGCGATCTTGTAGGTTCAATAGACGCCTGAATGTTCTAGTTTTAAGTGAGGAGAAATAATGTCAAAGAATTCAATGACTTTCCGCGATAATCGCACAGGTAAAGAGGTTGAACTGCCCATTATTGAGGGCTCTACAGGTCCGGGAGTGGTTGATTGTACGAAGTTTTATCGTGATTTCGGGATGTTTATGCTAGATCCAGGATTTAAGTCTACAGCGTCCTGTGAAAGTAAGATTACCTTTATAGATGGTGAGAAGGGCATTTTGCAGCATCGTGGATATCCCATTGAGCAGTTGGCAGAAAAGAGCAACTATCTTGAGACCTGCTATCTTCTTATGCATGGCGAGCTGCCAACAAAGGCCGAGTTTGATGTATTTAGCCGCCTGGTTACAGAGCACACCATGGTGCATGAGCAGCTCTTGCAGTTCTATAAAGGCTTCCGGCGCGATGCCCATCCAATGGCGGTTATGGTTGGTGTGGTTGGTGCCCTCTCTGCTTTCTATCATGATTCGTTAGATATTCATGACCCTAAACATCGTGAGATTTCAGCAATACGTGTCTTGGCCAAACTGCCCACTATCGCTGCAGCAACTTATAAATACGACGTTGGCCAGCCTTTCATCTATCCTGACAATAATCTTTCCTATGCAGAGAATTTCCTGCACATGATGTTTGCTACCCCTTGTGAGGAGTACAAGGTGTCTCCGGTTATAGCAGATGCCATGGATAAGATTTTTATACTGCATGCCGATCATGAGCAGAATGCCTCCACAGCTACCGTACGTCTTGCTGGTTCAAGTCAGGCCAATCCATTTGCCTGTGTATCTGCTGGTATCAGCGCTCTGTGGGGTCCTGCCCATGGTGGAGCCAATGAGGCAGTTTTGCGTATGTTAAATGAGATAGGAACACCGGATCGGGTGGGTGAGTTTGTTAAGCGCGCCCGTGATCCAGAAGATAGCTTTCGTCTCATGGGCTTCGGTCACCGTGTTTACAAGAATTATGATCCAAGGGCGAAGGTGTTGCGTGAAGCGGCTAAAGGGGTGCTGGAAGATACTGGGCGTAAAGATGATCCTCTGTTCAAGATTGCTATGGAGCTGGAGAAGATTGCCCTTGAAGATGACTATTTTATCGAGAGGAAGCTCTTTCCGAATGTGGACTTCTACTCTGGAATTATACTCAGGGCCATTGGTATTCCAGTAAATATGTTTACTGTTATTTTTGCCATGGCTCGCTCAGTTGGTTGGATCAGCCAGTGGGTTGAGATGGTTGAAGACGATCAGCTTTCAATCGGTCGTCCGCGCCAGCTCTACACAGGGGCTACTGAAAGGGATTGGGTATCCATAGACAAGCGTAGCTGAGTAATTCGTTAGCTAGTAAAACGCCTCGTCATAAAACGGCGAGGCGTTTTGCCGTTCAGAGGCCGCTCACTCATCTCTGTTTTCACTTGGTTGGAACAGATCTCTGTTGTAAGGGAATGTGATATTGAGGAAAAACAGAAATGAGCCGGCAAACTCTATTAGTTCACCTTTTTTCGGATCATCCATTAGCACTGGGATGAGAATCAGTGCGGCCAGATAACCTATCACCTGATATGGCTTGGCAATGGGCACGGCAAATCTATCTAGGAATTCCTTAAGTCCGGCTTTGCGTTTATACAGAGGCACCAGTATCAGCAGATAGATAAGCAGGACTAGTTGTAGACCCACGCCGAAAATTATCTTATTTATTTTTTTGCCGCTAACGACCAGGTTATGCAGATTGGTTTCACCTTGGGCGTTGTTTTGCAGAAAAAATTCGGAACTTTGGGTGTTGAATATGCGTTGTCCCCAGGAGATCTCCTCCCCGGACCCAAAGAAAAAAACGAGACCTAGCAGCATGGTCATGAAAAGGAACAGCTTGGGTTTTTCTCCCCTTAGATAAAATACCCTGCGGAAACATACAACTGCTGTGAGCGCTAATCCAACAACGGTAAGCCACTCAATTATTCCATCTTCAGTAATTACTATTGAGACATAGAAATCGTTATATAGATATTTCATTGCCACGCTGGCTAAGGTCGCGGCAATAACGAATCCTAATATGCTTTTCTCAATAGTGGAGATCTCTTTATGCACGGTTTTTTCCAAATAGTTGTTTTGTTAGTTGTATCCCAATTCTAAATAGACCAAATGTGACAATCATGGGGTCAATGAGATAGTCCCAGATGTTCTTCGATTCCATTGCTCCAATCAGAAATGCCCCTGTCGCTATGGCGATGCACAACAATATAAGGTCGTTTTGCAGGCGTACGGCAATTAGTACGACTAAAATTAGGGTTGCTAAAAATAGCATAGGGGTGGCAATTCCGCGATAGCTATTTAGATAACCCCACTGATATGGATCAGTCATGCCTAGGCCCAAGGCTGCCGGGTAAAACAGGACCCCGGTAATAATTACCAGAATAAATAGCTGTCTGGATTTGTCTCTGGACGTTGTGGGGAAGATGAAAAAATATCCCAGCAAGATCATGCTGGTGATACTCATATCCCCGAATATTCCTCTGGTGACCTGCGCGGCCGGCATAGCTCCGATTGGAACAGATACCACTATGAGGGCGGAGATAGCCAGGATATAGGAGTAGCTGCGCCTCAAGTTAAAGATGCACGTAATACGCAATACGATGGCAGATAATAACAAGGCGTGACTGCCGATGCCGATGATCGTCGATAGAGTCATGGGATGCGTGACTCCAGCCAAGCCTGGTTGAAATGGACATGTTTTATCTTTTGCACATTCCAGGAATAGACCAGGTGGAAATCTCCATTGTTAGTCTGAATAAGGCTGGGATAAGAGTACCCTTGATTCTTTCCTTTCCAATCTTTATTCCATTTTTCAAAGATATGGATAACCCCCCAATGTTCGCCCTGGTCATCAGAAACAGCAAGACTCAGTTTATCTCTCTCCTCAGGATGATCATTGAACACCATCAATAGTCTTCTGCCGCCGTTGATGCTGATGCCGGTGATAGCTGCATTGGGATTTGGTAGGTCGGTCTTGAATGGTTCCGGCCAGCTAAGACCAGCGTTGTCGGAATATTGAGCCAATATGCGGTTGGGTGGATCGCCGGCATAGCGCAAATAGGAGACCGCCTCCTGTTCTGAGTAGGGCAGAATCACCGGTTGTAAGGAGTCGCGTCCCCATGCGAGACGGGTTTTGTCTATAACATCGCCATCCTTGTCCAGGCGTAACAGCTCACCAAATTTTGCCAGGAACTCATGATAAACGGGCAGTCCAATACTTCCATCTGTGAAACGTATTGCTCCCCCTTTGACCATGGTGCTGATATTTAGCGCTGGAGAGGTGATTAGGCGCCTTGGGGGTTCCCAGCTTTCGCCCTCATCCCTAGAGATGGAAAGATTAATGCTGCTGGTAGCCCAGCCGCCAACTGCGCTTACGTAAAAAAGCCAAAGGTTATTGTCACTGCCGCGCGTGATGATGGGGTTCCCCAGTTTGCGGGCATAACGCCCGCTGCCTTTGCGAGTTGTTTCAAGGTCAATCGCAATCTGTTCCTGTCCCCATTGCTTGTTCGATGCGCTCCATAAATTTGTATATATGGCAACATCGGCATGACCCTCCCTGGTGCCTCCATACCAGACAGCCCGGATATCGCCGTTGTTCAGTTCTACGGCGCCTGCACTATGAACTTCTGCTGTAATCCCATTTGAGGCAAATGAGACCTGATAAATGGGTTGGTTGTTATCGGGGATTTGCGGTTGTAGTACAAACCCAGCTGGGGCCGGATACTGCAGTGCATTCCAGGCCAGAGCAGAGATAAATAGAAGAGAGATTGTAAAGAGAATAGGTATGCGCATTTTATCTATCTAGTTTATTTGACCCATGCTTACCCGGTCATGTCCGGACAGATCCTGGCTGGTGTGAACGGCTGAAAATCCAGCCTCTTTTAGGATGGATTTAACCCGGTCACCCTGATCAAAGCCATGCTCCAGGAATAACCAACCGTTGGTTGCTATATATTTCGGAGCGTCTCTGACTATCTTGTATATATCATCCAGACCTTCATCCCCGGAGCGTAGAGCCCTTTGTGGTTCCCAGGGGAGGCCGTCATGGGCCAGATGTCCATCGCCCTCTGCAATGTATGGCGGGTTGCTGACGATGAGATCAAATTTTTCGTCAGTAGGAAGCGCGCTACACCATTCGCCCGTGTATGTTATGACGTTCTTGAGTCCAAGGCGGCGGAAGTTGCGTTGTGCTACCTGGATGGTTTCATGGGAAAAGTCGGTTGCGATTATCTTGCAGTTAGGACGCTCGCTAGCAATGGCTGCGGCAATGGCACCGCTACCTGTGCCTAGGTCCGCTATACACATCGGCTGATCTTTTGGGATGTACTCCAGGGCTTTTTCTACCAGAGTCTCTGTTTCCGGTCTCGGGATCAGGGTGTCCGGGGTAACCTCAAGATTTAGTGACCAGAATTCACGACAGCCCGTTATATATGCCATAGGTTCACCGGAAGAGCGTCGCTCTATCATCTCCAGGAAGCATTGGGTCTGTTCTGGGGATAGATGTATCTCGGGCCAGGCGGTCAGATAGGTGCGAGGTTTGTCCAGAAGTGAAGATAGAAGCACCTCGGCCTCAAGTCTGGGTATGCTGTCATGGACGCCGGTTAGCTTCTCAATCGCCAGTTCCAAGGCCAGCGCTATAGTAGGTGTTTGCTCTTGTTGCATAGCGAATATTTAACCATGTTGCAGGCAGATGAGCTATGCCGTGGATCAGTTAAAACATATACCTAAAGGAATAAGAATAAATTACTCTAAAATCTGGCCAGATGCTAGAGATGTGAGCTGCTCAGCCTGGAACTCCTGTATCAAAGGGTCGATCAGCTGCCTCATATCTCCCTGGATTATTTCGTCTAATTTGTACAGTGTCAGATTGATCCTATGGTCGGTCAGTCGATTCTGAGGGAAGTTGTAGGTACGGATGCGCTCTGAGCGGTCCCCGCTGCCAACCTGAAGTTTACGCTTCTCGGCCTGCTCACTGGTCTGTTCCTGCTGGGCGTTAGAGAGTAGTTTTGCCTGTAACAGAGACATGGCCCTGGCTTTATTCTTGTGCTGGGAGCGCTCGTCCTGACACTCTACTACGATGCCACTAGGCATATGGGTGATACGCACCGCAGAATCGGTTTTGTTTACGTGCTGTCCTCCCGCACCGGAGGCGCGGTAGGTATCGATGCGCAGATCATTGGAATTGATATCTACGGAATCAATATCCTCAGCCTCGGCTAGTATGGCTACGGTGCAGGCAGAGGTATGTATGCGGCCCTGGGATTCGGTCTCCGGAACCCGCTGAACCCGGTGGGTGCCCGATTCGAACTTGAGCTTAGAATAGACATTGCGCCCACTTATGCGGCACACCACCTCTTTGTATCCGCCCTGTTCACCCAGGCTTTCGCTGATGATCTCCACCTTCCAGCCCTGGAGTTCGGCGAAACGGGAGTACATACGATGGAGGTCGCCGGCGAACAGTGCGGCCTCAGAACCGCCTGTGCCTGCCCGTATCTCAAGAAAAATGTTACGCTGATCGTTTGGATCTGGCGGGATAAGCAGCAGCTGCAGTTCCGGTTCCAGTTCCGCGCGCTTCTGCTCTGCCTCTTCCAGTTCATCTTTAGCCAGCCCGGCCATCTCAGGATCTTGTAGCATCTCCTGAGCGCTTTCAATATCTTGCTCCAGATCGCGGTAGCGGTTATAGCAGTCGACAACTGGATCCAGTTGGGCATACTCCTGGCTTAGAGAGCGGAAGCGGTTCTGATCTCCCTGCACCTCGGGTTCGGCTAGGAGGGCAGTTATCTCTTCAAACCGTTCACTGATCTGCTCAAGTTTACCGCGGATTGAGGGATTCATTATTTTTTACTTAGTTCTTTGGTTTTGAGAAGGGTATCAGCAGCCCTGAGCAGAGATTGCTGGCCCTGAAAGCCGGCTTGACGGATTTGGGCGCTGGGGGTGTGTAGGATTTTGTTGGTCAGGGTGTGCGCCAGGTACTGTAGGACCTCTTCTGGGTCTTTGCCGTTTTGCAGTTGGCGCAGGGCGCGATCCAATACCTCATCCCTGATGCTCTCGGCCTGGCCACGATAATGCTGGATAATGCTTACTGCATCCAGGGAACGCAGCCATCCCATAAACTCCTCTGTATGCTGTTCAATAATCTCCTGAGCCTGCAGCGCCGCTTCCTGGCGTGAGCGCATGTTCTCCTGGATTACCTCGTCCAGATCATCCACGGTGTATAGGTATACATCGTCCAGATTCCCCACTTCGGCCTCAATGTCCCTTGGCACCGCTATATCCACCATAAACACCGGTTGATGCTTGCGCTTTTGCAGGGCGCTTTCCACTGCACCCTTGCCCAGGATCGGCAGGGGACTGGCAGTGGATGAGATGATAATATCCGCCTCAGATAGATGGGTGGAGATCTCGGTTAAGGAGATAGCGTAGCCATCAAACTGATTTGCCAGGGTATGAGCCCTATCCAAGGTGCGGTTGGCAACAATGATGCGCCCGACTCCATGCTGATGCAGATGGCGTGCTGCAAGCTCAATGGTCTCACCAGCACCGATCAGCATTGCTGTTTGTTCCGACAGGTCGCTAAAAATCTGGCGCGCCAGACTCACAGCGGCAAAGGCTACAGATACTGGACTACAGCCGATTGCGGTATCGGTACGGACCTGCTTTGCTACTGAGAAGCTATGTTGAAACAGTCTTCCGAGCAATTTGCTGGTTGCCTTAGCAACGTTTGCGGTCTGGTAGGCGGCTTTTACCTGTCCCAAGATCTGTGGTTCACCTAGAACCATGGAGTCCAGGCCGCATGCGACTTGGAGCAGGTGCTGGATGGCATCTTTACCTTCGTGACGGTAGAGATAAGGGGAGATGGTCTCCAGCTCAACCCCGTGAAAGTCGCTTAGCCAGAGGCTTACCTCGTCCGGTTCTGTTGCCGACAGCCCGCAGTAGATCTCGGTGCGGTTGCAGGTGGAGAGGATTACAGTCTCGTTCAGTCCAGGCCTTTCCAGAAGGCTGCGTAGCGCAGCAACGATGATATCCGGACCGAAGGTAATGCGTTCGCGGACATCTACCGGAGCTGTTTTATGGTTTAAGCCTAGGACGAGCAGTGACATGGATACCGCTTCTATTGGGTTCAAACGGCAAATTCTGAATTATCAATGAGATAAATTCAAGTAATGTATTACTGTTTATGAGTTGCGAAGGGGTTGTGCTGGATAAAATAGTGCCTGCTAATCCGCGGAGACCACGCGGTTTCTGCCCCTTTCCTTGGCCTGGTATAGCCTTCTATCTGCTGTTTCTATTAGATCATCTATCGACTGGGCCTCCTCCATTATGTCGGAAACTCCGATGGAGATGGTTATAGTTATTTCATGCCCTTCAATTTGAAACGTATGTTTTGCAACGGTTTCTTTAAGCGTGGTGGCAAATTTGAACGCTCCCATGATGTCCACTTCTGGGAGAATTATTGCGAACTCCTCTCCTCCATAACGGCAGACATAATCAACCCGGCGTGAGCGGCTGACAAAGATGCGTGCAAGGGATTTAAGAATATAGTCGCCAGCCCTGTGTCCAAAGTTGTCGTTAACCTTCTTAAAGTGATCAATATCGATCATCAGTAGTGATAGTCCACGGTTATATCTTTGCGCCCTCTCAAGTTCATTTTCCAGAGAGTCGGTAAAATGCCGGTGGTTAAATATTTCGGTAAGGCCATCGATTTTGGCAAGCCTGAATAGCTCTTCATGGTAAGCATGTTCAATATTATTCCGGGATAGAAACTTGAAGATGGTGTTACCTATACGCAGCAGGTCTCCGTCCTGCATATAGCGATCATCAATCTTGATGTCATTTATAAAACAGCCATTCTTAGACGCGTTATCAGTTATACGATAGCCCTTTTTATCCTTTATTATGAAGGCATGGTCTCTTGATACCGAATCGTCATTCACTTGAATGTCTGCGTTAATGGAACGACCGATCATGGTCTGGTTGATCTTGATTCTATATTGATGTCCGATGTCGCCCCCAGATATAACGATCAGACAGGCGCTGATCTGTTCGCTGTTTAATGGTTCGGCAACTAACTCATCAATCAGGATTGTCTGAGTAGTTTCTTCTACTATATTGTTTTGAGCGCTTTGGGCCATTGTATTTCCTATTGGGCCGTTGTATTTCCTAGTGGTCTGCTATGATTATAGGAAAGGGCTAACTTGTTGATTAGACTAGGTTCACACTTCTAAAGAATGACTCTCCTGTTTTGTGATCTTGTTATTTACAAAAATGCTGCGTGTGGCCGATTCCAGGGAGGAGAGGGCGAAGTTTGATATACTCACCTTGGAAGTAGTGTGTGCTGGATAGGAAATGATGACTAAATCTCTTTTACGCAAGCTTGTGCTTATTTTTATTACAGTTGCCCTAGCTGCTTGTAATAGTGCGCTGCATACGCAGCTTTTATCTAGCGCTGAGGATGGCCAGTACGAGTTGGAGAAGCTACCCGTCACGAAGCTTCCTCCTGCTCTGAATACAGATATTATCTATAACATTCTAGTGGGAGAGATTGCCCTGCAGCGCCAGGATCTTGATCTGGCGTATAAGCATCAGTTAAAGAGCGCAGACCTAGCAAAAGATGCTGTAGCGGCAGAACGTGCCGCCAGGATCGCCCTGCATCAGAAAGATAATGTTGGGGCTATGAAGGCGGTGAAACGCTGGATTGAGTTTGACCCGAAATCTATCAAGGCAAGGCAGATGGCAGTCATGCTTTATGTGCAGATGGAAGATTCGGAAGCTGCCTTAAGGCATTTGAAGTTATTGGTTAAGTTGCTGGAGATGGATGGTCAGGATGGGTTTGCCCAGGCCATGGTCGCTGTAGCCTCCGGAAAGAATAACCAGCTTGCCTTGAAACTGATGCAGTCTTTGATCTTGGATTATAAGTCCAATGCCAATGCCAGATATGCGGTTGCCTTGGTTGCAGTTATGGCAAAGAGGCTGGATGTGGCGGATAACGAAATCCGTCAGGCTATAAAAATCAAACCAAAAATGGAGAAGGCCCACATATTGTTGGCTCGCATTTATGTGGAAAGAGAGGACCCTGCCGGCGCAATGAACGCCATGATGCATGCGCTTAAGAAAGTGCCTGAGAGTAAGGCGCTGAATACTGCCTATGCGCGTTTATTAATTGAACTGAATAAGCCAGAACAGGCGTATCAGCAGTTTCAGCTACTGAGCAAACTGACCCCTGATGATATTGATGTAACGTTTTCTCTTGGCATCCTGGCGCTGCAACTGGAGAAATATAAACAGGCAAAGAGCTATTTTAATGGGCTTTTCCTGTCCAAAAAGAGGGTTGAGGATGCTGCCTTCTATTTGGGTCGTATAGCAGAGATAGAGGAGAAACCTGAAGACGCCTTAGAGTGGTACGGAAAAGTAAAGAGTGGGAAATATATGTTTAACGCCCAGGCCAGAATTGTAGGGCTGGTAGCGGATCAGGATGGACTGGATAAGGCCAGGGCTATGCTCTCTGGTATGCGTACAAGAATGCCTGATCGTTCTGTGGACCTGTATATCCTAGAAGGCGATATCCTGCGCAAACACTCGACTCACGATAAGGTTGTAGAGTTATTCGATGCTGCTCTTAATGACTATCCAGATGATCTTGATCTGCTCTATGCCAGGGCGCTCTCTGCATCTGCTTTAGGTAGGGTAGATGTCCTGGAAAGGGATATACGTTTTATTCTGAAGCATAAGCCAGATCATGCGGATGCTTGGAATGCCCTAGGGTATACATTGGCAGATCAGACCGACCGATACCAGGAGGCCCTGGATTATATAAATAAGGCTCTGGCCTTAAAGCCTGAGTCTCCGGCAATTCTGGATAGTATGGGTTGGGTCCAGTACCGATTGGGCAACTATACAGAGGCGTTGCGATATTTGCGCCGCGCTTTTGCCATGGTGCAGGATGTGGAGATAGCCGCACATCTAGGAGAGTTGCTATGGGTTACGGGGAAAAAAGCTGAGGCTCAAGAGATTATACAAGGGGCGCTAAAGAAGCATCCTGATAATAAGTATTTGTTGAAGGCCATCAAACGTTTGGGGATATAGGGTACTGTCTTGTGAGTTGGGGAGAGATATGGCCGGCTCCGGCCAAATTAAATCTTATGTTGCGCATAGTTGGTCGCAGAACCGATGGTTATCATCTGTTGCAAACGGTGTTTCAGTTCATCGATATCTCCGATCAACTCAGGTTTCGGTTGCGGGGCGATGGCGAGATTATCCGAATCTCTGAGATTAAAAATGTGCCGGAAGATGACGACCTAGTGGTGAGGGCGGCGCGCTTGCTTCAGGCGGAAGCTGGGATAACGGCCGGAGTAGAGATAGAGTTAAGGAAAAATATTCCTATGGGTGCTGGCCTCGGCGGCGGAAGCTCAGATGCCGCCACAACCTTGCTTGCCCTAAATCAGCTTTGGGATTTAGATTTTTCTACTGAAAAACTGTCAGGTCTGGGGCTGCAACTGGGTGCGGATGTGCCGGTATTTATCCGCGGTGTGGCGGCCTGGGCTGAGGGTGTAGGAGAGCAGCTTGAGCCAGTTACCATCCCAGAAGTGTGGTATACAGTTCTGTTTCCCCTCTGCCACGTCTCGACAGCAGAAATTTTTTCCGATCCTGAATTGACACGGGACTCTGCCCGCATCACAATAGCCGACTTCTTTGCTGGCAGCAGGGAAAATAGCTGCTTGCCCGTAGTATCTAAAAGGCATTCTGAGGTGGCGGAAGCTATCAGATGGCTGGGTAAATACGCAGATGCGAGATTGACCGGTACTGGAGCAGCTGTTTTTGCTGCTTTTGATAGTGAAGGAGAGGCGATGGAGGTGCTGGAAAAGCTGCCTGGACATATGAAGGGAGTGGTGGTGAGAGGGGTTAATAACTCGCCGGTTCTGGATATGTTGGGCGGCAGTTGAGCGAGATTTTTTGGGGCGTCGCCAAGCGGTAAGGCACAGGGTTTTGATCCCTGCATACCCAGGTTCGAATCCTGGCGCCCCAGCCATATTAGTTAAAAGTGCATTACAGATATTTTGTGGGTGCAGGATGAGAGCCTGGAAGGTTCGACAGATTTGCCGGGAGCAAATCTGAACAGCGAAGCTGACCCCGAAGGGGCGAAGGACTGGATGTCCTGAGTAATCCTGGCGCCCCAGCCATACTATATATATACAGTCAGTCAGGAGTCATATCGTGCCAAACAGCGGCATTATGGTTTTTTCCGGCAACTCTAACCCGGAGTTGGTGTCGGATATTACCTCGCGTCTTAAGATTCGTCTCGGTCGGGCGGTCGTGGGCAAGTTCAGCGACGGTGAGGTAATGGCCGAGATTCAAGAGAATGTGCGTGGGCGCGATATATATGTGATTCAGTCCACCTCCAATCCTACCAACGATAATCTGATGGAGCTGTTGGTATTGATTGATGCTATGAAATGGGCTTCGGCCGATAGGATTACGGCGGTAATCCCATACTATGGCTATGCCAGGCAGGATAGACGGCCGCGTTCGGCCAGGGTGCCAATAACTGCGCGTTTGGTTGCGAAGCAGCTGGCAGCAGCGGGCGCAAATCGTGTGCTGACAGTGGATTTGCACGCAGATCAGATTCAGGGTTTTTTTGATATCCCTGTAGATAATATATATGCGTTGCCCATCCTGCTGGGTGATGTCTGGCGTCAGAAGTACCCAAATCTGATGGTGGTTTCGCCTGATGTTGGTGGTGTGGTGCGAGCAAGGGCTCTGGCCAAGCAGTTGGATGATGCCGATCTGGCAATCATCGATAAACGCCGCCCCCAGGCCAATGAGGCAAAGGTGATGAATATCATCGGTGATGTGGAAGGACGAACCTGTGTTCTGATCGATGATATGGTCGACACTGCTGGCACTTTGTGCAAGGCGGCTCAGGCCTTGAAGGAGCACGGGGCAGAGCGGGTAGTTGCCTACTGTACACATCCAGTGTTATCTGGCCCGGCGGTAAAGAATATCTCTGGTTCCATGTTGGATGAACTGGTGGTGTCTAATACCATACAGTTGAATGATGCAGCGCAGGCCTGTGGCAAGATCAGACAGATCAGCGTCGCAGAGCTACTGGCAGAGACAATTCGCCGAATTTCATATAATGAATCGGTAAGCTCCCTCTTTATGGAGTAGTGAATAGATTTCGGATTGTGGCCTTAGGCTGGAGTCCAAAACAGAAGCCGCTTTCCTGGTCGCGGGGAAGTGGCATTTTTTACAGTAAGTTGTTATTTGGAGAATGTCATGAAAAACGAATTTGAAATCAATGCGCAGTCGCGTGATGATGCGGGGAAGGGTGCGAGCCGCCGCCTGCGTCGTAGCGGCCAAGTGCCAGGGGTCATCTATGGAGGAAAGTCAGAACCAAAGATGATTTCGCTTTTACATAATGAGCTGGCGTTGCATCTGGAGCATGAGGCCTTCTACTCACATATCTTGAATTTGAAGGTAGATGGCAAGGGTGAGAAAGTGATCTTGAAGGACCTGCAGCGTCACCCTGCCAAGCCTTTGTTGATCCATGTTGACTTTCAGCGCGTGTCTGCAGATACAAAACTGCGTACCAGTGTGCCACTTCACTTCGTTAACGAAAATGTTGCGCCAGGTGTCAAGGTAGGAGGAGCTGTGTCTCACTACATGACTAGCGTGGAAGTCCTCTGTCTGCCAAAGGACCTGCCGGAATTTATTAACGTAGAAATGTCAGAGATGGAGATCGGTGATAACGTGCATCTCTCTGAGCTAAAGTTGCCTGAAGGCGTTGAGATTCCTGCTTTGGCGCAGGGTGAGGAGCAGGATGCACTTGTAGTGTCCGTACACAGCGCTCACACTGGCATGGCTGAAGAGGGTGAGGCTGAAGGAGACGAGGGTGCTGTAGAGACTCCGGCATCTGACGAGCCGGCTGGCGAAGAATAGAGGGGATGGAGTGAATACGAGGTCAGGGGTTGGCTTTCTGAGCCGTATAACCCCTGTTCCTCGCTTCGACTAATTACCGTGGCAGATCCCATCCGACTTGTTGTTGGCCTGGGTAATCCAGGCAGGCAGTATGAACAGAATCGCCACAATTGTGGTTTCTGGTTTGTAGATGTGCTGGCGCGCCGCTATGGCGGTGAGTTTAAAGTGGAGGGCAGATTCCACGGGGCAGCCTGCCGTATCCTGGTCGATGGTAAAGAGTGCTGGCTACTGAAGCCCTCGACCTATATGAATGGGAGCGGTCAATCAGTATCCAGTCTGGCGAAATACTTCAAGATTGATGTGTCACAGATTCTGGTGGCCCATGATGAGCTGGATTTGGCTGTAGGTGAGGTGAGGCTGAAAAAAGCTGGTGGTCATGCAGGTCATAATGGCTTGAGGGATATCATTAGCGCCATGGGTAGTAAGGATTTCTGGCGGTTACGTATAGGCATAAATCATCCGGGCGGGCGTGATTTGGTTACGGACTATGTATTGGGTAACCCGTCCCGTGATGACGCGATTGCCATTGAGTCTGGTTTGGAGCGTGCAACCGCACTGTTCGGCAAAATATTGGAAGGTGAATGCCAGTCTGTGATGAAGGATCTGCATACCGATAGCTGATCATTGGCGGTCAGTTTAATCGTCTTGTAACAAAAAGCCGTGTTTTTACTGAAAAAAAGGGCTAAAAACGTCCTGTTGGATGTTGACATGCGGGGGCAATCTAAATCAAAATAGCCCGCTTATGTTTGGAGGGGTTCCCGAGTGGCCAAAGGGATCAGACTGTAAATCTGACGGCTCCGCCTTCGGAGGTTCGAATCCTCCCCCCTCCACCAGAAGTTAGAGTTGTCATCCGTAGCCTGTTTTGGGGAGGATGAGAACCGGTGGAGGTTCGACGGAGCCGCATAGCGGCGGAGATCGTTGCGCAGCAACGACCCGGAGGGTGAAGGCCGAAGGCCTGAATAATCCCCCCCCCCGCCTCCATCAGAGGTTGATAATAGTAATCGCCAGGCTTTGGTCTGGCTGGGTGCGTGTTTCCACCCCTACTATTATATATAGGCTGTTACAAGTGGCGCGATGGTTTGAAATCGAGTCAGCGCGGGTGTAGTTCAATGGTAGAACTTCAGCCTTCCAAGCTGAATACGTGGGTTCGATTCCCATCACCCGCTCCAAGAAAGTAGGCCCTAGGGATCAGGGCTGAGGGCCGGGGATGTATGACCTGGGTCCTGGGCCCTGGAACCTCGGCCCTAGGTTTAGGCCCGGGTAGCTCAGTCGGTAGAGCGCACCCTTGGTAAGGGTGAGGTCGGCAGTTCAAATCTGCTCCTGGGCTCCAGTTTTGTAGCTGAGACGTGCGGAATAGCGCGTGAATTTGATTTAATAACTTTTAATTTGAAGAATATATTTGGAGATTAAATTCGATGTCCAAGGAAAAATTCGAACGTACAAAACCGCATGTTAATGTAGGTACAATTGGTCACGTAGACCATGGTAAGACCACACTTACAGCGGCGTTGACTAAGGTAATGGCTGATACTCACGGTGGTGAGACCAAGGCCTTTG
>JBNKJS010000044.1:0-100638 GCA_050291365.1 Sedimenticolaceae bacterium | reverse complement strand
GAAGATTGTTGCTGTGACGGCCTCGGTCCTCAAGGAAGAGCATGAGAAAATGATAGCTGCCGGCATGGATGGCGTGGTGCGCAAGCCATATAGCTTTAAGGATATCTACAACACTCTGGAAAGTCAGCTGGGGTTACGTTTCATCTATACTGAAACTAGTGCTAATAGGTCAGTGTCGACACTGGATGTAGAAAAGCTGGTTGTTCTGCCAGAGGCGTTGCGTAGGGAACTCCGGGACGCTCTGGAGAGACTGGAACCCAATGCCATTGATGCCGCCATCCGGCAAGTGGCCGAGCTGGATGCAGAGCTGGCTGACAGCTTGTCCCAGATCGCCGGAGGTTTTGATTACCAGATAATTCTTGATGTACTCAATGAGGAAAGTTTGATATGAGCCATGTACGTTTGATCCTGACTGTTTTATTGACATCAATATTTGCTGTGGCCTGTGATTTTGGGTCGCCGCCTCCTTCTGGTCCTGAGTATGGTAGCGGCCCCGGGGATACTGACCAGCCCAACTACCACCTCGCCATCCATCCGTTGCATAACCCAAAGAAGCTGGCCGAGGCATACCAGCCCTTGGTGGACTATCTGAATAGCAATATTCCCGAAGCCAGCTTTGTTCTGGAGGCGTCGCGTGACTATCAGGACTACGAGCGCAAGTTCCGCGCACGCACCCCGGATTTTCTGCTGCCCAATCCCTGGCACACCCTGGAGGCGATCAAGGTCGGTTATCACGTCATCGCCATGGCGGGGGACGCCGATGACTTCAAAGGTATTTTTATAGTACGTAAGGATAGTGGCCTCAACACTCCCGCTGACCTCAAGGGTAAGGTCGTAAGCTATCCTTCCCATACCGCCCTGGCTGCATGCATAATGCCTCAGTATTTTCTCTACCAGAGCGGGCTGGACATCAACAGTGATATCAAGAATATCTACGTGGGCTCACAGGAGTCCTCGATTATGAACGCCTACCTGGGTAAATCCGCCGCCGGTGCCACCTGGCCGCCACCCTGGCGGCTGTTTCAGAAGGATCATCCAGAACAGGCGGCCCAGTTGAAACTTATCTGGGAAACGCCGCCGTTGATGAATAATTCATTCATGGTTCGTGATGACATACCTGTTGCGTTGCGTGATAAGGTGCAGAAGCTGATTGTTGATCTTGATAAGACCGAGGAGGGGAGAGCTATCCTCGAAAGCAGCACCACAGCACGTTTTCATATTGCCAATGACTCCAGCTATGATAGAGTGCGCGACTACGTCGCCACCTTCGAACAGCAGGTTCGACCAGTGGAGCAAAAATGAGTCAGAGCGGAGACGGCCTGTCGGCTCGCCTCCTGGGGACGGTTTTCGGCACCCTGCGTGGCCAGCTCATACTAGGTATTGCGTTGCTCAATGCGGTTATGATGGCTCTATTCGTCTGGTACCTAACCGACCGGCAACAGGAGATGCTGCTTGAGCGCCAGACCGAGTATGCCACTGCTCTATCCAACAGTATCGCCACCTCATCCTCAGGCTGGCTGGCGGCCCGGGACTATTCAGGGTTACAGGAGATCATCGACGCCCAGCGCCGTTATCCAGATCTCCTGTTCGCCATGATCCTGGACCAGCATGGACATGTTTTGGCCCACAGCGATACCTCAGTGGTAGGTAAATACCTAAAGGATCTCAGCCTCAATGGGCCCTATGAAACCAAGAGCAAGATTATTAGACGGACTGCTCAACTGGTGGATGTGGTTACACCTGTGGTGCTGGCCGGCACAGATATTGGTTGGGTACGGATCGGCCTTGGCCAGGAGACCACGGCGAAACGCCTGAGGACCATCACGCGAAGCGGTATCATCAATGGCATCGCCGCCATCCTCATCGGCTCCCTGGCGGTGGCCTTCCTGGGTTGGCGTCTAACGCGCCGTTTATACGCTATCCAATCAGTGGCTGATGCCATCCAGGCCGGCGATCGGGTGAAGCGGGTTAAGCTCCAAGGCCACGACGAGGCGGCCAAGCTAGGCGATGCCTTCGACGCCATGCTCAATACCCTGGTACAGCGGGAGAGCGAGCTGCAGCAGCATCGTGACCACCTCTCCGAACTGGTGGATGAGCGCACCGCAGAACTAGTGCGGCAGAAGGTATTCACCGAGGCGGTGCTGGAGAATATCACCGACGGTGTTGTGGCCTGCGATAAAGAGGGCCGGCTATCCTACTTCAACCGCGCCACTCGCCTGATGCACGGTGTTGAGCGGGTGGATCTGCCGCCGGAGCAGTGGTCCGAGCACTATAGTCTGCTTCAAGAGGACGGTGTTACGCCGATGCCTACCGAGCAGATCCCCCTCTATCGCGCCTTCAAAGGAGAGCAAGTACGCGAACAACCTATGATTATCGAGCATACAGATGGCAGTAGGCGTTTCATGCTCTGTGCCGGACAGCCAATGTTCAG
This sequence comes from Sedimenticolaceae bacterium, assembly GCA_050291365.1. Lineage (GTDB taxonomy): Bacteria > Pseudomonadota > Gammaproteobacteria > Chromatiales > Chromatiaceae > JAAGZL01. Next base: position 98,207 of record JBNKJS010000044.1, on the reverse strand, counting down.
CGATACGGGAGAAAAGCTGGGAGCTGTCTCCTCAATGTACGATGTCACCAGGCAAAAAGAGTTCGAGGCGGAACTGATTAGAGCCCGCGATGCCGCAGAGGCGGCCAACCGGGCCAAGAGTGTTTTCCTGGCCAGCATGAGTCACGAACTGCGCACGCCGCTGAATGCCATATTGGGCTTTTCCAGCCTGATTCAGGAGGGATCAGGTTTATCAGTTGAGCAGCGGGAGCACCTGGATATCATCAACCGCAGCGGTGAGCACCTGCTGACCCTGATCAACGATGTGCTGGAGATTGCCAAGATTGAGGCAGGCAAACTGCAACTGGAGACATCTGCCTTTGATCTGCATGGCATGGTGCGCGATGTCACCGATATGATGCAACTACGTGCCGAGCAGAAGGGACTGCTACTAAAACTTGAACAGTCATCGGAATTTCCCCGCTACATTAAAAGTGATGAGGCGCGCCTGCGGCAGATCCTGGTCAACCTGGTAGGCAATGCAGTGAAATTTACCGAAAAGGGTGGCGTCACAGTTCGCCTGGGTGCGCGGCAAGGCGAGCAGCCTCACCTGCTGATCGAAGTAGAGGATTCTGGCCCTGGCGTTAGTCCAGAGGACCAGAAGCGGTTGTTTAAGCCTTTCGTGCAGTTGGCGGAAGGGGGTGAACAGAAAGGTACCGGCCTGGGACTTACCATCACCAAACAGTATGTCGAACTGATAGGTGGCACTATCGGTATCGAAAGTAGCCTAGGCAAAGGCTCCCTGTTTCAAGTTGAATTGCCCGTCGAGCCTGTGGATGCGGAAGAGATAGTCGAACAGGAGTTTGAGACACGGGCTGGAAGAGTTGAACTGGCACCTGGTCAGCCAAACTACCGAATTCTGGTTGTTGAAGACCAACTGGAAAACCAACTGCTGTTGATGCGGTTGATGACCGATATAGGCATGGATGTGAAGTTGGCGCAAAACGGTAAAGAGTGCCTCAAAATCTTCCAGGAGTGGCGCCCGGATCTGATCTGGATGGACCGGCGCATGCCGGTGATGGATGGCGAGGAGGCAGCACGTCGTGTCCGGCAACTGCCGGGGGGAGATAAGGTGAAAATCGTAGCCGTGACCGCCTCGGCTTTTAAGGAGGAGCATGAGGCGATGATCGCGGCCGGCATGAACGAGATCGTGAGCAAGCCCTATCGGTTTAACGAGATCTACGAAAGCATGGCGCGACATTTGGGACTGCAATTTATCTACCATGACGCTGGTCAAAAAGAGATCAGACCTCCCACCACTCTTACACCGACTATGTTGGCCGGGATAGGGGATGAACTGCAAACAGCACTGAGAGAGGCACTGGACACTCTGGATAGCGTGCGCGTTGCGGAGGTCATTCAACAGATTAGCGAGAAAGACCAACCCTTGGCGGAGTCGCTGAAGATTATCGCCGATAGTTTCGATTATCCAACTATCCTTAACGCATTGGATAGTTTGAACAGATCAGAGGGTGATGGTGTGTAGCAAGATGAAACCACTGCTTAGGTTTATCATGCTGTTACTGATCTCTTGCCCGGTTATGGCCGGGCAAGATCAGGTCTCGTGCGACCTGAGTTTGTCATTATTCCGAAACTTATAAATGTCTTTGCAGTTCTCGGTGTGTGCATTATCGGGATAGGTTCCAACCTTCATGGAAACGTACTCGCAAAGACAGTAAATTAGCCTTAAGTAAGCGCCATTCCATTCTGACCCTTTAAATATATTTGGTGAATTGAATTTGGAAGTGCGAAAGTCGGATAATTTTTTTCAGTAGCTTTTTTATAAGAGTTATCGATTAACCTATGGTCTATTCTATGAATGAGAATATCATATTTCCAGTTGATCGGGATGAACCCACTGGATTGCTTGCAGACGGCCCGGAGTAGTTAGGCCTCGACAGAACATGGAGCTGTGAAAAGAGTAGAGATATTTGGCATGCTAATCAATGAGTCGAACCCCTTTATATCGCTGTGCAATTCATCATTCATCGGCACGGCGGACGAGTCTGGGACGAGGGAGAAATTGATCGCGCTGCCACACTCTACTTTTCGTAACAGAATCGTGAACAAAACACCACTTCCAGCCTAGCTGAGACAATAAGCAGGAGGGTATCAGCATGAGATTATTCAAAGCCATAAAGTTATCCAAAACCATGCAAGCGCCCCTGATTAGCAGAATAACCACTCTTTTCGCACTACTTTTGTGTGCCGCCCTGGTTATGGTCTTCCAACCATTGGCTGCGGCGGAGGAGGAGGAGGAGGGAAAGGTCTATCACATCGGCATCATTCCCACCTGGTCTCCGGTGGTCACCCATACGAAATGGTCGCCGTTCGCGGAACAGCTTTCCCAGGCCACAGGTCTTACCTTCCGTTTGAAGGTGTACGAAAAAATGCGTGACTTCGAGCGGGACATTATCTCGCCGGAGGCCCCAGATTTCATCTTCGCCAATGCCCTCCAGACCGTGGTGGCCCATGAGATGCAGGGTTTTGTGCCGTTGGTCCGGGGCAGCCATACCGTTAAGGCCATGATCTTTGTGCGCGAGGACTCTCCCGTAAAGACCATTGACGACCTGGCTGACAAGCGAATCGCTTTTGTCGGTGAAAAGAATGTCTGTACCATCTTTCTCAAACGCGCGTTGTCGCTGCAAAACGAAAAAATGTCTTTCGATACTGACTACAGCGGTTCGACGAAGAATGTAATCATGCAGGTGTTGCTGGGCAAGGCGGATGCTGGAGTGAGCGTCGGCCCGGCGATTAACAGGGATACGAAGGATATTCCCGGTCAACTCCGGATCTTGATGGAGTCGTCCGCCATCCCTGCTCCTCCGCTTTGCGCTCATCCCCGTATTCCGGAGATGGTCCAGGCGGCAGTCAGGAAGGGTATATTCACCCTTGCGGAAACACCCGAAGGCAAAAAACTCATGGGCCAGGTCAGAATGCCAGCCCCGATGGTCGCCGATTATGAAAGGGACTATAAGGCGCTGCAAAGTATGGATGTGAAACTTCTGTCGAATTGGGGGAAATAGGTTGCCGCTGTTGCCGAGCCGTCTATATACGCAACTGATCCTGCTCGTCTCCTGCATCCTGCTCGCCACCGGGGTTACTTCCGGTTGGTTGACTGCCAGCAGAGAGACCGTCATGCTCGAGGCTGCCATGCGCCGGAACGCGTCGAACATAACCATGCACCTCGCTGATCGCTGCGCCTATTATCTTGTTCTAGATGACTTCGCGGGGCTGGAGTCCTTTTTGATACACTCGGCGGAGTTGACAGATATCTTGCGGCTCCAGGTCGTGGAACCGAATGGCTTCGTGGTCGGTGATATTGAGAGAGGCTCAGGCCGCAAAGTGCTGCGGCTGCAGAGAGTCGAACGAATTCCTCCACCCACTGATTTTTCGACCACGACCAGTGTCAAGGACGATCATCTGGTTGTCTGGCAACCGATCGCGGCCGGCACCCCACTTGGCTGGCTCAAGGCAAGCTACGATCTCTCGCCAATTCACGCGGCCAAGGCCGAGACCTGGCGCGCTACCATCATGCTCTCCCTGTTCTGGGTGGCCTGCAGCACCGGCCTGCTGCTTCTGGTGTTTCGCCCTCTGGTACGCTCCATCCATACTCTGACCGATTTTGCCCAGCGGCTGAACGAACAGAAAGGTGATCAGGTCACGGTCGGACACTCCACCGATGAAATCGTCAATCTTGCTGCATCGTTAAATGATGCTTCGCAACGTCTGCGCACTTCACAGCAGCAGATGCAGCATGATCAGGAGCTGTTGCGAAAGAGCGAACAGAAATTCCGCGTGGTCTTCGATCAAGCCTTTCAGTTCATCGGCGTGTTGAGTACGGATGGTATGGTCCTGCAGGTTAATCAGACCGCGCTGCAATTTGCCGGCGTTAGCGAAGACGCAGTGCTCGGCAAGCCTTTCTGGGAAACGCCCTGGTGGGCGCACTCCACTGAGTTGCAGCAGCGCTTGCGAGCAGCGGTCCAGCAAGCGGCAGAAGGGGAACTGGTACGTTTCGAGGCCACCCATACCAAGGCGGATGGAGCCGTTCATTGCATTGACTTCTCCCTCAAGCCCGTTACCGATACTGAAGGGCGTGTGTTTCAGCTCATCACTGAAGGGCGCGACATCACCGAGCGCAAGCAGGCCGAAGAGGAACTGCTACGCTACAAGGAGCACCTGGAAGAAACTGTCCAGCAGCGTACTGATGAGTTGCGTCTGGCGCGCGACGCAGCTGACTTGGCCAACACTGCCAAGAGCGTGTTTCTCGCCAATATGAGCCATGAGCTGCGCACTCCACTCAATGCCATCCTTGGCTTCTCGCAACTGATGCATAAGGATCGGTCGCTGAGTGCCAGCCAGCGGGAAAACCTGGAAATCATCAATAACAGCGGTGATCACCTGCTAAGGCTGATCAATGATGTGTTGGAGATCGCCAAAATTGAGGCGGGAAAACTACAACTGGAGATTGCTACCTTTGACCTGCAAGAACTGGTTCGGGAAGTGAGCGATATGATGAGGCTGTTAGCGCAACAGAAGGGGTTGCAGCTGGATCTGGATCAATCCTCAGAGATTCCCCGCTTCATCAAGGGAGACGAAGCGCGACTACGGCAGATCCTTATTAACCTGGTCAGTAACGCGGTGAAGTTCACCGAACAGGGCGGCGTGACCATCCGCCTGCGTAGCAGGCAAAATGCACATCACCATCTTCTGATAGAGGTCGAGGATAGTGGCTCAGGGATAAGCAAAAAGGATCAGCAGCTCCTGTTCCACCCTTTCGAGCAACTCTCTACAGGTGCCTCGAAAGAGGGTACTGGCCTGGGGCTTACCATCGTGCAGCGGATAGTCCAATTGATGGGTGGAAAAGTATCTATCGAAAGCGAACTGGGCAAGGGCTCGCTGTTTCGTGTGGAGCTGCCACTGGAAGAGGTTGATAAGGCAGAAACCCCGCAACTGAACGAGCGGCGCTATAGAGAGATATCGGGGCTGGCGCCGGGACAGCCCCACTATCGAATCCTTATCGCCGAAGACCAGCGCGAAAACCAGCTTCTGCTGAGCAAACTGATGACCGACCTTGGCCTGGAGACGAAGGTGGTGGAGAACGGCGAGGAGTGTGTACAGCTATTCAAGAAATGGAAGCCGGACCTGATCTGGATGGACCGGCGCATGCCAGTGATGGACGGGGTGGAGGCCACCCGGCGCATTCGCGAATTGCCCAGCGGCGACAAGGTGAAGATCGTCGCCGTCACCGCCTCCGCTCTAAAGGATAACGAGATAGAGCTGCGCGCGATGGGTATGGACGACTACATCAGCAAACCCTACCACCTCGATGAGATCTACGATTGCCTGGAAAGCCAGCTGGGATTGAACACCCTCTACAGCAACGAATCCCCCAAGCGGGAAAGCCCCCCCTCCACCCTGACCTCAGAGATGCTGGGGGAACTTGATGATGAACTGTGTGTGACACTGCATGAAGCGCTGGACACGCTGAACAGTGAGCTCATTGCTGAGGTTATCCGCCGTATTGCTGAAAAAGACCGCACCCTGGCGCGGCTACTGGAAAACCTGGCCGACAACTATGATTACCCAACCATATTAAACGCGTTGGATAATTTGATGCCTCGAACAGAGCGTGATAGATGAAACGTCTGATCCCGTTTATCATGCTGTTACTGATCTCTTGCCCGGTTATGGCCGGGCAAGATCAGGCTTCACTGAAACTTGGCGTACTCGCCTATCGGCCTAAACCACAGGTGATGGAGCAGTGGCGAGCGGTAGCCGACTATTTACAGTCTCGACTGGAGTGCCCTGTCGAACTCGCCGTCTATGATCATGCAGAGATACGTGACGCTGTGGAGAAGCGTTCTGTGGATCTGGTGATTACCACGGCGAACCAGTACATTCTCCTGCAGCACACCGCCGGTCTCTCGTCTCCGCTGGCTACACTGATCAAACATGATGGGGCGCATCATCTAAACGCCTATGGCGCTGTAATCTTTACCCTGGCGGGTCGCGGCGATATCGTGTCACTGGAAGACCTTGACGATAAGCGTATCGCCTCTGTGTCGCAGGAGGCATTCGGCGGTTATCAGATGCCAGCTCTCGAACTGGCTGAGGCAGGTGTACCCTTGCCCACAGGCGAAAGGCTACTGCTCACCGGCCAGCCCCATGATCGCGTTATACAAGCGGTGCTGGAAGGTCGTGCCGATGCCGGTTTTATTCGTGCCGGTGTGCTTGAATCCCTGGCCCAGAAGGGGAAGCTCGATACCGGCCAGTTCAAGGTTATCAACCGCCAGCAGCTACCTGAATTTCCCTTTGCGGTCTCCACCAGACTCTACCCTGAGTGGCCGGTGCTCATCATGCCCCATATCGATGCAAAACTTGCCAGCCGCCTGGCCGCCGCCCTCTATTTGATGCCTGCTGAGATCCTAAAAGATTCCGGTTCCAATATCTTCGGATTTGGAATTCCCGCCAACTACGACGGTGTGGAAAACCTGCTTCGCAACCTGCGCCTGCCCCCCTTTGATCGCGCACCGACAATCCGACTGATTGACCTCTGGTATCAATACAAATGGTGGATCGTGATCTTGACCGGAATGCTACTGCTGCTTGCGCTGACTAGCGCCGGCCTTTTCGTCATGGTCGGACGGGCCAGACGCTCACTGCGTAAACTCGCTCAAAGCGAGCGGCACTACCGCACTCTGGCAGCGAGCATGCCAGACAATATCATCCGTTACGATAAGGAAGGACGGGCCATCTACCTCAACCCTGCTCTCGAATCACTTCTTGGCATTCATGCCTGGGATAGAATCGGCAAGCGTGTCCGCGAATTCCATACTGATGGAAGTTATGAGTCCTACGCACAGGCACTTGATAAGGTTCTCGCCACGGGTGAGAGCCAGGAATTCGAATTTCGCATGCCTGCCAAAAGCAACAACCCTGCTGTATATGAGATGCGCATGGTCCCAGAACGAAATGAGCGGGATGAAATAACCGGCGCACTCGCCATCAGTCATGACATCAGCGAACGCAAGCAGGTTGAACAGGAGCGCCAGCTCCATGCTCAACTCCTGGCCAATATGGACCGTATTAATCGCGCCATTCAGGGTGCCGCAGATCTCGACGCTATGATGCGTGAAGTACTTGACGAGGTGCTGGATATCTTCTCCTGCGACCGTGCTTTCCTGCTCTATCCCTGTGACCCGAGCTCAAAGTCCTGGACTGTACCCATGGAGAGCACCCGCCCGCAGTATCCCGGGCCCGGTGTATTAAATGAAGAGATCGCCATGGATGAAGAGGTCGCCACCACAATGAAGCTGTTGTTGAACCGTAGCGGTGCCCTGCAGATCGGTCCGGAGACAGAGCATCCTCTGCCTGAAGAGGTCTCGAAACGATTTGGCTTCAAATCTTTTATGTCTGTCGCCCTCTATCCCAAGGTGGGTAAGCCATGGCAATTTGGTGTGCAACAGTGTTCCTACGCCCGTGTCTGGACCGAAGCAGAAGAACAGATGCTGGAAGATATCGGCCGGAGAGTCGGTGACGGACTGACCAGTCTGCTGGTACAGCGCAACATGCGTGAGAGCCAACGCCAACTGGTCGAGGCCCAGCGTCTCGCTCTCCTTGGCAACTGGGAACTCGATCTGATCAATGACAAACTATTCTGGTCGGACGAAATATTCCGCATTTTTGAAATCGACAAGGAAAAATTCGGTGCCTCCTACGAAGCATTTATCAGCGCGGTCCACCCGGATGATAGGGAAAAGGTCAACACCGCCTATACAGAGTCACTCAACAACATGCAGCCATATAACATTACCCACCGCCTGTTGATGAAGGATGGACGGGTCAAATATGTCAGCGAGCAGTGCGAAAGTTATTTTGACGCCGTCGGCAAACCAATACGCTCCGTCGGCACAGTGCAGGATATCACCGAACACAAACTGAGAGAGGATGAACTGACACAATACCGAGACCACCTTGAGGAACTGGTACGTGACCGTACCGCCGAGTTGCGCCTGTCACGCGACGCGGCAGAAGCGGCCAATAAGGCGAAGAGCACTTTCCTCGCCAATATGAGCCATGAACTACGCACCCCGCTTAACGCCATTATTGGTTTCTCTCAACTGATGGACCAGGATCCAGGCCTAAGTGCCGGGCAACGGGCAAACATTGAGATCATCAATCAAAGCGGGGAACATCTGTTAAAACTTATCAACGATGTGTTAGAGATCGCCAAGATCGAAGCCGGCAAGGTACAACTTGAGATCGCCTCCTTCGATCTGCACGGGATGGCACGCGAAGTAAGCGACATGATGAAGCTGCGGGCGCTACAGAAGGGTTTGCAGCTGGAATACAACCAGTCACCTGAGTTACCCCGCTTCATCAAGGGCGACGAAGCGAGGATGCGACAGATTCTGGTCAATCTGTTGGGCAATGCGGTGAAATTCACTGATCATGGCTCGGTAACAATGCGCTTGGGTGTCAAAGATAATGCCCATCATCACCTGCTGATTGAGGTTGAGGATACCGGACCCGGGATAAGCGATGCAGACCGGCAACTCCTGTTTAAACCATTTGTGCAGCTGGCTTCAGGGATGATGCAAGGGGGAACTGGTCTGGGACTCTCTATCGTACGCCAGTTCGTTCAACTGATGGCAGGCAGTGTCTCTGTGGAGAGTACACCAGGTAAGGGATCGCTGTTCCGCGTCGATCTGCCGCTGGAAGAGTCCAGGCAGGAGGAGGTGACTAGCCTCAGCAGTATGGGGCATGGCGAAGTGATTGGTCTTGCGCCAGGGCAGACAGCCTACCGAATACTCATTGCCGAGGATCATCGCGACAACCAACTGCTACTGAGCAAACTGATGACCGATCTTGGCCTGGAGGTCAAGGTGGCGCAGAATGGCCTGGAGTGTATACAGATCTTTGAACAGTGGCAGCCGGATCTGATCTGGATGGACAGGCGCATGCCGGTTATGGGTGGCCTGGAGGCCACCCAGCGTATCCGTCAGTTACCCTCAGGCGATAGGGTAAAGATTGTTGCCGTCACCGCCTCTGTGTTCAAGGAGCAGCAGGCGGAACTGTTGGCGGCGGGTATGGACGGCTTCGTACGCAAGCCCTATAGATTAAACGAAATCTACGACAGTATGGAGAAGCAGCTAGGAATTAAATTCACCTACCTCGCTGATGCTTCAACACAAGAGTTTGACGATGATCTGCTTACGCCCCAACGTTTGAGTGCAGTTCCTGCACAACTGCGCAATGGGTTGAGGGTGGCCCTGGAATCCCTTGATGGTGAGCAGATTGATGCCGCGATTAACCGTATTGCCGGAAAAGATGCGGAGCTTGGGAAAACTCTTACCCAGCTAGTCGCAGAATTCGACTATCCTGATATATTAAGAGCACTGGATGCTGTGAGCGGAGAGTAAGCAGCTATACATTAACCAAAGCGATGGGACAATTTAGTCATGAGCGACAACAATAACGAATACATACTTGCCGTGGATGACACGCCAGCCTCGTTACGGCTCCTTACTGATATCCTTAGCGGTGAGGGCTATCAGGTGCGTTCGGCAATCAATGGCGAACTTGCACTACACGCAGCTACTACCCAGCCACCACAGCTTATTTTGCTTGATATCAGTATGCCAGGTATGGACGGATTCGAGGTCTGCCGCCGCCTGAAGCGGAATTCAAAGATAAAAGATGTGCCGGTAATATTCGTCAGCGCCCTTTCCGAAATGACTGAGAAACTGAAAGGCTTTGATATCGGCGGGGTGGATTATGTAACCAAGCCATTTCAGCGTGAGGAGTTATTGGCTCGGGTGCAAACTCATCTAGAACTACACCACCTGCGCAATAATCTGGAAGATATGGTGTGGAAGCGCACTCAATCTCTCCAGGAGAGTGAGCGGAGATTGAAGAATAATCTGCTGGAATCGGTCTCTGCGTTAGCCGCCGTGGTTGAGCTACGGGATCCATATACCTCCGGTCACCAGCATCAGGTAGCAAAGTTAGCCGCCGCCATTGCCCATGAGATGGAGTTGCCTGAAAAGACAATTGAAGGGATTAAGCTAGCCGCAGTGGTGCATGATGTTGGAAAAATCAGTATTCCTGTTGAGATTCTTTCCAGACCGGGACAACTCAGCGAACTTGAATTTTCCATGATAAAACTGCATCCGGAACGGGGTTATGAGGTACTTAAGGGGATAGATTTTCCCTGGCCGATTGCACAGATCATACTTCAGCATCATGAGCGACTCGATGGCTCCGGATATCCTAAAGGGATTAGCGATGACATCCTGCTGGAGGCGCGTATCCTTGGGGTAGCCGATGTTATTGAGGCAATGGCTTCCCATAGGCCCTATCGTGACGGTCTCGGTATTGATTGCGCGCTGGAGGAGATTAAGAAGCAACGTGATCTGCTATTCGATGCCGATGTAGTAGATGCAGCACTAACGCTGTTTCAGGAAAAAGGCTATCAACTAGAAACATGACAACACCTATTTGGTAGAACATAATGCGACGGTGTCCGCGAAGGCTGAGTTGAGCGCACTCCCGAGTGATAGACACGCAGACCTGGCGTTGGCAGACAGCTCTTTGCAAGAGGAAGCTGTTGTCTTTGTCGTGCCGAGTATCCTGGCGAGGCTGATATCATCATGAATCTGGTGGATGGCTATCGTTTTGTCAAGAAAGAGGAGCTAATCTCCGGTACGAGTTAAGAGGTATGAGCTAGCTGTTCCCAGGGTACGGCATACGCTGATTCGATCCGGTGCAGATAATTTAAGTGATGTCATAAGCGACGTATTTACTGAAGGTAAATTCCTATCCACAACCGCTACAAGCAAGCCAGATCATCCTTCCTGAAATCTTCGACTACCCGGCTATACTGAGGGTAGTACGCAGGCGCGTTTGAGCCCATATCCGTCTTAAATAAGCGGAAAAATAGGTAAAAACATCTATCCCAGCTACATAAGAGATGTGGCTAGGTTACCAGCTTTGAGCGCGAAGCTCCGTGATGGAGAGACGATGAAACATCCCATATTTCAACACTGTCTGGGTCCGGTATTCACATGCCAGAGCTGCTATAGCGAGTATGTTGAGCTGTTGGGCGTACGATCGGGGTGGGAATCCTGGCACAACGAGCGTCACAGGAGTTGGGCGTGGTCAGAAGAAAAGGCTGCAATGATGACGCTACCGTCACTCCTGATCGACAATCTCGCCAAGGCCCACCCCTTGACAGCGGGCGTCGATGGGAGGCGTGACCCATGAGTGCCCCGACAGATAACAGTCCGATCAACACCCGCCAAGATCCCGCTGTCGAAGAGATGCATCGACTGGATGAAAAACCGGTTTCACATGAACTGCGTAAATATGTGGTGCCGGAATTTGTCTATGGCACGGGGGCGATGGATCTAATTGGGCGCTACGCCAGAAACTTTGGTGCTAAAAAGGTGTTGCTGGTGACCGATCCCGGCATTGTGAAGGCCGGCTGGGTGGACAAAGCGCAGGCTTCGCTCGAGGCCGAAAATATCCCCTGGGTGGTCTTTCAGGACGTCACGCCCAATCCCAAGGCGCAAGAGGTTGCCGCTGGCGTCCTGGTATACGAGCACAGCGGATGCGACATCATTATTGCCGTGGGTGGCGGCAGCGCAATTGACTGCGCCAAAGGCATAGGTATAGCCCATGCGAATGAAACAGATATCCTGGCGTTCGAGGGTGTGGATGAGGTGCCGGTGCCAGGTCCACCCCTGATCTGTGTCCCTACCACCGCAGGAAGTTCCGCTGATGTCTCCCAATTCGCCATCATTAACGACACTGCCCGTAAGCTAAAGATTGCCATCATCAGCAAAACGGTAGTGCCCGATGTGGCACTGATCGATCCCGTTACGACCACCACCATGCCGGCCGAGCTAACTGCTGCCACGGGCCTGGATGCATTAACCCATGCCATCGAGGCGTATGTCTCCAACGCCAGTTCCCCGGTCACCGATATCAATGCCATGGCGGCCATTCCCTTGTTGGTGCAAAACCTGGTTCCGGCCATCAAGCATCCCCAGGATATGGTATACCGCAACAACATGATGCTGGGGAGTCTGTTGGCGGGCTTGGCGTTCTCCAATGCTAGTCTAGGACTGGTTCATGCCATGGCCCATGGCCTGGGTGGGCTGCTGGGGTTGCCACATGGAGTATGCAATGCACTGCTAATGGATCATGTGGTGGATTTTAACTACTCGGCCGAATCCGAACGCTACGAGCAGATTACTTTGGCGATGGGGCTAAATGTGAGCGGACTTCCACAGGAACAAAGGAAGCAACTGTTGATAAATCATCTGGTCGAACTGCGTGAGGCTGCCGGGGTTGTGGCGACTATCACCACGCTGGGTGTTACACAAGCAGATATTCCACAGCTTGCGGTCAATGCGTTCAACGACCCCTGTCTAGCCACCAATCCGCGCAAGGTCCACGTGCAGGAAATCGAGTTGTTGTATGAAAAAGCGCTCTGAATCTGAAGCGGGAGTATTTTCACTGCGCGATAAGATCATCGGGCTGGGTGAGCGCTCTATCCGCAAAAGTTACTATCCACAACTTCAGAAAAAGCTTCTGGATCTGGAGGCGTCGCACCACGAATTGGCGGACAGCCAGGCACGCTACCGTACTCTGGTGGAGAACATCAATGATGTGATCTTTAGTCTGGATGTTGGCGGTACTTTTACCTATATCAGTCCGGTCATACAGAGCCTGTGTGGGTATCTACCTGAAGAGGTTATTGGCAATACATTCGAAAAGTATCTGCACCCCGACGATGTGGTCACAGTAGAAGCCGCTTTTTCCAGAGTTCTGCGCGGCATACTAGTGCCACAAGAGTTTCGAGTGGTATGCAGCGATGGCTCTTATCGGTATGTGCGTTCATCCAGCCGTCCGCTGCTGGAGGAGGGGGTGGTGGTCGGTCTGACCGGGCTATTGAGCGACATCACTGAGCGCAGGCAGGCCGAGGAGAGGTTGCGTAAGAGTGAAAAAATGTTGAGAGATATTCTCGATGCCTCTCCGGTTCCTGTGGTGGTCATCGACAGGGATCATATTGTGCTTTTCTGGAACAGGGCGATTGAGGAATATAGCGGAATTAAGGCGGCGGATGTTATAGGCACTAAGCGTTGGTGGCCGCCATTTTATGAGTACGAGCGGCCACTCCTGGCTGATCTGTTGGTGGACGGAGCTGAAGATCAAATTCCACAGTGGTATCCAGGAAAGTATGCCAAATCCAGGTTGTTGCATGGTGCCTATGAGGCGACAGATTTCTTCCCTGCGATGGGGGATGATGGGATGTGGTTGAATTTTTCTGCTTTAGCGATAACAGATTTCGAAGGCAATGTGGTTGGTGCCGTAGAAACGTTGCAGGATATTACCGAGCGCAAGCAGGCCGAAGAAGAGTTACGCAAGAATGAAAAGCTGTTGAGGAATATTCTCGATGGTTCTCCGGTTCCACAGTTTGTCATCGACAAGGATCACAACGTGATTGCGTGGAACAGAGCGATTGAGGAAAGTAGCGGAATCAAGGCTGAGGATGTGCTGGGTACCGATAACTGGTGGCCAGCATTTTATCCAGAGAAGCGACCTTGCATGGCTGATCTGCTCATTGATGGCGCCGTAGATCAGATTCCTAAATGGTATGCCGGAAAATTTGCAAAATCCAGGCTGCTGGAAGGAGCATATGAGGCAATAGACTTTTTTCCCGCACTGGGTAAGGATGGGTTGTGGCTATTTTTCACCGCCTCCGCGATAAATGACGCTGACGGTAACGTAGTAGGTGCGGTGGAAACCTGGTTGGATATCACCGAACTCAAGCAGACGGAAGAGGCATTGAAAAAGAGTGAGGCATTGCTGAGCGCCTCGCAGCATCTTGCCCAAGTGGGTGGGTGGGAATTCGATGTAAAATCTCGCAAGTCGTTCTGGACAGAGGAGCTTTACCATATACATGATCTACCTGACGATCCGGAAATTGATCATTTGTCCGAAAGTCTGAAGTGTTACAACGAAGAAGACAGACAGGTTATATTTGAGGTATTTCAGAATGCCTGTGACAAGGGTGAAGCCTATGATCTTGAACTACCCTTCACTACGTTTAAGGGAAGAGAGCTGTGGATTCGTACCACAGCGCAACCCATTTTTGAAGACGGAAAGGTGGTTCGACTCATAGGAAATATTGCAGACATCACCAAGCGCAAGCAAGCAGAAGATGAGCTGGTGCATTACAAGGATCAGTTGGAGGTGACGGTACAGGAGCGCACCAGCGAGCTGCAGTTGGCGCGTAATGCCGCTGAGGCGGCAAACAAGGCCAAGAGTGTCTTCCTGGCCAACATGAGCCATGAACTGCGCACGCCCCTTAACGCTATTCTAGGATTTTCCACACTTGTTCGCCGCGATCCAGATCTACCGCATGACCAGCGTGAACCTCTCGAGATTATCAGTCGAAGTGGCGAGAACCTGCTGGCGCTCATTAATGACGTGCTGGAAATCGCCAGGATAGAGGCAGGACACGTGGAGCTTAAGAACGCTCCCTTTGACCTCAGTACTATGGTGAGCGATGTCGTGGATTTGATGAGGCTGCGTGCCGAGGAGAAAGGGTTGTGGTTGCAAGTGGACCAATCTTCTGTTTTTCCGCAATATATTGTTGGCGACGAGGCTCGCCTACGCCAGATTCTGATAAATCTTTTAGGTAACGCTGTCAAATTTACCCTACAGGGGGGTATTACCCTTCGACTGGGTACGAAGAAAAACGAAGCAGCCCACCTTCAAATCGAGGTTGCGGATACCGGCCCCGGCATTAGCACGGAAGATCAGCAGCGCCTGTTTCAGCCCTTTGTGCGGCTGGGTGAGCAGGACGACAGCAGGGGCACAGGACTCGGACTGTCCATTACGCGTCAATTTGTACAGATGATGGATGGAAGCGTCAGTCTGGAAAGCACGCCCGATGTAGGATCGTTATTCAGGATTGATCTACCGCTGCAGGAAGTGAAGGAGAGCGATATCAGCAAGCCGGAGCGGACCGACATGGGTGAATTGGTGATGCTTGCCCCCGGCCAACCCGAATATCGCATCCTCATCGTTGAAGACCAGCGTGACAATCAAATCCTTCTCACCAAACTTATGGAGTGCGTGGGCTTCAAGACCAAATTGGCACAAAATGGTGAACAGGGAGTACAGCTTTTTCAGAGCTGGAAACCAGATTTTATCTGGATGGATTGGCGTATGCCGGTGATGGATGGCATGGAGGCGACGCGACGCATCCGTGAACTGCCCAACGGCAAGGAGGTAAAGATCGTCGCGGTAACCGCTTCGGCGTTTGCAGAAGAACGTAAAGAGATACTTGCAGCTGGCATGGACGACTATATGCGAAAGCCCTACAGCGCGGCAGAAATCTATAACTGCCTGTCGAAGCATCTGGGTGTTAAATACCTTTACGAGGGTGTGTCAGAAACGCAAGAGCAAGATGTGACTCTGGCGCCGGAGATGTTGACGAATCTGCCTGAGGCGTTACGGCACGATCTTGTGGAGGCGCTAGAGAGCCTGAATAGTGCGCGTATTGAAGCGATTATCCAGCAGGTTGCAACCCACGATAAAACACTGCAAAAGCCGTTGAGTCATCTGGCCGAGAACTACGATTATCCAGCTATCCTACAGGCCTTGCAGAAGGATAGATGAGTGCTCATGCCAAATGTGGAAACGCCAGGATGTCACGGGCCACCAGACAATACCGATACGGAGTTAAAAAATGACAGGATTCAATAATCTCAAGACGGGAACGAAATTGATTGCGACCTTTCTGGCAATCGCGCTCATTATTGTGGCCGTGGCATTTGAAGGCTACCAGAGCATAAAGCTCGTCAACGCCGGCATGACCAGGATGTATACAGACCGGCTGGTGCCTGCTCAGCAGTTGGGGAACGTAAACGGTGCGCAGTTCAAGCTGAAGCTGGATTTGTCCAGGTTCATCATGTTTCCGGAAGATCGCGCAGAACTCGAGCAAGATATGGCCAGGCAAATTCAATCCGTCGACCAGAATATGAAGCTTTATGGAGCAACACACCTGGTGCCGGAGGAGAAAGAGGCCCTGAATAGGTTTAATCTGGCATGGACTAACTACCTGGAGGCGGTGGCGGAGGAGGTGCGGCTGGTCAATGGGGGCAACACCGAGTCTGCCATCCGGAGTATCAAGTCAGGAGGCAGAGTTTTTACCACCCAGCGAATTGTGGACGAGATCTTGACAAATCTCAGCGAGATTCAGGTACGTGTGGGCATTGAACTAAAGGCCGAGGGGGATCGGCGGTTTGATCGTAGCAAATGGGCGATGGCCTTTGGCGGCATCTTCGGCGTGCTCCTTGCGGTTGCGCTGGGGTATACCATAGGCCGTAGCATCACGGCCCCGTTGTCCACTATTACTGCTGTGGCGCGTACCGTCTCTGCAGGCGATATGGACACGAGCTCATTGAGTGGTATCGCGTCGCGCCAGGACGAGATTGGGGTGCTGGCCGGGTCGTTCATCCTCATGGCTGGCCAGCTCAAGGAGACCCTGGAGGGACTGCACAAATCTCACCTGGAACTGGAGCAGCGTGTGCAGGAGCGTACCAGCGAACTACAGCAAAGCAACGAGCAACTGGGAAAAGAGGTGGAGGAACGGCGGCAGGCAGAAGCCCAGCTGGTGCTACGGACAGGGGAACTGGCGCGCTCCAATACCGAACTTGAGCAGTTTGCCTATGTCGCCTCACACGACCTGCAGGAGCCCCTGCGGATGGTGGCAAGTTATGTACAACTTATAGAAAAGCGCTACAAGGATAAACTTGATTCCGATGGCAGGGAGTTCATTGGCTTTGCCGTGGATGGAGCAAAGCGCATGCGGGTTCTGATCGAAGATCTGCTTGCCTACTCGCGCATCACAACCCGTGCCGAACCATTCCAGTCCATAGACCTGGAGCAGGTGCTGGAAATGGTGACGGATAATCTTCAGGTGGTAGTCAGGGAAAGCGGCGTCCAGATTACCCACTCTCCCTTACCAACCGTGGTGGGGGACGTTACTCAACTAACGCAGCTGTTACAGAACCTCATCTCTAATGCTATCAAATTTCACCGTGACGAGGAGCCAGAGATAAATATTCATGCCGAACTAAAGGATGAGTACTGGCATATCTCTGTTCAGGATAACGGGATTGGAATTGAGGCCCAGCATCTGGATCGGATTTTTCTGTTGTTTCAAAGGTTGCATGGCCGTGGCACTTACCCTGGCACCGGTCTCGGACTTGCAATCTGCAAGAAGATCGTGGAGCGGCACGGTGGCACCATCTGGGCGGAATCTGAACCCGGAAGTGGCACAAAATTCAGTTTTACCATCCCGAAAAAATAAGGAGAAACATCATTATGAATTATGGAGCAGATACAAAATCTATCGAGATACTGCTGGTGGAAGACAATCCCGGGGATGTGCGGCTGACGCAGGAAGCCCTCAGGGAGGGGAAAATAAGGAACAGTCTGCACGTGGTGGAAGATGGCGAAGCTGCCATGGCATTCGTGCGCCGGGAGGGTGACTACGCCGACATGCCCCGTCCAGACCTCATCTTGCTTGATCTGAACCTACCCAAAATGGACGGACGCGAAGTGCTGGCCCAGATCAAGGCTGACCCTGATCTGAAAAGAATTCCTGTGGTGGTCCTTACTACTTCACAGGCGGAGGAAGATGTGTTGAAAGTCTATAACCTTAACGCGAACTGCTACATTACCAAGCCTGTTGATTTTGAGCAGTTCATAAAAGTGGTGAGTGCAGTGGAGGAGTTCTGGCTGACCATCGTAAGGCTACCTACGGTTTGAGAATGGTATGAGCCGAAAACAGATCACAGTTTTGCTGATTGAAGACAATCCAGGCGATGCGCGATTGACGCAGGAGATGCTTGCGGAGGCCAGGGGTCTGCGCTGTGATCTGGAATGGGTTGACTCTCTCGCTGCCGGGTTGCAGCGTTTGGCAGAAGGGGGCATTGATCTGGTGCTGCTGGATCTGGGGCTTCCCGACAGTATGGGGTTAGATACCCTGCGGCACCTGCGTGCAGGCGTCCCGCAGTCGGTCGCCGTACTGGTTATGACAGGTCAGGGGGAGGATGATGTGGCTCTGCAGGCCGTGCAGGCAGGGGCGCAGGATTATCTGGTCAAGGGGCAGATTAACAGTGATTTGCTGATACGCTCAATGCTGTATGCCATAGAGCGGCAAGAAAACGAGGAGGCATTGCGCCAGGCTCGCATAGAACTGGAACATAAAGTCCAGGAACGGACTGCCGAGCTGGACAGCGTGGTCCACTCTCTCGAAAAGGAGATTGCCGAACGCAAGCAGGCAGAAGCAGAGCTGCTGCGCTTAAAGGATAGCCTTGAGGAAGAGGTCCAGCAACGCACCGCCGAGCTGGTCCTGGCGCGTGATGCGGCAGATGCGGCGAACAAGGCGAAGAGTGTATTTCTCGCTAACATGAGCCACGAACTGCGCACTCCGCTAAATGCCATCCTTGGATTCTCCAGTCTTATGAGAAAAGACCCGCAACTGCCAGATAGCGATCAGCAGAGCATCGATATCATTAACCGTAGCGGCAAACACCTGTTGACCCTGATCAACGATGTTCTGGAGATGGCCAAGATAGAGGCCGGGCGGATACAACTGGAGAACCTGCCGTTCGATCTGGGCGCAATGGTGCGGGACGTCACAGACATGATGGCGCAACGTGCGAAGGTGCACGGTTTGCAACTGTTGATCGACCAGTCATCCGACTTCCCACGTTACATCATAGGTGATGAAATACGACTGAATCAGATACTGATTAACCTGCTGGGCAACGCGATCAAATACACCCAACATGGAGGTGTAACCCTGCGCCTGGGAACGAAGAAAAACAGAATCTCCCACCTACTGATAGAGGTTGAGGATAGCGGCGTCGGCATCTCCCCTGAAGACCAGCAGCTCATCTTCGATCCCTTTACACAGCTGAGTGGTCAGGGTGTCGCCAAGGGCACAGGGCTTGGGTTGACCATCACGCACCAATTCGTAGAGATGATGGGCGGGAGCATCAGCTTGGAAAGTACTCTTGGAAAGGGCTCACTGTTTCGGGTTGTACTGCCGCTGATGGAAGCGAAGGAGAGCGATATCAGTAGACCTGAGCAGATAGAAATGGGCGAGGTGGTAGGGATTGCTCCCAACCAGCCGGAATACCGCATCCTTATCGTGGAAGACCAGCGCGATAATCAGTTATTGTTGGCCCGGCTGCTGGAGACTGTAGGTTTTCATATCAAGATAGCCGAGAACGGCGAGCAGGGGGTACAACTGTTTCAGAGCTGGCATCCGCACTTCATCTGGATGGATCGACGTATGCCGGTGATGGATGGCATGGAAGCAACACGACGTATCCGTGAACTGCCCGGCGGCAAGGAGGTAAAGATCGTCGCGGTAACCGCCTCGGTGTTTACTGAAGAACTCAACAAAATGCTCGCTGTCGGCATGGACGACAATGTGCGCAAGCCCTTCCGTGCGAGCGAAATATATGACTGCATGGGGAAACACCTTGGTGTGAAATATATTTATGATGGCGCACCCGAACTGCAAGAGCAGGATGTGACATTAACCCCGGATATGTTGGAAGGGCTACCGGATGCCTTGCGTTGTGAGCTAATCGAGGCGCTGGAAAACCTGGACAGAGATCACATTAACAAGGTAATAAAGAAGGTTTCAATACATGATGAAACGCTACAAAAGAAGCTGAGTCAGATCGCAGGGGGCTTTGATTATCCGGCTATCCTACAGGTCTTGAGAAAAACTGGGTCATGAGTAAAACGGGTCAGAGAGAAATGGCACATACTTAAGACGAATCTTAGGGTTTTAGTCATTTCGGCGCAGGCCGGAGAAGTGGTACAAGGCAAGGATTGTTCCTACAATCCTTTTGTATTCCCCACATCCATGTGGGTCAGATGTACCATTTACGTACCTAAGGATGAGCGTAGCGAATACTCCAGGGATGCCGTCATCATCAAGCAATCTGGATCCCGGCCTGCGCCGGGATGACGGTGGTTCTTAGCATAAGTAAGTGCCATTCGGGTCAGAGAGCAGCTGTTTCTAATATAAGATGTGGCGGGTAGAGTGAGGGATGATGTGAATAGGGTATTAATTTCGCCGTATGTAGGAAGAGTGAGCGGCATATTTAGTAATGAGGTCTACGCGGGCATGATGATAGTGATTGCACTTACCAGGCTGTTACCACCTTTTATCATGAAGCGGTTCCATGGGCGTTACGGTGATTGCTTGCAGGCAGGATCCAAGGATGAGGGTAATAGAGGGGGCGGTGTGAAACAAATAATTGGAAACAGTAGGCGAATATGGATTATTTGACCGATATTGTCATTCTGTTATCTGCGGCAGTGATCGCGGTGCCTCTGTTTCAATCCTTAGGTCTTGGAGCAATACCAGGGTTTTTAGTCGCTGGGGTAGTATTAGGACCATCAGGACTTGGATATATTGAGAACTACGATGAGATTTCCCATCTGGCAGAGTTGGGTGTGGTTCTCCTGTTATTTGTTATCGGCATAGAAATTAAGCCATCCCGTCTCTGGAGAATGAGGGGATTGGTGTTAGGTCTTGGATCGCTCCAGGTTCTGATAACCGGGGGATTGATAACTATCATAGTCCACGAATTCCTTAATCCTTCGTGGGAAGTTTCACTATTGATCGGATTGGCCTTAGCTCTTTCCTCAACTGCCTTTGTGCTTCAACTGTTACGGGAAAGAAAGCTTCTCTCTTCAGAGTACGGAAGACCTTCCGTTGCCATATTACTGCTACAAGACCTGGCAGTTGTTCCGCTTCTGGCTTTTGTTTCATTAATGGCCACCCCGGAATTAACAATTGCTGAAGATGTTTTTTTTGCATTGGCCGAGGCGCTTGTTATTCTTTTCCTCATTATTGTTGCAGCTAGATATATTCTGAATCCCTTGTTTAACCTGCTTGCACGGTATGGCTCTTCGGAAATATTTACTGCATCTGCTTTACTGTTGGTATTAGGTTCAGCACTGACCATGGAAAATATCGGGCTATCCATGGCCATGGGTGCATTTATTGCTGGTCTCCTGATTGCAGATTCCTCTTACCGCCACCAGATTGTTGCCGAGATTCAACCTTTTCGTGGTCTGTTACTTGGGCTGTTCTTCATGACAATGGGGATGTCGTTGAATCTCGATAGTTTTCTAAAAAATCCACTTGTGCTTTTCGGGGTTGTGCTTGCATTAATCGCTGTAAAGTTTATTACTCTTTGGCCTTTGTCTCGATTGTTTGGCGTAAAACAAAAGGTATCAATTTCAATAGCCCTGCTCTTGGCGCAAAGTGGTGAATTTGCGTTGGTTTTATTCGCTTTGGCGAAAGGGTTGGGGCTTTTGGATGAGATTTTATTCCAGCAGCTTCTTATTGTTGTCCTGCTGAGCATGCTTGCAACGCCTGCTCTGGAGAAATTAGCGCACCAGATATTCCTCTCTTCACACACAACTGTCACAACGATACCGGATTTTAATATTGGCACGGCAGAGCAAGATGCTAGCCCCGTCATTCTTGCTGGCTTTGGAAGAATGGGCCATAGAATCGGTTATATCATGGACTTAATGGAAGTGCCTTATGTGGCAATTGAGTGTAACGCTTCTGTGGTGAACCGCGAACGTGTAGAAGGTAAGTCAGTATATTTTGGAGATGCCCAACGGCCCGAAGTACTAAGAGCGGCAGGGGTTGCTGAGGCACCTTTTGTAATAGTCTCAATTGACGATTTCGAGGCGGCTGAGCAGGTTGTATCCTCACTTCATTCCACCTTTCCAGATATTCCTGTATTTGCGCGTGGGCATGACCTTGTTAAGTGTTGTGATCTAAAAAGACTTGGGGCGCACTATACGGTTTCAGAGACCCTTGAGGCCAGCGCAGAACTTGCCCGCGCTGCACTGCTTCATCTTGGCGCAGAAGATCAGGAAGTAGAGATTGCACTCGAAAACTTCAGGAAGGACTATTATGGAAGGATTAGTAAGGGTGTACGAGAATTGTGAATAGGATAATATTTATGAACGGGGCGCTTACTTAGATAATGACAATGAAAAAGATTATTATTTTTGAGGCAGGCCATGAATTGGCGGACAAGTGGGAAGATCCGTTTATAGGTTTTCTTTACATGATTATTCGTATGGCCGTAAAAGTGAAGGTGTCCAGATGAATGACAGAGTTACATGGCATTTTGATATTGCAGTCATAGAGTGGTTGATCGTTCTTGTTCTGCTGGTCATTCTGTCTATTGTGGGTGCTGTGGTTACACGGAAGTCACTTAAAGCCTTCAGAAAGAACAATGATGACCCAGTAGATTCGCATTCAGCAAAAGAAAACTGGCATACCAAAAGTGTTAATAATGTTTTCGAGTCTCTAGTAACTACACCAAGCGGACTATCGAAAGAAGAGGCAAGTAACAGGCTTGCCAAGTACGGGATGAATCTGCTTCCAGAGCCGAAGATACGCGGTCCCTTGGTGCGGTTTTTCTTTCAGTTCCATAATCTATTAATCTATGTGTTGATTGCAGCAAGCGCTATCACAGCCATGCTGGGGCATTGGGTGGATGCCAGTGTGATACTGGGTGTGGTGCTTATTAATGCGGTGATTGGTTTTGTACAGGAGGGTAAGGCCGAGGATGCATTGAGGGCAATACGTCAGATGCTCTCTCCCAATGCAATTGTGAGACGTGGCGATCAACAAATCACCATCCCTGCTGAAGAGTTAGTTCCTGGAGATATTGTCTTAATGCAACCAGGAGACAAGGTGCCAGCGGACCTACGGTTATTCAGAGTCAAGGGACTACAAGTTCAAGAGTCTGCCCTAACAGGGGAGTCGGTGGCCGTGGAAAAAATTACAGATCCTGTAGCACAAGAGACCGTGCTCGGTGATCGTCGCTGCATGGCCTATTCAGGAACCCTTGTTACCCACGGTCAAGGGTCTGGCGTGGTGGTTGAAACCGGTGCGCAAACGGAGCTTGGCCACATCAGCTCATTGGTTGCGGCGGTAGAGTCTGTGACCACGCCACTGCTGCGCCAGATGGCCCAGTTTGGCCGCTGGCTGACCGCAGCTATCCTGATGATCGCGCTGGCTACCTTCGCATTCGGCGTATTGCTGCGCGATTATGTTATCACCGAAATGTTTCTTGCTTCTGTGAGCTTGGCGGTGGCCGCGATACCCGAAGGGCTGCCCGCCATTATGACTATTACGCTTGCGATCGGTGTGCAGCGCATGGCGCGGCGAAATGCCATTATTCGCAAACTTCCTGCAGTTGAGACCTTAGGGGCAGTAACTGTCATCTGCTCGGATAAAACCGGCACCCTGACTCGTAATGAGATGACCGTGCGCGCGATTGCAACCACCGGCAATCTTTTTGAGCTAGGTGGCACAGGCTATGATCCCCACGGTTCCATATCCCTAGCAAACAGGGATGTGGTTCCGGGAGAACACCCTTTGCTGCAGGAGGTGGTTCGGGCGGCAGTGCTTTGTAATGACGCGTCGTTAGAACATACAAACAGTGAATGGCTTGTCCACGGTGATCCGATGGAGGGTGCGTTGCTAGTGGCAGGTTTAAAGGCTGGGCTAGATACTGACATCGAGGCTAAACAATTCCCGCGTACCGATCTTATCCCGTTTGAATCAGAGCACCGTTTTATGGCAACGCTCCATCACAGTCACATGGGTGATGCTTTTATTTATCTTAAGGGTGCGCCTGAGCGGGTGTTAGATATGTGTGCTCAGCAGCGATCGGCTGATGGTGATCAGCCACTGGATAAAGATCACTGGCTGGCGCGGATTGATTCTATGGCGGAACGCGGACAGCGGGTGCTGGCTATTGCGGTCAAGCCGGTACGAAGTGACCAGATTGAGCTCACTCTTAGCGATGTGGAAAGCGGATTGACTATGTTGGGCATGTTTGGCTTGATCGATCCGCCTCGTGAGGAAGCGATTGAGGCGGTACAAGTCTGTGAAAGGGCAGGTATCCGGGTGAAGATGATCACGGGCGATCACGCTGCTACCGCACGTGCCATCGCCCGGCAACTCAGACTCATTAATGGTGACGATGTACTCACCGGTGAAGAACTGGAATTAATGAGTGAGAATGAGTTGCGGCAACGCGTGCTAGAAGTAGATGTGTATGCGCGTGTCAATCCTGAACATAAGCTGCTTTTAGTCAAACTATTGCAGGAACAGGGGTTGATTGTAGCGATGACGGGGGATGGCGTAAACGATGCCCCGGCCTTGAAGCGTGCCGATGTAGGTACTGCCATGGGTCATAATGGTACAGAAGCGGCTAAGGAAGCAGCAGAAATGGTGCTGGCCGATGATAATTTCGCCTCAATCACGCACGCCGTGGAAGAGGGACGCACGGTATATGACAATCTTAAAAAGGCCATCATTTTTATTCTGCCAACCAATGGTGGTGAGGCACTGATTATACTCTCTTCCATACTGTTTGGTTTTCATCAGTTGCCGTTAACACCAGTGCAAATACTCTGGGTGAATATGATTACCGCTGTTACATTGGCTTTAGCATTGGCATTTGAACCTTCCGAGCAGAATGTCATGCAACGCCTGCCACGCAATTCTCATGAACCGATAGTGACTCATCATCTGGTTTGGCGCATTGGATTTGTCTCGGTCATTTTAATGTGTGGAACCATGGGGCTTTTTCTCTGGGAAATGGATCGGGGAATGAGTATTGAACATTCCCGAACAGTAGCGGTGAATACATTAGTTATGTTTGAAATATTCTATTTATTTAACTCTCGTTATATATATGATTCGGTTCTTAACTGGGCAGGCTTAACAGGCAACCGTTATGTATTGATTGCTATTGCCATACTAATTATTTTTCAACTGGGTTTTACATACCTACCGCCAATGCAGTCTCTATTTGGAACTACGTTCATCGACATAGATATATGGTTGCGAATCATAATGGTATCCTCTTCAGTATTGTTTTTGGTTGAGTTGGAAAAGTATTTTAAGCGACGTACGAAGAGATATACATAAGCAGAGAACCGGGTCAGGGAGCAATTATTTCTAATATGGGAAGAGTCTAATATTCCTGATATGGATTTCAAGCACACTGATCTCCTGATGATCTGACATGAAAAAAGCCCTATGCATATAAATGCATAGGGCTTTTGTGTTTGGTGCCGAGGAGAGGACTTGAACCTACCCCGGTAGCTTATAATAGTTTAATGATAACAATCTGTTATGGTTGTTTGTTATTTTCGCGTGCGATAGAGGTGCGATTTTTAGCGAAATCGGCAGTGAATACATGCTTCTGTTTTTCCTTTCCTTGTTCAACCCACCGACCATAGTGGCGCATTACCATTTCAATGGTTTTATGTCCTAATTGTTGAGATACAAACAGCGGGTTTTCGCCACCGCTTAGGAGTTGTGAAGCGTAGGTATGGCGCGTTTGGTAGGGGTTTCTGTATCTAACTTTGGCATTCCTAAGAATGATCTTCCATGGGCGCTCTAGGTGTTCGTAGTCTACAAGCGGGCCGCGATCATCTGGTCTTGTGAAGACATAGACGCTATGGAGCTGGGTTAGTGGCCGCTGTCTCTGTAGCGCTTCAAGGGCTGCTGGTAATAGAATAACGTCCCTTGTCCCTGCTTTGGTTTTGGTCTCTTTTTCTTTCCTCTCAACAACGGCGCGACTCACGCGAAACTGTTCCGCTGTCCAGTCGATATCTCCCCACTGCAGGCCAAATAGCTCAGAAGTTCTAAGCCCGGTATAGAATGCAAACTGTAAAAGGTTTTTTAATAGCGGGTCATATTCGGCGGCAGCGGCTAGAACCTTGTTTATTTCCGTAACCGTAAACGGGTCTACTTCATAATTGCTCTTGTTGGACCTGCTGACGAGTTTATTGACCTTGACCTTGTCTAATGGGTTTTTATCAATCAGTTCGTCGGATAGCGCCTGGTCGAGTACGGCTCTTAGTGGTGTTAGGTCGTTCCTGATCGTTTTGGGGGTAACGTCGCGGGATCTGATCCATTCTCTTATATGCTGTGGTGTAAGATCTGATGCGCGAATTTCACCAAAGCCGTTAATTAGTGTCCGGCAGCTTTTTTTATAGCACCTGTATGTGCTGTGGGGGTGGGTGCGCTCGATATCTTTGAGCCAGTCGGTCAGTAGTTCCTCGATGGTGGTGGTGGTTGCGAAGTGGCCAAATAGCCTAGCTCTTTTGGAGTTGGGGAAATAGTCGGCGTATCTGAATGTTTGGCGGGTTATCGCAAGATCAATTTCGCCCTTGAGGTTCTCAGCGTATCTTTTGTTCTGCTTGGTGGGTTCTAGCCCTTTTAATACCTCCCGGCATTCTACCCCGCGATACATAAATGCAATCTGGATGGCTTCTTTGCCGGAAGGGTATTTTCTGATTGTTACGCCGCTTTTCCTGTCTCTACCCATCTTTCCACCGCTGGAAGGTTAACCCACAGTTTGCCGTCTGGCCCAATCTTACACTGATTATTATCTAGCCAGATACCTTTTTTTCTGCGTGAGTGAACTGCGTCTGGTGTATCACCTGATATTTCACAATACTTATTAAGGCGAACCCACTTTAATTGGGGGCTTGTGCTATTCATGGGCATTCCTGCTTGAAATCTGAGGTTGTTGGAAGGGTAGAGGGCTATGGTTTTCACGTAGAGGCACGTTGTTTATGGCCTCAAGTGGGCTTTTTATGCTCGTGGCGGCGTTATTGGCTAGGTGGGTGTATATCTCGGTGGTTCTGATATCTGCGTGTCCCAATAGCTCTTGTATCGTTCTTATACCTATCCCTCTTTCTAGTAGATGGGTGGCGAAGGAGTGGCGTAGGGTGTGCGCGCTTACCCGTTTCGATATGTTGGCCGCGTGTGTTGCTGCTCTGAGTGCTTTAGAAACAGCGGTATCATGCAAGTGGTGTCGGCGCATCACACCAGTTCTTAGGCAAGAACTGATCTTTGATGCTTGGAAAATATATTGCCATTTGAAGTCTTTGACTGCTTGCCCTAGTTTTCTTTCTAGTGCGTGGGGTAGGTAGACTTCTCCGTATCCATTCACTAGATCCCTGCGGTGGTTTCTTCTCGCTGTTTCAATCTGGTTTTTCAGTGGCTGAATGAGTGGGGCCGGTAGCATGGCGGCTCTGTCTTTTGCCCCTTTGCCGTTTCTAACCATGATCTGCATTCGGTCAAAATCAATATCCTGAACCCGTAGAGATAGGCACTCATTAAGGCGAAGGCCAGAGCCATAAAGCAGGTTACCTATAAGCCAGTGAGTGCCGGTTAAGTTTCTAAGGAGATTCTGAGTCTCATTAACTGAGAGAACAGTAGGTAATCGCTTTGGTTTTCTTGCGCGAGAAAATGTACCGAAGTCACCTAGTTTAATATCTTTAACATGTCTGTACTGGAATACAATGGCATTTAATGCCTGAGTCTGCGTGCTGGGTGATACGTTGTGCTTGTTAGCAAGCTCTGATAGATATGCTTTTAGTTTTTGCTCATGGGTGCCATTAGGATGAGAGAACAACCACCAGCAATACCGAGTAACCCAGTAGACGTATGCCTTCTCGGTTTTGTAGGCCATGTGCTTGAGTCGCAAAACTTCTCGCAATTCGGTGATGGCTTTATCAATGGATGCTTGTTTGCTCATATCTGTGTCTATAGTTGCCTGCAGGCTTATTAATATCTGTTATCTCGCTAAAGCCATACTTTCGCTTCGCCTTGTCCTGCAATTCTTCCGCAACCCTCACAAGGGTGCGAAACATGGTTTAAGCATCCTGGGTGATGGCAAGGCTCTCCTGGTTTTAAGGAAACTTGTTTACGAGATAACAAGCCATTTAAACCGGACAAGCCTGCCTCGCAGCACTCGTCACCGTCCTCAAGTATTTTTCTTTTCAACCATTCTTCATCTATGTGCATCTTCATCGGCTTGCCTTTTAATGTTAATCGTTATATGGCTCGCGCCGTAGGATTTCTATTCCAGGAGTATTGAGCGGTTTCTCTCAAATCCTCCCACTTTGGGCGACGCTGACCATTTTCATAGTTCGGCCTTTTGCGCACATCATCCTCATAAGCCTCTTTGCCAGTATTAAAGACGGTTACGCTTCCGTCGCTGTGTTCGCCCAGCCGAAGCGGGGATTGCCCGCCGATCTGCGCACCAGGAATCGGCCTGGTGTCCCTAGAATTCGCCATATAACCATTCATTCGTTTTGACCTCCGCTACGCTCCGGCAACACAATTCAGCCGTTAGCGTGAAAACACCGCATCTATTTCACGGGCTTTTCTGCTTTCCTCAATTAGCTGTTTTAGTGTGTCCATAATTACTAATAAGGTTCTTTCTGAATCTCTGCCGCTTTGATGGTAAGAAGCCGCAATGGCATCGTGCAGTAAATGATTCGCCATTTCATAGTTATGCTGGTTATGAGCTAAACGCTCTACACTTTCCATGCGCTCATAGTCATCTAATAGTTCTCTCAATGAGCGAGAGTCAACAACTACCTTTTCGCGCATACCTCTACGGCGCTGCATGTCCAACATATCAGCTTTCAATCTGTCTAAAGGTCTCATAATGTTCTCCAAAAAATCACGCTAACCAGCAATTCCAGCCGATCCTCGCTCCGCTCGGCCTGCTGAATAATGGCGTTATGTTTCTTAAAGAATAGCCGGGTAAAGTTCTTGCTCTTCTTTGGTTAAATTATTAAGCAGAAAGTGGGCCGTATCTGGGCTTATTTTTTGTTGCGTTACCCATTTGTTGTCTGGGTGCAGGTAAAAGATCCATACGTTTCCCTCAATCATTTTAGCCATTTTTGGTTCGCCGTGGTTATCAATAAACACACGTGGTTCAAACATAACCAGCTCTTCCACTGGATCAGCTATTTCTGTGGGCTTTTCTTTGTTCGTGGCTTCGTTCATGTTCCTAGTCTCCTTGCAATTTACCCGCTGCCCTGTGAAGATGTCGTTAACGGCACACAGCCGAAGCTGTGTGCGGCGTCTAGTCATTTCGTCTCAAATCGGTTTGCTTCGAGAATTGGTATACCGGCCTCAGTCGGTAGATAAATAACCTGCCCACTTTTAATCTCATCCAGCTTCTCAATGAACAGCCAGCGCAGGTATCCTTCTGGACCACCCAGCGATTCCGCCACAATCCGGTTTGCCTCTGCTGCCCCTCGTGCGCGTTCAATCTCTGCGTCTGCCCAATGCTTTGAGCTTTCCCGCTTCGCCATTGCCTCATTAATAAGTATCTGCCGGTTCTGTTCTGCTCTGGCAAGCTCTGCCTTACCTTCGAGCTGCTGTTGCCATACGCGGTATTGAGGGGCTACCCACAGGCCGGAGAGCAGTGCCACAACAGAGAGAAAAGAGAGAGCATAAACAGCGCCGCTCATCTTCTCGCCAGCGCGGAAATAAGCCATTCCAGCCAAAGCACCAAAAACCGCAGTAATAAGTAAGATTCCAATCCAAATCATTTGTAAGTCCTCATAAGCAGCGGTTAACAAGTGGGTCGTGCGGGAAGCTCCGCTGCGCTCCGCTTCCCACACCCAAATCGTTAATCGGTGCGGTCTTTCTTCATCTGCTTAGCTACAATTCCGTATTCGTCACCGTACAGCCCCATCAGTGCCATGTGTGCTTGAGTCTCAATAAGCCATTGTCTCGGAGTGTTAGCGGCTTTCAACGTGTCGGTATATTTGCCGTCCCTGCACAGCCCCATGTATTCGTGGATTTCGCCCGACAGGTTTCCTAATACTAAGTAGAGCCATTGCGGGTACAGGGCAGTGGAAAGTTTGTCAGGTTGAAACAGCTTGCTGAGCGGTAGATTGTTTTTGCCTGCGTGGTATCTACTATGGCCAAGTATCTCGATAGCTACCTTTTCGCCGAATTGCCCAAAATGCCTTCTCCACCAAGCGGACGTTATTTCTGGATGTCTTTCACCTTCGGGGCCGTCCATGTTGGGAGATCCCCAATAGCCGAGGTCGTGAGTTATGATTGCTGCCCACTCATGTAGTCGAGGCCACTTTCTGTATATGATCAGCCAAGCGCGTGCCACGATGATTGGATGCAAGATGAACTGGTGCACCCCGAATAATAATGACTTTGTTCCTGTTTTCATTTGTCTTTGTTACATCCTGTTATATGCTTAATCGCATCTGGCCAGCAGCTTCTAGTTCCTCTGGGCTTACATACGGCGGGGCGTCCGGCCCCAACTCTTCACAGCACTCATCGGCTAACTCTTCAATAGAGCCAAACTCTTTACCGCATCGGCCGCAGTAATAAATCTCATGAACATGATGAGGGCAACACTCAAGAGCGTCCTCGTTTTCGTTGTGCGTTTCTCCACATTCGCCGCATCTGTATTTAACTGTTGGTTCCATATGTGTTCCTAAAAGGTAATTTCTTTACCTGTAGTTCGTGTGGATAGGTGTCTTGGTTGCGGTAGTCTTGCCAGTTTGCTTGTGATCCCTGTTTGAAGTAAAACGGAATGCCTGCGTTATTGCATTGCTGTTTGATATCTATTGCCCATTGCTCTTTTAGTGGTCTGGCTTTGTGGCCTGATTCGCCGCCAACTATTAACCAGTCAACCTGGAATGTCTTGAAAAACAGATTGTGTAAGTTTATTGGTTCTAGTAATGGCTCTGCACTTACAAAACGATTCGTAGCTGGTGTTTCTAAAAGCAGCGGAATTCGTTCGTTTGCTGTTTTTTGATTTTCTAAAGAGACACCTAGCCAGATATTTTCATATGGAAATATGGGGCCGCAGTTATCGTATTTATCCCACGGTACATGCTTGGGCCAGTGGTCTGATATTTTGTCGTCACAGAGAAAATCGTCTATGTAGTTATCTTCCATTACCCATTCAAAGAATTCCTTCATGCGCTCTGGTCGCTTTGTAAGTATCAGGTAGGTGTGGCGCGTGGTGACAGCCATCACTGCAAATACTGAGGCGATAAATTCAAACGACACATCAGGATGGAATAGGTCTGACATGCTGTTGACAAATACGGTTCTTGGTTTCTTCCAGCGTAAGGGCTGCTCTAACCTTTCTGGGTGGCATTTAACTTCTGTGAAGGCTCTACCTTCGTATGGTTGGCCTTTGGCTGATAGACGCGGCCATGCGCGTTCTGCGTAGCAGTTTTTGCAGCCGTCTGATACCTTGGTGCAGCCTGATACCGGGTTCCATGTTTCGCCTGGTGTGCCGTCGGGGTTTTTAACCCAGTCGATTTTTGTGCTCATATTCCTACGATCTTCCCTGTGGTTTTAGACCTTAGTGTTGCTGGGTATAGGTCTCTATCTTCCCGGCAGCGTTCGGCTGCCAGCTTAAAATCACACTCCACCGCTTCGGGTACTTGTATGGTTATTTTCACTATCCCTTTTCGCTGTAGACCCTTCTCGTATTTCTGGTTACGAGACTGCGTCACTGGTGACGGGGTGTTGTGCACGGTGTTTATAGCCTGCCCCTGATCCATTTACGCGGCCTCTGGTCCTGGTGTGCTGGGTACAGGAAATTGGTTTTTTCTTCTTGGGGTTTTTAGCCTGTTGATGTTGGTGGCTATGGGCTGTTGGTCTATTCGCTTTCTTGCTTCTAGTTTGTCTTGT
The DNA here is from genome assembly GCA_050291365.1 of Sedimenticolaceae bacterium. Taxonomy (GTDB): domain Bacteria; phylum Pseudomonadota; class Gammaproteobacteria; order Chromatiales; family Chromatiaceae; genus JAAGZL01. The sequence continues at coordinate 66,529 of JBNKJS010000044.1, read as the reverse complement.
CTGATTTCTTCCATTCTCTGCTTAGTGAGAGGGTCTGGTTCTATAGTGGTCAGGGGCTTAAACTGAAGGTCTGGTGTGGTTGTTTTTACTAAAAAAAGACCAAGCCCGCGTATTTTGCGGCGCAGTCTCATGCGGCAGTTTTGAAGAAGGTGATTGTCGCTTCTTAGTTGGGTAACGTTGTTTATTTTGCCTGTCATTGTTTAGCCCTCCGGTTGCCGGGGTCGGCGTTTTATGGGTGGTTACTACAATTAGTAGGCAAGATACAACCGATAGTAGCTTTTGTCAACAAAAAGTAGGCATTGTTTGTTGGGTGTGTAGAGGGATAATAAATAAAATCAATAAGTAGTAAAAAGAAGTAAGGCGGTTTGTGGGCTGAATGAAGAATGTGGTAAATAAATAGATGATAGTGGGAAAAATAAAGGGAGCATAATAATATGAATGATGCTGTTCAGGGCTACATAAATGCGCATTCAAAAAGTCATGGGGTAGGGTTTCTATTAACACTGCTATTTGGGCCGCTGGGGTTGTTTTATAGCAGTTGGGTTGCTGCCCTGATTCTTTGTGTTATTGCGCTCGCTTCAGCAACAACTATTGTAGGGCCGGTTATTTGCTGGCTTCTTGCAATGATGCTTGGTCCATTTGGGGTTGGTAAGCACAACGATAAAGTGAGGTCCGCTGCTGCGCTGGGTGTGCGTAATTAGGTGGGGTGTTGTGTTTCTAGTTTGGGGTTGTAATGGCGTCAACTACCAGGCGCAGTATGTCTTTGCATTCGTCGGTAAGGTCGCCTGATTGAATGACCTCAATATTTTTACGATATCCAGCCGCAATCACTGTAATAGGATGAACCTCGTACAGTTTGCAATATGGCTCTAGGCGCTTGATATCTAAAGGCGCTTCGATGGTTTCTATGCGCCTTATGTGTCTTTCGCTGCACCCTATCCGCTCGGCCGCGATTGCGGCAGTCATTCCTATCGATTTCCGTGCTGATCGCAGCGCTACGCCAACAGCAGCTCTGTCAATCATTTTAAAATTACCAACCAAAATAGACCACTTGCCTTGCGTTAGTTATCGGCTGGTTTTTATCAAAATAAAGAGGTGGGGCGCGAAAACAAAGGAAGTAACTGACTTTTTCAAAGCGATACCTGACGTGGGGGCGTCCGAATTATACATAAACGGACATTGCTTGCATGGTCTTTTTAATTGTGCATACTTTGTCAAAACAAAAAAGCGTTAAGGATAAAGGATATACGATGCAAACATTCGGGGTAGTTGAGGAAAGCGTTGCAACCATAGATATAACAACAAATAAACAACAATACAGTGTACTAGCCAAAAGGCAGGCCATTCGCATTAACAGCTCTGGATGGTTGTTAAGCAGAGAAGAGGTAGTTGATCGGGTTGTAGAGATGTTGGCGGAGGAGGCAAGGTTTTTAGAGGGGGTAACTGAGCTAAGCCATCCAGCTAGGAGTTCGGTTGCTAACCTTGCGCACGCTTCGGAGCTTTTGCGGAGCCTTTAGAGTCGCTATCTTGCTTTTTACGTGGAAATGGCGGTTCAGCGAAGGGGCGTTTCTGTTGTCCCCATGTCATGGAGTCAAGCAGGGCAAGGATAATATCTTGTTGAGGGTCTGGTAGGTCTCTAAATGTGGCTAGTAACTTCGTTTCTTTGTCGCTAGAGGCTGTGTATTGTGTCTGTTCTTCATTCACTCCCGTTGCTGTTGGTGGCCGCATAGGTTCTTCGCCATACTGTAGCCAAGCGACACGAACGTTAAGCCACCCGCAAATTGTTTTCATGGTGTCTGGTCTCGGTATTGCCTGACCTTCAAGGTATCGCCGAGACATTTCTCTGGAGACATCTGCTTTATTCTGTAGTGCACCGGAACTAACGCCCCACTTTGTGCCCTGCTTAGCCGCTTCTGGGTGCTGTAGCATGGCCGTGATCAGCCGTTTTGAGAACCCTTTTTTCTCGTTTGAACTCATAAATGAATTTTACACGATACTACTATAAGTAGTAACGCCTACCATCGGTTGACAACGCCTACCCAAAGTAGGCATAATCCGGCCATGCAGAATGATCAAGAGAAAACCTTAGCAAGCATTGCTATTAAGCAAGCGGGTGGCCCATCTACTGTATCGAGTGAATTCGATATTTTGCCGTGGGCTGTATCGAAGTGGGGTATATCCGGCGTGGTTCCTCCAAAGAGAATTCCGAGGCTGTGCGAAATGGGTGGGTATCAGACAACGCCGCACCAGCTTGATTCTGTGGTTTACCCGTACCCGCAAGACGCGCTGCCGCCTCAGGTAAGAGATCGTGTTAAAGAAGCTGCATAAAAACATAGTTAGACCATAGAACAAAACGGAGTTATTGCCTATGAACATTGGGTCTCATTTTTTGGAGTTTTGCGAACCGCGTGGCTGGTTAATCTGCCGAACTGCGGAGCATTGGGTTGGCGGTCAAGTAGGGCAGCAAGAAAATTACGCTGCAAGGGTAGTGGATATATATGAAGCGCGTACTCAGCCGGATGAGCGGGCAATCAGGTTCCATCATACCGATGACGCTATTGCTGACAGGCGGGCCAATAGGCAGCTTGTAATGCGTATTGTGCGAAAAGAGGTGCAGCTAAAGTCTGATCTTGAGGAAGCGCTTGTTCTGGCTCTGCCAGAAAAACCGCGAAAAGAACTGAGGCGACTGCTTGCTGCAAGATATGGCGAACTGGCCGTGCCAATTCCAGACAACTCACCTGCCGGAGCTTCTGCCGATCTATCTCGCGCTCTCAAAGAGTTCGGCGAATGGGTAGAGGCGACTGGAAAGTTGCTTGAGGGGGATATGGTGATCAGTGAGGCGGACCCTATGCGGGAATTAGAAGAGGCGCTGGCGGAGACCGATGAGGCCGTGGGCGCAATTCTAGGGCTACGCTGGGCAATAGATACAGCAATCAAGAAGAAGGTAAATGGAAAAGCCAAATAGAGAAATTTTAATAGGAATACACGGTCGCGCCGGTACTGGCAAAGACATAGCGGCGCGGTATCTAGCGGAGCGGTTTGGGTTTATGCATCTTGCTTTTGCCGACCACATAAAAAAGGCTTTAGTCATTCTTTTCCGCGACACCCACGGGCTTACCCATGAACATTTTAGCGGTACCAAGAAAGAGCGGGTTATAGAGGGTTTTGGTAAGTCTCCGCGCCAGCTTATGCAGTCGTTTGGAACTGAGTGGGGCAGGGAAAAGGTAAACCCTGATGTCTGGATAATGATAGTACACGCGCTCATCAAGGCCCGGCGTGAAATTCTGAGCAGGCAAAATATTTATTTCCCCGGTGCGGTGATTAGCGATGTTCGTTTTAACAACGAGGCGCAATGGATACGGAGTCAGGGTGGAGTTGTTATTCATCTGTACCGCCAAGCAGCCAAACCAGTTAATCCGCATGTAAGTGAGCTGGGTATAGATTCAGATCATGCAGACGTTGTTATTAGCAACGATGGCACGTTTGAGGCTCTTCATAAAAAGCTGAATGACATCGTATTGGGTTTGATTGAAACATCTGGAGTAGGGGCTGTATGAGCGCGTTACCGGCTAGTCAGTACGGCGACCCGGAACAGATCTTATCCGGCCAGGAAGCAAAGGCCATCTACCGCGAGAAAGGCTGTAAGGCGTGCGTAAGCTTCGACCCTGAAAGGCGCGGTATTCAGTGCAGAAAGGGCATTGATGCCAATCCGTTATGGTGCGAAGGATTTGAGGAGAAAGTGTAGTGAGGATACCCAAAGACGCAGCCAGAGCGCACGGCAGAATAGCCAGGATTGAGGCAGTCAGGGCCAAGCAGGAACGCCGAAAGCAAAAGCGTGAAAAGCGCAGGCAGCTTATGTGGAAGGTGTTGAACAAGATCGGCGTTTGGCGGGTTGAAGACTGGGAGTTTCATGTTGGGGTGGATGATTAGTGAGCAACCAAGCTATCACATGGGCATACCAACAAAGAGGATTAAAACCAGGGCCAAAATTTCTGCTCGTTACGTTGGGTAATTACGCAGATGAAAACGCGGAATGTTTCCCTGGTATTGATACCTTGGCGGCTGATTGTGACATGCACAGGGCAACTGTAATTCGTGGCATACAGACCTTGGAAGAAGAGGAAAAAATCGAAATTATCCATCGCGGCGGTGATGGATCTGGACGTAAATCTAACATCTATCGACTTGCGTGTAGCCATGAATTTAGTGGCAAAGTCGCAAATTGCGACATAGGGGGCAAAGTCGCAAATTGCGACGGGCTAAGTCGCAAAATGCAACTAGCTAAGTCGCAAAATGCGACTAAGGGCAAAGTCGCAAATTGCGACGGGCAAAGTCGCAAAAATAGGGGGGCTAAGTCGCAAAATGCGACCCGAACCCTCAGAGAACCCCCAGTAGAACCCCCAGTAGAGAGAGAGGAGGTAGAGAAGAGAGGGGGGCAGCAGCAAGGCGGTGGAGTGACTCACTCTCCAATCCCTGATTGTTTTGAGGTGACAAAAGAACACCGTGATTACGCAAAGATTCATGGACTGCCAAATCCTGATGAGTTAATCCATGAGTTTAAAAATCACCAACAAAGCAAGGGCAACATGACTGCGGATTGGGATGCAGAGTTTCGGAAGTGGATGCACAGGGAAAAAAGATATGTGAGGACGGATCGGTCGGGAGGGGGTAAGAATAGCCGGTTGCCTGAATATGCAAGACTTCCATTCGACAACGAGCAGCTAGAACCACATGCGATAAAACACAATCTGCAGCGTCCAGGTAGTCTCGATAAGTACGGGCAGTACAGATCTAAGTTGCAAATTGAGATTGACGCAAGGTTGGTCAAGGAGGGTTACAAGTGAGCCAAGTAAGCAATCATGCGGTTAAGCATCAGCCAGAGCAAAAACCGAAGTACAGGCAAGGCACCTGCATGGCGTATCACTGTCCATTAGCAGCCACAATGTTTAACTCAGTACGTGGTGGCAAGGGCTGCTGTAGTTATCACTACGACACCAAGATGGAGGATTGGCCGGTAATCACCCGCACGCTCAGAGCAAATGAATATTTGCTAAAGCGTCTGCATGAGGTTAAGGGGTTGACGGTTGTTGAGTTTGAGCAGCAGCGCGGAAGGTTTGAGTCTGTGAAGTATCCGGTTATGCAGGATGAGTCGCGGGTATGTTACATCGACAGGATTGATAACTACATCAGGCAGCGGATAACCGGAGCGTTGCAGGCTAAGCGGTGAAGTGGGAAGAGCAGGCAGACGGGAGATACAAATCAGACGCAGGGTATTTGATAACACCTAGCAAGGCGTACGGTAAAGACCAGTATACCGCGTGGGGTCCGTTTGATGCGGGGTGGAAGTCAAGGCTTAAAGTGCATTACGAGATAGGCGAGACAATACCACAGCCACATGAGTTGTTGGGTACATGGTCTAGCTTAGCGAAAGCAAAGGCAGCGTGTAAAAAACATTAGGAGAAAAAGAATAGTGTCAGCAGCGAAGCAGCTTAATCACAAAGTAATCGAAGGTACCAGAGAGAGATTAAAGGCATGGGGTGAGTGGTTGCAGGCTCTTGAGGGTGTCGGCGTAGATAGTAGCACTGTTGGTCGGTACGAAGAGTTGCTAGATAAAGGTCGCGGCCCTGATGATCCAGATTCAGAGCGTATGGATAGAATTCTGGGCCGTGTCAAAATGCAGCAGCCGGTATATTTCAAGGTCCTGAAAATGATTTATTACCTGGAGATGCCTAATAAGGTGATTGCGGATGAAGTGAAGGTAAGTGAAGCAACGGTAAAGATATATCGCGGCTATGGTGAAGCGTCGGTAGCTGCGTATTGGGATGCTGGAGAAGGTGTCACAAAATGAAACCTAATCTTCATTGACAAAAAGTAGTTGACTGGCTAGCCGCTTTCTGCATAGAATGCGTTAGCTTCGCAGAGGTGACGAAGCAGAAACCCACTCCGTTAACACGGCGTGGGTTTTTTCATGCCGTCAAATTATCAAAACAAACCAACAGACAGCACAACAGGAACAAACAGCCGTGAATACTTACGATGAGGGGCAGCGGGACGCAAAGATCGAGCGATTGCAAAAGGATGTTGATGTGCTGTTTGATGAAATGCGTATGGTTCGCGGCTGGCAGAATAGAGCTATTGGGTACGTCAGCGCGATTACATTGCTGGCCTCACTGCTAATTCAGTTAGGACTAAAGAAGCTGGGGGGTTGATGTGGAGATACTGCTAATTGCTATTGCTATTGTTGGTTTGTGGATAGTAATGGAGCGTGACCCAAAGCATCCGCATCACTATGACCGCTAATGTTCTCGGTAAAGGGAGACGTCAAGGAGGTTACAAGATACCTGAATAGCCTTGAGCGTAAAGTAGTACCGGCGGCCACAGTATCGGCTCTTAATAAAACTATATCAGGCGTTAGGACGGAATCGTCGAGAGAGATTAAGAAAGAGACAGGCTTGAAGTCTGGGTACATCAAGAAACGTCTAAAGATTGTTCGTGCTAGGCGCGGTCGCTATACAGCAAAGATCAATGCACTACCGGGCGCACCGAACTTGATTGAGTTCGTAAGGGTTGGTAGGCAGCTGATGGGTCGGCCGGGAAAACGTACCAAGCGTTCAAGGGAAGGAGGCGTAAGAGCCAAAGCCTGGAACAAGTCTAAGGTCTACAAAGGGTCGTTCATAGGTAGCGGTAAGAATAGCGGAAAGCCCTTGGTCTATGTAAGAACAGGTAAAGGCCGCTACCCAATCAAAGCGCTACACGGCCCCAGCGTTCCGCGCACCTTTATGCAGCGTAAGGTTGAAAGGGTGATGGAGAAAGAGGCTAGACGCCGCTTTAGAAAGAACTTTACTCATGAAATAAGATGGCGTATCTCTAGGCTGTAGCGCGGGTCCTTCTGGGACCTCCATACCTTCGGGCGCGCTGCACGCGGATTTCGTGCAGATATTGGAGCCTATAGGGGGTTCCTATTCCTGTATAATCAATAAGTTAGCAAGCACCACCCAGGCAGCAGTGCACAGTAAAGACTGTTTGTTTTAAGTTAAATGTCAGGCCCCGTGATATGCCAACACAGTTAGAAGTCGCTCGTCATTTGGATATGAGTGAACGTAATGCGCGTACCGTGTTGCGGGAGCTTGGTATTGATTGGAAGAAAAAGGCGATGAGCGAAATCAGGGTTGCATATATCCGCAACCTTAGAGAGAAGGCGGCGGGTCGAGGCCTTTCCTCACAGGAAGAGCTGAATAAATCAAAGATACGTGACGCCGAAGCTGGTGCGGTTTTGAAAGAGATCCAAGCGGCAGAGAAGGTGGGTGCACTGGTACCAATACAAGAAGCAGAGCCACGGTTCGCGGCTATGGTGGTTGCTGCTCGCACAGAGTTTATGACCATGGCGGATAAACTGAGGCAGAAAATTCAAACCCGCTATGGAGTTGAAGTAGACCCAGATTTAATCAATGAAAACATTCACTCTGCCCTCAGACATCTTTCATCGCACGATGCCGACGCTGTGCTCAATGATGGAAAGGGTGGCACAGGCGTGGGAACCACCGCCTAGTGTTAGCACTACTGAGTGGTCAAACAACTATCGTTATTTAGCCGCTGAATCATCAGCACTACCCGGTAAGTACAGCACTGAACTGACACCATGGGTGCCAGGTATACACGATGCGCTTGACGATCCTGATACATGGAAAGTTGTTTGCATGAAGTCAGCGCAAGTCGCGTGGACAGACGGCGTAGTTAATAACTGGATTGGCAAGAAAATTGATTGCGAACCTTCACCTATTGTTGGAATGTTCGCTAAAGAGGCGGCTGCCAAGGAGTATGTAGACGAGAAGTTCCGGCCAATGGTAGAGGCTACACCAAGGCTGTCAGCAGTTATGGATGTGCGCACCAGCAGGAAAGATGGTAATCGCGCATTGTTTAAGAAGTTCCCCGGCGGCTTCTTGAAATTGGTTGGGTCAAACTCGCCTAGCAATGTTAAATCAACGCCAGCTCCTTGCGTCTTTGTAGAGGAGCCAGACGATGCGCAGATTAATGTCGGTCAGCAAGGTGATTCGATCAAGCTGCTGGAAGAGCGCACCAAGACATACCATCGCCGCAAGGTGGTGTTTGGTGGTACTCCGTCAGTTAAGGGGTTGTCTACGATAGAGGCTAATTACTTAGTTTCAGATCAGCGAAAGTTTTATGTTCCGTGTCATGAGTGTGGCGAGTCCCATGTATTGAGTTGGGAAAACGTTCATTGGGATGGTGAGGGTGAGCGTCATCATGAGATATATGGTCACGCATTACCGGAAACAGCTATTTATGTGTGTCCGCATTGCGGAATTATCTGGGATGATGACCAGAAAAACCGGAATGTCGAGCAAGGGGAGTGGAAGGCAACCGCTGAATTTAGGGGTGTAGCTGGGTTTTACATTAACGAAATGTATAGCCCGTTTCCGGGGAGCAGGCTGCAGCGGTTGGTTGAACGCTATCTGGAAGCACAACACCAGCTGGATCAGGGCGACGATACGGAAATGATCGTATTCGTGAACTCCTGCAAGGGGTTGCCTTACGAATACACCAGCGATGCGCCGGATACGGAAGAGCTGCGCGCCAAAGCGCTGGATTATCCAGAAAAGACAGTACAGCGCGGCGGTTTAATAATTACTGCTGGTGTTGATGTCCAGCATGACCGTTTAGCTATTATTCTGCGGGCTTGGGGTCGCGATGAAGAAAGCTGGCTAGTTTGGTGGGGTGAGATCTACGGTAACACTATCGATAAAAGTGACAAGGTATGGGATGACCTAGATAGCATCCTGTTTGGTACCTATCAGCACGAAAGCGGTGCGCAGATCGGTGTAACAGCAATATCGATAGACAGCTCAGACGGTACAACGTCTGATGCTGTTTACCATTACGTGCGTAGTCGGATGAGTCGCGGTGTTATGGCCGTCAAAGGCTCATCAAACGACTACGGAACACGCGAGATATTTTCAAGACCGAAGGCAAGCATAGACACCAGAGGTCGCCGCAATACCAAGGCGGCTAAATACGGGCTGACACCGTTCATTGTTGGCACTCATAACGCAAAAGACTTGATAGCCGGCCGCATGAAGTTAACCGGCAGTGGCGCAGCGCGTATGCACTGGTACCAAGATGTGCGGGCCGACTACTACGACCAGATGACTGGTGAAGTCAAAGCGCCGCATCGGTCACTGCGAGGCAAAAGAGTCTGGCAGAAAAAAGCAGGTGCGGCAGTTGAGGCGTGGGACGGTGAAGTCTATGCGCTCCACGCTGCAAGGGCAGCAAAAGTTCATCTCATGAAACCACACCAGTGGGATCAGTTAGAGCAGCAGATTAGTCAGTCAGACATGTTTGAAAAAGAGCAGGAACAGCAACAAACCCAGAAACAGAAACCAAAACAAACCCAGCGTCGCCGAAGTGGTGGTGGGTTTGTTAATAACTGGCGTAAATAATGACCGCAAGCATTCCTACAAAAGAGCCTACTGTTGTTACAGCTGGTGACACCTGGAAGTGGGCAAAATCCTTACCGGATTATTTGCCTGCAGATGGCTGGGCGTTGTCATACGTTCTGGTTAAGGATGGAAATCAAGAGACGTTATCCAGTAGTAATAACGGCGATGGCACGCACTTAGTAAATGCTGATGCAGCAAGCACAGCAAGTATCGAAGCCGGTGAATATCGTTGGCAATCCTATGTAACGAAATCCGGTGAGCGCTATACGGTAGGGCGTGGTGAAATAACTGTAAAGCCTAACTTCGCAGCGCAGGATGCAGGCCACGATGGGCGAAGTAATGCGCGCAAGTGGCTTGATTCCCTTGAGGCGGCTTTAGCTTCAATGACTACAGGTGAGATCAAGCAAGCCAGTATTTCTTATAACAATCGCTCCGCTACTTATCGCAGTGTTGAAGATCTACTTAAAGCTATCAGTAGAGCAAAGCAGATGGTAGAGAGTGAAGAGTCTGCAGAGAGGCTTGCGGCTGGCCTTGGTAGTGGAAATAGAATCCTGGTGCGTTTCTGATGAAGATAATTGACCGTATAGCTGCGCGCTTTGGATATAGCAAGGCCAGGCGTTCACGGCGCGCATTTGAAGGCGCGCAGATCTCCAGACTGACTGACAGTTGGATTACCTCAGTTAAGCCAATAGATGTTGACATTCGGAGGGGTTTGCGTGTCTTGCGTACCAGATCACGGGAGCAAGCGCAGAATAATGATTACGTTCGTCAGTTTCTACGTCTAGTTAAAACAAATGTTGTAGGTCCGCAGGGTATTGTAATGCAGGCGCGTGCGCTGGGCCGCTCTGGAAAATTAGATAAGCCTGCAAACAACGCCATTGAAGATGCGTGGTTGGAGTGGGGCGCTCACGGAACACCAGAAGTAACTGGCATAATGAGTTGGAAACAACTCAAAAAATTAGTTATAGAAACGGTCGCTAGAGATGGCGAAGCGTTGTTGCGTAAGGTTCGTAATTGGGATGGGAATCGATTCCGTTATGCACTACAGGTTTTAGATCCTGAAATACTAGACGTTGATTACAATCGCGATCTTGGTAATGGCAACGTCATCAAGATGGGGGTTGAACTGAATGAATGGCGTCGTCCGGTTGCTTATCATTTACTAACCACCAAGCAAACTGCAGACACCTATGCGCACACAGGGCGTAGATACCATATTGTGCCTGCAGATGAAATTATCCATCTGTTTTTACCGGAGTGGGCGTGGCAGACGCGCGGTATTCCGTTTATAGCGACGGCATTGCTGCGCCTTAACATGCTGCACGGTTACGAAGAGGCAGAGCTAGTAGCTTCGCGGGCGGCTGCGTCAAAGATGGGATTTTATCAGCAGCACCCGGATGCAATTGGGCCTGGGCCAGATGTTACCGAGCAAGATAGCGATGGTAATTTCATACAAGACGCGGAAGCAGGGACCTTTGAGAAAATACCTGCAGGCTGGACGTTTGAATCATGGGACCCGCAGCACCCTAATGCTGCGTTTTCCGCGTTTGTTAAAACTGTGCAGCGCGCTTTTGCTTCCGGTCTGGGTGTTAGCTATCACGCTCTAACAGGAGATCTTGAAGGTGCAAATTACAGCAGCTTACGTGAAGGCAAGCTGCTTGATAAAGACGTATGGATGTCACTGCAGGACTGGTTTATCGAAGCGTTCTGTATGCCGGTTTTTAAGGACTGGATGACCATTCAGCACCTTGCTCAAACAATAACGGTAAATAGCAAGCCGCTACGTGGTCCGCTGCAAAAATACCAGCGTGTCAGTTGGCAGCCAAGGCGCTGGCAGTGGGTAGATCCTCAGAAAGAGATGCAGGCCAACCGTGAAGCCTACAGCCTAAGAACACGCTCTATCAGCGAAATTATCAGAGATCAGGGACGCGACCCTGACGAAGTCTGGGAGGAAATGGCCCGCGATAAAGAGCGCATGATAGAACATGGTATTCCCCTGCCAGTAGAGACGAATATATCAGAACCTAAAGAAGAGGGCGCAGACGATGCCAAAACCGAAACAGACTGAAACGCTTTTCCGCTCTATTGAGGTAAAGCGGGAAGCTATTGATCACGAAAACCGCACCGTTGAACTGGCCTTCTCAAGTGAAGAGCCTTACGAGCGTTGGTGGGGCATAGAGATACTTGATCATTCGCCAGACTCGGTACGCATAGAGCGTATGGAGGGTGGCGCTGCAGTGTTAGTGGACCACGACCGCCGAGACCACGTAGGTGTCGTTGAGTCCGTTTCCATCGATCCAGACCGGCGGGGCCGGGCAAAGGTGCGCTTCGGAAATAGCGCAAGGGCCGAGGAAATATTCAAAGACGTGGTGGACGGTATCAGAAAGCATGTTTCTGTGGGCTACATGATCCACAAAGCGGTGTTGGAAGAGACCGGCGACGATGTTCAAGACACTTACCGTGTAAGTGACTGGGAACCTCTCGAAGTCTCCATCGTATCCGTACCGGCTGACCCTACGGTGGGTGTCGGGCGCGCAGAAGATGAGGACAAACATAAACCCACCTTTGAAACAATCCAAGAGGATAAATCAATGCCCGAGGAAAATGACGAAAAAACAATCGATGTGAAAGCGATTGAAAAAAACGCCCGCGAAAGAGCGGAGCGAGAAGCGCAGGCCCGTGCAGATGAGCTGCTGCAACTAGGCGCAGATTACGACGCTATGGACCTGGCCCGTGAATATCTCAAGGAAGGCAAGTCTGCCAACGAGATGCGCAAGGCACTCTTAGAACGCATGGGGCATTCTAGCCCTGTAGAGGCTGAGTCACCAGAAGTCGGCATGACCGATAAGGAGGCCAAGCGGTATTCATTTGTCAAGGCTATGAACTTCCTGGCCAACCCAAATGATCGTAAGGCGCGCGAAGCTGCAGCGTTTGAAATTGAGTGTTCAGAGGCCGCTGCTCAGCGTATGCAGAAAGCGCCGCAGGGCATTCTGGTGCCAGCAGATATCCTGAGCCGTGATTTAACTGTAGGTACATCCACCGCAGGCGGTCATACAGTGGCAACCGATCTACTTTCAGGCAGCTTTATTGAAATGCTGAGAAAGCGTTCTGTTCTTGATCGCGCAGGCATGACGGTGCTGACCGATCTTAACGGCAATATTGCGATACCACGTCAAACAGGCGGTGCAACTGCCTACTGGGTTGCAGAAAGCGGAGCGCCAACAGAGAGCGAGCAGGCTTTTGATCAGGTCACATTTACGCCTAAGACGCTGGGCGCGTTTACTGACTACAGTCGCAAACTGTTGCTGCAGTCATCCATCGACGTTGAAAACTTCGTTCGTATGGATCTGGCCAAAGTGATTGCGCTGGAGATTGATCGCGCTGGCCTTTATGGTTCCGGCGCGTCCAATCAGCCGACCGGTGTAGCCAATATGACAGGCATAAACAGTTCTACATTCGCTGCTGCTGATCCAACGTTTACAGAAGTGGTTGGGTTGGAAACGCTGGTAGCTGCCGATGACGCAGACGTAGGAACTCTATCCTATCTGCTTGATGCCACCATGCGCGGCGCGTTCAAGACTACCGAGAAGGCGTCCAATACTGCGCAGTTTATCTGGGAGCAGGGCAATACCGTAAATGGTTACGATGCCCACGTAAGCAACCAGATCGTTGACGGCGATGTGTTCTTTGGTAACTGGGCCGACCTGATTTGTGCAATGTGGGGTGGGCTGGATCTAACTGTAGATCCATACACCCATAGCACAAGCGGTACTGTACGCATTGTTGGTCTGCAGGATATTGATATCGGCGGACGTCACCCAGAGTCATTCTGTTTGGGTAACGATGGCGTATAAGCTGTAGCCAGTAACATCAACTAATAACAAACGGCAACTTCTGTTGCCGTTTGTCTAGGAGAAATCAAAGTGAAGATCAAGGTACTCAAAGACACCATGGCCAGTGGCAAAAAACTGCGTAAAGGCAAGGTTGCTACTGTAAGTGATGAAGATGGCAAGTTGCTTGTTCGTATGAAGCGTGCTTCTCTTGTAGGAGCTAAAGAGCCTGCAGAAAAGAAAGAGCAGCCTAAAGAGTAGCTACAACTGTAACGGAAAAATAATTAGTGTGGCGGCGAGAGTCGCTACACTAATTGAGGTTTTGAAATGAAAATCAAGATAAAACGAAAAGTTATAGTTGGTGGGCGTCACATGCTCCCAGAATCGGTTGTTGAGGTGGATGAAGAGGCAGGAAAGCAGTTGGTTCGTATTGGTGCTGGTGAAGAGGTAAACAGCAAGCCAGCAAAGCGCAAAACCACCAAAAAACAGGCTAGCGATGACGTTTCGGAGTGACATAGCTGCTGCAGATAGCGACATATTAGAAGCGCTTGGAGATTCTGCAACTATTACTGAACCAGGGCAAGATCCAGTTCAAGTGCAGGGAGTATTTGAAAACGATTATATAGAGATTAATGGTGTTGAGTCTGTATATCCGTTATTCAGTTGTCTGCAGAGCGAGGTTGGTAGTGTAGCTCATGGATGGGGCCTGTCATACGATGGGAGCAGTTACAAAGTTGTAGGTAAGGAGCCAGACGGCATGGGTATGATTACATTAGTTCTGGAAAAACAATAATGCCCCACGCCCGCCAGCAAATCCGCTACGCAGCGGCAACTCAAGTTAATGGATTAACAACCACTGCCGACCGCGTTTATAGGTCGCGTGTGTATCCGATAGAGCCGGAAAATTTACCATGCCTGGCGATCTACGCACAGGAAGAGACCAGGGAAGATGATCAGGCGGGTGGAGAGATAACGGAAGATCGGTTGCTTACTCTGGTTGTAGAGGGTAGAGCGCAGGCAAACGAATTATTAGACGACACCTTAGACACAATCGCCGAAGAGGTGGAAGTAGTAATAGCGTCTGATCGTACATTGGGCGGCAAAGTTAAATATATATATCTTGAATCAACCGAAATAGAAATATCAGTTGAGGGAGAGCATCCCACGGGCTTGATCAAATTAAATTACATGGTCGAGTATCGAACTGACAACAACGCCCCGTCAGTAATTCTCGACTAATAACATTAAAAGTATTCTTCACAACCGGCCATTGGCCGGTTTTTTTATTCATGTCAATCGAGGTAAAAAACCATGGCCAAGACAAGAGGTTGTCTAGGAAAAATCAAGGTCGGTTCTACACCGTCTCTTGTGGCGGAGACTAAAAGTTACTCCATTACTGAAACCTGCGATCCACAGGACACATCCACGCTGGGTTCATGCGCTAAGACGCACGGGCCAGGGCCTACCGGCTGGAACGCAAACATAACCGCGTTCTGGGATAAAACAGATACCAACGGCCAGGAAGCGCTTTCAGCAGGTGCAGAGCTGACTGTAGAACTGTACCCAGAGGGTGATGCTTCCGGTGCCAACTACTGTACAGGTACAGCAATAGTCACCGAGGTTGGTATCTCTGGCGATCACGGCACCTACGTTGAGCGTACCTTCAATGTTGTTGGTGATGGCGCGCTAACCTGGGATACGGTGGCTTAATGGATATTCTTGAAAACGCCAAGCAGCAATTCAAGGATAAGCTGACTGGGGAGCTGCTCTCTATTGATGTCCCTGAGTGGGGCGACGGCGGCGGGCCTGCAAAGATATTTTTCAGGGCCGCTATCACCCTGGAAGATAAGGGCAGAATTCTATCTCTGCAGGAACAGGGTCGCGTTGCTGAGTCTATAGCTGAGACGTTGCGAATCCGGGCTTTAGATTCGGAAGGAAAGCGCATTTTCGCCAGAGCCGATTTAAGGGATCTGATGAAGCGAGTCGACCCCGATGTGCAGTTTAGTGTTGTCACTAGAATGCGCGCAAAAATCGACGAGATGGAACTGGAAGCCAGCGAGGATGACAAACTGCTGGAAAAGTAATAGCGGCCAGTCCTGATATATACAACATATATCAACTGGCCGAAGCCCTTCACAAGTCTGTGAGCGAAATCATGCAAATGACTGATGCTGAAGTAGAAGGCTGGTTTGCCTACTGGTCAGTAAAAGAGTAAAAAACAAATGCCTAACCCAAAAGCAAAATTTGAAGTAACGGCTGAAGATAAGGCTAGTCGTGCGCTGAGAGCCATTAACGCAGAAGTGAAGGGCATGGGTCGTGCTGTGAAGGCGCTGGGGGGGGCGTTTGTTGGTTTTGGTCTGGTGTCGTTTGGCCGGGAAGTAATCTCTGTTAATCGGTCGTTCGATGTATTGCGCGCAACCCTGGAGACCGTTACTGGAAGTGCAGAGGCCGCAGAGGTGGCGTTTAGTCGTATCAAGGAGTTTGCGGCAGAGACGCCCTACGATGTAGAGCAGGCAACCGAGTCTTTTATTAAGCTAAAGGCTATGGGGCTTGATCCTTCTATAAAGTCTCTACAGTCCTACGGTAACACCGCCAGCGCAATGGGCAAGGACCTCAATATGATGATTGAGGCGGTTGCTGATGCAGCAACCGGAGAGTTTGAGCGGCTGAAAGAGTTCGGTATCAAGGCAAGATCACAAGGCGATCAGGTTACATTCACGTTTCGAGGTGTCTCCAAAACTATCCAGAAAGAGGCTGGTGCAATTGAAGATTACTTGCGCCAAATTGGCGAGTCAGATTTTGCCGGGGCCATGGAGAAGCGCGCAAAGACGCTCGACGGCGCTATATCTAATCTAGGTGATTCATGGACTAACCTTATGGATGCCATGTTGGATACGGAGGGCGCTAAAACGGCGATGATGGCAATTCGTGGTGTGTCTCAAATTATTGATGAATTGACCGGAAAACTAGAACAAACAGAAGTCCCGTTTAAGGATGAGATAAGAGAGCTAGAGGGAGAACTGTCTAAGCTAGAGAGTGTTGCGAGTCGCTATAAGGGTAGCGGTTTGCTTCATCGTTGGCTCTATGGGGAAGAGGGCGAGGTAAATGCAAAAATAGTTGCGACTAAGACGGAACTAGAGCACCTGCGTAAAACTCAAAAAGAATTTGTTGAGTTCCATGCAGAGCAAGATAAATTAAAAGAGGAAAGAGCAAAAGCGCGAGAGGAAAGGGAGAAACGGGAGAGGGTTGCTAGGCAAAGACAGGAGAGGGATCTAGCAAAGCTCAATAAACTCATGGAAGAGGGAAAGAAAATAACCGAGTCTGTAATTACTCCGCAAGAAAAATATATTGCTCAAACAATGCGTTTGAACGTATTGAGAGAGAAGGGCGCTATCACTGCCGAAACGTATGGGCGTGCGGTTATTAAATATGGAGATGAGCTTGTCAGCGCAACCGATAAAGTCAAAGATCAGGAAGATGCGTTTAAGGATCTGAAAACCGCTGTTGAAGGTTGGGGGCAGTCATTTGCTGACGAGCTGCTCAGTGGCGAGATGAATTTTAAGAATTTTGCCAGTTCAATGGTCAAGCAGCTAGCCCGCATTGCTATCACAAAAAGTGTAAATCCATTTTTTGAGCAGGCTGGGAATTGGCTAAGTAGTTCGTTGGGGGATCTTTTTAGTGGTTTAGGGTTCGCTGACGGCGGGAGGCCCCCTGTTGGTCAGGCAAGCATAGTCGGCGAACGCGGCCCCGAACTGTTTGTACCAGACACAACGGGCACCATTATTCCCAACCACGCATTAGGCGGTGGTGGCGTGGTAATCAATCAAAACATCCAGGTTGATGCTCCGGGTGCAACTCAAGACATTGTTGCAAGAATAGAAGATGCGGTTTCTAGGGGCGCGCAGATGGGCTATGAGTTGGTAGCTAATGACATTAGCACACGTGGACCAATTAGGCGCGCACTGTAATGGCTGTATTAACTTTCCCTGACATTACGCCGAATTCAGCAGTTTGGTCGTTGGAACATAACACCAGGCAGTTTACATCTCCATTGTCAAAGGCTACCCAAACTCTTGAATCACCGGGGGCCAGGTGGAAAGCAACCCTAACATTTAAAAATCTAACGCAAGCAAAGGCAAGAACACTGTTTGCGTTTCTGGCGCAGCTGGGTGGGGCAGCAGGAAGGTTCTATCTGCATGATCACAGCCTGCCTACCCCTATGGGTTCCCCGTCTGAATCTCCGGTTGTTAATGGCGCTGATCAGGTAGGCTCATCACTTGTTACTAAGGATTGGCCAGCAGACGCCATAGCGGTAGATGATTATCCGGGGTATGTCGATGACGCGCCAGGGTACGTTGATGATCTGGGGGCGGGCACCCTTATTACCGTGTTAAAGGCCGGTGATTACTTTGGCGTAAACAACGAACTAAAAATAATGACAGAGGATGCTATAACCGATGGCCTGGGTAATGTCACGCTAAAGTATGCTCCGCCAGCAAGAAGCGCTCCGGTTGATGGTGCGGTCATATCCTACGACAAACCAAAATGTATTATGCGGCTGGTGGATGATAACCAGATCAATCTGGCAGCGCGTCCAGGCAACCTGGGTAACATCACAATATCTTGCGTTGAGTCGTTCACATGACCAGAGAGATAGATGCCTCAGTAGCTGCCGCATCACAAGAAGAGGTGGTCAGGCCGGTTGTATTGGCAAGGCTGGATTTTGCCGGTGGTGTAGTTGCGGCGAACAGCGGAAATATAAATATTGATTACGCAGGCGATACCTACCTGGGGGTGGGTGCGCTGGGCGGTATATCTGCTGTCAGAGAGGCGTCAGAGTCTCAGCCCTACAGCATCAATCTGTCATTAACCGGCATTGAATCCAGCTACATATCGATAGCACTCAATGAGCATTACCAGGGAAGGGATGCGCGGATATATGTTGGTTTGCTAGATAGTGATCATCAGCTCATAGATAACCCTGTCCTGATCTTTAGAGGCAGGATGGACACTATGGATATCACTATGGGTAAAACCGCGTCCATAGATCTAAAGGTGCAATCTAGGATGGTGGACTGGGACCGGCCAAGGGTGCAGAGATATAACAACGAAGATCAAATCGCTAGATACCCAGATGACAAGGGCCTGGAGTTTGTGCCGCAAATGGTTGAGAAAACCATAATATGGGGCCGGGCGTGAGGGTAGAGAACTGGCCTGCGATACTCAATGAGTATGTCCAGAAAGCGGCTGGCAGCAAGTTCACCTGGGGCGAGGTTGACTGCTGCCTGTTCGCTGCCGACTTTGTGAATGACATAACCGGCGTAGACCACGCCAAACGGTTTCGCGGTAAGTATAAAACCCCAAAGGGTGCGGCTGGGGCGCTGAAAAGAATAGGCAAGGGAGCTGTAGCGGAAACGGTTAGTTCCATGCTGTCAAAAATTCCGGTACTCATGGCGCAAAGGGGTGATGTCGTTGCCTACAAATCAGATGTTGGCGACGCGCTGGGTATCTGCTTGGGTGAGCATTCGCTGTTTCTGGGGCCGGAAGGCTCTGTATTTGTAAAGACTGCTGATTGTTTCGCGGCGTGGAAGGTTGAGTAGATGACTGCTTTAGTTGCTGCAGCTGCGGCCGCTGTTCAAACCATTGCGTCAAGCGCGATATTGCGGGGCCTGGCCGGTCTTGCTGTATCCAGTCTGCTGTCCAGCGCTATAGGGTTAAAGAAGAAACCTGAGACCTCAACCTTTACCACGGAGGCCAGGGATAGAACGCAGGTAATCAGATCGTCGATTGCCAACCGTTATGTGGTGTATGGCGAAACGGTAATGTCTGGCCCGTTGGTGTTTGCGGCCAGCACTGGCAACAAAAACCAATATCTGCATTTGGTCATCGCGCTGGCAGGCCATGAGTGCGAGGCAATAGGGTCTGTCTATCTCGGTGATGACGAGATAGAAGATTACAGGCTAGACGGTAGCGGCAATGTTACAACCGGCAAATATACCGGCGTTGTCAGAATCAAGAAGCACCTGGGTGCGGTTTCGCAAAGCGCTGATAGTGATCTGGTTGCAGAGGTTACAGAATGGACCACTAATCACAAGCTGAGCAACATAGCCTATATTTATCTACGCCTAGAGTACAACGCCGACAAATTTCCAAACGGCATTCCTAACATTAAGGCCGTAGTAAAAGGGAAAAAGGTTTGCGACCCCAGAACCACAACAACCGCGTGGAGTGACAATTGGGCGCTCTGTATGCGTGATTTTCTTGCCAGTCACATTGGCGCAGACGCAGAAGAGTTAGACGACAGTTCTATTATTGCAGCAGCAAATATCTGCGACGAGGTTGTGGCCACACCAACCGGAACGCAGTCAAGATACACCTGCAATGGCGCATTTGATACCGGCACCACCCCGGCAGAGATCAGGGAAGAGCTGGAGACAGCGGGGGCGGGGGCGTGCATATACACACAGGGCAAATACCATGTATATGCAGGGGCCTACAGAACGCCAATCGCTCAAACCTTTAATGAGGATGGTCTGCGCGGTGATATTATCGTTCACCCCAGGATTGCTCGAAAGGAACTATTCAACGCGGTAAGGGGTGTTTACCTAAGCGCAAGCAACTTTTGGCAGCCTACAGATTTTCCGGCAGTTACTAACGCCAGCTATGTAGCACAGGACAACGGGGAGGAGATATACAGAGATTTACAGCTATCATTCGCCAATGACAGCTACATGGCGCAGCGTATCGCTAAGATACATCTTGAGAAGTCGCGTCAGGGTATAAGTGTAAAGTTTCCTGCATCGTTGAAAGCGCTGCAGGTTGCCCCTTTCGATACCATCAAGTTAAGCATTGATGACCTGGGTTGGAATGAGAAAGAGTTCCGGGTAGTAGGTTGGGAGATATCGCCAGACGGCGGGATAGATCTGGATCTGCATGAAGAGTCAAGCAGCTGTTATGACTGGAACGGGGGCGACGCCACAACCGTTGACGATGCGCCAGACACAAACCTGCCAGACCCGTTCGCGGTGGGTGTAGTTACAGGTCTGTCGTTTGATGAGGATGTCTACGACCTGTACGGCGTGGCCATTCTCAACTGGAATGCACCCAACGACGCTTTTGTTGCTGATTACAAGGTGGAGTATAAGCGGGCTGCAGATTCAGAGTATACGGCGGTTCCTAAGACCTACGAAACAACGACTAAGATCCATAACCTAGCGGCCAGTGATTATAACTTTAGGGTTGCATCTATCAACTCTCTGGGCATAGCGTCGACGTGGGAGTATGTAGACGGCACTATCTCGGTCGCTCCAGTGTTTTCAAGGGTCAGCGGCTTAGAGTTGTTCGGCCTGGCTAATGCAACAGAGTTTCCGGGGCAAGATGCAAAGTTTACCTGGAGGCACTCATCCGAGTATTACTCATCAGAAATAGGAGCGGAAGAGTATGGAGCTGATAGCGGCGGTCTTGATAATTATTTTCGGGATTACGAAATAAGGATATTTGACGAGTCCGGCAACCATCTGCGCACAGAGCATGTTGTAGATAATGTCTACACATATTCATACGAAAAGAACGCAGAAGATGGCGGGCCGTTTAGAACATTCAAGATAGAAGTATATCAGCGTGGCAGGCAGGGACAGTTATCAGCCAAGCCAGCGTCGTTGACTGTTACTAATCCGGCTCCAGCTGCTCCATCTGGGTTGGCTATAAAATCAGGGTATAGATCGTTAATAATTGAGTTTACGCTGCCGGCAGATACCGACTTCTCTGGAACGCTAATCTGGCTGTCAACCGAAACAGAATTCACCCCAGATGAGACAACTCTGGTTTATATTGGAACTGGTGTGGGCGGTTTTGTTGCCGACCTTAATCCAGATACGGAATACTTTTTAAGAGTTGCGGCGTATGACAGGTTTGGCATAACTGACCTGAACCTTTCGTCGGAAGTAAGCGCGTCGACAACTATTGTAGGGACTGACGATATCCAAGATTCTGCTGTAGTGAATCAGAAAATAGGCAACATCATAAAGTCGCTTAATTTTGTTGCCGGTGAGGCCGGATGGCAAATAGACAAGGAAGGTAATATCGAGCTGAATGACGCGATATTTCGCGGAACTATCAACGTAAAGTCATCCGAGACCGGGGCAAGACTTGAGATTGGTAATAGTGTAATCAAGGTGTATGACAGCAACGGGGATATTGTTGGAAAGTTTGGCGACCTAAGCTAATGCCATATGGGTTTGAGACATACAAAAACGGGATATTAGCTTTCTCGTCGCTAGAGTTCTCTGTAATGATCTTGGATACCATTACAGTAGCACCAACAGATACCGGCTCTCAAAACTATACGGGGCTATTCGGCAACAATATCAAAGTTACCCAAACGCAAGAGCTGGATGTCTCTTTGGATAAAAACGGCATCCTGCCATTTAATGTGATGGATATTGGCGTTACTGATAACGGCGGGGGTAGCTTTACTGTAGATTGGTCTCCTGGTGTATCAATGAACGGCGCAAAGAGTGTAACTCTGTTCGTGCTGGTGTATTGATATGTATGGAATAAAGGTAACAGGGTTCAATCAGAACCTTTGTATCTCATCTAATGAGAAGTCTTTAATCTACGCAGGAAAGCCGACGTTTGTATCGGCCTATTACCCTTATGATGATCCAGGGGTGAAGTTTATCAGGCAAAGAAACGGTGGGACATGGGAAGAAGCTGTGGGGTCTCCGCGCCGGGAGATATGGGTATATAGTGATTTCTAT
This sequence comes from Sedimenticolaceae bacterium, assembly GCA_050291365.1. Classification (GTDB taxonomy): domain Bacteria; phylum Pseudomonadota; class Gammaproteobacteria; order Chromatiales; family Chromatiaceae; genus JAAGZL01. Next base: position 44,485 of record JBNKJS010000044.1, on the reverse strand, counting down.
TCCTGTGTAAACAAAGGATGGAATAGAGATCTAACCGATACCATCGGTTTTTTTACATACCATATATATTCAAAAGTTGAGCCACTTGTATTTATCTATTCGCAAAGCGGGGTAGCTGCAACTGTAATTGGTATTGAGGCAACCGGGTCAACAGATCCTGTTACTGGGTTTAATCAATGGGCTATTAAGGTTGCCGTTGGTTATCCTGCTGGGGTGCGCTCCGGCGCGCTGAGCGATATGGACTTGTATTGCTTCGATGAGGTAAACACGGAGTCTTTAGACTCTGACACCTGGGGGATAGAGCTATATAAGTCGGGAGAGGTCACTTTTTCTACAAGGGCTAAGCCGCTTGTAATAAAAGAGATAGTCGAGGTCTCATCATTAACGACCGCCCTGGAGATGACAACAACGACTCTGGAAAGATCCAAGTCTGATTTAGGCAGCCTAAGCAAGCAGGCGTTTCTCTCAGTGGATTTTGCGCGATATGACCACTATTACACAGATGGGGCGCAGCAGATCGGGACCAGGGAATCGTATCTGGTTTGGACTGGGACAGGGTACATAGTCAAATACAAATGCGGCAACAAGATCAACTATTGGCCGTCATGGAAAGTGTACGGACTGTTCGGCGGGTTAACGTACAACGATACCACGCAAGATATTGATGCAGGCGCGTTTGAAATGGACGTGATCTCAATGGATGCGGTTACATCTGCACCAGCCAGCGGTATTACAGATGTATATCACAGTCTGCCTGCTTATATCCCTGTGATCGATGGCGCGAATTACGATTAGCGATTAAACATGAATATTAAATAGAACCCGCTCCGGCGGGTTTTTTGTTGAGTATAAAAAATGGCGCAATACAAAACCGGAACAGTAAGCGTTACCAATGGTTCGCAAGTGGTAACTGGTGTTGGTACATCCTGGCTTGCGGAAGTATCCAACGGGGATCTGTTCACCCGGCCAGGCGATAACGCATGGTACGAAGTCGGCTCGGTTGATAGTGACGGACAGATCACCTTAACCGCGAGCTACGCTGGCACCACCGGCAGCGGATTGAGCTATGCCATAACCCGCGATTTCACAACTAACGAAGGGTACCCATACCCTGAGCAGGGCGACATAGAAACCGCATCTCTAATCAAAAGAGCCTTGCAGCAGATTGATGCAGATATCAACGCACTAAAGAATCCATAGGATCTAAATAATGTCACAGCATGATTATGATATAGAAAACAGCCTGTTCCCTGCATTTAGGACGAATATCAATGCGGCTATTATGGCGCTTGTAACACAAAACAGTAATGGAAATACTGAGCCAAGCCCAACGCATCCATTTATGGGTTGGGCGCATGAGGCTACAGACCTATATAAAATTAGGAATGCGGCAGATACAGCTTGGGTTCCTGTTTTCGTGCTATCAACCGGCGCGCCGGTAACTGGCGGCGGCGACATGCTGGCTTCTATCTATGACCCAGGTAATGTTGCTGGTGATGCTTTCAGCATGGATAACATGGTTGAGGGTGTCGCAAAGATACTGACATCGGCAGAGCGGACTAAACTTGGTTACTTGGCGGTGACTCAGAATGTCGACTTAGATCAGATGGAGACCGACATAGCCGCCCTTGCTAACGGCATGGTCTACAAGGATAGCTGGGATGCGTCTGCAGGTTCGTTTCCAGGTGCTGGGTCTGCAGAAATAGGGTGGTTCTATACCGTATCTGTTGCCGGTACTGTTGATGGCGTAGAGTTCGCTGTCGATGACCGGTTGATTGCAAAAGTTGATAACGCCTCAGCAACCACATACGCGGGTAACTGGACAAAGGTAGACGCTACTGATGCGGTGCAGTCTGTTGCTGGGCTTGTTGGGGCGATCACAGCTCCCGCTCTGCGATCTGCTCTTAATGTTGAAGATGGTGCAGACGTAACCGACGCAACAAACGTAGACGCGGCAGGCGCGCTGATGAAAGCAATCGGCACCGCCAAAGGCAACATTATTGCTTTTACCGGATCTGGCGCGCCGGTTGTGCTGCCAGTTGGTACAAACGGTTATGTGCTTAGCGTCGATAGTGCCGAGCCATCAGGGATAAAGTGGGTGCAGCTTGCTGGCGGCGGCGACATGCTGGCGTCTACCTATGATCCAGGGAGTGTGTCAGGTGACGCCTTTAGCATGGATAATATGGTTGAGGGTGCCGCAAAGATACTGACAGCGGCAGAGCGGACTAAGCTGGGTTACTTAACAGTGACTCAGAATGTCGACCTAGATCAGATGGAGACCGACATAGCTGCTCTTGCTAACGGCATGGTCTATAAAGATAGTTGGGATGCGTCTGCAGGTTCGTTTCCTGGGGCTGGAGCTGCTGAAACAGGGTGGTTCTATACTGTCTCTGTTGCCGGTACTGTTGATGGCGTTGAGTTCGCTGTCGATGATCGATTGATTGCAAAGGTTGATAACGCCTCAACAACCACATACGCGGGTAACTGGACAAAATTGGATGCAACTGATGCGGTGCAGTCGGTTGCTGGGCTTGTTGGTGCGATCACGGCTGCCGCTCTGCGATCTGCTCTTAATGTTGAAGATGGTGCAGACGTAACCGACGCGACGAATGTTGAGGCTGCTGGCGCGCTAATGGCTGGCTCTTCCGGGAATTTAACTGTTGGTTTTACTACAGATATAGAGACCCTGGCATCAAACACAATTACTCCAGACCTTACTGCCGAATGGCTGAAAGTGAGGGCGGTCACTGGCAATGTAACCATTAACGAACCAGCAGACGGCTCTTATGGCGGCTGTGTGATTCTTTTATCTGCCGATGCGTCTGGGCCTTATACGGTCACATTGGGCGCGGGGGTAAGTGCTGTAGGCACTATCCCTGATCTTGCTGCAAGCACAGAGTACCAGTGCCTTGTAATCAAGCACTCAGACACTTTAACCACTGTTGAAATAACGGGGATTGGCTAATGTTGCCGGTACCTTTATTTGCAGGGAGGGTAGTGCAGAGTGGTAACTATCTGATTGATAACTCTGCGGTGTTTGATAGTGGGGATGTTAATTATTTAAGCAGGACTCCTACAGCTTCAGGCAGTCAACAAAAGTTTACTTTAAGCCTGAACGTAAAACGTACAAAACTAAGCACAAACCAAACGATTTTCTACTCTGATGACAATAACGGCTCGGGGAATTTAATATGGGTACTCTTCTCACCAGATGACACGATTGGCCTTTGGTTTAGTGGGTCAGGGCTTACGTTAAGCACACTAGCTGTATTCCGAGACGCTTCATCTTTTTACGCGATTAATATCAAAGTCGACACTACTCAGGCGGTAGCCAGTGATAGGTGTATTATTGAAGTTAACGGAGAAACTGCAAGCCTATCTGGTACATACCCTACACAAAACTCTAGTTTAGAAATAAACACTTCGGCATACACATCAAGGATTGGTAGGTGGTATTCAACATCAAACGAAGGGGATTATATCTTATCAGATGTCCATTTCATTGACGGACAGGCATTAGGGGCAGATTCATTTGGCGAGTTTGACGCAAACGGCAACTGGCAACCAAAAGCCTACTCAGGCTCCTACGGAACCAACGGCGTTCATTTAGATTTCTCAGATGCTACTCACTTCGGCAAGGATGTAAGTGGCAACGGTAATGATTTTACTGACTCTGGGTTCACCGCTGATCATCAGGTTATAGACACGCCGACTAATAACTTCTGCACTCTAAATGTTTTGGAAGACATACACCCTACTATCAACGACGAAACGCTATCTGAAGGTAACTTAGCAGTGAGTGCCACCTCTACTGTCTACTCGTCAACAACGGCAATTAATAATGGAAAGTGGTATGCGGAATGTTTAGTTGGAACTGTAACAGGAACATATACGATTGACGTTAGCCGCCGACCTCGTGATTTTTATGTAGCTTATTATAGTGACGGAACTTATACAGGTGGTACTGGATGGGCAACGTACACCACTGGGGATGTTATTGGGGTTGCATACGATGCAGAAAGCTCATTAGTTTATTTTTATAAAAATAATGTGCTTCAAGGCTCTATTCCTTTGGCACCTCAAGATTGCACTATCTCTGGGTATTTGGGAGGTGGTGATTCTGCTAGATGGAATTTTGGCCAAGACTCTTCTTTTGGTGGCAATAAAACAGCACAAGGCAACTCTGATGCCAACGGGATTGGAGAATTCTACTACACCCCGCCATCTGGATTTAACGCACTCTGCACAGCAAACCTACCCGAACCAGAGATTGCAAACCCCAAGCAGTACTTCAACGTGGCTACTTATACCGGTGATGGTGCGGCAGGTCATAACATTACGGGTTTTGAGTTCAGTCCAGACTTAGCATGGATAAAGCATCGGGGCGCTACATACGATCACAGGATTAGTGATAGTGTCCGTGGATTGCCTAGCACTCTATTCACTAACCTCACGAATGCTGAGTACGGCGGCGGTGGTGAAATAACAGCCTTCAACGTCGATGGACTCACAGTAGGCGCGTCTGCCGGTGTGAATGAAAGTGGTAGTGAATATGTAGCGTGGTGCTGGAATGAAGGAGCTATCCCAGGTTTTGATATTGTTTCTTATACAGGAGATGGGACTACTAGCAGTGGCCGTTTACTTAACCATACTTTAGGGGTTGTCCCTGAGTTTGTGATTACAAAGAAACGTAGCGGTGGTACTGATTATGGTTGGTCTTGTTGGCATAAAGACTTAGGTGGAAATTACGGTATTTGGCTGAATACTACAAACGCTAAGAACGGCAGCATGTGGGCTGGGTATAGCAACTTCACTGCTTCAGTATTTACCCCACCAGATACAGCATACGGTAATGAAAGTGGCGCTGACTACATAAACTACTTGTTCGCATCTGTCGAAGGGTTCTCCAAGATCGGCTCCTACACTGGCAATGGTTCCACTGATGGGCCTTTTGTTTACTGTGGGTTCAGACCAGCGTTTGTGATGCTAAAGAGAGCTGATGCTGCTAGTGAGTGGGGTGTTTATGATGCTCACCGTCCAGGTAGTAACCCATGTAGGGCACAGCTTAGAGCAAACGGTGCTGACGCAGAGAACACAGGCAGTCAGGTGGATGTAGACCTCCTTTCAAATGGGTTTAAGGTTCGTACATCTGATGCAGCGCAGAACGCTTCCAGTGGTGACTATATATTCATAGCCTTTGCTGAGGCTCCATTCAAATATGCGAGGGCGCAGTAATGTATAAAGACGTAAATGGTAAGACCGGTTTCCGTGGGCTTACAGGTGTCTCAGGGAAAACCTACGGCAACCTTAAATTATTCAGTTCTGATGAGTTAGTTGAGGCGCTGAATGACGGTATCACTGAGGTTATCCCAACACCAGAAGCCCCAGTTAACCTAGATAAGCTTAAAGAGAAACGCAAAAAGACTATTAACTCAGAACGCGACCAAGCGATAGCTTCTGGTTTTGAGTATGCGGTAGATACGGTTTCTTATGGCATGTTTGATTGTGATCCTGTCAGTGTCGCAAAAATAACTGGTGCAGTTGCTAATCTACTTGCCGGTTCTCCTCTACCCGATGGCTTCTCCTGGCGTAATGCAGATAACTTAGATGTACCTATGGATGATGTATTGCTGAAGGGGTTAGGGGCTGCTGCTGCGACACACGTTTACACACAACACATGATTGCAAGGCAATTAAAGCAAGCTATTGAAGACGCAACAACTGAAGAGGAAGTTGATGCTGTAGTTTGGCCTTGGCCTGCTGAGGAAGTGGTTGTATGAAGCAGATTGCTATTTCTATCGACCAGTTCTTAAATACGCTGCCTAACCTGTTGAGGCCACTTTTCCACAACATTGAACAGGGGTACGCCGACGAGACGATATCCGCTAGGGCCTGGAGGCGAGGCCGAGATAGTGAGAAGTGGGATAGATTCAGGATTTTTATAGACGCTTTATTCTTTTGGCAGAAAGGCCACTGTTTCGGTTCTTATCTATCAGAGGCAGAGAGAAAACACTTACCTGCTGAGTACAGCAACGCGGATATGGAAAGTGAAACTACATAGTAACTGGAAAGATATTCTCCAGAAAGCCTGGAGCGTTCGTTTGATGCTTATTGCAGGTCTACTGACGGCGATTGAGGCGTTACTGCCATTTGTTGCGGATCTGGTACCACGGGGAGTGTTCGCAACTTTAAGCCTGTTTGTTATCAGTGCGGCCTTTGTTACAAGGCTGCTAGCTCAAAAGGGGGTCTGCCGTGAATAAGCCAACAAGAAAGCAGGTGCGTAATATTGTTGCTGCGTTGACGTTGTCTGCTGGCGGGCTGATCGGTATTGCTCAACACGAAGATTTTCGCAGTAAAGCGTATGACGATGGTGTAGGAGTGCAAACCATCGGCTTTGGTACCACTAAAGGGGTCAAGGCAGGTGACACCATTACAGTTACTAGGGCGCTTGTGCGGCTCTCTGACGATGTAAGCCAGTACGAAACGGCAATGAGGCGGTGCATAGGTAATGTGTCGTTATTTCAATACGAGTGGGATGCATACGTTAGCCTGGCCTATAACATCGGAACCGGGGCATTCTGTCGATCTACGTTAGTAAAAAGGTTGCGACAACAGCCGCCAGATTACCAAGGCGCTTGTCGCCAGATACTGAGATGGAACCGAGCGGGCGGGCGCATACTAAGGGGTCTTGTAAAACGTCGCCAAAAAGAGTACCGGCAGTGTATGGGAGAGGGTTAGCATGATTTTTAAAACCTTAAATATAAAGACAGTCATTCTTGTGGCCGTCATTGCGTTTTGTGCTGGGTCTTTCGGCGCGTGGTGGCTTACCGCTGAATACAAAGATAACAAATGGGAAGCGCTCATAGCGACAACGAACCAATGGGCTGCAGAGGCGCTGCAAACAGCAACGGAACGCACAAGGCGAATCGAGCGTGAAAACGAAAAACTAGCAACCAGTTTAGAGGTGAAGCATGTTGAAAGTGAACAACTACTTGATCAGATCCTTGCTGATAATCAGCGTCTTGCTCGTCAGCTTGACGGGTTGCGGGACCCTGGCAATAGACAGAACTGTAGAGACCCCATGCCCACGGATGGCACCGCCGCCACCGAGCCTATTGATAGAGCCGGAGGGGCCAGGCTATCAGAACATGCTACGGGATTTCTTCTTGCGTTCGCCAGAGACGCCGACAACTCGGCCCAATATGCCAAGACCTGCTATCAATGGATACAGCGCTTAATGACAGAACAAGAAAAGGCCGATAGACAAAAGCTGTTGCGCTAATCGGTAACTATTCCTGTTTCAATAAGTAGCAGTCTCCATATTGCGTACTGTATTTCCCTTCCGCTTTTGTAGCGCCTGATTGATCGAGCATCCACACCAAGAACGGTGCCGCATTCTGCGCTAGAGAGTCCTGCGAATTCGATTACAGCGGCAAACTCCTCTTTTTCTGGCGGGGTATATTCTGGATCTGAATACCGCAGAAGCGTTCCAGGTCTAAGCGCTGGCGGGCTTCCGGTTCTCTTTGTCTTGTATGTTCCGTGTGTGTCTGTCATGTCAAAAAATACCGCCCCTTTCGGGGCGGCTCTCCTGTTTAAATGCGTCCTAGTTCTGCAAGTGATGCGTGATTAGGTCCAGCTATTATTAGATGATCTAGTACGCGGATATCTAAAAGGGCTAAAGCGTCGCAGAGTCTGCGTGTGATCTGGATGTCTGCCTGGCTTGGCTCAGCTACCATTGACGGATGGTTATGAGCAAAGATTAAAGCAGCAGCGTTATTCATTAGGGCGGACTTTGCAACTTCGCGCGGGTGAACGGTTGTACCGTCCAGGGTGCCGCGAAACATCTCTTCATATTTGATTACTGCGTGCTTGGTGTTTAGGTAGATAACACAGAATACTTCGTGTTCCAGGTCGGCCAGCTTTAGCTTTAAGAAGTTAGCGCAATCTTCTGGGCTGGTGATTACAGTGTTAAGTATGCGTCCCTCAAGAATCTCTAAAGCCTTCTCTATAATTTCGTTGTCGTTCATCCTTCTTTTCTCCGTGATTTCTTGCCGCGACTCGTGTCTGGCTTCTCGAAATCATGGGTTAACTATATAGGACCAACGGTCCTATGTCAAGGGTTAGGGCAAAAAAATTAAGTGCGATAGAAGTGCGGAAAAAGTGCGATTACCAGGACTACGACAGACCACGCCAGACAAGGCAAGCAATTAAATTGATAGATTAACCGCTTGTCTTGGCGTGGTATTTTATTGTCTGGGGTGGTCTGGTGTGGTTTTTTAAATGGTGCCGAGGAGAGGACTTGAACCTCCACGAGCCAAAGCTCACTAGCACCTGAAGCTAGCGTGTCTACCAATTTCACCACCTCGGCTAAGGTTTGGTTGCAGCCGTTCAGACATCACAACCTGGCGAGACGGCGAACTTTACCGTTACATTGAGTTCTTGTCAATGATATGAATAGTGCTCTGATCCTGTGGGCAACTATCTACTAAACTTATTGCTGTCAAACTCTTTTGGGACAGCCATGCGTCTGACAGGTACAATACTATATATATGTTTTACAAGGATTATTGATTGTGACAAAGAAATCGCCTCGAAAGGGTAGCAATGAGTTAGACCCGCACCACGCCAGGGAATCCAGGAAGTACGAAAATCCTATTCCAAGCCGTGAGTTTATTATGGAGACCCTCGAGAGTCACGGCGCCCCGATCTGGCGTTCTGAGCTGGCTGAACTGTTGGGTTTGAATTCTGAGGAGTCTGCAGAGGCCCTGCGTAGACGTATGAATGCGATGGAGCGTGACGGTCAACTGGTGCGCAATCGTCGTGGTGCTTTTTGTCTGGTAAATAAACGTGATTTGATTGCCGGTCGTATTATTGCCCATCCGGACGGTTTTGGGTTCCTCAAGCCTGATGATGGAGGCAAAGACCTGTTTCTAACCCCCAGACAGATGCGAGCGGTTATGCATGGGGACCGCGCGGTGGTGCGTGTTGTCGGGCTTGATCAGCGCGGGCGTAAAGAGGGTGCGCTGGTAGAGGTTCTGGAACGCGCCAATCACAAGATTGTCGGACGTCTGCATATTGAGTCGGGTCTGGGTTTTGTGCAGCCGGATAATAAACGTCTGCATCAAGAGATTGCTGTGCCAGAGTCGGAGTGGAACGGCGCTACCCATGGCCAGATCGTGGTGGCCGAGATCATGGAGCAGCCCACCAAGCGTACCAGACCCGTGGGACGCATCATCGAGGTCATGGGCGAACACATGGCGCCGGGAATGGAGATTGAGTTGGCAATCCGCAGCCATGAGCTTCCGGTGGACTGGCCGGAGGAGGTAGAGCAGGAGATCAGTAGCCTTGGTGCAGAGGTGGATGAGTCGGCCAAACATGGGCGCGAGGATCTGCGTGAGCTGGCGCTGGTTACGATCGATGGGGCAGACGCCAGAGACTTTGACGATGCCGTATATTGTGAAGAGAGCGCCAAAGGTTGGCGACTTCTGGTCTGTATCGCGGATGTTTCAAGCTATGTGGAGCCGGATTGTGCCCTGGACCGTGAGGCCGAAAATAGAGGTAATTCGGTATATTTCCCGGATCGTGTAATCCCCATGTTGCCCGAGGTGCTATCGAACGGTCTCTGCTCTATTAATCCGGATGTAGACCGTCTCTGCCTGGCCTGTGAGATGTTTGTCGATAGAAAGGGGGAGGTTAATAGTTTTCGCTTCTTCGAAGCTGTCATGCGCTCTCACGCCAGGCTTACCTATAGCCAGGTAGCAGATATGCTGGTCGAAGGCGATGCCGAACTATGTCAGCAATATGCTGAGTTGTTGCCCCATCTTCATCAGCTATATGCACTGTTTAAGGTGTTGCACGGGGCGCGTGAAAAACGTGGCGCCATAGATTTTGATACCACCGAGACCAGAATTCTGTTCGATAGTGAGCAGAAGGTTGAACGCATAATTCCAGTGCATAGAAATGATGCCCACCGTCTGATCGAAGAGTGTATGCTGATGGCCAATGTGGCTGCCGCCCGCTATCTATTAGGGAAAAAGATACCGGCACTATATCGTAATCATGAAGGCCCGCCTGATGATAAGTTGACTGCTCTGAGAGAGTTTTTGGCCGAGTTGGGATTGGTGCTTCCAGGTGGAGATAAGCCAGATGCCAAAGACTATGCAGAGTTGCTGGATTCGGTCAGAGAACGCCCGGATAAACATCTAATCCAGACTGTGCTACTTAGATCGATGTCCCAGGCGCTTTACGGTTCGGAAAACCAGGGCCACTTTGGACTCTCTTTTCCAGCCTATACCCATTTTACCTCTCCAATACGCAGATACCCCGATCTCATCGTTCATCGCGCCATAAAGCACCTGATAAGAGGTGGCAGGCCAGAGGAGTTTGAATATTCGCTCCCACGTCTTCAAGGATTGGGAGAGCAGTGCTCCAGCACTGAGAGACGCGCTGATGAGGCCACCAGGGATGCAGTTGACTGGCTCAAGTGCGAATATATGCTGGATAAGGTGGGAGAGGAGTTTGATGGAATCATCACCAGCGTTAACTCCTTTGGTATCTTTGTCGAACTGGACGGAATATATGTAGATGGGCTGGTTCACATAACCGCCCTGGATAATGACTATTACCACTTTGATCCGGTAGGCCACAGGTTGGCTGGTGAACGCTCTGGACGGATCTTTCGTCTGGGTGATCAGATAAGGATAAAGGTGGCGGCGGTTAATCTGGATGATAGAAAAATTGATTTTGTCCTGGCTGAATCTGGTGGGGGGGTGCGAGACAGCAAAAGAGGTAAAGGTAAGAGTAGGACGGGCAGAAGGCGTACCAGGTCATCGGGCAAGGCAGTTGAGGAAGGTAAGTCTGCTCCCAATGCCCAGAAAGATTCTAAAAAGGGCAAAAAACATAAAGACAAAAAGAGATCTGATAAGACAAAAAAGAGATCAAAGGTCTCAACCGGTAAACATAAGAAGCGCAAAGATTAATAAATAGACCCTGAAGAGTGAGCGAACCCCATATCATTGCTGGGATAAATAGTGTGCGCACCGCGCTAAAGCATGGTGCTGATGGCGTTGCTGAGGTGTGGATAGAGGCAAGACGCAGGGACAAAAAGATTCGTGAGATCGTCGGTCTGGCAAAAGAGAGCAGGGTGACACTGCATCAGGTTGATCGCAGCGAAATAGATCATATGGTCCCGGGGGTGAATCATCAGGGGGCTGTTGCCAGAGTAGCGGTGCCAGCAGCCCTGGGTGAAAAAGATTTGGAGTCTCTATTAAGCACAAGTAAGCCACCACCATTTCTACTGGTACTGGATGGGGTGCAGGACCCTCATAATCTTGGAGCCTGCCTGAGAAGCGCTGATGCTGCAGGCGTAACGGCGGTTATTGCACCGAAAGATCGTTCAGTGGGTCTGACACCTACAGTATGTAAGGTTGCCTCAGGCGCCGCTGAGACTGTCCCGTTTATTCAGGTTACCAATCTGGTCAGGACTATCCGTTGGTTGCAGGACGAGCATCGAGTTTGGGTAGTGGGGGCAGCTGGAGAGGCGGAGTCCAGCTTGTATCAGTTGGCCCTTACCGGTCCATTGGCCCTGATTATGGGGGCAGAGGAGAAGGGTATGCGCCGCCTTACCCGTGAGGCCTGTGATTCCCTGGTAAGACTGCCTATGGCTGGTACTGTTGAGAGCCTGAATGTCTCGGTGGCAACCGGTATCTGCCTCTATGAGGCAGTTAGGCAGAGAGATAGTAAGTAGGATAAAGATTCAATCGGAGTCACCTTATGCAGGAACCACTCGAAGTCCTTAAGGCTAGATTAAACACCGAGACGGCAAAGATTGGATGGGTCGAGATCCAGAGGTTTTTTGCCAAGGGGCAGGTGTTTATCATTGCGCCGGAACTTGATCTAATCGATACAGCGGCCAGGCTGATCCATGACGAGAAGAGCTCTGTGGAGAAGTGGCTAGAGCAGGGTTTGATGCGGCAGGCAACTACAGATGATGCCAAGCGCTGGAATGAGACAGATCCTGATCTATGGGCGGTTGTGGTGGCGCCGTGGATATTGGTACAAGAGGCTGCTGAGTAGAATATTTATTTCTTCGCAAAAGAAAACGCCGAAGCAGTTGCTTCGGCGTTTTTATTTACAAGATATTTAAACTTAGAACTTGTATTGCATACCTACGGTAAGTAGTACTGCTGACGCATCTTCAAATTCTGAATTGTCAACGCTGTCTGCAGCTGAAGTACCCCTAGTTACCTTGAGGGTATCTTTCTTGTCATACAGCAGACCAAAACCTATATCCAAGTTATCTGCGTATTGATAACGGGCGCCTACAGAAAATATATGGGCATCGCTATCAGGTAGCTCAAATCCAACAGTGCTTTCCGGCACGGGTGACTTGTCATAGGCGTAACCGGCCATAAGAGTCCAGCTATTATCCAGCTTATGGGTAACACCGATCCTGTAGGTGTCAGAGTCTTTCCAGTTTTTGGCTATTGGGGTGTCGAAATTGGTCATCGGACCTGCAAATCCAGCACCGTTGTCATAATCGAAGTCCAGCTCTTTGTATGCTGACCAGTATGTACGCTCGTATACAAGTTCAATAGTTGTCTTGTCGTTAAAGGTATAGGCAGCGGCTAGATTGAGTGATGCAGGCACTGGTACCTCTACCTCAGCATCACCATTGTAGGTTGCGGTGCCGCCTAACTGGTTAACAAGCTCTGCTTCACCCTCAACCGTCAAATCAATCTTGGATCTGTATGTTAGCGCTAATGCCAGTTCATCTGTTGGCTTGAAATGTAGCGCTAGGTTGTATCCGTAATCGAAGGAGTCGCCTTCTAAGTCACGTGTAAGTTGTGGTCCTGGAAATCCAGCAGGATACGCTTTGCTTTTTACCACTCCAGTGGTGTAAATAACTCTTGCACCAACCGCACCAGAAAATCTATCGTTGAACTCGTAGGCAACTGAAGGATTAATCTCAACGGTCTTAAGGGTGAACTGTTGGGTTGAGGCCTTGCCGGTTCCATCCCAGCGTTTGGTAAGGCCAGCTGGAGCAACAACAGATAGACCAAAACGGGCATTACCTACTTTTGGACTAACATAGTGGAAAGTCGGAACAAGGAAACGCTCTACATCGGATGAATCATCTGCAAAGACTCCATCGTTATCCGTGTAATTAATAGCGGAAAGATGTATATAGGTGGCATCAATCTCAAAAGAACCACCCTCTTCGTTAAACACCATAGCTGCTGGGTTGAAATAGGCAGCATCTGCTCCATGTGCATTTGCCACATATGCGGCTGAAAGTGCGGTTGAGTTGATGGAGTTCTCGGGAATCTTGTAGCCGCCGGCCAAAAGATGGGCCGGAATAAGGCTTGCAGCCAACACTATTCCAAGTGATCCTCGGTGTTTGATATTCATGTTATCTACCCTATGGTTTAAAGAATTGCTCTATGTTTTGTTGTGCCCCGTATCGCGATTACAGGGATTGTGTTTATGTTGTAGCTAACCAGTATTTGGGTATTTATTATGTTTAGCCCAGGTTTCGAATACTGATAAAATTAGCTTATTATGTGACTTCTAAGCATTTATAAATCTTTATCTGATCGTTGTCAAGATTGATTGTATTGATCGCAACAATTTTATGAGATTCAATTAAGTTAGGCCAGAGTTAATATAGAAATAGGTAAAAAGGTTTAAGAATTATCCAGTTATTGCAAAAAAGATGAGTAAAAATCTGTAGATTTGATGGTATATTATGTGTTATTAATATACTTTATTAGAATTACTTATCATCAATAAGATTAACCTATGGGTTGGGGAGACGCATATGGCAGATCGCAGACTTCAAGTTTTTCATACGGTAGCTCGTTTGTTGAGTTTCACCAAAGCAGCTGAATCATTGCATATGACTCAGCCTGCAGTCACTTTTCAGGTTCGTCAGCTTGAGGAGTATTTTGATACTAGGTTGTTTGATCGTACCCACAATCGCATCAGCCTTACAGATGCGGGCAACCTCGTATACAAATATGCAGATCGTATTTTTGAGTTGTACAACGAGATGGAGCATGCCGTACAGGATATGACCGGTGGGGTGGGTGGTTCCCTCACCATTGGAGCGAGCACCACGATTGCGGATTATATGCTGCCCTCTCTTCTGGGCGACTTCAAAGTGAAGTACTCTGATGTAAATATAAACCTGAAGGTTTCCAATACCGAAGGCATTGTCTCCATGGTGGAAAACAACGCTATTGACCTAGGCATTGTCGAAGCACCGGTTGGGAACAAGAACCTGGTCGTTGAGGTGTGCAGGCCGGATCAGCTGGTGGCAATCGTTCCTCAAGGTCACCCTGAAGCCGGGAAGGATAGTCTCAGTTATTCTGATTTGGTGAAATACCCATTTATATGTCGCGAAGAGGGTTCAGGGACCCGTGAAGTAATAGAGGAGTATCTGAAAGGGATAACTGACGGTTCTGGGGAAATCAAGATCTCCATGGAATTGGGTAGCCCAGAGGCGGTGAAAGGTGCAGTGGAAGCAGGTATGGGTATATCAATTGTTTCTCGTGCGACCATTCAAAAAGAGATTAAACTGGGTACCCTGGTTGCGATCAATCTCAACCCCATGCTGGAACGACCGTTCTCATTTGTGCATCAAAAGCAGAAGTTTCGGGTACGCGTTATGGAAGAGCTCCTTGATTTTGCCAGAGGCTATATTAAAGAGCACGAACACGACTATCAGGAATAGGGCGTGCTGCAGCCAATTCAGAATTTAACCGGCGACCAGCGCAAACTGCTTAAACTGTTTAAGAATCTTGACGGAAAAGATCAGGCAGTTCTCATTACGTTTGCCGAGTTTCTAAATAACCGGGAAGGTTCATCTGATAAAGAGTGTGAACAGGAGACGTCTTTGGAACCTGTCCTGGGCGAACGTCCAGAAGAAGAAACCGTGGTATCTGCAATTAAAAGGCTCTCAGCCAGCTACCACATGTTGGATACTTCAGTCTTGCTAACCGAAACCTCATCATTGATGACAGCCCATCTTATTCATGGAAGATCTGCATCAGATGTTATTGATGAACTTGAGGATTTATTTTCTAAAGAGTACCAAGAGTTCTCAGTAAATAAAGAGAAATAACCGAGGTACCCAAATCTATTGGGTACCTCATTACATCTATTTAGGCTTCCTGATCAGTTCCCTTTTCGACCTTACAGCTACTGAGACCAAATGGTAGGTAGGCAGGACACCAGCCAATGGCTGCTGTAAACAACGGGATTATACCTATAAGTCCCCAAATATTTTGGGTGACCACACCCCAACCAATCAATCCTAGGCCGACTATCAGGCGAACTATCCTATCAACACCACCAACGTTCTGTTTCATGATGACCTCCTGATATTGTTAAAATAATATGATGGGTACGGTAAGTGTAAACCACAATCATTATAACATAGAGCGTATATTCCCAGAGTTTGTTGATTATTAATTTGAACAGGCACTTTTACTATTTTTGTTGATACTATGTGTATTAACTGAATCTGGCGCTACTTTTTCTCACAGAAAATAACCTAGGGCTACAGAAGAGAGTGAAAAATCGAAAACAGAGACTTTCCTGGGCCATGTATGACTGGGCAAACTCAGCATTTGCAACAACCGTAATGGCTGGCTTTTTTCCTCTCTTTTTTAAGAAATATTGGGCAGGCGAACTGTCTGTATCTGAGAGTACCTTTCTGTTGGGTAACGCTAATGCGTTAGCTAGTATCCTGGTGGTGATTCTGGCTCCGATACTTGGTGCTATTGCAGATAGGGGTGGTGCAAAAAAACGCTTCCTTCTGTTTTTTGCCATGATGGGCGTTGTGATGACAGCTACCTTATATATGGTAGCTCAGGGCGACTGGGCCATGGCTCTGATTGTCTACATCCTTGCAGTATTAGGCTTCTCGGGAAGTGTGGTGTTCTATGATGCCCTGCTGATGGATGTTGCAGAAGAGAAGGATTTCGATATTGTTTCAGCCATTGGGTTTGGCTTTGGTTATCTCGGCGGTGGCCTGCTATTCGCCCTCAACGTGTTGATGACGCTATATCCCCAGGCCTTTGGGCTGGATGATGTTTCTCAGGCCGTACGGATCTCTTTTCTCTCTGTGGCAATCTGGTGGGGGGTGTTCTCAATACCTGTAATGCTGTTTGTAAAGGAGGATAGGAAATTTGCAAATAGAGGTTCTGTTTCCGCTATCAGCGGTGGATTCAAGCAGCTCTGGAGCACATTCAGGCAGATCAGAACACTGAAGTATACCTTTCAATTTCTTATCGCATACTGGCTCTATATAGATGGAGTGGATACTGTGGTTCGTATGGCTGTGGATTACGGTCTGTCCATTGGGCTGGAATCGAGCCATCTCATGATTGCCCTTCTTCTGACTCAGTTTGTCGGATTTCCTTCCGCTTTGCTGTTTGGAAAGCTGGGTGCGAAGAGGGGAGCACGCCAGGGCATTATGCTTGCTATATTCGTCTATTTTATGGTTATTGTCTGGGCCTACCAGATGCAACAGGTATGGGAGTTTTATACCCTGGCGATAATCATCGGCCTGGTTCAGGGTGGAATCCAGGCCCTCAGTCGATCCTTTTATGCCAGGATTATCCCTCAAGCCGCGGCAGGCGAGTTCTTTGGCTTTTACAACATGATGGGTAAGTTTGCCGCAGTATTTGGTCCCTTGATCATGGGCTGGGTTGCAATCGCAACCGGAAGTCCAAGATTGTCTATATTGTCAGTACTTATTTTGTTTATTGCAGGTGCTGTTTTGCTTGCTATGGTTAATGAAGAGAAGGCCAGGTCGCAGGTTCTGGCCTTTGATACAAAATCATAATCTGACAGAAATCTGCCTTAAATTCCCATGTAGTAGAGTCAATAGTCTGACGGTTATTAAACTATATTCTGTAACTAGCGGAAAAATAGGCATAAATTTCTTGATATTTACTGGCACGTCAATTGCACATACTGAATTGACCTTAACTCTGGGAGTGAAAAACCAATGGCTGAAGAAGAGTTGGATGAGGATCTGGATCTAGGTGAAGAGAAAGAGGGTGGATCTAACAAAAAGCTGATAATCATCGGTGGTGCAGTATTACTGGTGCTGATTCTGGCCGGTGGCGGTGCTTGGTTTTTTCTTTCTGGTGATGAGCCTGAGTCAGCTAAAACCGAAGAGACTGAAGGCGAGCAGAAGGGTGATAGTAAAGAGGAAGCTGCCGCGGAGGAAAAAGGGCCGGCGATGTATCACTCATTTTCCCCGGTATTTGTAGTTAATCTACCACCGGGCACTGGAGCAAAGATGATGCAGGTCGGGGTTGATGTGATGGTGCGTAATCCTGAGTTATTGGAGTTCATCAAAACCAACGATCCCATGATAAGGCATCAATTACTCAACCTGTTCAGTAGTCAAGATGCCGGAAAGTTGAGCAAGAGATCTGGAAAGGAAAAATTACAGGCAGCGGCAAAGGAAACAATACAGAAGATTGTACAGGATCAAGGTGGCCCCGGAGTGGTAGAGGCCGTGTATTTTACCAGCTTTGTTATGCAATAAATCATGTCAGCAAACGACCTACTATCACAAGACGAGATTGATGCCTTATTACATGGCGTTGATGACGGCAAGGTAGAGACAGACGACGCCGAAGCATTCGATGGTGTGGCTAGAGGGTATGACTTTAACAGTCAGGATCGAATAGTCCGCGGGCGTATGCCAACTCTGGAGATGATTAACGAACGCTTTGCCCGTTACTATCGCACCAGCCTTTTTGCCATGCTCAGGCGTACAGCGGACATTTCAGCTTCAGGTGTACAGATGCTGAAATTTTCTGAGTTTGTTCACACCCTGTTTGTACCAACCAGCCTAAATCTGGTGAGGATTCATCCACTCCGTGGCAAAGGGCTGTGTGTACTTGATCCCAAGTTGGTTTTTAGTGTGGTGGATAACTATTTTGGCGGCAGCGGGCGTTTTCACACCAAGATTGAAGGAAGAGACTTCACACCCACAGAACTACGTGTGGTCAAGTTGTTGTTGGATCTTATATTTAAAGACATGGTAGAGGCATGGAAGCCGGTGTTAAAGGTTGACTTTGAATACTTGGGATCAGAGGTAAATCCACAATTTGCCAATATCGTAAGCCCATCTGAAGTGGTTGTGGTTACAACATTCAATATTGATCTTGAGGCTGGTGGTGGTGATCTGCATTTTGTTATGCCTTATTCGATGGTAGAGCCAATTCGTGATCTTCTGGACGCTGGTGTACAGAGCGACCGTGGAGATAAAGATGAGCGTTGGGAGCATGCGCTGAGGGTTCGCATCCAACATGTTGATCTAGAGCTGAACAGCACCTTGGGACATACAGAAATCAGTGTTAAAGATATGGCCAAATTGAAAAAAGGCGACATTATTCCAATGGACATCCCTGAAATGGTGGAGTTATGCACCTCTGATATACCACTATTTCGTGGGCAGGTTGGGGTTTCAGGTGGGAACTATGCAATTAAGATACGGGAAAAGATCCAGACAGAACCAAAGAAAGATATACATGATCTATATGACAAGTCAGTGAACTAAATGTGATAGGACCTGATTATGAGCGAAACAGATAAAGACCCTAATGAAGCGATGGCCGACGAGTGGTCAGAAGCTTTAGAAGAACAAGCTGAGCATGATGAGGTAGGTGCTGAGGCGGAACAGCCTGCAGCAGCAAGCAATGCCGAGTCTGCACAGTTCCAGCAGTTACATGCAGATAGTAGTGGGGCTGTAGGTGACGGTTCAGAGGTGAATCTGGATGGTATTCTGGATATACCTGTAACTATCTCCATGGAGATAGGACGAACAAATATTAACATACGCAATCTTCTGCAACTCAACCAGGGCTCAGTGGTAGAGCTGGACAGGCTCGCCGGTGAGCCGATGGATGTGTTGGTAAACGGCACCTTGATTGCTCAAGGTGAAGTTGTGGTGGTGAATGAGAAGTTTGGTATTCGCCTAACCGATGTGATAAGCCCATCGGAACGGGTAAAGAGATTAGGGAAATGAAAATCCTCCGGCAGTTGGGTGTGATCATGGGCCTGCTTCCGGCTCTGGTCGGAGCAGTACCAACTCAATCTGAGCCTGTATCTGAATTAACAGCTAGCGGTATCGGAACAAGCGCTGCATTGGAGATGGCAGCAGTCCTCGTTGGGGTTATTCTCCTTATACTCATACTTGGTTGGATGATAAAGCGTATTGGCAACTTTCCATCAGCAGGCAAGGGGATTGTCAAAATACTTGGTGGTGTCTCACTGGGTCCAAGGGAGAGGGCGGTAGTTCTTGAGGCTGGAGGAAAGAGGATTCTGGTTGGTGTGGCCCCTGGAAGGGTGCAGACCCTGTGCTTACTGGATAACAGTGATGTAGATGCTGAGGTGGAATTCTCCAGCCAGTTGGATGAACAACTGCAGGGTGAAGAGAAATGAGGCTGCTCAGTATACTATTCATTCTACTTATTGCTGTTGTTCCGGAAGTGAGTCAGGCAGCTACAGGACTTGAGGCGTTAACAGTAACGCCAGGTAAGGGTGGAGGGCAGACCTATTCCCTGAGTATCCAGATACTAATATTTATGACCGCCCTGAGCCTGTTGCCGGGCGCTCTCCTGATGATGACCTCCTTTGCCAGAATCATTATCGTATTGGCCATACTGCGTCAGGCACTTGGTACTCAGAATACCCCGTCTAATCAGCTTCTGGTGGGTTTGGCGCTGTTCCTTACCATCTTTATCATGATGCCGGTTTTCAATGAGGTGTATGAAACATCCCTAGAGCCTTACCTGGAAGAGAAGATAACATCGGCTCAGGCTCTGGAGGCGGCCCAAGTTCCCATGCGAGAATTTATGATGGCCCAGACCAGGGAGTCTGATCTAAATCTCTTTGCCAAGATTGGGAACTTCGGTGAGATCGAATCACCGGAAAAGGTTCCATTTTCCATGCTGTTGCCTGCTTTTGCCACCAGTGAGTTGAAGACCGGCTTTCAGATAGGTTTTCTGTTGTTTATCCCATTTCTGATAATTGATCTGGTAGTGGCAAGCGTCCTTATGTCCATGGGTATGATGATGCTCTCCCCGCTGATCATTTCGTTGCCGTTCAAGATCATGCTGTTTGTGCTGGTTGATGGTTGGGCGTTGGTGTTCGGCACTTTGGCTGCGAGTTTCGCATTTTGACAGGTTTAATGTCATGACTCCTGATTCGGTATTAGACATAGGACAGAGGGCACTGGAGGTAACCACGTTACTGGCCGGAGCCATCCTGGTTCCTGCTCTGATTGTGGGATTGGTGGTGGCTATGTTTCAGGCAGCAACACAGATCAATGAGATGACGCTTACCTTTATTCCAAAGCTGATCATAGTGGTCGTGGTGTTGATGATGGCAGGCCCGTGGATGTTGCAGCTGATAACTGATTTTACAGTTGAGTTGATTGAGAGTATTCCGGAGCTGATTGGATAAGGACCCTCTGATTGAGTCCGCAACAGATACAAATGGTGTTGAAAAGTATAGGACAGTATATAGAGTATGATTTTCACAGAGGCACAATTAAGCGCATGGTTGGCCGCATTTCTGTGGCCGCTGATTCGTATAAGCGCAATGATTGCTGCAGCTCCAATTTTCAGCTCGCGCCAAACCCCCAGGCGTCTACGAGTAGGTGTCGCACTACTGCTTAGCTTTATGATTATGCCGCTGATTCCACCCCCACCTGTGGTAGAGGTGTTCAGTCCGGCGGCACTACTAATTGCTGTACAGCAGGTGCTTATTGGCCTGGCCATGGGCTTTGTTATGCAGATGGTATTTGGCGCCCTGGTATTCGGTGGTCAGGCCCTGGCATACAGTATGGGTTTGGGGTTTGCATCAATGATAGACCCGCAAAATGGCGTGCAGGTGCCGGTGTTATCACAGTACTACATCATTCTCTCCACCTTGCTGTTCCTTATTCTGAATGGCCACCTGTTTATGATCGAAATACTGGCCCAGAGTTTCTACACGCTACCTGTGGCAGTGGACGGTATTACTCAGGCCAACCTTAGGGATATCGTGCTCTGGGCCAGCCGCATGTTTGCGGGTGGACTTCTTATGGCCCTGCCAGCGATTGCCGCCTTACTTCTGGTTAACCTGGGTATGGGCATTATCACCAGGGCAGCCCCTCAGCTGAATATATTCGCTGTTGGTTTTCCAATGACCATGATGATCGGTTTCATCTTAATGTGGATAACCCTGCCGAATGTATTCGGTAAGTTTAGTGAACTTGTGGATGAGGCTTTGATCTTTATCCGCAGTTTAGTGCTGATCGCAACCTGAGGATTCTGGGATGGCAGAAGAGAATCAAGACGGTCAGGAGAAAACAGAAGAGCCGACAGCGAAAAGGTTGGGCGATGCCAAGAAGAAGGGCCAGATAGCTCGATCCAAAGAGTTAAATACCATGGCTATTACTCTAATCGGTGGAATCACCCTGGTTAGTATGAGCAGCTATATCGGCAAGGGACTGTGGGATTTAATGGCAAACAACTTCTCTATCCCGCGCCAGGATATGTACGACACCACTGCATTGGTTAATCGTCTGGGGCTGGCGATTGAAGATGCACTGTTTATGTTGATACCGTTCTTTCTGGTGGTAGTTGTATTGGCCATAGCAAGCTCAGTGGCCCTTGGCGGTTATACCTTTAGTGGTGAGTCATTGACCCCTAAACTTAGCAAACTCGATCCTCTCAAGGGTCTAAAACGGGTGTTTTCCCTCAGGGGTCTGATGGAATTGCTTAAGGCTTTGGCGAAGTTCCTCTTGATAGGAAGCGCAACCGGATTGGTATTGTGGAACAGTTTGGGTAGTTTCCTCGGGCTGAGCCAGATGGAACTTGGCAGGGCAGTCTCCGAGATGGGCACTATTATTGGAGGATCGTTCATCCTGATCTCCTCCACTCTCATACTAATTGCGATGATAGATGCCCCATTTCAATTGTGGCAGCATAAGCGTCAACTGAAGATGACTCGCCAGGAAGTACGGGAAGAGATGAAGGATACGGAGGGTCGTCCTGAAGTCAAAGGCAAAATTCGTAATCTGCAACGTGAAATAGCCCAAAGACGTATGATGGAGGAGGTGCCTAAGGCTGATGTCATAGTCACCAACCCGACCCATTATGCTATTGCCCTGCGTTATGACCAGGATAATATGCTGGCACCTGAGGTTGTGGCAAAGGGCCGTGGCGAGGTGGCAGCGAATATCAGACGAGTTGGTTTGGAACATCAGGTTCCGATGCTTGAGTCACCAATGCTGGCACGCGCTATCTACTTTAACACCGAGATTGGTGATGCCATACCGGCTGGCCTATATCTCGCCGTAGCCAAGATACTAGCCTATGTATTTCAGATGCGTATCTATCGCACCGATGGTGGCTTGAAGCCTGAGGTGCCAACAGATTTATCCATACCAAATGAATATCAAGTGCCAGAAGATGAGGAGTAATCTCAGCATACCGCTGAGTAGAAGATTTAACATATGAACACAGCAACAATTATGCAAAGTGTGAGAGCTGGAGGCGCAAAGGGCATGGGTGTGCCCATGGTGCTGATGATGATGCTGGCCATGGTAGTTATCCCCATGCCACCAATCGCTTTGGATATGTTTTTTTCCTTTAATATCGCCCTCTCTCTAGTGGTTCTGCTGGTGGTTGTTTATACCCAAAGGCCTCTGGATTTTGGTGTGTTTCCAAGCCTGCTTCTGGTGGCTACCTTGCTGCGTCTTGCGCTTAATGTTGCTTCGACCCGAGTGGTACTGTTAGAGGGACATACTGGTGGTGATGCCGCTGGTAAGGTTATCGAGGCCTTTGGGTCATTTGTTATCGGCGGTAACTATGCGGTTGGTCTGGTTGTTTTCTTTATCCTGGTTATTATCAACTTTGTAGTTGTAACCAAGGGTGCTGGGCGCGTCTCTGAAGTAAGTGCGCGTTTCACATTGGACGCAATGCCAGGTAAACAGATGGCTATTGATGCCGATCTAAACTCCGGTCTGATCAATCAGGATGAGGCCAGAGCGCGGCGTGAAGAGGTCTCCCAGGAGGCCGATTTCTATGGAGCTATGGATGGTGCCAGTAAGTTCGTACGGGGCGATGCGGTAGCTGGCATCCTTATTCTATTTATCAATATCCTGGGTGGTCTGGGTATTGGAATGCTCCAACACGGTCTGGATTTCTCCACCGCCCTGCGCTTTTATACTCTCTTAACCATCGGAGACGGTCTGGTAGCTCAGATACCATCTCTGTTGCTATCCACCTCTGCTGCAATCATCGTAACCCGCGTAGCCAGTACCCAGGATGTCGGTTCTCAGGTGATCAGTCAGTTGTTTGCCAATCCTAAATCTCTGGCTGTGGCAGGCGGTGTTCTGGGGGTGATGGGCATTATCCCTGGTATGCCTAATTTTGCCTTTCTGACCCTGGCTCTGGCTGCCGGGTCTGGTGCTTATATGATCTCCAAGCACCAGGAACAGGCAAGGCTACAGCAACAGGTCCCTGAGGTAGAACCTGAAGCCCCGGCCGCACCAGCAGAGTTGACCTGGGACGATGTGCAACCAGTGGACATCATTGGCCTTGAGGTTGGCTACCGGCTAATACCACTGGTGGATAAAAATCAGGGCGGACAGTTGATGGATCGCATCAAGGGTGTTCGTAAAAAACTCTCGCAAGAATTAGGTTTTCTTATTCAACCAGTCCATATCAGGGACAACCTGGATCTTAACCCCAACAGCTATAGGATCACTCTACATGGTGCCACTATCTCCGAGGCGGAGATCAGGACAGACCGGGAGCTGGCCATTAACCCCGGTAGGGTATTTGGAACACTGCCAGGGGTAGAAACCAAGGATCCGGCCTTTGGACTGGATGCGGTATGGATAGAGCCTGATCAACGCGATCATGCCCAAAGTCTGGGTTATACAGTGGTGGATGCCAGTACCGTAGTAGCTACCCATCTCAGTGAGATCCTGCAGTCTCACTCCCACGAACTTCTGGGACATGAAGAGGTGCAACAGCTACTGGATGTTTTATCTAAAACAGCCGCCAAACTGGTAGAAGACCTAGTACCAAAGACGCTATCCCTAGGCCAGGTATTGAGGATACTGCAGAATATGTTGATGGAGGGTGTTCCCATACGTGATATGCGTACTATTGCCGAAACATTGGCGGAACATGCACCCATGAGTCAAGACACTGGCGTTTTGACCGCTGCGGTAAGGGTGGCCCTATCCCGCACTATAGTGCAGCAACTTGTTGGTCCTACTGAAGAAATTCCGGTAATAGTGCTAGATCCAGGCCTGGAACAGATATTGCAACAGACACTAATGAGCTCTGATGAAGATGGAGCAGGTTTTGAACCAGGGCTTGCGGAACAGATGCAAAAGGCATTGTTGGAGACCGCGAATCAGAGGGAGATGATTGGAGAGAGCGCCATACTTTTAGTGGCTGCCCCGATCAGACAATGGATAGCCAGGTTTGTAAGGCATAGTGTCCCCGGTATGCAGGTGTTGTCGTATAACGAGATACCGGATAACAGGCAGATTAAAGTGGTGGCAACAGTAGGAAAGTCTGGTGGTGAATTAACGTAAGGCGCTGGATTAAATGACCTGCTTGTTGCTAACAGATAGATCCGAGATTGGGAATTTAGCATATGAAGATTAAACGTTATTTTGCAGCAGATATGCGCAGCGCAATCAGGCAGGTTCGTGAGACCCTAGGTCCAGATGCGGTAATTCTCTCAAATAAATCTGTTGACGGCGGGGTGGAACTGATGGCCGCTCTTGATTTTAACGAGGATGAGTTCGCCTCAAATGCTTTTTCAGCAACTCCAACAAATGTTTCTCCTGCAGATAGTGTAGTAACAGAGTTTCCACAAGGGCAGACAAATCCACCAGATGTTGCCGCAAGCGACTATGTGTCTCAAATCCCTTCTGCCAACAGGGCACCAAGAGTCGAGTGGAGCCAGGATCCTGTACTGGTAGATATGCGTCAAGAGATGCAGACCCTGCGCCGTATGGTGGAGAACGATCTATCTGAACTGACCTGGAGGGACTTGGGTAAGCGCAAGCCTGATATTCAGGAACTGTTACGCAGGTTAATGGCCCTTGGGCTAAGCCCGGAAATCTGTCATGGCCTTATTAGAAAATCTAAAGATTTTACTAATATAGATCATGGCTGGCGTACAGCGCTTTATCATCTTTCGGCAGAGATTAAGACCACAGGAGATGATGTACTAGAGAACGGCGGTGTAGTAGCTATCATTGGCCCAACCGGAGTTGGTAAGACTACCACCCTGGCCAAGCTGGCATCGCGTTATGCCCTGCGTTACGGTAACCGTCATGTGGCACTCATCTCCACAGATAATTATCGTATCGGGGCTCAAGAGCAACTTACCAATTATGCCCGTATCCTTGACGTTCCCATGCGTTCTGCGGCAAGTGTTGAAGAATTGAATGTTGCACTTAATACATTTGCCGACAAACGCTTAATCCTTATAGACACAGCTGGCATGAGTCAGCGAGATGTAAGAATCAGTGAGCAGATGAGTTTGTTAAAAGCTGGGCGTAGAAAGGTAAGAAGTATGCTAACGCTGTCAGCAACCACCCAACAGGCGTCAATAAAACAGGCGATCAAAGCCTTTGGCGCAGCGAATCCAGATGCAATTATTTTAACCAAACTGGATGAGGCTGGTTCTCTAGGTGGGGTAATCTCAGCAATTGTTAAGAGTAAATTAATGGTCTCTTATGTAACAGATGGACAAAGGGTGCCCGAAGATCTGCATCTGGCGCGACCACACTCTCTGATAAGTCGAACTGTTGGGCTGGCGCACCAAGATGGTATAGGGCTAAGTGAGGAGTTCCTTGCACTAGCACTTGGTGGAACAAGAGCCAATGCTCATGTCTGAAACGAATATTGACCAGGCAGCGGGATTGAGAAGAATGGTTGAACCAACACCTGTACGAGCGATTGCCGTAACCGGTGGTAAGGGCGGAGTAGGTAAAACCAATGTATCGGTAAACCTGGCAGTGGCCATGGCCGATATTGGCCGGAGAGTGATGATTCTGGACGCTGACCTTGGTCTGGCCAATATTGATGTTGTACTGGGGTTACATCCTGAGTATGACCTCTCCCATGTGCTGAGAGGCGAAAAGACGCTGGAGGAGGTGGTAATAGAGGGTCCATCGGGCATTAAGATCATACCTGCTGCCTCAGGAATTAGGCAGATGGCCGAACTGAGTCAGGCTGAGCATGCCGGTCTGATTAGGGGTTTTAGTGATTTGGGCAATGATCTGGATGTCCTTATAGTGGATACCGCTGCAGGTATTTCTGATACTGTGATCAGCTTTAGCCGAGCGGTACAAGAGCTAATTGTGGTGGTATGTGATGAGCCTGCATCAATTACTGACGCATACGCTATGATTAAACTGTTATATAGAGAATATGGTATCAGTAGATTCAGAATACTGGCCAATATGACGAGGAGTGCTCAGGAAGGGCGTGATCTATATAACAAAATGTGCCGTGTAACAGACAGGTACCTGGATGTTATGCTCAGCTATGTCGGGAGTATTCCCTATGATGAGTCCCTGCGTAAGGCGGTTAAAAGCCAAAAACCGGTGGTTCATGCTTTCCCACGTAGCCGTTCTGCACAAACATTAAAGAATTTGGCCAAAAAGGCCGATAACTGGCCTGTACCTGATGGTGCAAGTGGGCATCTTCAATTTTTTGTTGAAAGATTAGTTAAATATTCAAGTGAAAAAGAGGGGATGCGCCTGTGAAAGGGTTGGCGGCTTACAGTTCAGTTCAAGAACAAAATGCCGATACATTGGTAAATCAGCATGCGCCACTAGTTAAACGTATCGCATACCATATGATGAACAGACTGCCACCGAGCGTACAGGTCGATGACCTGATTCAGGCAGGAATGATAGGTCTGCTCGAGGCAAGTAGGCATTACGATAAGAGTAGAGGCGCAAGTTTTGAAACCTATGCAGGTATCCGTATACGCGGATCAATGCTGGATGAGATAAGACGCAGCGATTGGACGCCTAGATCGGTTCACCGTAAGGCTAGGATGGTATCCGAGGCCATGCGGGATATTGAAAATATTGAAGGCAGAGATGCGCGAGATGTGGAAGTAGCTGAGGCCATGGGGCTTTCACTTGAGGAGTATCACAAGATATTGTTGGACTCATCAGGTTGCAGGGTTTTTAGTGTTGAAGAGTTGCGGGTGGTAGGAGAACTTCCATCTAATGGAAAAGATAGCGAACTATCAGAACCATTTGAAGGGTTTCAGAAAAGTGAGTTCAAAGATTCTTTGGCTGAGGCCATAGCTGGTTTACCAGAGCGGGAAAGGTTGGTGATCGCTCTGTACTACGATGACGAAATGAATCTACGAGAGATTGGTCAGGTACTAGGCGTTACCGAATCAAGAGCGTGTCAGATACATAGCCAAGCAACCTTTAGATTGCGTTCCAGATTAAATGAATGGCTGTCGGATGCTGATGAAGACTAAGGATAATTCATACGATAAAACAGTGCCTACATTTGGCTGTTTAGATTTAAGTTAGGAGGTTATTTTGGATAAGAACATGAAGATTCTAATTGTGGATGATTTTTCCACAATGAGGCGGATTATCAAAAATCTGCTCAGGGATCTCGGGTTCACAAACACCGATGAAGCAGACGATGGGACCACTGCTTTGCCTATGTTGCAATCAGGCAAATATGATTTTCTGGTAACTGACTGGAATATGCCAGGTATGACCGGCATAGACTTGCTAAAGGCTGTGCGAAATGATTCTAGTCTGGTCAATCTTCCGGTGCTTATGGTAACCGCTGAATCCAAGCGTGAACAAATTATTGAAGCTGCCCAGGCTGGTGTTAATGGTTATGTTGTTAAACCATTTACTGCAGCAACCCTCCAAGAAAAGATTGATAAGATCTTTGAACGGGTGGAAGGTTAATATGTATATAAAGCTGGAGACCAGCAATGGTTGATACCAATTCAAAACAAGAGTTATTGGAAAAGGCCAAACTACTGGTAGCTTCTATAGAGTCTGGTGACATGGAGGCAGCTGATAAGACTCTTGAGGAATTGTCTGATTTATCAGATAGCACCCTTTTTCGTGAGGTGGGGCGTTTAACCAGAGAGCTACATGAAGCCATAAATGGTTTCCTTCTAGATGCCAAGATTGCTGATATTGCCCAACGCGAGATTCCAGATGCTAGTGAACGCCTCAGTTACGTAATCGAAATGACAGAGAAGTCTGCAAACACCACATTAAATGCAGTTGAAGAGAGCCTTCCATTAGCTGATGAGCTTGGGGCAAAGGCAGGGCAACTTTATGATGAATGGGAAAAGTTCAAAGGCAGAAAACTATCAGTCGACGATTTCCGAATCTTAAGTGATGATCTTTCCGTGTTTCTTGAGATTGCAAAAGGGCATTCAAATAATCTACATAAAAATCTATCTGATGTGCTTCTGGCTCAAGATTTTCAGGATCTCACAGGACAGATTATTAGAAAGGTTATAACCCTGGTAACGGATATTGAAGATAAGCTTGTTCAATTAGTCAGGATATCAGGGTCTAAGCTGCCGGATACAAAATATAAATCAGCTGCTGAAACACTAGAAGGTCCTGTGGTGCCGGGCGTAGAGCAGGGTGATGTGGTTCAGGGTCAGGACGATGTGGATGATCTGTTGTCTAGTTTGGGATTTTAGAGGTCTATATAAATGGCCATAGATACTGATGACGAAATCCTTCAGGATTTTCTCGTAGAAGCTGGAGAGATACTTGAGGAGTTGAATGAGCAGCTGGTCGATCTGGAGAATAGTCCAGACGACTATGATCTTCTGAATACGGTATTTCGTGGATTTCATACCATAAAAGGCGGTGCCGGTTTTCTGGGTATAGATGCGTTAGTAACAGTCTGTCATCGGGCAGAGGATGTATTTAACGTACTACGCCAGGGGCAACGTACAGTAGATGCTCTACTTATGGATGCGGTACTTCAGGTACTGGATGAGGTGAACGAAATGTTTGCTGCGGTCCAGAATGGGGAAGAGCCAACTCCGGCAGAACAGTCCTTGATAGAGACCCTGGAAAAGCTGGCAAAACCGGAGGAGGAGGATGAAGAGGAGGATGTCCCCGAAGAGGAGGTAGAAGAGGAACCTCAACCTGAGCCTGTGGTTCAGGATGTGGAACAAGAATCTGCACAAGTACCAGCAAATGGCGATGACGATATCACCGAAGAAGAATTTGATGCCCTGTTAGATGAGCTGCATGGAAAGGGCAAGCATAGCGGTGTCCCAAACCAGAAACCAGAAACCACAGCTGCTGCAACTCCAAGCGACTCAGATGATATAACAGAAGATGAATTTGATGCCCTGCTGGATGAATTGCATGGAAAGGGAAAGCACGGAGGTGTCCCTGCAAAGACAACCGAGCAACCACCCACCGTGAAACCTGCTACAGCCCAAAGCGGTTCAGAAGATATAACCGAGGAGGAGTTCGATGCGCTTCTGGATGAGCTGCATGGTAAGGGCAAACACGGTGGAGTGCCACAGCAGGCCGATGAGAAGACAAAAGAAGTATCAGCAAAGGATAAGGCAGAGCCTGTAAAGAAACCAGTTTCAAAAGATAAAACATCTGGTAAGGAAAACGCGGAGAAGACTAAACCTAAAGCTGAATCAAAGAAGCCAGCGCCTGCTAAGGGAGCTGCACCAAAGAAGGCATCAACTGCCGAAACAACTGTACGGGTAGATACCTCTCGCCTTGATGACATAATGAATATGGTTGGGGAACTGGTGTTGGTTCGAAACAGGTTGGCAACACTAAGGTCAAAGCTGGATGATGAAGAGGTTGCAACAGCTGTTTCTAATCTGGATGTTGTTACCTCTGATCTTCAGAATTCAGTAATGAAGACCAGGATGTTACCAGTTAAGAAGGTATTTGGTAGATTCCCACGAGTTGTGCGGGATCTGGCGCGTAATCTCAAAAAAGAGATTGAACTTGAGATGGAGGGCGAGGATACCGATCTGGATAAGAACCTGGTGGAAGCCTTGTCTGATCCAATGGTGCATCTGGTACGTAATGCAGTTGATCATGGTATCGAGCTTCCGGATGAACGTGAAGCGGCAGGGAAACCAAGGAGTGGTACTGTTAAACTCTCTGCTGCACAGGAAGGTGATCATATCCTACTTACTATCACTGATGATGGCAAAGGCATGGATCCTGAGATCTTACGTGCAAAGGCAGTGGAAAAAGGAATGATGGATGATGAGTCTGCTGCCAGACTCAGCGACAAAGAGCTCTATAATCTTATTTTTCATCCAGGATTTTCTACTAAGACTGAGATATCAGATGTATCTGGTCGTGGAGTAGGAATGGATGTTGTTAAAACCAGAATTTCCCAGATGAATGGTTCAGTAGAGATTGATTCTGAACTTGGGACAGGGAGTATGATAGTTATCAAGTTGCCACTCACATTGGCAATCCTGCCTACACTTATGGTGAAACTATCTAAACAGCCTTTTGCTCTTCCTCTTTCAACTGTTGTTGAGATATTTAACTTAGACCTGGGCCAAACTAATGTGGTTGATGGTCAACTTACCATAATGGTGAGAGAGAGGGCGCTGCCTCTGTTCTATCTGCGAAAGTGGCTTATTAAAGACGATAGAACTAAAGATGATCATGATTTAAGTTCAGGACATGTTGTAGTTGTGAATGTAGGTGGTATTCAGATAGGACTAGTGGTAGATCACCTTATTGGCCAGGAGGAGGTGGTAATCAAGCCTCTTGGTGCAATGTTACAGGGCTTGGATGGTATGGCCGGTGCAACAATTACCGGGGACGGTAATATCGCCCTTATTCTTGATGTGCCTGGTTTACTAAGAAAATATGCGCGTAGATTATAAATATGGATTTAGGGTATCGAAAAAATATAGGTCGGCTATTGAGCATGATTGCCCTGCAATCAAGGAATTGTTATCAAATCCACACTGACGGTGGTTTCCGGTGAGTATAGATCGGAATATACCAAACAAGATTAGAGTACTCGTTGTCGATGACTCAGCATTTTTTAGGCGCCGTATTACTAGAATGCTTTCATCTGATGAGCGCATAGAGGTGGTAGGTACAGCTGGAGATGGTCGGCAAGGAGTGAAAGAGGCGCGCCGCCTCAAACCTGATGTAATAACAATGGATGTTGAGATGCCGGTGATGGATGGCATAACTGCTGTGAAGCAAATTATGTCTGAAGAGCCCACCCCCATTATGATGCTTTCCTCTTATACAAGCGATGGAGCAAAAGCAACACTTGATGCACTCAATGCAGGCGCTCTGGATTTTATTCCAAAACAGATGGATGCATCACCAGATGCACAACAGGATCTTGCTGCAAAACTGATTAGCCGAGTGCTGGCTATGGGTAGGAAGAAACAGCGCAGAGTTGCGCCATCTTTTGCCAAAGAGATTGATGCTAGGACTCCTCGAGCAGGACAAAGAGAGGGATATTTTAAAGCGAAGAAGGGAAGTTATAAGTTGGTGGTGGTGGGAGCCTCCACAGGAGGACCTGTTGCTATCCAGGAGTTGATTTGTTCTTTGCCAAGCAGTTTTAGTGTTCCCATTGTATTAATAGTGCATATGCCTTCAAGTTTTACTAAGGCCTATGCGGAAAGATTGAATTCCATATCCAAACTGAATGTAAAGGAAGCAGTTAATGGAGATGTATTAACCTCCGGCCAAGTTCTTCTTGCACCAGGTGGCAAGCAGCTTTCTTTTCGAAAATCAGGCGGGGAGCTTTCCGTTTTAATACGTGAAGGAGCTGCTGGTGAAACATATAAGCCAAGTGTTGATATTACCTTTGAGTCAGCTGCACTCACTTTGAACGATTCGGTGTTGGCGGTAGTCCTGACGGGAATGGGTGCGGATGGTAGCCATGGGGCAACTATATTAAAACAGTGCAACTCTACAGTCTGGAGTCAGGATGAAGCAAGCTGTGTAATCTATGGGATGCCACAGGCGGTGGAAAAGAAAGGATTGTCAGATCTGGTTTTACCCCTGGAACAGATTGGTTCCACGCTGGTTAAGGCAGTGTAAATGGATATCCTGAGTATCATAGGCGTCATACTGGCATTAGCGGCCATCATTGGAGGTAATGCCTTAGAGGGTGGCCATATAGATTCTCTGGTCAATGGCCCGGCCATGGTTATTGTTATTGGAGGAACTGTCGGTGCTATTCTGTTACAGACACCAGTTAGAGTATTTATACATGCGATAAGAGTAGCTGGCTCAGTCTTTCTTCCCCCCAGACTGGATATGAATGTTGCCATAGATAAGTTGGTGACCTGGGGTAATATTGCCAGAAGAGAGGGGTTGTTGGGTCTTGAAGAAATAGCAGAAACTGAGCCTGATCTATTTGTGCGTAAAGGCATGCAGCTACTGGTAGATGGCAGCGAGCCGGAAGTAATACGAGATATTTTAGAAGTAGAGATGGAGAGCAGAGAACATCACGATATACAGGCTGCCAAGGTGTTTGAGGCCATGGGGGGTTACTCACCTACCATCGGTATTATAGGCGCGGTGATGGGGTTGATACATGTAATGCAGAATCTGGCTGATCCTGCCAAACTAGGTAGTGGTATCGCTACTGCATTTGTGGCCACAATCTATGGCGTTGGTCTTGCCAATCTATTTCTACTTCCATTTGGCAATAAACTGAGATCAATAGCCTTAAGTAAATCTCAGTACCGGGACTTGATCATTGAAGGCATAGTATCTATAGCTGAAGGAGAAAATCCGCGCCACATTGAATCAAAACTCCAAGGATATCTCAATTGAGTTATTGGAGGTACAGCGATGGCCAGAAAGAGAAGAGATGAGGAGCACCCAAACCATGAGAGATGGTTGGTTTCTTATGCCGATTTCATTACTCTTCTGTTCGCCTTCTTTGTTGTTATGTACTCAATATCGTCAGTTAACGATGGGAAATATCGGGTTTTATCAGAGACTCTGACTGATGCATTCCTTACATCTGCTCAAAGCCTAGATCCAATTCAGGTTGGTGAAAAGGTGCGTACTACAACTCCTGTGGCAGGTGAGTTTGCTGCCTCTGAGCCTGGCACTCTTGAGACCTCCGATACTGAAGATCCCCTGGATATCACTGATGAAAAGACAGTGGAAACGAAAGATAAGCCTGAAGCGGAAGGCAGCGGTAGAGAAGGGGAGGCGGGAGATGTCACGGAAGATCTTGATCAAACTGCAGCCGCCTTAGAATCTACACTTTCGCCCTTTATCGCAGATGACCTTGTTACGGTCAAGAAGACAGATATGGGCGTAGAGGTTGAGATGAAGAGCAAGATGCTCTTTGCAAGTGGCAGTGCCCGTCTTTCCCGTACCGCAATAAAGATGCTAAGAGATATTACCGGTATTATTAAACCTCTACCAAATAATATTATTGTAGAGGGTCATACTGATAACGTACCAATTAAAACCATCCTGTTTCCATCCAATTGGGAGTTGTCTGCGGTACGTGCCGCTAGTGTAGTGCACCTTCTTGGTAGATTTGGAGTAGATCCTAATCGATTGGCGGCAATAGGCTATGGGGAACATAAACCCACTGCAAGCAACAGTGATGAAGAGGGTAAACAGAAGAATCGCCGTGTTGCATTGATAATAAAGACTATACAGAGTAAGCGGGTAAACAGCAGTGTAGAAAATTTTAGAGATAGGGTGCGACCATGAGGGTCTGGACCATCGCCAATCAGAAAGGTGGTGTTGGCAAGACCACTACCACGGTAACCTTGGGTGGTATACTGGCAAGTTGGGGCTTGCGTACGCTATTGGTAGATATTGACCCGCACGGCTCCATGACAAGCTATTTCCGCTATGATCCAGACTCATTGGAACAGAGTAGTTACTCCCTATTCAGCGCTAAGATTGAAAAACAGAATATTGATGCAAACAAACTGATTCTTGAGACCGGTACAGAAGGTCTTGAATTGCTGCCGGCAACAATGGCGCTGGCAACATTAGATCGGCAAACCGGTAGAATGGATGGTATGGGATTGGTTCTGAAGAACACACTTCATAAGATGTCAGATCGTTTTGATTATGTGTTAATAGACTGTCCTCCAATGCTGGGAGTATTGATGGTAAATGCTCTTGCAGCCTGTGAACGATTGATTATGCCAGTACAAACTGAGTTTCTGGCACTAAAGGGTCTTGAACGTATGATGCACACTTTGAATATGATTTTGAGATCACAGCAATCCGAACTGCCATACACCATAGTGCCTACCTTTTTTGATCGTCGCACTAAGGCCTCTATCGATAGCCTACGTATGCTACGCGATAAATACCCCGACATGCTTTGGAATGATGTTATACCTGTTGATACCAAATTTCGTGAATCGAGCAAGGCGGGTATACCACCCACTGTGTACAGCCCACACACTCACGGAGTGCTGGCATACACTAAGCTGCTTCAATTTCTGCAAAATAGTGGAAAAGTGCCATCTAGTAAGGAGATGGTGGGATGAAAGAGCAAGACAGAAAGGTTAACGGGCGAGATACGAAGGTAGATGATCAGGAGCAGATATTAAATCAATACCTGGAGTCTTTGCTAAGTGAAATTCCTGAATATGGCGAACCTGAGACAAAGACCGAAACAGCGGTAATACAGGACACAGCAGAAATTATTACAATTACTTCTACGCCGGAGGTTACAACTGATCAGGATCAGCAGCAATTAGTAGAAGAACAGGCACTAGCTTTTGAGAATCAGGATGAAGCTCTAGATGAGCAAAAAGAGAGAGCTGCGCCAGATTGGGCACAGGAGCCGTTTCAGTGCCTCGTATTCAGGATTGGAGACATAAGCCTGGCTACCCCACTGCTTGCTTTGGACAACATCGTAAAATGGGAGACAGAGCTTACCCCTATGCCATTCCAGCCAGAGTGGCATTTAGGTGTCTTACAGAACCGAGACGATAAGATAGTGGTGGTAGACATAGCAGGATTACTGATGCTGGAGCAGTCTGGTAAAGAAACCATAGCCAGGAACAGTGGAAGTCATATACTAATAATTGGAGATCATCATTACGGTTTGGCTTGTGACAGCCTGGCAAAACCCTTGTTTCTTAGCAAAGAAGATGTCCATTGGTCTATTAAACATGATGATCGCCCTTGGATGGCCGGTACAATTAAAGAAAAACTGACTATATTGTTAGATATAGATGAACTGCTGGAGATAATCAGGCACGAATAATGCAGATTAAGTTGTTATTAATGCTGCAGTGACTAGATTTTGACGGCTATAGACTTTTCTTGGAGATAAAAGATGAGTATTGACGATATTGAAGAATCAGGGAGCGATCCGATAATTCAGCTAGTTACTTTTCGCTTGCAAGATGAGACCTATGGCATAAATGTAATGCATGTACAGGAGGTCCTTCGGGTAACGGAGATAGCACCTGTGCCTGGTGCTCCAGAATATGTTCTTGGAATTATTAATCTGCGAGGTAATGTAGTTACGGTAATCGATACCAGATTACGCTTTGGTCTTAAGGATGTAGAGCCAACAGATTCCAGCAGAATCGTCATAATTGAATGTGATAAGCAGGTTGTGGGAATTATGGTGGATGCTGTAGCAGAGGTTGTGGAGCTAGGAGAATCACAGATTGATTCAACGCCAAATGTTGGCAATGATGAGAGCTCAAGGTATATCCAGGGTATAGCAACAATGGAGAATGGTCTTTTGATTGTAGTTGATCTGCAAAAACTATTAACAGATGAAGAGTGGGCCGAAGTTGCGAAGATGTGATAGTTCAGAGCTCAAGGACGGAGATGTAGAGTTATGCCTGACATACGTGAACCATATCCAGTAAAACCAATATGGCCTACTAGGCCAGGTAGGAAGATTGCGGAAAAAAAGGTTCCCAAGTCAGAGAATGACCAGGATAAAAAGAAGAAACAGCAGCATGATAACGATAGGCCTCATATAGATGATTATGCGTGAGGGGTAGGAGTATGAAACCTGAATATATTTTATTGATCACAATTATATGCTTAGCCTTTTTATTATTTAGAAGGCAGGCTAAGACTGTTCGCTGGCAAAACAGTCGTATTGATGAGTTAGGAAAACAGGTTGAACAACTCACCACTACTATAAATGTCATGTGTGCGAGTGCGGTGGGTGTGGATAAACGGGTAATCAAACTTGAACGTAATGGCCGTGATCTGACATATAGACAAGAGCATATAGAGAGCTCCCAGCAACCTGGAGATCGTCCCTACGGCCAAGCCATCGAAATGGTACATAAAGGGGCAGGGGCATCCAGGCTTATAGAGGAGCTAGGTCTTAGCAAAAGTGAAGCCGAACTACTTGTCATGCTGCATGGGGTGAAAAAGGCTGGGTAAAATTAAACTAGCAAGCAAGATTAACAAAATAAACAGGCCGGCACTTGCCGGTCTTTTTTTAGATGAAATATATAATAAAGACTTGGTTAGTTGACTCTGTATCAGATGTTGAAAGCAGAAATTACTCAACCTGGATTTGAGGTCCATAGCGGCACAGCTTAGACCAATATTTCCTCAAGATAATTATGAAATCACGATTGCTATAGCGGAGTTTTTTGTAAAACAAATATCGTCACCCACGCTAAATAAGTACGAATGACGTGCCTTATTACAAAGGTGTTTATACGATTGCAGGTTCTTCAACCAGCTCTGGAGCTTCTAGCAACTCATTATCTTGCATTCCGTCTAGATGTTGTTCTAGCAGGGAGGTCTGGTGGGTACGACCAATGTGATACAACGCTTCACCTTCGTAGACCAAAGGGATATTAGTTCGTCCGATAATGATGCCGTCAAATGGGGCAATGATAGGTTCATCCATATGGCCTGTAGGGTCGGCAATAATGCCCAATTGTTCACCTTTTGAAACCATACCACCAAGCTTAACCTGAGCACGTAGGATGCCACTCTGGGGTGCACGGACCCACGCGCTGGAACGTAATAGTGCTGCGAGCCTGGGGGGTTTGTTTTTTTTCGGTGTGGGTAACATTCCAAGCTGACGTAGTACGTTAATGATACCGCTGACGCCGACCCGAATTGAGACTTCGTCAAAACGCAATGCCTCTCCCGACTCATACACCATCACGGACACTGACTCACGTGCGGCTGCAGCACGCAGTGTGCCATCAGGGGCAGCTGAGTGTAACAGAACTGGCGTACCAAACGCCTTTGCCAGTGGGGCTATTTCCTTATCATTTAGATCGACGCGTATCTGGGGAAAGTTATCACGATGTATGGCCGCAGTGTGCAGATCAATTCCGAGATCAGAACGCATAACTACCTGTGACATAAATGTGTTTGCCATACGTCCTGCAAGAGTTCCTAACTCGCGTCCAGGAAAGCTTCGATTCAGATCGCGCCGGTCTGGTAGATAGCGGGAATGGTTGTTAAATCCTAATACATTGACTATCGGAACAGCGAGTATGGTACCGCTGAGCCGCCTTAATGATGATAATGATAGGACTCTGCGAATTATCTCCACACCATTGATCTCGTCGCCGTGGATGGCGGCGCTGATGAATAGTGTAGGTCCATTCCTTCTGCCATGTGCTACATGAATTGGCATCCACAGCGGCGTATGTGTGTACATGCCAGGCAAGGGTAACCTGACTACCTCTCGGCAACCTGCTTTAATCTTTGTGTTTGCTATTTCAAAGTCAGGCCGCATCTGTATTATCCCCTGCCTTTTGTTCTGGTTTTGTGTGGCTTGGCGTTTTTCTCGATAAAATCAACAATCATACCTGCCACGTTTTTACCTGTTGCAGTTTCGATGCCTTCCAGTCCAGGAGATGAGTTGACCTCCATTACTACGGGGCCATGATTAGATCTGAGGATATCTACACCGCATACATTTAACCCCATGATCTTGGCTGCACGCACAGCCGTAGAACGTTCTTCCGGCGTGAGCCGTACCAGCGTGGCAGAACCACCCCTGTGTAGATTGGAGCGAAATTCACCTTCCTTACCTTGGCGTTTCATGGCAGCAACCACTTTGCTGCCAATGACAAAACAGCGGATATCAGCCCCACCAGCTTCTTGGATGAATTCCTGGATAAGAATATTTGCCCTTAGGCCCATAAACGCTTCAACTACACTTTCTACTGCCTTAGGCGTTTCAGCCAAGACCACCCCAATACCCTGGGTGCCTTCAAGTAACTTAATCACTGCTGGTGCACCACCCATCATGCGCATCATATCTTGAATATCGTCCGGAGAGTGAGCAAAACCAGTAACCGGCAGACCTATCCCCTTGCGTGCTAGAAGTTGTAGCGATCTTAGTTTGTCGCGAGAGCGGGTGACGGCAACTGACTCATTGAGTGGATATACACCCATCATCTCAAACTGTCGCAGGACAGCTGTGCCGTAGAAGGTGATAGAGGCACCGATGCGGGGAATAATGGCATCAAATCCCACGAGATCTTCACCCTTGTAATGGATGGATGGACGGAGCGAGGTGATGTTCATGTAACAGCGTAGTGCATCCAGTACCCTGTATTCGTGCCCCCGCTCCTTTGCTGCCTCAACCAATCTGCGGGTGGAATAGAGTTTTGGATTGCGTGAAAGAATGGCTATTTTCATGAAGATGCCTCAATGTGTTCGTTTCTACCGCTTTGCTCGTAAGACAGGGCAGGGTTAATGATGAATTTGCCTGCCACAATTGCGGTGCGCCCCAGCAGTATGCGGAATCTCATGTCGTCACGTGAGGTCAGCGTCATCTCAATCTCATCCCTCCAGTTACCAATTGCAATACAGGTTTTTATGACAATACGTTCTTCTGTATGACCTCCTGAGTCTCTTACCGGCCTTATGTCGGCTATGAGTGCCTCACATTCAACCACTTCTTCGATATTTGCCTGTATTGGATGGACGCTAAACCTGACCCAACCAATCCCATCGCGCTTGAAGGTCTCCAGGGCGAATGCGTGCAGGCAGGAGGTGCGGGCGCCCGTATCTACTTTGGCCTTCATCATGGGCAGTCCAAGGTCGGGCAGTTGTACCCATTCACGCCAGCCTAGTAATCGTCTTTGTTCAGTCAATAATTTTCTCTCTTGTTTTAGCCTGTGCCTGGTCAACCAGTCCAGGCTTGGGATTAATCCTTCGTTGTCCGTAAGTATAAACGGTATAAGGGATGATACCCACCGCCATGAGCTAGATATCTGTGAGATTGTGGATGTTTACAAGGGTTATTTTCTATGGCTGCAACTGGCCTAAGGCTAATCTGTTATTAGTAGATGGCAAGCTGGTACCTACCGTAGTAATACGGTAGGCACTAGTGGTGTTTCTGTGAATTGGGCGAACCCCAGATGATCTATCCAGGTAAGTTAGTATTAATCATACTCTGCTTCATCATACTTTGGTCGATTCCGCTTAATTTTGTGGGAAGGTTTATTATCAGCGATACGATTGCGTTTTCTGCTATTGGGGTGGCGAAAGCGTAATTTATAAGCCAGTTCATCAATCTCATTATTGATTTCTTCATCAAAGTCATTTTGTATCCGCCTGCTCACGTCTGTGATCTCCTGTAGTAATAAAGTGCGGTTATCAAATCTATAGTCAATACCAATTATTAGACTATGAGTCTGGCAAAGTGAAACAAAATGTTTTTATTGATCAGTACAGAAGAATTATTACAGCGCGCTTACCTAGGGTGCTGATGTACAGTGGTTAAAACTCTGTTTACAACGGGTAGCCACGACAGCTATTCGTACGCTCTATAATGCTGCTAAGATGTCCTGTATTAACTCTGAGCATTCATTTTCAGGTCGGAATACCGCGTATGAGAAGCGCTCAATAGTTGGTGCGCCTGAGACTAGGAATAGATCGCCACTATCCAGGTAGGATTCAACCATCTGTTTCGCTAGGTAACAGGACCCGCCCTGGGATAGCAGCAGATCAAGGGCCATTCCACTGGCGCTGCAATGTGCCCGTGGTATGCAGCGGTCTTCGACGAATGCCGCATGGGTTATTGAAAAACTTCTGCCCCAGTCCACAAGAAGATAATCCTCCTTGAAGACATCTTCCAGTGTTGCATGCGGGATGCTACTGACAAGCACTAGGGGGATTTTTGTCATCTGCTTGGCGATTAGCTCAGAGGTGGTTGGTGGTTCAAAAACAAAGGCAAGATCCAGAACGCCGTTGAGAACCATATTGACCAGGGTATCCACCTTGCTCATTTCAAGATGTAGAGTCAGATTGGTTCGCGTCTTATAGATGTTTTCTACCCAGTTCCTAACGCTAATATGCCACAGATCTATGGTTGAACCTACGGCCAAGGACTGTGAATACTGTGTTTCCAGGGCAACATCAAGCCTGGCCCTTTCCCATCCGTGGACGATGATCTCTGCATGTCGAAGCAACCGCTCCCCTGCTGGCGTGAGCTGGATGTTGTTGCGACCTCTAGTGAACAATTGAGTACCTAGGGTACTTTCCAACAACTTAATGCGGGCACTAACCGCCGCTTGAGTAACGAATAAAACATCTCCTGCCTTACCAAAATGGCGAGTCCTAACAACAGAAAGAAAGGTCTTCAGAAGTGAGATATCCATGGCTGCAACGATAACCGCTCTTAATCGTGTCGACAATAAATATTTACTCGTAAATTCATATGTTATCCCATATAAATAGCTCAAATTCTCTAGCTAGATTCTATCTGGCTAAGGTTTCCAGGCCTATTCAAAGCCAAGGTGTTTTGATGGGCAGTTATTTACCTATAATGAAAGGAAAAGTTGTCATGAAAAAAACTTCGTTTTTGCATCTGATGGCACTGCTGCTAGTGTTTGGAACCACAGCATCTGTCGTTGCAGAAGAGAGTGTGGAAGAGATGGAGAAGCGTTGCTACGGTTATGCTGAGGAAGATAAGATTTCTGCGGATGAGCTTGATGACTATATCAAAGAGTGTATCCAAGGTATTGAGCAGGATGACACTCAACATGATGCAGAGTCTGAGACCGAAAGCGAAGAGAGACAAGACTAGTCAGGGCTTGATTATGTTATAGACTTACATCTAACCAATTAGATACCCGATCGGCCTATTTACTTGGTTGGTCGGGTTTTTTTTGGGTTCACACTTCTCAAATGTGCTATTTTTCCGCAGCTACGTAGCATATCCAACCTGCATCAGCATCAGCTAAAATTGCAGGCTGAAAGTCACCATCAGGTTCTCCATCCTCATCAAAGCCCTGCCAGAATATGGTAATTTTACTGAAGCCGGCGTCATGTAGCAGATCTTGAATCTCCGGCAGGGTCCATAGACGCCAATCGTAGCTAAATGCATTATCCAGACGAGATCCATCAGGGAATGAGAAGTGAATGTGGGAGATCAAATTTCCGTCAATGGGGTTGTATCTCTCCTGTTCCCATATATAGTTAAAGTTTCCTTCTTCAACCAGACGTTCTTCCACAATCTCCTTGAATGAGTCATAACCGCCATAGGCATCGAAAAAGAGTATTCCGTCACTTTTTAGGGCAGAGCGCACGCTTTTAAAATATTTAAGAAGATCTTTGCGCTGTTTAAACAGCCAGTAGCTGAAGTTCATAGCCAAGATCATATCTGGCGACTCTGTTTTTACTTCTAGAACATTAGATGGAATCAACTCAATACGTTTTTGTTTATTGGAAGATAACTTGTTTACCTTATGTTTCTGGCCCCAGCCTAGAACCTCCCGATCAATATCTACCCCAATGGCGTAATTATCCTTGCGTCTATTTACCCACTCGCAGCAGACATTGGCGGTTCCACAAAAATCTTCGCGCATGAGTTTTGCCCGTCGGCCTCGCAACCGCTTGTAGGCATCATCAACGAAATCAACTTCTGATTCAGAACATTGAACTGACAGTTCATAGAGCTGATGACGGTCAGCCCTTTCAGCTATAGACGGCTTATTTTTTGACTTATTCTTATTACCTTTATTTTTAGCCATGAATGTATCCCAATTGAGAGTTCCAGCAGTGGGTGGAATATACTAGAAATAGTCGAAGATTGTTAACAAAACAATCAAAACATTGATTAGGGATATTCAATACACAAGATTGCCCTGTAAATCGCCGTAAAAAATGTCACTGGAATGACTATTTTAATAAGAAAATGGCCTCTGGAGATTGCTTAGAACCTCAATCTAGTTTAATCTTGCGCCCTTGTTTTTGGAGAGGTGTCCGAGTGGCTGCACCGAGGCCTCGCCGACAAATGAGGGCCATAGGCCCGAATAACGAGCACGTCAGCGTGCTCCTACTAATAACGTCTTCAAGGAGCGAAGGCTAAATATCAGGTTTTCTGGAGAGGTGTCCGAGTGGCTGAAGGAGCACGCCTGGAAAGTGTGTGTACGTTAATAGCGTACCGAGGGTTCGAATCCCTCCCTCTCCGCCAAAAACTAAGAACCCGCCTTTACGGCGGGTTTTTTAGTTATTAGAGGGTAGGGGTTCGAATCCCGAGGTAATCAAAAGAGATGGGTTCGACGAGGAGCGGCAGAGCCGCGACGAAGCAAGAGCCGCGTAAGCGGCGAGATGGATGCAGGTCCGGTAATCCCTCCGCATTTGTTAGAAAAAATTGCCTGACTTTATGATTTATTTGTTGCGCATTTGAACAGATGTATACGGTTTTATATCAAGCTCTTCAAGAAAGTTAATAATCGGGCCTAGTGAATCAGCTTTATCTGCAATCTTAGGGTATATCAGATAGACATCCTGATTGATCTTCTGTGCATCTATGACTTTAAATAATCTCTGCTCCAAAAGATAACTTTCTACTAATGCCAGGGGTAGATATGCTGCACCTTTATGACTAAGGATAAATTCCAACGCTATATGGCTTTGTGAAGTGTGTAGTATTGGTGCAATAGGTTCAGCGAAGAGGCGAGCTTGCTGTAAGTTAAAGGCTGTTCCCCAGTCCACAAATACATGGCCTAGCTCTGGTACGTCATCAAGCGACTTGTTAGGTGTATTGCACACCATAATCAATTCGAGCAAACCGATTTTTTTTGAATCAAGGTCAATGTTTGTTTGTGCATCCAAAGTGGCACAAATATCAAGTCGTCCACCCAACAATGCACGAAAAAGATTGTGAGACTGGTTTATCTCTGTTCGTAGATACAGGTTCGGGAACTGGGCTGAAA
Source organism: Sedimenticolaceae bacterium (assembly GCA_050291365.1). Lineage (GTDB taxonomy): Bacteria > Pseudomonadota > Gammaproteobacteria > Chromatiales > Chromatiaceae > JAAGZL01. The sequence continues at coordinate 1,258 of JBNKJS010000044.1, read as the reverse complement.
GTTTGGGTAAAACAGACTTTAGGAAGGTATCCCATAGGTTTGAAGTGCCGCCTAATGCCAGTTGCAGATTTTGTTGCTTAGGGATTCCAACTTCCTGCATGGTTAGTTGCCATGAAGCCAGCATATTCTCAGCATGGGGCAATAGCCTATCACCAGAAGATGTGAGCAGTATATTGTTCCGCTTGCGGGTAAATAGAGTGACGCCAAGAGTCTCTTCAAGCTGTTTAATACGTGAGCTCACTGCTGACTGAGTCAGATAAAGATTTTCAGCTGCGTGGCCAAAATGGCGGGTTTTAGCAACTTCCAAGAATGTCCTTAGCAAATCTGTGTTCATTGCTCTGACTCAAACGATCGAAAATATCTATTAATAATAACAAAAAATACTCAATTTACTCTCATATATCTGCTAGCGATAATCGCCACAGCAATATTAACGATAGTAATTATTTATTGAAATGCAGGAAAAAGACTCATTTTATAGCAATTCCAAGTTTTATTCAGATAAACATTTTCCTTATGGGATTGCGCGCAGTGGTGAATTTACTTGTGAACAGGCCGATTTACTGGAGCGTCATGGCAAGGCTTATGAAGCACTGCATATGGGTATTCAAGAGCCTGAGAATGAGGAGGAAGCCAGGTTCGTTGCTGTTTGTCGCGGTGAAGCTGAACCTATGTCAGATCATGAAAATGTTTGGATGCGTTACTGTCAAAAGATTAAAAAAAGGCCATCAGTCTCTCCCTTCGGCGCTATTATAAAAAGACCCCTTCAGATCGAAATCGATGAAAGCGATTTGCCTGAAGACCTAGAAGAGTTAGAAGGATAGGCGGGGCAGATTGAACACACCCCCAAATGCAAAGGGCAAACTCTTACGATCTCGCTCTTGATTGCTTGGAGGCGGTGGGGCTATTCAGACTCTAGCCTCACCCCTTCTGGGCCAGCGCTGCGCGCTGTTCTGCGACACTTCCCGGTGTCTTGTTACGCCGCTCTCGGCCGTCCATGGCCTCCGTGGCATAATTACATCCTGTCCAAAACCCGCTCCGCGTGTTCGTAATCCCAACCCTAAAACACCAAAGGGCCACCCAATGGGTGACCCTTTGTTGTTTGGTGGAGGCGGCGGGGATCGAACCCGCGTCCGCAGGTACTCCGCCTTCGGCTCTACATGCTTAGAGCTGTCGATTATATTTAACTGGATACCGCCCGACAGACAGGGCACGTATACAGCGATTCTGGTTAAGTTTTAGCGAATCCACCCCAGAC
>JBNKJS010000043.1:0-110713 GCA_050291365.1 Sedimenticolaceae bacterium | reverse complement strand
CAAGTTTCGCAGCTTGTCTAGCCCTAACTCTTTTTCTTAATTAAGCACGTTAGCTGAAAGTACCTCGAGGCCCTTGCTCAGAAAAAGAAAAATGCGCTGTGGGTTAAGGTTAAGGTCTTCGAAGCTGATTGCCGATTCTGATACGAATTCCCCCTCATCCCCATCCCTTCTCCCCAATTGGGAGAAGGGTGCTTTCTAGATTCTATCTTTCGGTCAGTAACCGGTACATCTGACCCGCAGGATGTGGAAAATTCGAAAGGATTATAGGAACAATCCTTGCCGTGTACCGCTACTCTGCGGTCAAGCCGCGTGATGACGAGTGTGTGTTCAAGATCCCGCCGCAAGTAGCGGGATGTCAGGTGTGAGTTTTATGCCAAATCCTTAACTATTCTCTTAAGTTGCTTGTAGACCTCAAGCCCATCCTTATAGCTCGTATAATGCGGTGGGTGAAACTAACCGCATCAAATGGGAAGTCTTGGTGGCAAGTGTAGGTGTCTGAGTTAAAAATGGTAGCAGCAATTATATTCACTTGGCCTGGCCAAACCTAACCCTATATTTATTCGCGCTCTTTTGCGGTGATTTGCGTCTATTTGCTGCTTGCTTTTATGATTCTAAATCACCTGATTATAATGTGTTATCCGCAAATGAACGCAAAAAACGCTAGATAAAGCTGTAATAAACTGCATAACACAATAGCAAAATCAATATATTAGAAGCCTCGTACTCTGGGCAAATCTACATAAGGTAATGTCTGCACATTTCGCCCGCAGGAGCAGGCTCCTACACCTTAGATTCATCCCCTTCACTCCTTTGAGAAAAGAGTTAAGGTGAGGGGGTATTAATAAATAGCTCACCCTCACCCCAGCCCTCTCCCTCATAGGGAGAGGGAGCTATTGTTTATCCTGCGGTCAAGCGGCGGTGTGACGCATTTCCATCACATCTATAGCCTAATGTTTATTCGCGTCATTTTGCGATGATTTGCGTCTATTTGCGGCTCGCTTTTTATGATTCTAATGTTTATTCACGTTAATTTTCGGCTTGCCGTTTATAATTTTGCGGGATGACCTTTAAAGACACCTAAACCCCGTACCATCCACCCGATCATAATACCGCGCCCGATACAGCAGCCTCTTGTGGGTACTGTCATCACTAAAGGCGGAACGGTCATGCAGGATATTGTTACTGATCAGCCCCATACCAGGCTCCAGGCGCCCGCGAAAAATATAGGATGAACCGCTGGCGAGAAGTTTTTGCAGATAGGCCACTGCCTCCAGAATCAAGGGATCATCCTTCCATACAATATTGCGCTTGCGCTCTGTGTAGCGCATGTGCAGTTCACCTTCGGCTGTAATGGAAAAGACCGGGCCGGTCTCCTCTTCCCGTGCCACCTCTCCCTGTTCGGTGCGACATGGGATAGTCATTACATCCGATCCCATCAAGGCCTGGATATAGTCTGGATTTTTCTCCCGCAGCAGGATGTAGGCAACCTCATGATCCATCAGGGCGTTCTCCCCTCCCTCTGCCGCGCTCTGAACACAGTGCAGCATCAGACCATGTATCTGCTGATCAGCGGTGTTGTAGTAGCCGTCTGTGTGCCATTTTATAGGGCGGTCGGTGTAGGGAATATAGAACTTGCGGGTGCCACTCTCCTGCACCGTTAGAGAGGTTAACCCGCTGTCGTCCCCCAGCCAGTTTCTATCCAGATTGTTCAACCCAAAACGGCGCCCCAGGGTTATGGGGATATCGGGGTCTGGATCATCCCCGCTACCGCTCACGTAGATAGCCATATTGGTCTTACGGATGCGGGTCAACAGGGCTTCATGCTCACTATCGGTAAGATTCCTGGGATCTCCCAGCTCCACTGGCAGATCTGCCATCACCTGCAGATAGTTCTCAAGCTTCCTGTCACGCCACTCTTGATAGAGAGCGTTGTTGGCAAGATCATATGGGGTGGCGATTATGCTCATTCAGGTAACTCGAAATAGTCAGCGCACAGATAATTGATCACATCCTACAATAAATGACTTGCTAATAGCCACAAGCTACGGCATAACTAGCAGTGAACTTTGGCCAACCACACTGGTCTTTTGACGGATGAAATCATACTCACCACATAAAGCACATACCCGCGGCATGGCTATCTTTCTCAGTATCATGCTTCTCCTCTCTAATACTTTTACATCGGCCGTTGCTGGTAATATCGAGCTGCCAGATTTTGGTGACTCCAGCGGAAGCATAATGTCGCCTGAAGATGAGCGTCGACTGGGCCAGGCATTTATGCGCAGTGTCAATAAAGTAATGAAGGTGGAAACAGATCCACTACTGATCTCCTATATCGAATCACTTGGGGGGCGTTTGGCAGCCAATAGCGGCGAAGCTAATAAATCCTTCAGCTTTTTTCTTGTGCAAGACCCGGTGGTAAATGCCTTTGCCGGACCGGCCGGCAATATTGGTGTACATACAGGCCTGGTCCTCACGACCCAATCTGAAAGCGAACTGGCCTCAGTTGTGGCGCATGAAATTGCCCATGTCACTCAGAAACACCTAGCTAGAACATTTGACATGGCCGAAGGTATGGGCATAGCTGGCACGGCAGCTATCATAGCCGCCATAGTCCTAGGCGCTGCCTCTAAAAATTCTGATGTTGGCAGAGCAGCAGCAATTGGGGTTCAAGCCGGGATGATACAGAAGCAGATCAATTTTACTCGTGAAAATGAAAAAGAGGCTGATAACCTAGGCATTAAAATCCTGGCTGATTCAAAGTTCGACCCGCGCGCCATGCCTACATTCTTCATGCGCCTCGGCAAAGCAAATATGGCCTATGAAAGCCATAAACTTCCTGAATTTTTACAGACTCACCCTATAACAAAAAACCGCATGGCGGATTCAATGGGAAGGGCGGAATCCTACCCATACCGTCAATACAGAGACAGCAAAGACTACCTTCTGACTCATATCACTTTGCGCGAGCAGAAATTCAACAACCCCAACCAAGCGGTAAATTTTTTCCAAAAAACATTGGCTGATGGGCGCTATCGCAATGCTGAGGCCCAGAGATATGGATTGACCCGCGCCCTTATTCGCGCCCACAAATACCAAGAGGCGCTAAAACAGGTGAACATACTGTTATCCAAGAGCCGCAACAAGGTTCACTATCTGATTGCCAAGGCGGAGATCCTGAACCAAACCAGGCAGATTAAACAGGCTCTCAGCGTATTGAAAAAAGGCCTACAAATTCACCCAGGCAACTACCCCCTTACTGTGCATTATGCAAATACCATTATGCACGCTGGCAATCCAACTAAAGCCGAGCAACTGCTGGAAAAACTGATTAAAATACGGCCCCACGATCCAACTATATACAAACTTGCTGCAGTTGCGGCAGGCAAGGCAGGACACAACTCGCAAGGACACTATTTTCTAGCAGAGCACCACTATCTTTCTGGTGACCTGACCTCAGCTGAACGGCAGCTGGAGATTGCACTCAATAACCGCAGCAACGACTACTATTTAAATGCAAAGATGGCGGCAAGGCTAAAAGAGATAAAACAGGAAAAAGCAGATCTTGTGAAACGCAATCGCTAATCGAATTTATAATAACTGACAAAGCAGCTAAACTCCGGAACAACCATGAAGACAGATCTCAGGCGCAGACTATTTCTAAAGCAGCTGTTGCTCAATAGCGCCATTACTTCTACATTTTGTGCCGGCCTACTGAAACCAAGTATGGTATTGGCTAGCTGGCCCAAATCAGCATTTGAGGCAACCACTGTTCCAGATGCGCTGAACATGCTGTACGGAACAAATGATACTATTAACAAAAAAAGGTTAACTGATGTTCAAGTCCGCCCCCACTTAGATGATGGCGGCACTCAGGTAACCATAAGCATAACCACAAAAATAACTGACGCCGACTCCATAACCATATTAGCTCCCAATAACAAACAACCTCTGATAGCAACATTCAAATTCAACAACAAGGCAGTGGCCTCTCTTAAAACCAGAATAAAGATGGAATCTATTGGAGATGTAATAGCCATAGTGAAGTCTGGAGATCGCCTATTCTATGAAGCGACCGAGGTTGATTTTACCGGTTGTGGCTGTGGTTTATAAAAAGAGATTGAGTAATAGCAATGGAAAATAAGCCTATTCTAATCAGAGCTAAACACACCAATGGTTTCACTAAAGTAAGAGTGATGATTACTCACCCAATGATTGGACACAATAATCTTGGTGACAATAATGAAAGCGACAGCCGCCCACATTTCATTCAGGATATAACCTTTATCCTGGGAGAAGAGCCTATTATGTCAGCCCTGTGCAGCAGTAATGTTGCGAAAGATCCCTTTGTTGCATTTGAATTCAAAGGTGGAAATAGAGGTGATACTATCAAAGTGACCTGGGTCGATAACTGGGGAGAGCGCGGTTCAACTGAGACTGTTATAGATTAGAGCTGATGCTTAGCGCCATACAATTCTTTACTTAAGATTTTGGCGCAAAACGAACCAATCTAGCCTGACTCATTTTACTTATGTACAAACAATTCTCAGAGAGATAGAGAGCGTGACTAAGCAAAACTATAATTTTAACTTGTCCCATAAAACAAGTTCAGACAAGATCATGCCCCTTGCTGGAGTGTTTTTTCTGATCTTTGTAGGAGTGTCTGGATGTAGTGACAACAGCACGGATGCCAAGAATTCTGCCCATTCATCAAAACATACTACACCCCTAGCCGAGAGTACCGAGGCCCTAGTAAAATCGGAACCTGCCGAGAAGGCCGCGACTGCAGAAGAAGTGGCCGCAGAGACAACCACTAAGGTGACTCCAGCCAAAACTGCACCAGCCACTGCAACTGTTGCCGATCCTATTACTCGGGGCAAGCAGGTATACAACTCAGGATGTACAGCCTGTCATACCACTGGTATCGCTGGCGCGCCGAAATTCGGCGATAAGACATTATGGGCTAACCGTATCGCCAAGGGTAAAGAGGTTCTGGTTAACAATGCCATCAACGGTTTTACTGGCTCCACTGGGGTAATGCCGCCCAAAGGTGGTTTCGTCCATCTCAGCGACGAGGATATTGCAGCGGCAGTTGATTACATGATGCAAGCAGCACAGTAGCTTCAGGTTTACTGCCGAACAAGATAGCCAAGCATCACATGTGGCTTTCTATTGTTGAAGTGGATCAGTATGTTCAGGCCTGAATGACACTTACTTAAGCTAAGAACCACCGTCATCCCAGCAGCTCATCTGGGTTTTCTGGCGCTTCAATCTCCTTCAGATCTTTCTCCTCTTGCGAGTCAAGATCAGAAAGGTCATCCATCTCTTCAATCATTGCGCTACCAAGATTATCAACATCCTTGGCAGGGTCTTCCTTAGCTTCTTTGTTTTCTTCTTCAGCTTCAGTGGCAGCAACCTCTTCAGCATCCTCTACCTGATTTACGTTAGCCTCCGACTCTGCCCCTATCTGTTCTTGGGTCTCTTCCTCTTCCTGCAGACTACTCTCTTGCTCCTTGGCCTTTTCAGCGAACATGGTTGAGTACTCACTTAACATGCGTCCCATGGTCTGCATGGTTACCCCTATCTCCTCAGAAAGACGCTTATTCTCCTCTTTTAGTCGCTGCAGCTCTTCCGATTCATTTACAGGTTTGCCTGAAGCACCACCTCCACCTGGAGGCTCAAGTGTTCTGTAAGGCTCGACAGATCCTTCAAAGATTATATCCAAACTTTCTAATGCACTGGCATCACGCCGCAGATACATGTTGATAATACTCTGATAAAACGATCTCTCGTTACGATCAATCTGCACCGCAAGCTTTTCAGCCTCAACATCTTCAAAGCCGAATTTGTGCAACATGACCTTTTTTGTTTCCGCTGTACGCCGGGCTTCATCTTCTTTTATTTTATGGATTATCTGGGACGCAGACTTACGATCACGCATCTTGCGAACTACAGTGAAGACAATAAGCAACACCAACACTAGTGTTGTAGCAATAAGCAGCTCAATCATAATCATGAACCACAAAGAGCTAATCGTTACCACCTGGCTTCTCCTCTATCTGCTCAAACTGAATCTATTTAACTTCATCATCTTTCGGGTCAAGATCGGATAGATCATCAATATCTTTATCTGAAGTAATCTTATCCTCTTCGACCTCTTCAGCCTCTTCAACTTCTTCCTCAGCATCCTTTTCCTCTTCCGATTCCTGAGGCCGCTCCTCTTCAGGCTCATCCGGTTCTGTTGCTTGTGGCTCAACCTCTTTGACCTCATCTTCTTTCATCTCTACCTTTTCATCATCTTCGGAAACATCTTCCTCTTCAGACAACTCATCAAAGATAGAGGCATTACGTTTACGGAAATACCAATAAGCCCCGCCGCCAATACCTATGACTAATAGGTTAATCAGAATAAATATAATGACGTTGATCCATCCACTATCTTCTTCCTCAGCTGGCTCTGGCTCCGGCTCAGGTTTAGCCTCTGGTTCTGCCACAGGTTCTGGTTTTACCTCAGCTACCGGCTCTGGCTCTGGCTTTAACTCTTCCTTCGCTGGCTCAGGTTCAGCAATCGGTTCCGCACCCTGTATCGGAATTGATGCAAGGTCCATCTCCAACTTGCTGCCGGTGACACTACTCGCCTTTATGCTTATATCTAAATTCCATGTCCCTTTAAGTTCTGTTTTATCTATCCATGATTCCCGAGACATGCCGTCTGGGCCGGGAAGAAACATCACTGATATGGGCTCACCCTCTTTAGGTGTAAGCTGGGCCTCAACCTCTAGCGATTGTCCGTCTACCAGATTAGGCTCTGGTATAACAGTCGCCATCAGACCTGCCTTGCCACCGCGCTCTCCCTCAAACTTATCAACAGATACTGCAGATACAGACTCCAGGGTATAACGTTTTTCCCGTACAAAGGTTTTGCCTTCCGCGGTAAGAATGACATCTACCTTTCCTTTGCCTATGTCTTTGCCGAAGGTAAAGGTAAATACACCGTCACCTGCCTCTTTGTCTCCATCCATTCCATTATCAAAAACAGGGCGTGGCTCACTCGCCCCTTCGCTGTCTGTATGCACGGATTTAACATCAACCACATCCAGGAACTCTTTATTGTCGATCTTTTTACCTTGATCCTTAAACAGGATTTTTATCTTATTCAACTCTCCCTGTAGTACACGGTTTGGTAGAGAGCTGGCCACCATCTTAAGATCTGTTACAACAATAACCCTGTTGTCTGGATCAATATCGGCCAGAATTTGCCACTCACCTGCCTCCGGCTTGGTGATGGTCATCAGGTCGTAGCCATCATCACGATGCCAACTGACTCCTTCAGGGGTATCTTCAGAACTGAAGCTGGCGCCGCTTGGGGTCTTTACCTTGGTTGGCTCCTTGTTTCCAGAGTTAAAAACCAGAAGCGTCGCCTCTTTTACACTCTTATCGATTTTAAACTTGTTATCTTTAAGTGGAACCGTGTCTGGTTTGCTTACCTTCTCAAATATGCGCAAAAAGATACGTTTTAGCCGATCAGCATCATCTACCTGCTCATACCAACCATCCGTATCTTCGGACATCTTTTTCAACAATCTGTGATCGGCGCTCTTGGACAGAGCGATAGTGTGAACCTTCACCCCAAGCCTTTTCAGCCTAGGCATAACCTCTGTCATTATGCGTCTTCTGGATTTGGCATTGGTAATGCTGCTTTTGGATATATCCACTACGCCATCAGTAAGAATCACCACATGACGGGTATATTTGCTGTCTGGCTTTTTCCAGTCCTCGGTTGAGCGTTTCAGAACCTCTTCGATATCTGTATACAGACCGCGGGAGTGAATCTTGCTGGCGGATGCCCGTGCCCTATCTCGCCACCCCTGGTCCACCTTACCAAGGTGAATCTCCTCATTCACATACTGACCAAAGGTCCAGACACCTGCCCTGCTATCCTTTGGTAACAACCCTACCAATAGCCGCAAGGCCGGCCGGCGCAGGTTTTGCGGATCGTTCTCCTTCATACTGCCAGATATATCAATCAACACCCTGGTATCAGCAGCGGCATCCTCGATAATCACTTCCTCAGCGGAGCACTCCCACATGGGCAAAAGAAGTAGTATTAACGCTAAATAGGCATCTTTCCTGGACATCAGATCCATTGGTCTTATTCCCCTAATGATAAGGCGTCTATCTCATATCATGGGTAGCGGCAAGTGTTAGGCAATACTTTAATTCTGATATATGGATCTATTGTTTTATTTATTAGTAAGTTAGTCCCCTAACTACATTCAGAAAGGGGCTATTTTGAGGATGAATAAGGGGAGCGCGCCCCATTGGGGCTTTTTTCAAACTTCTTGTAGCTCCAAAGATACTGCTCAGGCTTCTCGCGTATACACTCCTCCAACCCTAGATTTATCGAGGCGGCCGCCTCTTCAACATTAGAGCTATCCACCCCATCAGGGGCCTGATTACAGTTCAGAATATATCCGCCAGAAGGCAATCTCTCGGCATAGAAGAAGAAGACAGGGGCACCGGTCTTACGCGCCAGACTGTTCACCAGCACCATGGTAGAAGCCTGCCGACCAAAAAACGGGGCGAATACATTGCCCTGCTTTCCCGCCGCCTTGGGCACCTGATCGGTCAGGATAAACAGCATCTCACCCCTTTTCAGGGCGGTGATCAGTTTCTTTACTCCCTGCACCGTGGCTGGGGCCAGGTCCCCTCCCCCCTTACTACGACCTTGATAAATTGGCTCGTTCAATACACTCTTCCTGGGGGGACGATAGAGAGCGGTTGTGGGGAATTGAGCTGAGAGGTATAGAAACGCTACTTCCCAGTTACCCTGGTGCGCACCGGCCATGATTACCCCCTTACCTTCGGCCATAGCTCGCCTCAGATCAGAGAATCCTTCTCCCGGTTCTGTCTTATCAACCCAAGCGGAAGGGTCCCCCATCCATACCGCAGGTAACTCCATCATAGTTATGAAGTTTTCAATCAGGCTTTGGCGCAATAAGCTGTCCTGTTCCTGCTCCGACATCTCTGGAAAACATATGCCGATATTTACGCTATGAATGCGTCGTTGCTTGTTTGGAATCAGGTAGAGCATCCAACCTATCAGTCGACCAAAACCACGTGCCATAGCCAGTGGCATCTTGGATGCCAGCTTCAACATCAGGAGGAGTATTCTTGAGGTCATATATTTATTTTATGTTAGCCTGTAAAATGTTCTATAATATCTCGGGTATGCGAATGATTAGCGTTAAATTTAAGCAGTCCGTGATTAACTAGAGTGTTTGAAGCCTAGGGATTCTACCACCAACTGCCCAAGTTATTGAGGAGAGCATCAAAAAATGAGTGAAAAGACCACGATTGACCTGACCCCGGAACAGGCGCAAAAGTTAATTCAAGATGACCCCAGAACCATTCTGGTTGATATACGGTCAAACATGGAATTCCTATTTGTGGGACACCCGGTAGGGGCAGTCCATGTCCCCTGGATTGACGAGCCGGACTGGATTATCAACCCCCATTTCGTCACAGAGATACGCAAGCTGGTACTGGGCGGCGCAGTATGCGACATTGACGATGGATGCGCTCCAGTAATACTGATCTGCCGCAGTGGCAAGCGCTCTCTTGAGGCAGGCAAACTCTTACTGGAAGAGGGGTTCACCAGGGTCTACCATGTAGGAGAAGGATTCGAGGGTGAACTGAATGATAATCACCAACGAAGCAGTGTTGGGGGATGGCGTTTCCGTGGGCTTCCATGGGAACAGTGCTGATCTGGAGTACAGGTTCACGTTTTTTATTGGATTTTGTACAAAAAGCTAAAAACATCGGGATTTATTGAACATTTTCATTCAGCTGTGGTTCATAGTTATGGCATTATGATGACCATACTTAAAACTATATGACTGGACGTAACGGAGATAAAAACGAAACTTAAGATCCTAGTAGCGCTAGTAGCATCAACATTCCTTTTCGCATGCACCCAAAATCCGAATCGTGATGTAGGCGTTGCAACTGGCGCGGTAATTGGTGGAGTCCTTGGCAACCAGATCGGTAAAGGAAGTGGCAGAAGGTGGGCCACAGGTCTCGGCATGATTGCAGGAGCTGTTATAGGCGGCAATATTGGCGCCCGTATGGACCAACAGGACCGTATGTATTCTCAGCAGGCCCTGGAGAGTTCTGCTGATAACGCCCCCAAGAGCTGGACAAATCCAAACTCAGGCAACAGCTACACAGTAACCCCTACCAACACCTATGAAACCGCTAGTGGGCCATGTCGTGAGTACACCACCGAGGCCATAATCGGTGGAAAGCCTGAGACCGTCTACGGCAAGGCATGCCGTCAGGCAGATGGCAGTTGGCAGTCAGCAAACTGATTTAGTAACTGTCCACATAAGCAAAAAGCCCCGTTTTCTAACGGGGCTTTTTTTGCCTGCTACTTCTCGCGCAGGGCGTAAAACTCCTGCACAAACTGATCAAATCTCTGCTCTTTAATCGCTTCCCGTATATTGCGCATCAGGGTTTGATAATAATAGAGATTGTGGATGGTATTCAGCCGCGCCCCTAAGATCTCATTACAGCGGGAGAGATGTCTAAGATAGGCCCTACTGTAGTTCTTACAGGTATAGCAATCGCACATAGAATCTACCGGACCAGTGTCATATTGATGAGTGGCATTCCTGATACGTACTACCCCTGTATGGGTGAACAGGTGACCGTTGCGCGCATTGCGGGTAGGCATAACACAATCGAACATATCAATGCCACGACGCACCGCCTCGACAATATCCTCCGGGGTGCCAACCCCCATCAGATAGCGCGGCTTATCTTTTGGCAAGCGCGTTGAGAGAAAGTCCAGTACCCTCCAGCGATCCTCCGGCGGCTCCCCCACAGAGAGGCCACCCACTGCATATCCATCGAAACCGATATCCACCAACCCCTGCAGCGACTCTCCCCGCAGCTGCTCGTACACCCCGCCCTGCACAATACCAAACAGGGCCGATGGATTATCGCCGTGGGCCTGCTTACTACGATCGGCCCAGCGCAGGGATAACTCCATAGAGGTACGCGCCTCTTGCTCTGTGGCTGGATAGGGTGTGCACTCATCGAAGATCATCACAATATCCGACCCCAGTTCACGCTGCACCTGCATGGACTCCTCCGGCCCCATAAAGATCTTGCTGCCATTCACAGGAGAGCGGAAATGGACCCCCTCCTCTGTAATCTTTCTAATGTCACCCAGGCTGAACACCTGAAAACCACCAGAATCGGTGAGAATAGGCCCCTGCCAGTGGGTAAAATCGTGCAGATCGCCATGGCGGGAGATGACATCCGTACCGGGACGGAGCATAAGGTGAAAGGTGTTGCCCAGGATGATCTCAGCACCCAGCCCCCGCAGCTCTTCCGGGGTCATGGCTTTTACCGTACCGTAGGTCCCAACCGGCATAAATGCAGGGGTCTCTACGGTTCCACGATCGAATACCAACTGACCCCGACGGGAGAGATTATCTGTTTTTAGGGTATGAAATTGCATAAAAACCAATAAATATCAAAAAATGCGTTGACAAACGCGTTAGTATATTAGAAGATTCTACTATCCTGAATCACTGTAGTATTGATTCAGTTCCTCCTTTAGTGGTTTATGCGCGGTATCACCTACCGCGCTTTTTTTTGCCCGTAATAAACATCGCATCTCCATAGCTAAAAAAGCGATAGCGCTGCTCCACTGCATGTTTATAGGCATGCATCATATGATCATACCCCGCAAAGGCCGACACCAACATCAATAGTGTAGATTCCGGCAGATGGAAGTTGGTCAACATAGCATCCACCGTATTAAATATGCTACCGGGGCGCAGAAATAGCTGGGTCTCGCCACTGAATGGCTTAAGCTCACCATCGGCAGAAGCCGCCTCAAGACTACGCACACTGGTGGTACCAACCGCAATCACCCTGCCGCCACGTTCGCGGGTTGCCGCTACCGCGTCACAGACCACCTGGCTTACCTCCGCCAACTCACTATGCATCTCATGCTCATCCAGATTCTGCACCCGCACCGGCTGGAAGGTACCCGCACCCACATGCAGGGTAACCCTGGCGCTATCCACCCCCATCTCCTCCAGTCGCTGAAACATCTCCTGGTCAAAGTGCAGACCAGCAGTGGGTGCAGCTACGGCACCCGGCCGCTCGGCATATATGGTCTGGTAACGGTCCAGGTCGAGACCCTCATCGTCACGCTGAATATAGGGAGGAAGTGGCATATGACCATACTCCTCCATCAACTCCATCATCTTCTTGTCATGGGAGCAGAGCTCAAACAGATCACCCTGGCGACCCATCACCTCCAATTCCATATCACCAATAGTGATACTCGCCCCTGCCTTAGGGGATTTGCTGGACCGCAAATGTGCCAGGACACGGTTTGTATCTAGAACCCGCTCAACCAGCACCTCTATCTTGCCGCCGGTCTGCTTGTGTCCAAACATACGGGCAGGAATCACCTTGGTATCGTTAAACACGAGAAGATCTCCCGGCTGCAACAGATCTGGCAAATCCACAAACATGCGGTCATCCACCATGCCGCTTGGGCCATCAAGACAGAGCAGACGGCTGTCACTGCGCCTTTCGGTGGGATACTGGGCGATCAGCTCCTTGGGAAGATCATAGAAAAAATCAGACAATTGCATAGCGGCGGAATGTTAGCAGTGATTAGGGACTAACAAAAGAGATCAAAGGTTTACATGGCAAAGGAAATGGCTATACTTGTGCCCTTCTCAGAGGTTACCAATCTACGCCGGGGTGGTGAAATTGGTAGACACAGGGGATTCAAAATCCCCCGGAGGCAACTCCTTGCCGGTTCGAGTCCGGCCCCCGGTACCACTTAGGCCTAGCTTTATTAGCCAAGCAAAAACAAAAGCCTACGTTAGAGTCCTTGGTCATATCAGACACCGTAGCACCAATCAATATAAGGGGTTCTCCCCATTGCTGTCCCATTAAAAATAGTAAAATGCTGATTTATTGCATCCATTTCGGTGTTTACACGGCGCTGAATTGTGGTGTGACATGAGAACTTGAAAGTGTGACTATGTCATACCCGCGCAGGAGGGTATCCAGTAAGCGGTTGATTTGTATGTATGATGTAACAACTGGGTTCCCGCCTTCGCGGGAACGACGCGTAAGTGGGACAGAAGTGGGTTCTCCCTGATTTCTTAATTTATGCTTCTCAAGCATCGATTTTATGTTCTGTATGCAACTTCTATTGAGATCAATAAACGGATTCAGTATAAAGATATATAGCGTCATAGCCGTAACACTTTTCATCAATGAAGTGCGTTTGCTATATGTACAACTGATTTGGAGGAGTGAATAATGCCATTCTATCTCAAGGAATCAGATATACTTCCGCAAGTTGCCGGACTTCAATCCGTGCTGATCGTACCCTGTCGATTCTGCCCTGCAGCAAGCCTGGCTGTAAGGGAGAAAAAGCCATATATCGAGTTGTTTCGAAAGTTCTTGAGAACGGAGGCCTATGAATCTTTCATCCAGTCCCTCAAGCATCGTCTTGAAGATGCGGGAATTAAGACGGCTGTATTCGACAGCAAACTGCCACACCACTTTGTGGTGTGTATGTGGACATTGAAACGTCGAAGAGAGCTTGCCAAATGTGCGGCTGAGTTTGAAGGTGTGGTGGCTCTAGGATGCGATGCAACCGTTGAGACTGTACGTAACTCAATAAAATCTACTGATTTTCCAGTTATTCGAGGCATGGACAGCGACGGTATTATGAACGTCCTTCCATCCGTAAGTTTTCCATTTAATATATCGCTTGAGTTGCAAGGCATAACTCCAACAATAACGAAAGAGTCAGGAAAATAGGCAGAATACCGGAATGCAGCTCAACTATTCATGGGAGTAAGCGCTTAACAGCTAGCTCCCTTTAAACATTAAAGCGTAGTATATATTAACCATGGAACCACTTTTATTTTTAGATATATATGAACAGTACTATACAAAGATCTTACGCTACCTGACAAGCCTTACAGATCATCAAGAGGCCGAGGAATTAGCACAAATCACATTCGAAAAGATAAATCGTAGTTTAGGCAGCTTTAAAGGTGAATCAAAGCTCTCTACCTGGATATATCGTATCGCCACCAATACTGCCTTAGACAGGTTAAAATCTTCCCACTACAAACATTCTCACTCCGGCCCACAGACCATACTTGCGTTATATGAGCCGGGGACTGAATCTACCATTTCTGAACATACAGATACACCAAGATCTACTGACGAAAAGATTATCCGTGGAGAAATGAGTGAGTGCATCAGAGAATTTATTGACAAACTACCCCCTGACTACAGAACAGTTATCATCTTAAATGAACTTGAGGGATTCGCAAACAAGGAGATTTCCCAGATACTCCAGATCTCACTCGAAACAACTAAGATAAGACTCCATAGAGCCAGAGCAAAACTAAAAAAGAGCTTGGAATCTAGCTGTGATTTTCACCATGACTACAATAGCGGGCTTGCCTGTGATCGCAAACAGCTGACTGATAAAGATTGACCTCCCTCCTTTTCATTGACTAACTGATCCTCCACTTCCACCTGCCATCAACAACTTTATGGATTATTTCTTAAAAATCCTTCTGTGAGGTGTATCCAAACGCCACTTCCGCTCGTCTGACCTATTGAAGAAGGACAATTGGAGGTGATTTATATGACAGAATTTAGTTTTTTTACTGGCTACTGGTGGATATTCCCACTGCTTATGATGGTTGCCTGCGTGCTTTTTATGATACTCGGCTGCGGCAGGATGATGTGTGGCCCATGGACCTGGAAGGAATTCGGCAATTCGGCCTTGGACATTCTCAACAAAAGATATGCCAAAGGCGACATTGACCAAAAGGAATATGAAGAAAGAAAAAGGAACTTATCCTGATCTTAAACATAATTATCTGAGATAAAGTATTGGAGTATTTAGATGGAAAGCATGAATAATAATAACTCAACACCAGACTTCTCGCTAAAAGTAGATGGTGTAAAGGGCCATTGCCCAGCGGGTGAAAAATATGCGACAGAGAATATTGAGAAACATAAAATCCCGGTTCTTTCATGTGAGGGACCTTGCATACGCGGTGAAATTGCCAGGCTTGCTGCCAATATAACCGCTAAGGAATCACGTTATGCCCGCAGTTGCTTTGCAGAAACGTTTGTAGTCCCACATTCATTAATGGCGCGTTGGGTAAAGGAGTCAGATAAGATCGTAATGATTGACGGCTGCTTCCTGAAGTGTATGGGAAGAATCTTGAATAATTTTGTCAATATTGAAAATATTATTCACATTGATGCCCTGCCCTTATACAAAAAGTATGGAGATGTATTCTTATATGATGATGTGCCGGAAACAGAGCGTAACGAAGTTGCTCAACAAGTAGCTGAAAAAACATTGTTACTGATTGAAAAAGAATTCATCCCGGCGTAATAACACTGCCAGGCAGAATGGCTTCTGTTGGACTGAAAAAGCTATGGTTTCGCTTCAGCTTTTCTTAGCCACAGTAAATACAATGCGCCTATATTCGTGTGTCTGTTTATACCGAATATCGTATGGCACAGTTACGCGAAACACGATTAACCCTCGACCATAAGGAATGATTATGGATTCACTAGAGAACAAATCCTGATCTACCAGTAGACGCTCATCCTTAGAAAATTAATCGAATGTCTAGACTTGGACCTATTCGCCTTGATTCTAGCAGTTTCCTTCATTGTCGTTGGATGGTTTTTTTAACGGGATAGTTTAAAACAGCTGTAAAGTCCGGCTTGACTGGTCATCCACCCCTGTCACTTTGTGTAATGTTATAACGCTTCATCTTCTCCCATAGGCTTTTGCGACTAATGCCGAGGCTTTCCGCCGTTTCTGCAACACGCCAGCCATGATGGTCAAGGGTTTCCTGTAATAACCTCTTCTCGTATTGACCCATGGCTTCCTTCAACTGCGTATGTTCTTCTGCAGCATCCTGCGCTTTTCCCGATTCTCCAAACTCCCGGGGACCAACTACATCCTGGGGAGAGAGAATGCAGGCACGTTCGACGGCATTGGCAAGCTCCCGCAGATTACCAGGCCAGGACTGCCTTTCCAGATAGCGTTCCGTCAGCGGCAGCAGTAATCTGCGTTCATTATGCTGACGGGAAAATTCATCGACGATCTTATGGGAGAGCCAGATTATGTCCTCCTTGCGCTCGCGCAACGGAGGTATATGTACATGAGATACGTTGATCCTGTAATAGAGGTCCTCACGAAATTTCCCCTTGGCAACCATCTCCTTCAGATCCCTGTTAGTCGCATAGACCAAACGCACCACCACCGGAATCTGCTCCTCGCTTCCAATGCGCTGCACTACTCGCTCCTGGATTGTACGCAATAGCTTCGCCTGCATCCTCGGCGAAGTCTCCCCAATCTCATCTAGAAACAGGATACCCCCATCTGCTTGTTCGAACACACCACGCCGTCTCTTTGTTGCACCGGTGAACGCGCCCTTTTCATGTCCGAATAGCTCAGCCTCTAGCAAATCTTCTGGAAGTGCCGCGCAATTCAGAGCTACGAAAGGTGCGTTCTCATCCGCATTAACCCTGTTTGCGAAATACCTGGCAGCATACTCCTTACCTACCCCCGACTCTCCGGTTATCAGCACATCTACACTGTAGTCGGCCAGGCGGTTCAACATACTCCTGACCGCCCTCATCTGTAGAGAAACACCAAGCTCGGTTCTGTTCTCATCCTCGCTACCGAACAGACGGGGCGCAAGTTCCCTAAGCTTAACCAGAAGCTCGTCAAGATCGAACGGTTTGGTAATGTAGTCATTTGCCCCGAGCTTTAGCAGCCTGACCGCCTGAGCAATGGTCCCATAACCGGTAATGAATATCGTTGGGGGTGGCACCTTATCAGCTTCAAGAAAAGTGCTGTAAAGATCCTCACCATTCATATCGGGCAGACGGATATCGGTAATCAGCGCCGAATAGCCCCCATTTCTGAGCGACTCAAGCGCCTCCGCTGCATTGCTGAAACAGTCGCAGGCTATATCCTCAATCTTGAACCGCTGGCACAAGGAGGCCCGCATGATATCGTCATCTTCAACCAGACATAAGCGAGCGGTCTCAATCACACTACCTCCTTCATGGGCAACTCCACCTCGAATCTTATCTTTCCATCAAAGCACTTTACACCAATATTACCATCCAACTGTTTAACAAGTTGATAAGTCACCCACAGGCCCAGCCCATTTCCGGTGGCGTCATCAAGAAATGGCTCGAACAGGTGCGCCAAGCGATCCTCAGGTATTTCCGGCCCTTCATTCTCCACCTGCAGACACAATTTGCCGCTACCATCGGCTACCAAACAGTGAACTGTACCACCATCCGGAGATGCCTGAACTGCGTTAAGTGAAAGATTTATCAAAGCCTGCCTTATGGGCGTTGAGGGTAAGAGTAATTCTTTTTTAATCTCGTTGCTCCAGACCAGGCGAATATGTTTTCGATTCACATCAGGCAGCAATAGGGTACGGACGTCCTCAATATCTTCTGGACCAAGCCTGTGACTCTTCGGATTTGCTTCCACAAGTAGCGCGGACACTGTTTCACGGATCTGCTGCAGCCCGCGTTCTATGAGCCGGAAGGTCTCGCGTCCGAGATCGTCGGTGTCACTGTAACGCCTGAAGGTATTGAGTGCATTCAGCATACCTCCAAGCGGATTGTTAATCTCGTGCGCAACCCCTGCCGCTAACCGTCCTACGGCGGCGAGCCGTTCTGACGCAAGCATCTCGCTTTCCAGCCGCTCTTTTTCATCCAGCTCATTGAGCATCTGTTGAAAGCTGACGCCGAGTCTGCCTATCTCATCTTTGCCCTTGCGAAGATTACAGACGATATCTTCAGGACTCTCACGCCCCACCTTGGACATGCATTTTGTAAGCTTGCCAAGAGGGGCAACCATCCTATTTCCAAAATACCATCCGATGGGTAACAGCACTACGATCACAGCAAGCGCAGACCATACTGCCCGTGCAACTATGGCAGAGAAACGTGGCCAGAAAATTGACCGGTCATAACCTACGATCAGAGTTCCAATGGCGACGCCGTCACTCAGCATCGGTAGGATAACGTATAGACGCTGGTCGTTCGGGTGTTCATAAGGTCGAGGCCTTAGATTTCCTGTAAGACTTAACGCCTCAGCCTCTACACGGGCAAGTTCCGCCCCATAGGAACGGAGATTGGTGGCTACCGCCAGTCCATCTGGATTGTTTGATACATAGATCTTGCCATTCCGGTCGAGAACAACAAGCAATCTATTGGATGCATCACCTGGCCACCCTTCGGCGGCACGGACCAGGCGATAGGCGTTCCAAAGATCATCGTGCAGCATTATATTCGGCAGACTATTCGACAGGACGCTTCCTATCTCCACCGCATTATGGAATACCTCCTCCCGCAACCCCTCGTAGGCGCGCCAGGTAAGAGCTAAAGTCACCACGCTTGCCGTAATGAGTATCACAATGGCGATGGTAAATGGCACCTTTATCCGGTAACTGATATCTCCTGTCCTCACTTGCCGCTCTCCAGGATCCTGATCGACTCTGCAATACCATCATACAACTCGTCACTTCCAACAATAAAACCGCCCAGGTTCAACCTGTGCAGAAGTTCAGCTCCAACAGGATCCGAGGACATGTCGAGTAGCGCCTGCTGTAACTTACCAGCGCGTCGCCGCTCCAAACCCCTTGGAATTACCAGTGGCGGAAAGCCATATTCCGGAGACTTAGACACAATACGGGTACGGCTTGCTAAATTCGGCTCTTTTTCCGCGAGCGTTTCCCATACATAACTATCAACTGCACCGCCCCGCGCCAACCCATCGGCCACCGCTGTTACTACACCACGATGGGACCATGCGAAAAATGTCTTGGAAAAAAAATAACGTGGCTCAATACCGGCCTTTATCAGCTCTACCTGAGGATAGAGATATCCAGAATTGGAGTCTGGATCGGAATAGACAAAAACCTTTTCCTTAAGGTCTAACAAACCTCTGCTCTTGATATCCGCTGCCGGTACAATAAGGTAGGAGTGGTACTTAGGACTACCCCTGAAAATGGGCACACTAAGTAGTTTCAGTTCACCGCGATGTACGACATAAGGGTAACCACACAACCACGCGGCATCTAGTTGGCCTGCAAGAAGTAGTTCGGTGATCTCCTTGTAGGTCTGGCGCTGCACGAATTTAACCGGCTCACCAAGGTGAGTCGTAAGGTAAGATTGCCAGTCCTTCAGAAATGATGTCTGATCTGTGAGAATAACTGGCGTCAGGCCGATCCGGTAACCCACTGCAGAGTCTGCTCCGACTCTTGTGGTTAAAGCAAAACAGAGGAGCAACAGTATTAATCCCTTAACAAAACCTGGATTTTGTAGAGCAGACCGCATTAAGACTCCTGTACCAAAATTGCCAAGTAACCTTGGATCAACCCGCTCAAGATAAGCACGGCGAGTCTACCTAGTCATTTCAGATGTCAATGTAAAATCAACCTGATCCAGCAGCACCTGGTCTGGATCGTGCTGTTCCAGGCCGCCTGGTATAAATCTGTAAATCAGTTTACCACGAAGGTAGCCCGCCTTCTCCAGGCTGACTTTCCGGAATTCAATGACCTTTCCTGGTCCAGCCGGCAGGGTATTTTCCTTCCACCCGATTCCCGGTTGATGCAGCCAGCCAAAGCGGTGTACCCTCCTGCCGATTCTATGATTCCCGGCATCGTATTCCTCAATCACCAGCCACACCGAGCGACCAGTAGTCCCACCTGGAAGTGCATGACCAGCATTATGTCTGATTCTGACAATGGCGGTATAACTATCCTCATCCCGGCGCAGGGCGATACTGAGACGGGCTATCCCGTCAAGGAATCCAGGGCGGGACGGCCCTCTGAAATCATGGCTGACTCCTTCGCCTTGCAGATGACACTGAAGGCACCCCTCCCCACTCTTGGCGGCGGGGGAGTCTCGAAAGCTCCTGACAGTTATCTCACCAGGGGCATCATGACAACGTGCGCAGATCTCAGGTACACCAAGCCGGGGATAGGGGTGTCCGCCGTCACCGTGACAGTCGCCGCAGGTAACGCCATCTTCACGGCTAGGGGCATGACACTCAAGGCAACTCTCCACCTTACCTTTCTCCGCCCATTCCTTCAGGAAATATGGGGTACGGGCAGCAGATGCCATCCTGCTGCGCTGGTATTCGGTATGCTCTTTCTGATGACAATCCGGGCAGTGTGAGGGTTCACCCCGGCCGGGGGGCTGTACGTTTTCTCCTGCCAAAACATCAAACGTGATAAGTAAGATGATAACCGGCCATCTCATTCAAACACCTGTACCGGTTCATTGCCTTCACATATCCCTTTCGGAATCACAAACGGCACGGTGCCAGGCTTGGTATAGACAGTTTCCGGCTCCACCACCTCTCCTCCAGCCTCAACCCAGCCGGACAATCCATTTTCCAGAATCCACACCTGGTGGCCAGCATTAGCAAGGCGATTAAACCAGGCGTCGATTATCGCTGCATCGGCTTTGTCGGCCATGAGTAGTACTATGGAATCCCCCCCTCCTCCAGGCAGAAAACCCAAAGGATCGATACCACCATCAACTGCACTCGGAACTGTACCGGATCGGTAGGCAGTCCGTCCCCTAACATCCAGAACGAGTGGCGGATCAGAGTTGTTAAGCCATGTGGCAAGGGTCTCTGCAGATACCTTCGGTCGCTGGGCAGCGACCTCACCATGATTAGTGAATAGAGCAGCCGCAAAGATGACCGCAAGAAAAAACGTCCAAATCCTCAAATTGATCCTATCCTGTTTTCGCCGGAGATTGTTCGAAATGAATTGGTACTGCCTCTGGTATCACTACCTCAGGAGCCAGAGCCTGCAGTAGCGGATCAATTCCCGTCTCCCGTACCAGTTTTTCATTCACGACCACGGCCGCAGCGCCATCGGTTTTTGCAAGATTACACAGGTGCTCTCTGCTTGCTGCACCGCCGGAAATCCAAATATCAAGGGGACCTCCGCGTACCTTGTCCAGCATCTCGAGATCCAATCCCATTGCTCTGGAATCCGCTTCCCCGGAGTGGAGCCATAGGGTGGAGAAACCGAGCGTAACCGCCCGAGTTACTTCTTCGACCAGCGGTGCATCTCCATCCACCACCCGACATCCATTTATAGCCGCCGTATCCGGCATATAGAAGGAAAATCCCTCACCGAGGGCCTGACCGGAAAAACGATAACTGACCTCCGGGCGATAAACGGTCAAACGCGGTATCCATTCCTGTTCAGGCCAACGATCCCGTAGTCTGGCGATGTTATCCAACCCTCCATCACCAACCCAGCGGCAAAAATCTGTCTGCCGCCAGTCAAGATTCTTCTCCGGATCACCAGCCACTACCACCGCCTTATCCACTGGCATCTGTTGGAACCGTTCAACTCCACATCGGCATGGGTCTACAACCAGCGCATCTGCGCCAGCCATCCATTCATGCCCTTCGCTTGTCTCCTGTTCAGAACCGTGCAGTTCCAGAAACAGTTCTATTTTTTTTTCGCTCATTGTCCCACCTTTCACTCGTCCAGAAGATTTTCCCAGAACTCTTGATGTTCTGCCTGGGCCTGTGCGTCAGTGTCCCGCGCTTTGAAGCTCTGTTCTTTCTCCACAGCCTTTTCTACTTCCGCCGCTAAACTAGAAAAGGCCTCTGCTACTAAGCCATCAGGTCTGGAAACCACCAGTGGCGTACCACTGTCAGCACAAATCTGGCCTTCGGGGTCCAGGGGTATGCCCCCCAGAAATTTGACATGCTTGCGCCCTGCCAAGGGTTGAGCAGAACCTCCAGGAAAAAGCTCTTGCTCTTCTCCGCAACAGGGGCAGATATACCGGTCCATGTTCTCAACCACGCCGAATACAGGAATATCGAGGTCATGGAACATGGCTATGCCACGCGCGGCATCCACAACAGACAGTTTCTGTGGTGTGGTTACCAGTACCGCACCGGTCACCGGGATCTGCTCAAGAATGGTCAAAACCACATCCCCGGTACCGGGAGGAAGATCAATCAGAAGAATATCCAGTTCCGGCCAGGCTACATCCCGGAACATCTGCAGCAGAGTCTGCGCAACCAACGGTCCTTTCCATACCAGTGCCGCTTCAGGCGGAAGGACATGACCCACAGACAGAGTCCATACTCCATGGTTCTGAACCGGTATGGCGCGACCATCCTCGCTGATTGGAAGATCCGTATCTGTACCCATCATTCTGGTAATCGAGGGGCCATAAAGATCGGCATCCAGTATGCCGACACGCTTACCGCTCCGGGCAAGTTCACAGGCCAGATTTACCGTGACGGTCGATTTCCCGACCCCCCCTTTGCCACTGGCTACCAGCACTATATCCTCGATCCCTGTTACCGGTTCCCTCGGCTCTGCATACTGGGGCTCTACAGCAGCCCCGGTGGAACCAGCCTGCACAGATACCGGGAATTCAGACAGTCCACTCATGCTTCATTCCTCCTGTCACTATCCAGTTCAAGCCTGCCGGAGATAGCCTTCGCCAGATCGTGGAAACTTGCACCGGCGCCAAAGGCGTCGTTGGCGACCGGAAGGCCCTGGTCGGAACCTGCAGCCACTGCGGGTAGGAATGGTAAAGAAGCTAGCAATGGCAGACCGGTCAGATCAGAAAGTGCCTCAGCCCCGCCATAGCCGAACAGGGCGCCCGTATGTCCGCAGTTGCGACAGGTAACGCCCGCCATGTTCTCGATCAATCCCAGGCTGGGTACAGATAGATCTGCAAACATCTCCAATCCACGCCTAACATCGTCCGTGGAGACCTGCCCAGGGGCGGTAACTGTGATGACACCAGACATGACCACGCAACGGGCCACGGCGAGATGGACGTCGGAAGTACCCGGTGGAAGATCCACGAGCAGAATATCCAGGTCGCCCCAGTCAATATCCTTGAATAACTGCTGCAGCCCATCGTCAACGAGAGAACCGCGCCAGATCAAAGCCTGTTCTTCTGGCAGAAGCAGGCCTAGAGACATCATGCGCACACCAAATGCCTCCTTGGGCTCGATTTGATCACCGTCAGCCGTTACCTCAGCCCGCCCCCCCACCCCAAGCAGGGTCGGAGCCGAAGGGCCGTATACATCTGCATCCAGCAGTCCCACGGAGAACCCCTGTTTAGCGAGGGCAACGGCAAGATTCGCTGTAAGCGTTGATTTGCCCACGCCACCCTTGCCGCTGTGGATACCGACCACATGCCGGATACCAGGCAGCGAAGACATTTCGGCTATGGAGCGAGGGCGCGGCTTTACCACCGCCCTCTCTACACCGGGCAGGGATTCAACCAAAGGTGTAATCACTTCGGCCAGCACCTCCTGCGACTCATCGGGAATATTATCCGGATCAAGCAGAACCCGGACCGCACCGCCTGTAGCTACCACGTCATAAACCTGGCCGGAAGACACAACGTCGACACCTTCCTCCGTTATCACCTGGCGCAGTACGCTCAATACGTTCTCTTCCAGGCTCTGTGCTTCTTGGTTTAAACAGTTCAAGGACATCTGAAAGTTTCCTTTAAGTAATGCCGAATCAGGATCGCCTCACGCTCACTGATCACCTCGTCCGCCCCATGCTCATTACGCATCACCTGAACTATGCCGGGGCGCAGATTTCGGTCGAACTCACACAAGCGGGAAATCCGCAATTCGTGACAACTTGAGCAGCGAACCCGGAACAGTTCTTCCGGGGTTCTTGGCAGATTCCACCACCAGTAAACCGAACTTGCCGCCGCCAATCCTAAGCCGATGGCAACTATTGCAGCGAGATGCCTCCGGGTTCGTGGTATCTCTAGCCGGACAGCATTTCTAGCCACTCTTCATCCAGGTCCTGCTCGTTACTACACACCTGACAGATCTCTTCATCTGCGATCTCCGGCATGAACGGGGTATTGCACTGGCAACAGATCCGCTGCTCCATATGTAGTAGCAGGGTACGTTCCGATTCCACCAGTTCCGCTGCACTAATCTGGTTAGAGACAATAGCCTCCTCTGGGCAGATACGTTCACACAACTTACAGTCGGTGCATAAAGCTAGGTCAAAACTAAGCTCACGGGCATCGTTGGTTTCTCTAGAGAGCAACGCACCAGTGGGACAACGTTCACCGCAGGATAGACAACCGCTGCAGCTATCGCTGACCGATCGCAACTTCCAAGGAAGTAATACCTCGGAGCGCCAGGGAACACCCGCCACCCGTACAGAAATCACCTGCTGATACTGTGATGCCCGCTGTGGATAGACCTCGGCCTGATAAAAGGGTAGCGCCTCTTCATCCTCTTCTCCCTGCTCCAGCGCAGGTACCAACCAGTCTACCGCTTGGGAAACCGTCTTGGCGCCACCGAAGCGCAGGAAGGAACGCCGGCTCATGTGCGGCTGATCCTGGTAGTGACGCTCATCTTCCTGCCTGGAGCTTGCAGGTGAGCTATCAAGGATCGGCGCATCCTTGCCCAGCCACTCCTGCAGATCCGAACAGACCGATTCGATATGCGCCCGGGCATCACCCAGGCTACAACTATCGCAATTGTTCAATCCATGTATAAAGACGCCTTCCACGCCTTCCGCCCTGGCCGCAGCAAGCAGCCTGGTATCCAGAACTCCATGACATGGAACAACAATACCTCCACCCTCGTCGGAACTACCCCGACAGTGCAGGTGGACCTCGTTGCGGCCCGCCACTGCCCTGATAAAACGCTCTGGAACAAAGCCAGTGGACCTTAGGGCGCCTGCACCACAGGAAGGTAGGCAGCTATTGCAACCAGTGCATTTATCTTGATCAAGGTCGACGCTGTCCGGGGTCAGAGAGAGAGCACCGGATGGACAGGCGTCACTGCAATTGGTGCAATACTCAATTCTGCCGCGAAGGTTGAGACAAAGCTCCTCCTCCACAATCAACTCCGATAGCGTGAGCAGTCCATCTGCCTGCACGTGACCGTTTAGGCGCATGCTGCCTGCTCCTCGGCATGGTCCAACTTTGTTTGCGGCTCTGTTTTACGGCCAAGCCAGTAGGTCAAAGCCACAGCGCTGACCATGTTAGTCGCCAGTGGTACGTTATTAAGGTCGCACGCCCTGTAGAAAGGGGAAATGTCTGGTTCGTCAAACGCTGGCTGTTCCGGATCCCGGATAAAATAGACCGCCCTAACCGAGTTGGTGCAGACAAGTCCGCATAGCTGTATCTCTCCCCCTTTTGTTCCGGAAAACAGGTGCGTCACTTCCAGCCCAAGCTCATGCTCGATGGTTTCGCCAGTTTCACTTGTTGCCAGGAGCCGATACTCCCGGAAAACGTGAATCTGGTTTTTCATCAACTTGATAAGCTCGGGCAGCTTACGTTTGTGTGCAATCAAAATTACTGTGTTACCTGCTCCTGCCATAACGTTTTCGCCTCTATGAACAGTTCAACAATTCAACACCGAAGAGCATCTCTATAGGAGCCACTTCCCAGCGTCTCATCAATCTCCTCACTTACTGTCAGGTAAAGCTGTTTGTGACCAGCGGCAAGACGATCCATTGTAACGACTGTGTCTTCAGCTACGACCAGATTCCGCTTTATCCTGGTCAGCCATTCAGTATCTTTCAACAGTTCACCCATGGAGCCAGAGTCTTTGTGAGAAAAGGTAACGCCGTGCTGACCTTCCCGGAAAACTGCGCCCTGAACTCGATCAGAGCGTAAAACTGGCAGATGCAATGCCGCAGCCAGATCAAGCAGTGGGCTCTTGCATAGCTTAATGTATGGCATCAGCAGCAGATCGGTATCCCGAAACAGCGCCGTTACCTCTTTCGGTGCAATGTAGCGGTTGATCAGGGTCAGGCGTACTGCTTTTCTGGCGCGTGCGAGAAGGTCGGTGGAGATTCCCCGCAGCACCTCTTCCCCGGCAATGACCAGATGAAAATGGTCAGGCCATTCATTTTCAGACAGAGTCTGCAGCAGTATATCCAGACCCTTTCTGGGACAGCCGTGACCAAAAAACAGTAGTCGTAACTCATGCTTATCTTTTTTATCCCTAACCGGCGAAGGAGACACACCGTCGGCAAAGGTGGGCAAGGCCAGCAGATTGGGGCTGCCTGGCAACAGTTCCACACTATCCTTTGGCGTATCCAACAGCTCCTCCAACGCCCAGGCAATGTGCGGATCACGCGCTACCACCTTGTCCATATATCTATAAAGGAGACGATACGCTGGCATCAGTAGCCAGCGTCGCTCATGCGGCAGTATGTTGTGGGGCGTGTAGACGACCTTTACCCCGCGCCTTCTGGCCCATCGCACCAGACGCAATGCAGCAATGGGATTACCGATCCATTGAAGATGTACGATGTCTGGCTTCTCTTCGGCAATATGCTTTCGCACACAGCGCCATCCGGCGCGACCGGAATCAAGACAGGCCTGCTTGTGGTATGGCAGTACCCATTCCGCCAGTTCGTCACGCTTTCCAGTCAGAAGTTGCACCTCCACGCCGGCTCTGTATAACCCCAGACCTAGAGTATGGGAGTAATGATTTAGGAAACCACGCCCAGATGCCTCAACCAGCAGTACGCGTAATGGCCTTGCTGTCATAACCCTGAGGCCTTGCGAAAATCGGCATCATAGTCGAGACGCTTTGGTTCCCGCTGATTCAATTCCGCCAGTTCCCGTAGACGGCGGCGGTCAACCACCTGCGCCATCTCCCCCCATAATGCCTGTTCGATCATCACCAGGAGTTTTTTGTAAAAAGGATGGAGTGCCGCTTCTGCAGCCCGGCGGCACCAGCCTGGGCCCCAACCGCCCAGCTGCTCCACAAGAAATTCGTCTCGTTGCGATCTGTACTCATCCGCCCTGGATATATCGCCCGCCGCCAGGCATTCAGACTCCGCCCCGGAAAGGACACCGAAAAAGCCCAGCATGGTACCTATATGGTCTGGAAACTCCCCACTCAGGCGATGCTTGTAATACCAGCCAGCCTCACGGTACGCTGCAACAGCCTTATCAGCTGGCTCTTTGAACATGCAACCGGTCTCGACAACTGATGCGTGGGGACTGATACAGCCTGGCGCTACCAACAGCCCCGTGTACTCTACTGCCAGGATCTCAACAAGGCTCTCTACCTGAGCATCGTAGAAGTCATCATCAAATATCAGCCCCGCGACCTCCAACGGCTGTCTCAGATCACCGCGTATCAAGTTGACCAAATCCGCATCGACCTCCTCCTCAATACAGCGACTGAAAAACCCGAACACTCCAGCAAGAGCACTGGCCTCGGCTGCCCTAGACGCCGCCATCACATCACAATGTTTCATTTCGGATGCTTTTGTTGTATCTGTATGCATCTTTCTTCCCATATCTGTTGCTGGTCCCCGGCGCTACAATGCAGGCCGGGGACCAGTAGGTTAATGACCGCCGCCGTGCAAAGCAGGCTCAGGCAGATTATCCCAATCGACATCTACCTCCTTATGGTTTGCACGATGGATATCGCCGGTATAGGCGTAGCGCAAGGTCTCTTCATAATCCTTAAGCGACTCCTCGACACTGGCTACGACATCACCGTAATTGTCACCCGGCTGCGCTTTGGAGACGGTAACCACGGTGTCGTACCAGCCCTGCGAACCCCCAATAGGATCGACTGCCAGACGAATAATGGGATTGGGGTGTACACCCTTGTCATTCCACCATACGTTATTGGCAATATCGGGGTCCGTGCCCTGAACCCATCCTTCAGCCGCCTGCTTCTGCTTAAGCTGCGCAAGACGACCATAGGCGCTGTGGCCGCAGGCTGTGGAGATAGCAACCACATCGGGATGTATACCCTCGGTCACATGGGCCCGGGTCACGATATGCCCCAGCTTGGAGGCCACCCGGATCAGATCGCCATCCTGTATTCCACGAGAGGCAGCCGTTTTGGGATTAATCCAAGCAGGATTCTTATGGTAGAGCTCGGCCAGATACTTCAGGGAGGCGGTACGGCTCTGGGTATGGACGTTAACCTTATAAGTGGTCAGCACCAGTTCGTTGGGCTTTTTGTTTCTGGATGCCAGCCGTTTATAAACCGGCAGCGGATTGAAGCCGTATTTCTTGTAACTATCCTTGTATAGTTCAATACGTCTTGAGGGTGTACCAAAGCCCACCATATTCCTACCGTTCACCTGGACGCCGATAGCTTGGTTGCCTTTGATGATGGTGCCATTGTCATCAACGTAGGCCGTCATCATATCTGAAGCGGAAACCTCTTTGGTATAGAGTCCATAATCGGGTTCAACCTCGTTACCGTTTTTATCGACGATCTTAGAGGTATCCTTGTCCACCTCTCCGTAGATGGGCCAGACCCCCTTCTTCTTCATGAAATTCCAGCCGCCGTCCTCCTTGAGACCAGGGATATTGTCAAAGTGAGCCTGCATCCACTCTTCAACCGAATTGAAGGCGAAATATTTTTTGATACCCATGGAACCGTCTGGGTCCACTTTTTGGATAACATCGATCAGAGTTTGACGGAACTCCTGAGTACCCCCCAGAGGCTTAACCACCGGTTGACGAATGGAAAGGCACGGATAGAGGCCGCTTGGCATCGATTCCGGATCGTGACGTTCCAGATAGGTCACATCAGGGATGATCAGGTCGCATAGCTCCGTTGTCTCCGACATGTAAGGACTGAAAGATACGGAGAAAGGAAGCTGTTTCTCGTCCTTCATGAAATCTTCCCAAACATGGCTCGATGGATAGGTGTAGACAGGGTTATCGTAGTAGCACATCCACACGCTGACCTTGGCCTCGCCCTTTTTGATCATATAGGGCGCATGGGTCGAGACATGATGTGACGCCAACGGATAGAGTGGCGGAGTCGCAATAGCGCTCGGTGTTCTGCCCTTGGGCGGCTCAGGCTGCGGCTGGGGCCAACCCATGCCCCGTGGCAGACAGTAACCACCCTTCTTCTCCACGTTGCCTGTGATCACATTGATCATGTGGATGGCTGCCTCCTGATAGGAACCCCAAACATGCTTGCAGGGACCGCGGTAAGAGAATGTGGTGGCAGGCTTAGTGGTAGCAAACTCGCGCGCGATGCGCCGAATGTCCTTTGCCGGCACACCCGATTCCTCTTCCGCGAACTCCGGCGTGTAGGGCTTCAGGTGCTCAATCAACTGCTCAGCTGTGACATTGGTCCAGTCGCGTACGAAATCTGCGTCATACAGACCTTCGTTCATGATTACATGACTCATGGCCAGGGCAATAGCCGAATCAGTGCCCGGATAGGGAAAATAGGCCTCGTCGGCAAAGCCAGAAGTGTTGGACATGCGAACGTCAAAGCTCACCAGCTTGGCCTTGTTGCCTACTACGCCATCCACCAACCGCTGAGCGTTGGGATTCATAAAGTAGGCGGTCTCGAGAATATTGGAGCCGAAGTTAAGGATGTATTTAGTATTGGCCCAGTCGCAGGACTCAATATCCGGCCCCCAGGATGGTTCCAGCCCTACCTTCTTTGAGGATTCGCAGATGTTGGTGTGATTAAGCATGGCATTGGAGCCTAGTGCATGCATAAATCTTCCCACCGCGCCTCCGGTGCGGTCGCGCCCCCACTTAAACACTATCTCGTTTAGGATCTCAGGCTTATGCTCAGCTTTGGCCTGATCGATCACCTCGCGCAGCTTCTTGGCCAGCATAGAGGTCGCCTCATCGTATGAGATTCGCTTCCACTTGCCTTCACCACGCTTACCAGTGCGCAGCAGCGGTGTCATGATTCGGTCCGGATCATAGACATGAAGGAACCCAGCATTACCCTTAGCGCAGAGTTTGCCGCGGGTGTTTGGATGATCCATGTTGCCTTCAAGTTTGACGATGCGGCCGTTTTCTACATAGGCCATGCCGCCGTCCTCAATATTGCAGGCGAGACAGGTATAAGGAACCGCCTGACGTTCGGCACCGGTTGTGGGGGAGAAATCTTTACCCCCCAGCCCCTGTTCCATAGCAGCAAGACGTTTGCTGCCCAAACCCATGACGCCTGCAGTAGCCCCCACTGCACCACCAAGCTTCATGAAGTCGCGGCGGGAATATTTGAATGAATCGCTCATAGTTTTCTCCTCAGAAATTGATCTGGGTAAGCTGACCGGCATAGATCAGTACTTCCCTGAAGGTATAAGCGCCTACTGCACTCAATACCGCCGCCAATGTAAGGATTTTGGGGTCGCGTCCATACTTGGGGATAGCCACAAGTACTAGCGGAATCAGAATTCCCACAAAGAAAGTTAGGCCCCAGTATTTGAATCCCATCTGCTGATTGATGATCTCCCAGGCCTGCTGCTTCTCTCCGGTTCCATAAGTCAGGACAACCCACTCAGCCAGAAACAGCGCAAAGGTGACGGTCAGGGCTAGATAGAGGAAAGCGTGTAGAAACTCTGCCACCTGCTCGTTGAGCTGTCCGCGCAGGAGCTGGATGACCGCCACCACTGCCGTTCCCGAACTCATGGAGAGGATCACGAATAACAACGGTATGGTTGGGTTGCTCCAGAGCTCGCGTGTCTGGTGAACCATCAGGTCGAGGCCAGTATAGAGCGGCATGGAAAGCGCTAGCAGCGACCCCAGGATTCCTGACAGCCGCATCAACCCTGTGTTCTCCTTCATTGATCCATAGTAGAAACCAATAATGCAAAGGCCAAACAACGGCAGGAACAAGGTCCCCCAGGACAGGGGTGAAGTCCAGTGAAAATAAAGCATCGGATAAAGGAAGCGACTAGGCTGCCCCAGGTCCATAATCAGCAGTGGCCCGCATATCAAGAGCAACACCATCGAGACGACCAATCCCGTCTTCTGGAAAGGCTCCATCGATTTGGCTGCACCGCCAAAAACATTACCGAAAACCGCCGGTGCAGCAGCATAAACAAACGTCATCCCGGCAATGCCGATGAGAAAGAAATAGATGACGATATCGTGCCCCCAGGGGGCGATATTGTATTGCATGTACTCAAACATGATTCACCCCCTATAGGACGCCGGAAAAAAACTTACTGCCGCGATTATGGTTGTAGAATGCTTTCGCATCTGAACGGGCGGCATATGATTGTGGCGAACTGAAGATCTGCTCAGTCTGCGCACGATCAGGTTTGATGTAGTAAACCTGGGGACTTGTCCCCTTGTTCGGCTTCAGCACAACGGTCTTGTGTCTTGACACCAGACGGGAGACTTCGCTGTTGGGATCATTCAGATCGCCGAATATGCGGGAGCGGCCCAGGCAGGTCTGCACACAGGCAGGCACCTGACCTTTTTCTACGCGATGGCTACAGAAAGTGCATTTGTCCACCACACCACCAATCTTCACCCTGTCCCTGTTTTTCGGCAGGACATGGCGGGCGTTGTAAGGACAGGCGGCAACGCAGGTTCGACAGGCGATGCAGCGATCATAACGCTGTAATACAAAGCCGTCTTCATGCTTGTAAGTCGCCTCTGTCGGACAGTTTCTGACGCACGGTGGGTTGTCACAATGATTGCACAACCTTGGCATAAAATGACGCTTGGTATTTGGGTAGCGACCGGTATCTTTGATTTTGACAATGGTGCGCCAAACACCGAGCGGGACATCGTACTCGGCTTTGTCGGCACAGACGCAGGCCATGCAACCTATACAACGGCGCAGGTCTACGACCATGGCCCAACGTTTCTTACCGGGTACTCCCAAGGACGGTTCAGCCTGGAGACCAACTGGCATGGGATTTCCTCCTTATTGCAGTAAAAACCGGAACAGTCCGGCTATGGAGAGTTACTAGCGCCGTTATCATTCTTAAACTCTATGTTTGACGCCGACTCACTAACCAATCTGCACTTCCCATACCATAGTTTTTTAGTGTGTTTTATATCTTGTTGTTTTATATACGCTTTTGCGATTACCGCCAGTCTCCATAGCAATTTGGAAAGATGATTTCATCTAAAGATTGGTTACCATCCAGTGACAAAGCATCTACTGACTGAGGATAACTAATTGATCTACAAAAGAATTATGATAGAAAGGGAACCCGCAGCTCTGCGTTACTAAAAGGTAACCATTTTTACACCATTGAGCCTAATTCATGTTCTCAAACATGCTTATAACAGGCTGTAATTCGCAGGAATGCCGAATTTATCAATTCATGAATGTGTGAATGATAAAATTAGCTATTTGGGCAGGGTCATTCAAATCCAACACCGGCAGTTGGGTTGCTTGAGGTAGTTTGCCGTCTGTGGCAATGGCTATCATATTCGGGTCATCAATGAACTGTAGGGGTTTACCCAAAGCATGGCGATAAATCTCTATTTTTGGGAAAGCTACATCACGAAAGCCTTCCACCAGAATTAAATCCAGTTCTGTTTGATCCAGCTTGCCGATCATTTCATTAAGATCTGGCTCAACTGCAATTTCGTTTTCTGTAATAAGCGCCCAGCGCTTGTCTGAAGCAATTAAGGTCTGTTGAGCACCGGCATGACGCAACTCATAACTGTCTTTACCAGGTATATCAATCTCAAATTTATGATGAGTATGTTTGATTATGCCTATTCTGAGATGTTTGGCATTCAACAGAGGTATAATCTGTTTAAGCAGTGTTGTTTTCCCTGCCCCACTCCATGCAGCAAAACCAATGACAGGAACCTGAGCATTATCAAGCATATTTCTCTTTATCGTAGATGGTGTTGATATTTACAAAACAGTTTTCCATATCATTCATTGCTACCTTGATATGATTTTGTTGCAGAACCCATTGCGAGGCACGACGCTGATTCGATTGTAAATAATCAGCAAGGCTGTCTCCTAAGGATGTTTTCAATACCATGGTCAATGGTTCAATGCGTCCACCAAGCTCTGCAACAGCCAGTTCAGCATGGCTATGCTGCAGTTTGTAATAAAGCTGTGCAGCAACTTT
This sequence comes from Sedimenticolaceae bacterium, assembly GCA_050291365.1. GTDB lineage: Bacteria > Pseudomonadota > Gammaproteobacteria > Chromatiales > Chromatiaceae > JAAGZL01. The sequence continues at coordinate 77,744 of JBNKJS010000043.1, read as the reverse complement.
GACTTGCATAAATGGCGAGTCACAAGGAGTAACAAAGACGTAAGGTGTCTGAATGACTGATAAACCGGCGTGAATACCAGCCAATGGCCCGGCAAACCCGTTTATGAGATCAGCAACAATCGGATATCCATAGCCTTGATAAAAAGAGTGATTGCGGTTGGCATTAATAACGATATTTGAAAACGAACTACTGTAACGATTGAGCAAGCGCTGGATAACCGGATGGCCGTCCCAATCCATCAAACCTTTATCTTCACCATCCATTCGGCTGCCACGCCCTCCTGCAAGGATCAGACAGGTTAATTGATCAAATTCACTAGAAATAAAATTACTCATTGCCAGCGACTCTTCGCCTCTTCATCTGAATTTTTTGCTTCAACCCAATTATCGCCTTGAATAGTGTGTTCTTTTTTCCAAAATGGCGCCTCGGTTTTCAGATAATCCATTATGAATTGTGCCGACTCGAAGGCAGCCTTCCGATGTGCGGATGCAGTAATCACCAATACTATCTGGTCACCAGCTTCAAGCCTGCCAACCCGATGAATAATCACGGCATGGTTCAATGACCAACGCTGAATGGCCTGGTTAGCAATGTTTTCCAGGGCTTTTTCCGTCATGCCCGGATAGTGTGAAAGGGTCATAGCTTTTACATCTTCACTATCGCCAAATTCACGCACCAGGCCACTGAAGCTGACTATTGCACCACAATCTCCGGTTCGCCGGCGAAAGTCATGCATTTCAACTCCCAGATCAAAGTCTTCTGTTTGTACACGAATGTCAGCCATCAGCCACCTGTGATTGGATGGAAAAATGCAACCTCATCGCACATGTAAACATATTATCGATTATCGATATTTCTATGCCTGATAATGACCGCTGCGACCACCGGATTTTTCCAGCAGATGGATATCACCAATGGTCATGGTTTTATCCACCGCTTTACACATGTCATACAGTGTTAATGCAGCGACCGATACTGCAGTCAACGCTTCCATTTCCACGCCTGTTTGACCTTTAAGTCCACATTCGGACTTAATATCTATACATGAAGCCTCTTCATTAATAGCAAAATCCACATCAATCTTGGTTAATAACAGAGGATGGCACAGTGGTATCAGGTTTGAGCACTGCTTGGCTGCCTGTATGCCTGCAATACGGGCAATATTGATAACATCGCCTTTCTTGTGCTTGCCGTCGATGACCATTTGCAATGTCTCCGGCTGCATGGAGATTTTGCCGCAAGCAACTGCAACCCGGTTGGTTTCCTCTTTTTCAGAAACATCAACCATCTTTGCATTACCCTGTTCATCGAGATGAGTTAGTTTATTTGTCATATTCATCATATGTCACCAAATAATATATCCAATCAGATCAACTCTATTTACACAGTGGCCCATGAAAGAAAACAATAAAAAACTCTTTATATGAGCCTGATAGTCACAGCAACAGACACTCAGGTTTCCAGAAATCTCGGCATCAATTCAACCAGGTTGCAGGGTTTGTGCCTGATATCAAGTTGATGAACTATGATGCCATTCCAACCATCCTTACAAGCGCCCGGTGATCCTGGTAGACAAAAAATAGGCGTGCCATTCGCCAGTCCGGCCAGTGCACGGGATTGGATGGTTGATGTTTTGATATGTTCGTATGACAAGTGGCGGAATATTTCCCCAAAGCCGGTGATCTCCTTATCAAATAGTGGTGTAACCGCTTCTGGTGTAATGTCGCGACCGGTCAGTCCGGTACCACCTGTGCTGATTATCGCCTGCACATCATCATCGGCGATCCAGCGAGACATAACTTCACGGATTTTGTAACGGTTGTCTGGCAGGATATATTTTTCTGCCAGCGTATGACCCGCTTCTGTTAAGCATGAAACCAGTAATTTACCTGCAGTGTCAGTTTCTTCAGTGCGAGAATCAGAGACCGTCAACACCGCAATGTTAACAGCTTGAAATTCAATATTGTTTCTTGCATGTCCCATATTAATTTACTCTAGTTAATCTCCCGCCATCGACATGATGGCAATAAATATATTTGGTAAACCTTGTTTGTACATCCTTTAAGTTAAGCACTCATTATCAAATTCCTGGTCAGTAATCCTGCGGCGACCACCACAATGAGACCTAATAGTTTCTCCATCCTTTTTACCGGCAATCCGGATGACCCAAGTTTTGAACCGAATATACCGCCAATAATAACTGCGGCAAGCAGGGGATAATATATTGATAAGTCCACATAGTTGTACTGAAGTCGCGAGACTAACCCAACCAATGAATTTAGCCAGACGAATATAGCGCCACAGGCTGCGGCCTCTTTAATAGAACCCAAGCCCAGTATCAAGATCAACGGCACCAGATAAATGCCGCCGCCGATACCAACGATTCCAGCTAACAGTCCAAGCAGACCACCTGCAATTAATGAAATCAGTAATTTCTGTTGTTGTGATATTTGTAAATGAAACGCTGTGTCTTGCATGAAGTAAATACGAAAAACAACAAACAATAATGAGATCAGCAGCAATGCCTGAAAAATAACAGGTGAGACCTGCAACATTCCACCAACCCATGCCATTGGCAGCGAAGTGAGCAGAAAAGGAAGAATCAGTGAATACCTTAAGTGACCTTGTCGAATGAAATAGTAACTGCCGATGCTGGTCACCAGTAAATTCAATGAGAGGCTGATAAGAGGAATACTATCCGAGAAAAAACCCGATATTACCAGAAGTGCGGTATAGGTCGATCCGCCACCTAGCCCTATTGAGGAGTAGGCAATAGCCACCATCAGAAATATAGCCGTGATCAACCATGGTGTGATAAACAGTTCAGTCATACTCATAATTCCTATTCTAATGGAACACTACTCCTTCACCGTCCTACAGAATAAACATTGCTTATGCATCTCTTTAAGCATCCAACACACAATAGAGAGAAACCCCCTCTTCCACATCATGTACATCCAGGCGCGGCAACAAAACGGCCTGAACCGGAAAACGAGTCCGATGTCGTTCAGCATCAAAACGCTCTCCGTAGGCAACACCACTGATCTTCAACTGTTTCCTGCGATGTCTCTCGTCCAGTTCATCCACCTCTTCTAAGGATTGGGTGATAAAACGTTTGAACACCCAACCGTCGTCCATCTGAAAGAGCAGTTCCGACAACAAGCCAACCGCAGTGGTAGGAATGTCGAATCCGTACCAGACTATTGGAACCTCCTCGCGCTCCACCACTGTCTCCTGCTCCCACATAAAGAGACAAAGGGCGGCGGAAGCCGCATTGAACATCTCGTTGTGATCTCGGGCAACAACCTCCATGCCGATGCCGCCTTTGGGATCTTCACTAAAATTGTAACTAGCCATAATCTGTCTACACCTTCTCAAGCCAGAAGTGATGGCTGCCATCAGCTTCATGGGATTGCAATACCTTGTGTCCCATCTGACGACAGAAGGCATTTATCTCCCTGACAGAATCGAAATTGTTAACAGTTATTATGATAATCTCTCCCTGCGCCATAGACGCAAATGCCACCTTTGTCCTGAGGATAGGCATGGGACAGTTCAAGTCGGACAGATCCAACTCCTGATCAACTTCAATCACCATACTCTCCTGATAACAAATCAACCTCCCGTCATGGACATGAAACGGATTACCTGTGCTGGACGTTCGCTGAATTCGTGGCGCTCTGGCTTCAGATCGATCGCCTTCTTTAGATGTTGAGACAGATCATCATCACTGCATCCAGCCCTTAATAGCGTACGCAAAGGGTAGCTGTGCTCATCACCCAGGCAGGCGAAGAGATCGCCCTCAACTGAGAGACGCACCCGGTTACAGGTTTCACAGAAGTGTTGCGACATTGGGGTGATAAAGCCTATATGAGCACTGGAGCCTGCCACTCGATAATATCGCGCCGGGCCCGCGCCTGGCATGATATCCGGTATCAACTCATAGCGGGACGCCAGGCGACTGCGGACGCTCTCCAGATCAACATACCGGTTCAGCGCGCCCTGCCCGGTCGCACCCACTGGCATAGTTTCTATCAAGCGCAAGGCATAACCCTGGTCAGCTGCGAATTCAAAGATATCTTCGATCTCCTCATCGTTTACCCCTCGCATCACCACAGTGTTCAGCTTAATAGGAGCAAAGCCAGCCACCTTAGCCGCCTCCAACCCATCCAATACCTTTTGCAGTATGCCGCCGCCGGTGATGGTCTTGTAGGTAACTGGATTCAGGCTATCCAGACTTACATTGATGCGCCGCACACCGGCTTGGTACAACGGCTCCGCTAATTCAGCCAGCCTGACGGCATTGGTGGAGAGTGACAGATCTTCAATATCAGGAATAGCGGCCAGACGAGCGGCCAGATCCACGATATTGCCCCTAACCAGAGGTTCACCGCCGGTCAAGCGCAGATGGGTGACACCCATCCGGGTAAAGCAGGTCACAATCCGTTCGATCTCCCCGGGACTCAGCCAGGTTTCCGGTTCGGAAAAATCGCAAAAGCCTTTCGGCAAGCAGTATTGGCAACGCAAATCACAACGATCAGTGACCGAAATACGCAAGTAGCGTATGTTGCGGCCAAAACGATCTGTGAGATGATGGGTTTGTTTCATTTAGGTTTATTCTTCCGGCAGTACCCGAATCTTCTATGCATCTCTGCAATATTCGAACCATAACGAACAACACTGCCAATTGGCTGTTGATAGCCACAAACGGTTACCCAACCGAAACAAACAATAAGTAGATGTTACTATTCAGTAACAGAAACTATGTATCTCTACCCGCTTCAAGCCACATTTTTTCTGGCGTTCTATTTGCATAGATATACCTTTGACGATCAATCTATTTAAGAAAAAACAGACGGATGAGTGTACAAACAGAACAAACTGCGAAGATAACAGGAAGAAATGGAGCTATGAGCGATTGCGGATGTTCTCAGGTACCTGACCTGGTGCATAGTTATGATGCGGCCATCGCCCAATTGCTGGCAGCAGCCAAACCCATTACTGAAACTGAAACCCTGCCAATCGAGCAGGCGTTGGGTCGAGTTCTGGCGCAACCGGTCAACAGCAATATCAATGTACCCAGTTGGGACAACAGCGCAATGGACGGATACGCCGTCCGCTTCCAGGACCTGATAAAATCCGGTATCAGACTGCCAATCAGCCAACGCATACCGGCCGGACAGACAGGTGAGCCCCTGCAAGCAGGAACTGCTGCCCGCATCTTCACTGGCGCACCTGTGCCACAACATGCAAACACCGTAGTGATTCAGGAAGTATGTGAACAGGACGGTGATCATGTCGTGATCAAAAAACTACCCAAAGCTGGCGCCAATGTGCGCAAAGTTGGCGAGGACATTAAAGCTGGCAGCGACATTATCAAACCAGGCACAAAACTGGCGCCACAGCATTTGGGCCTGGCGGCTTCAGTCGGTATCGCCGAGGTCACCGTCTATAGACGCCTTAAGGTTGCCCTGTTCTCCAGCGGAGACGAGTTAGTAATGCCTGGCACTCCTCTGGGTCCAGGCCAGATCTACAATTCCAACCAGTTCACCGCCAGCGGACTGCTACAGACATTGGGATGTGAAATAATCCAGCTTGGTATCGTCGAGGACACTTTCGATGCCACCTGTGATGCCCTGGCTAAAGGAGCGGCCGATGCAGATCTGGTGATTGCTTCTGGCGGTGTATCCGTGGGCGAGGAGGACCATGTCAAACCAGCCGTGGAGAAACTCGGCTCACTGGAAATGTGGAAAATAGCCATCCGTCCCGGCAAGCCTGTGGCCCACGGTCATATTGGTGACACACCATTCATTGGCACTCCGGGAAATCCTGTATCCCTCTTTGTCACCTTCCTGCTGTTCGCCCGGCCATACATTTTAAAGATGCAGGGCTGTGACAAACAGCTACCAGCGCCGCTGACAGCTGAAGCAGCATTCGACTGGCCTAAACCCAACAAACGGCGTGAATTTGCCCGTGCCCGGATGGAGATTGGCGATAACGGCAAGGCCCGTGTCACCATCTTCCCCAGTCACTCATCTGGTGTACTCAGCTCAGTCGCTTGGGCAAATGGCTTGGCTGTCATCCTGGAAAACCAGACCTTGGAACATGGTGACTTGGTGCAATTTCTCAGCTTCGACGAGTTACTCTCATGATCAAAATCCTCTACTTCGCCAGTTTGCGTGAACGCATCGACACGGATGCCGAACAGATGGAGCTACCAGCCATGGCCACAATCGACGGTATTATGGAGATTCTTAGAGCCCGTGATGACGCCTGGGCTGATGCCTTCAGCGATAATAACCAGATACTCGCCGCCATCAATCAAGAGATGGCTAACACGAAGGAAAGTATCAAGGATGGTGATGAAATCGCTTTCTTTCCACCCGTAACCGGAGGTTAATAATCCCGTAATCGGCACAAAATAGGGGAAATAAAATGGTCCGATACCTCATCCTCATACTGCTGATAGCCCTCAGCTTTCCCGTTCTTGCTTTGGACGAGCTGGTTGATGGTGCCTGGCTCAAAGCCAATATGAATAAAAACAATCTATTCCTGTTGGATATACAACAACCGGAACACTACAGACGTTTCCATATCCCAGGCGCCGTGAATGCCCCCTATGCCCAATGGAGATCAGGCAAGAAATCCAGTGCGCCCGGGATGCTGCCTCCGACAAAGTGGATGGAAAATTTTCTCGGCAACCTGGGTATTAGTAACGACAGTAAAATAGTAATCATCGCCACCGGAAATCAACCAGCAGATATGGCGGCCGCAAGCCGGGTATTCTGGACATTGAAAGTGCTGGGTCATCGCAAGGTCGGAGTCCTCAACGGCGGACTGTACGACTATGTCAAACGGTTTCCCCGCGACCTGGAAGCTGTACCTAGGACAGGCGAAGCCACCAGATATAAGATAGCCCCAGTTAGTAGCATCACCGCTGACAGTAATGATATTCAAGCTGCACTACAAAGCGACACCCAACTGCTTGACGCCAGAACTCTGGGGGAATTTGTCGGAGTAATAACAGCCAAACCAGATGAACGCCCAGGTACCATCCTCAACGCCAAACACCTGCCTTTCAACTGGCTGGTAGATACTCGCGGACTCATCCGCGACAAAAAGGCTGTGGCTACACTGTTCAATGCTACAGGATTAAATCCCATTTACGACGGCACCATCCACTTCTGCCATTCAGGCAATCGAGCCTCACTCACCTGGTTTGTAGATTACGCTATTCTGGGCAATAGAAATGCAAAACTTTACGATGCATCAATGGGCGAGTGGGCGACAAAAAAATCATTACCGATGGAATCGCGGATCAAACTTGAACAAGCACCAGACAAACATTAATGAATTGCTTTATGAAACACTCGATCAAACCATGCAGGATGTGAATGGGATTATCACATCTGCTAGTAAGGTGCGTACCGCACCCCCGGTACCACTTAGGCCCAGCTCTCTCAAACCAAAAAGAGGCCAAACACTAATTAAGCATTTTCAATGTCGTATTGCTTGGCGCGGAACTATTAATGATGTCTCCTGCCTAAAACGTGACATTGAAATAGGAATAATTCTTACTATCATTTCTACATATGTATAGATTTTCCCACAAGCTTCTGACTGTTTTACTCGCACTCTCCTTGGTGCTATCCCCCATGCAGGGCGTTTTTGCAAGCGTTGCCACCCATTTTGACAATGGGAATGATATTCATAAAACGTCTGGTACGCATGGAGATATGTATATGGTAACAGTTCATGAAAACAGTGACTGTGCCCAGTGTGACCATGGGAATGGCTGTTCTGATCATAACTGCTCATCCAATCACTGCTCTTCTTGTGCACTCGCTATTCTTCCCTACTATCTCCATCACACCAATCTTTCAGAAGCAGCCAGGTTTGACTGGAAAAGCCGCGGCATAGCCAACCAGCTAAACTCTTCTCTCTTCCGACCGCCTAGAGTCTAACCTACCAACGATCGATCTCTGATCGCTAAAGAGACCGTCTGCTCATATCTGTTTGCTGCAGTCGGTTTATATCAGAGTGAGAGGCAGATAAAGCCTTCAATAATTCAGACCGTGAAGGCATTTACTAATAGTGGTAGGAAAATGAGCAATGAAAACACGATTATCTATTGTGTTATTGATGAGTGTTGTTGTAGTCGGTTGTAACAAACCGCAAGATGCAACCTATGATAAACAGGCTGTAGTTAATGAAACTACTGCACCTATTGAGCGCTGGTACAGCACGGCACAAATCCAGAGAGGCGATCCCCTGTTCCAGGCAAATTGCGCTGAATGCCACAAAGCCAATGCCTCGGGCACAACGAACTGGAAACAACCCAACCCTGATGGCAAATTCCCGCCACCACCTCTTAATGGCACTGCACACACCTGGCACCATTCCCTGTCTGTGCTGCATAGAACTATCAGGTTAGGCGGGGTGCGGTTGGGTGGAACCATGCCTGGATTCGCCAACAAACTTAATAGCGAGCAGATTGATAACATCCTTGCCTGGGTTCAATCCCACTGGTCAGACGAAATATATCGTGTATGGCATCAACGCAATGCTCAAGATGTAGAGAGACAAAGGTTATCCACTAAGCGTTAATAATTTTCACGAATCATCACGGAGCTACTCCATGACAAAGAGAAAACAGACCAATCCAGACAAATCACTTTCAACCGGGAAACTGGTGGCCATGCTACTTGCTGGGGTCATCCTATCAATGACTGGCCTAATCCTTACGCAACGACCTGCGGACGCAGGGGATGTAATTGTCTATAAGAGCCCAACCTGCGGCTGTTGCAGTGAGTGGGTCAAACATCTGAAGGAAAACGGCTTCTCAGTAAAAACTGAAGACCTGCACAACGTAAACCCGATTAAGGCGGAGTTAGGCGTGCCGAATCAATTGAGATCCTGCCATACAGCCAAAGTTGGAGATTATGTTATAGAGGGTCATGTTCCAGCCAAAGATATCTCACGCCTGCTTAAAGAGAAGCCACAAGTAAGTGGTCTTGCGGTACCAGGCATGCCTATGGGTTCACCAGGCATGGAAGGTCCGAGGAAAGATCCATACGACGTTCTAACTTTTCAGATGAATGGTAAAACTTCCGTTTACACCAGTTACTAAAATACAGGAGATTAAGCATATGTACAGTTTTTCCACCCGCCTCCAGGGTTCTCTGCCAGATATCGAGCAGAAGGTTACAGAAGCCTTAAAAGAGGAAGGCTTTGGCATACTCACAGAGATTGACGTACAGGCCACGCTCAAGAAAAAACTAGGTATCGAAAAACTGCCATATAAGATCTTGGGTGCATGTAACCCTCCCCTTGCAAACCAGGCACTGGATGCCGATCCGGATATCGGTTTGCTGCTGCCATGCAACCTGGTTATCCGCGAGGAAGAGGACGGCTCCATTACGGTTGCGTTTATGGATCCAGAAGCGGTTTTGACCCTTGTTAACCAAAAAGGAGTTGCAGAACTGGCTAAAGAGGTACGTTCACGTCTGGAGCGGGTGCGTCTTGCACTGGGAGGTATTTTTAAGAATTGATTGAAATGAATATTTTTTCTGCCGCCACTCAACAGTTATGGCTGAAACATTCCGGCGGCTTTTATCAACCCATCTTAATAGGAGATGAGAAATGAACATAGTAAAGATGATTGCAATATCAACATTGGCTTCCACAGTTGCATTGACCTCTTCTGCTGCAATTTCAGGCGAAGCGAAATCAGCTGGTGATGCTAAAACTGCTTATCCCACAGGACAACATATGATGTATGGACAACCTGGTCATATGCCTATGATGGACGGAACACAGAGTCAGATGCCGTATATACAGATGATGCAGCAGAGACATGCAATAGCAGATGAGCATATGCAACGCATGGAGAAGCACATGGCAAATATTGAGGCTCTGCTTAAGCAGCTAGTAGAGCTTCAGAAGAAGTAGTGACTTGCGGACAACGGAACTGGCTTTATACAGCCAACCGGATCGCAAGCGATATCTGGAAAGGGGCAGCCCCCTTTCCAGTTGAAACGAATCGAGATCTAAGAGGAGAGAGAGATGTTTGATGGTCATATGTTTGGTATAGGTGGCGTATTCATGTGGTTGTTCTGGTTCTTACTCATCATGGGTATTGTATGGATTGTAAAGACTCTGGCTAACGCCAAGAACAGTTCATCGGAGCGAAAAAACTCAGCTCTGGAAATCCTACAGGAGCGCTATGCCCTTGGTGAGATTGATCAGGAAGAGTATGAACAGAAAAAGAGGGTTTTGAGTGACTGAACAAATAAGTAATAGCGATGAATAGATTAGACGCAACGAAACCATCAAGCCCATTGGAATTCTGCCGTCGGATAAGGATGCCAACATTAATGCATGAGGCAGATGCAATGATGGTGGAAGCTAAGATCAGATCCTTACCAGGGGTAGGGGCGGTGACTGCGGATATAAATAAACACAGGATTGTGGTTTGTTATAACGTTACCAAAACTGATTATCTAACCGTTCTCGGAGCACTGGAGGATTGCGGATTCCCATCGGTGAATAGTTGGTTATCTAGACGCAAAAGGGACTGGTATGAGTTCACAGAAACCAACGCAAAAGATAACTCAAAAGCCCCGCCTGCGGCCTGCTGTAACAAACCGCCCAAATAAATGGAATCCATACCTAACCTCCAATATTTCAAGCAACAGCCCTCCCCTATTTAACCTTTTTACTCAGCGTTGTTGCAAATGATAATGATTCGCATTATCATTAACTAGACGTCTAATTGAAAAAAGCCTTGATGGAAAAGATCTATCGAGATTTTCTCCCAGTTAACGATATGAGGTTAATAGCGTAATCATGAACAAGTTAAAGTTATCAGCGCTCTTTGCGCTCTCCCTTACCCTGGCAATGCCCATGGTTTATGCGGATGGACAGGTTACTGTTTATTCCGCTCGAAAAGAGCACCTGATCAAACCATTATTTGATGCCTATACAAAAAAAACCGGCATTAATATTCGTTATATCACCGACAAAGCTGGGCCTCTGCTCTCTCGTCTTAAGGCCGAAGGAGTAAACACCCCTGCTGATTTATTGATCACTGTGGACGCAGGCAACCTGTGGCAGGCAGCTAAGCAGGAGGTGCTGACAGAGATAGACTCTGACATACTCACATCTAACGTACCCTCCCACCTGCGTGATCCTGCCAATCGCTGGTTTGGTCTCTCAATACGTGCGCGCACTATCGTCTACAGCACAGACCGGGTACAAAAGGAGGAACTAACAACTTACGAAGGTCTGGCTGAGCCACAATGGAAGGGGCGTCTCTGCCTGCGAACTTCTAAGAAGGTCTACAACCAATCTTTGGTAGCGATGATGATGTCGCGGCTGGGTGAAGATCAAGCAGAGAAAGTAGTACGAGGCTGGGTTGATAATCTGGCTACCAAACCCTTCTCCAACGACACCAAAACCATGAAGGCAATTGCCGCCGGCCAGTGTGATGTTGGTATCGTTAACACTTACTACTTTGGACGTTTGCAGAAGAAAGAGCCTAATTTGAAACTAGCCCTGTTCTGGCCGAACCAGAGTGACCATGGCGTACATGTAAACATATCTGGTGCCGGCGTGACCAAACACGCAAAAAACCCAGAGGCTGCACGCAAGCTACTAGAGTGGCTCTCTGGTAACGAGGCTCAGAAGATCTTTGCTGCTTTAAATATGGAGTACCCGGTGCTCAGCACGGCCAAGGTTGATCCCGCAGTGGCTGCCTGGGGAGAGTTCAAGAGCGATACCATTAACGTAACCAAAGCCGGCGAACTGCAAGCGAAAGCGGTTATGCTGATGGATCGTGCCGGGTACCGTTAATAGCCACTTCTGTATGGGGTGCAGATATTTGCATCCCGACAGATGCAAGTAACCTATGAGTTACTCATCCTCTTCTTCTCTAAAGGTATATGGCTGGCACTTTGCCAGTACGGCATTGGCTGTATTGGTTGCCATGCCTCTTCTAGCTGTTTTCTCTGGCTGGCTGCAACCCGGGAATGAAGTGTGGCAGCACCTTGCTGAAACCGTCCTCGACGACCTGATTATTAATACGTTAGTACTGCTTCTGGGAGTGGCTGTTGGTGTATTGGTCTTGGGTGTGGGTTTGGCCTGGCTCACCAGCATGTGTGATTTTCCGGGACGTAGCATATTCGACTGGGCGTTAATGTTGCCGCTGGCTATTCCGGCCTACGTGCTGGCCTTTGTTGCTCTGGGCTTGTTCGATTTCACCGGCCCTGTTCAATCCACCCTGAGAGAATGGCTGGGTGCAGATGCTCCTGTTTTCCCTAATATACGTTCAGCTGGAGGGGTAATCCTGGTCATGGTACTAGTTCTCTATCCCTATGTTTACATGCTGGCCCGCTCTGCGTTCCTTACTCAGGGCAGAGGCACTCTGGAGGCGGCTCGCATCTTAGGCCAGGATTCCTGGGGTGCATTTTTCCGAGTTGCGCTGCCCATGGCCCGCCCAGCTATCATAGCCGGCACCTCACTGGCGCTGATGGAAACCCTGGCAGACTTCGGTACGGTGGCCATATTCAACTACGACACTTTTACCACTGCCATCTACAAGAGTTGGTTCGGTTTCTTCAATATTCAGGCAGCTTCCCAGCTGGCTTCCATGCTGCTTCTGTTCGTGGCGTTAGCACTATACGGCGAACGTCGACTCAGGGGAAAAGCGGTATATTTCGAACATAGTAAAGCCGCGCATCCGAGGCGTACGGTTTTGACCGGGTGGCGCGCCATACTCAGCACACTCTTGGCAGGCTCGGTCTTCTTCCTAGCCTTCCTGCTACCAGTGATCCAGCTGGCACAATGGTCGTGGAAAGTGCTTGTCAACGACATGGACAGTCGCTATCTGCATCTGCTGTTTCATACACTTAGCCTTGGATTGATGGCAGCCCTGCTCACTGTGGTCGCCGCTTTGATATTGGCTTTTGCACGTCGCTTTAGGCGAGACCGAATCACCGGCTTAGCGGCAGGAGTTGCCACGCTTGGTTATGCCCTGCCTGGCTCGGTGCTGGCGGTTGGCATCATGTTGGCATATGCAGGTGTGGATAATTTCATTAACTCGATCTGGAACCTGTTTGGTTTTGCATCCCCAGGACAGGTTATAGGAGGCAGCCTATTTGCACTGGTTATGGCCTATCTAGTACGTTTTCTTGCAGTTGCCTATGGTCCAGTAGAGAGCGGCCTAGGTCGCATCAAACCCAGCCTGGCTGAAACGGCCCACACTCTTGGCGCGAACAGTAGCGCGATCATTCGCCAAATATATTTGCCTCTGTTACGACCAGGATTGATCACCGCACTGTTGCTAGTACTGGTTGATGTAATGAAAGAGATGCCAGCAACCCTTCTGCTTCGCCCCTTCGGCTGGGACACTTTAGCCGTGCGCATTTACGAGATGACATCAGAAGGTGAGTGGGAACGCGCAGCGCTACCTGCAATCACCCTGGTACTTGCCGGACTGCTGCCGGTTATTATGCTGATGCGACGTTCGTCGCATCAAAACAATCAAGTGATAAATTGATATGGATAGCCTACTTGAACTCGATAAAATCAGTTGTAGCTATAACGGACACACAGTAGTGAATGATTTGTCCCTCCATCTAACGTCAGGGATGCTCTGTAGCCTGCTAGGGCCAAGTGGATGCGGCAAGACAACTGTATTAAGAGCCATAGCCGGATTTGAGTCTTTGGTCGCGGGAGAGATTCGTCTTGATGGCCAAGCTATCTCCACAACAAGAGTGATGCTGCCTCCAGAAAAAAGACGACTTGGCATGGTATTCCAGGACTATGCCCTTTTCCCTCATCTAAATTTACAAGAAAACATCGCCTTTGGTTTAAAGAACCACTCTAGCTACAAACAACGTTATGAGTCTGAACGGCTTCTAGAAATTGTGGGCTTGGCTGGTTACGGCAACCGTTACCCCCATGAACTATCAGGCGGTCAACAGCAGCGGGTTGCATTGGCTCGGGCTCTGGCACCAAAACCAAAGCTTCTTTTGTTAGATGAACCATTTTCTAACCTTGATGTTGACCTGCGGGAGCGCCTCGCTACCGATGTACGAGGCATACTCAAGGATCAAGGAGCTGCCGGCATTTTTGTCACTCACGATCAGCACGAGGCATTCGTAATGGGAGAGAGAGTCGGCGTAATGAACTTAGGTCGTATCTTGCAATGGGATACACCCTTCAATCTTTATCATGAACCTGCTGTCCGTTTTGTGGCTGATTTTATTGGCCAGGGACGTTTCCTATCAGGTCGCCTTATGGAGCCAGACACTGTTGAAACGCCGTTTGGACGAATTGTCGGCAACCGAGCATACGGATGGCCACGGGGTAGCCGAGTGGATATCCTGTTACGCCCAGATGATGTACAACTGGAGGAGCAGAGCAATAACACGGCTTTGATTGTTGGTCGTGCTTTCCGTGGCGCCGAAACCCTCTATACCATAAAACTGCCACAAGGCGGAGAACTGCTCTCAATCATGCCCAGTCGTTATGACTTCGCTGTGGGACAGAAGATCGGCTTCAAGTTCGACCTGGATCATCTGGTCCTATTCCAGAGCTGAATAATCATCCCTTAACCAACCAAGCGGCCAATGTACTTGAACATAAAGAAATGACAAGAGAGCGTTTTTTTCTAATATTGGAGAGTATTGCTCTCTGCCCCTGTTTTTTCAAAATCAGCAGATCATTGAAATGAGTTTAATAAGCTGTCTCATATTACGATTGAGGTAAACGAGTGCAAACAACCCCCTTGCCTTGACCTATCTTCTTGAGCCTATAGATGAAAATGGAATTATGATACTTGCTAGTAAGTATCGTACCGCACCCCCGGTACCACTTAGGCCTAGCTTCCTTGTCAGGCAAAATTCCTTTTAAACAATAAGTTGCATACTCTACTGATTATGCTAAATCAACCTTAGTCGGTACCAACACAACAAAACATAAAACCAGCAGTAAAATTACTTACCGGTATTCTTGCGTCTAGCGACTGCCAGCAAACCAAACAAGCCGGAACCAAGCAACCATACCGCAGCAGGAACCGGCACGGCACTAACGTTTACCGTATCCACCCTGAACTGTGCCCAACCACCCCAATCGTCTAAAGCACCATCCCAGCGCGCAAATTCGCCGCCACCACCAACATACTTGTCCAGGCTGATTGATTGAGGCAGGCCGCTCGCATCGTACCCATCGAAAAGATCTCCTTGGAACAGCAAGGTCACCCAAACTTCAGTGTCATCGCTGATCAGTGGGTCGAAAAAACCCAGGACAATTGCATCCAACGGCGTGCCATCGGCTACGCCCAGATTCAGGAATCCCAGCTCCGGTTCCGATGACCAGTTCTCCACCAAGTTGTCGTTAAATTCAAAAGCAACAATATTGGAACTATAGCAATCACCACCGGCTACATTTGCGCCGTCAAAAATACACGCGGTGTTGTGGTAGGTAACTCCGGAATCATTAATCTCATAAACAGTCCATCCTCCACCGTTCACCCAGCTATTTACTGCCTTGGCAATGTCCAGTTCATACGTGGCCTCATAGTTGAAGTTCCTTCCAACGTGATGCACCAGCGTTCCGAAGGAATTATCTGCGACGATCTCCCCGGAGACAGAAATACTCTGTACCGGAGCTGCATTTATTGAAGCGGTCAACAATAAGCATGCGGCAGCAGTGAGAGATTTTTGTTTCTGTACTTTTTTCATTCTTCTTAATTCCACTTCCGACTCGTATTTCAAATACGAAATAAAACACTGGCCAAGGATCTGACCAGTTTATCTATCTATTATTTTTGGGTTTTCTGCTATTTCTTCAAAGACTTACTGAAACTTCAAAGACACACTCTATTGGATACCTGCCGGGAAAGGACTACCTGCTTCAATAAGTCGCGCGGTATAGTGACACTTGGATACGTCAAGTGCAAGGCTTATCTAGCAAAACCTTGTATTACTTGGGCATATTGACAGGTCGAGAATAATGGTGGTCAGACCACGATTTATCCTATGTAACTAAGAAAGAACAGTCAGAAAACTAAGGCTAAGTTGAACATCAAATGTAAAACATGTAATCCATTGCATTAAGGTCTATTTTCCAATTCACGTTTAGATGAAAACGGAATAATTACATTTGCTAGTAAGGTGCATACCGCACCCCCGGTACCACTATTTACCCAATCAGATCTGCTAGTTAATAAGCATACATATTTTTTGAAAGGGCCAATTAGAACACCCACTCTAAGCTTGTCAATCCTAACGGTTTTGAGAAACAGCACGCATTTAGGGTGGGCGTCCAATTTATGGTCGCAGCAGGGCCTTCAGCCACCCATCTCCTGCCATAATCTGGATGTTGATTTTTGCTATAGCAAGGGATAGTATCGAAATCGGCTCGTGGGTACATGGAACGCTCTGCACGTGCTGAGTATGCATGTAAGCACTCGAGCATTCGATTATCAAGTTAAGGAGGACTATCCAATGAAAGTCGATGTATCAAAGTACAAGTTTGATGACGATAGAATCAAGTACCTTGTCGTCCCCCTCTGGCACATCAAAGCAAGAGACCTAGACGACTTTATCGAAATTGAAAAGAATCCCAAGTTCGAGACATTTGTTAAGACCCAAGTAGAATCATACCTATCTGGTACACAACCAGATACGGCTATACTCGACGCCGTAATGAATGTCGCTGACATGTATGTATCTGAGGGAGAACTCACTCTGCGCTCAGGAGATTACATAGCCTTTCAACGCCAATTCCGTGAAATGTCCGGCAAACGGGGTTAGTTAATGAGTTCATCCGAGGCCGAGGAAATCTTCGAAGGGTTTCCGTTTATTGTAGGCTGGGAGCTGACCGTTAATTGCAATCTGCGATGCCGTCATTGCGGATCCTCGGCTGGTTTACCGCGGAGCGGAGAGCTGACCACAGAAGAAGCGCTCAAGATATGTGATCAGTTCCCCGCCCTTTTGGTTCGCGAAGTAGACTTTACCGGTGGTGAACCACTGTTGCGTAAGGATTGGCCAATAATTGTCTCGAGGGTTATCGAATTAGGTATTGATGCAAGCATTCTGACAAATGGGTGGCGCCTCAGTAAGAAACAAGTCGCACAAATGAAAGATATCGGAATTAAGGCAGTTGGTATCAGCCTTGATGGACTAAAGGAGACCCACGACTATGTGAGGGACTGCGATGGAGCATTTGAATCAGTTTTACGCAGTATCGATCTAATTCACCAAGCAGGACTGCCACTAAACGTAATAACCACGGTAAACGCACTCAGTCTCCCAGAACTACCAGCTATGCGTGACTTGATGTTACGCGTCGGTGTCAAATTCTGGCGACTCCAAGCTACTATTCCGAACGGACGCATCAGCGAAAACAAAAAATTGCTTCTCAATCCCAAAGAGATAGGAGAGCTTGGGGATTTTATCCGCGTTCAGAGGGCGCAGATTGCCAAAGATGATCTCTATGTTATATGCAGTGATGGGCTTCAGTACGTAGTGGAGGAACCTGATAAAACCCCATGGCGTGGATGTGCTGCAGGTATGCGAACATGCGGAATAACCAGTAACGGAAAGATCAAAGGTTGTCTCTCCATGCCGGATGATTTAATCGAAGGAGATCTCAAAAAGAACGACTTGTGGGATATTTGGTTTAATAATAACTCCTTCAGGTACACGAGGAATTTCTCACAAGAGAAATTGGGATCTGACTGTAAGAACTGTCTGCACGGTGTTGAGTGCAAGGGCGGTTGCTCTGCAAGTTCGTACTGTTCTACCAGTGATTTCCACAATGATCCTTACTGCTATTACAGAATGAATACTAGCAAAACAGAACTTATCACTGTTGACAGACTCAGTGATAAGCTCTCAGTTAATGTCCTTAATCACATCTCATGAAGAGGTTGACTATCTATAGTTAAAGGGCTCTCACTCCTTATCTACTCTTGATTTTATAGGGTGAGCCAATTAGAACACCCACTCTAAGCTTGTCAATCCTAATGGTTTTGAGAAACAGCAAGCATTTAGAGGGTGGGCGTCCAATTTATGGCTACTCCACCACCACTCCATCTAATAACATAATAATTGGGGACAGACTATGTCTGTCCCCAATTATCCAATCCTCTCATAGAAGAGATATAGATATTATGCAGACTGAAGAGCTGCTTGTGATTTCCTTCTAATGCCAATAAGAGCAAGCAAACCCGAACCAAACAACCAAACAGCAGCTGGTACAGGTACAGATGAAATCTGCGCTAAGACTTCATAGTGCACGCCTTCGATGTCAATAAAAGCAAAATCATTGTACGGAACATAATCATCGGTATGAAATTCCCACTCAAAGGTCAACACGTCCCCTGCGGAGGCAGTTAAAGCGAAGATATACAGCTCTCCATCAGTACCAGATTCTCCAAGAGTATTGAAATAAGCGCTGGTATCCTGCGCTGACGCTCCATCTGTATCCAGTGAAAAAGGGTAAGTTGGTGATGTGAGGTAGGAAGACACACCATCATCACCCTGATCACTGACACCTATAGTAACATCACCGGAAAAATCGCTGGTAAACGTATAGTTGAAGATTTGCATCCCAGTGCTTCCATAACTAGGCACATAGATAGTAGCCGCATTTGTTGCTCCAGAAAAAAGCATAACTACTGCCGCCGCAATAAACAAACCATGCTTACATATTGTTTTCATTGTCCTTTTCCTCTCTCATCCCATAATTGATAGTTAGTCGAATTGGCGTCTATAGTAGGGTTGTACATACGAAGTCCGCCGTTAGCTAACGTGTTATTTACCCGCGGTCACACAACAAAGAGGGAGGAAATTACTAAGATTCAACCTCCCTGTATGTATATTCAATATATCTATTAAACCAGTTAGCCAGATACTAATATTGAATATACGGTATCAGCATCATTTGACGCCGAAAGTTAGTTTTCTAATGTTGTTCGCCAATCCATTAGCGCAATGCGCGTTACACACTATTCTGTTAACGCAGAAGGAAATTAGAGATAGCTTGATTGAATTGTCAGGTTCCTTCGCTTTCATCCTGAAAGTTGTCCATTTGGGTTGTTCTGATCCAGAAACAACATCCTTTCTACATTATTTCTGGGTAATATGCAAGGTTATTATGCAGTCTTGTTTATTTTAGTATTCCATCCTTTAGTTAATACTCATCCCAATGATTTTTAACGTAATGCCAGCTAGTTTTTCGCACTACGCTCTCAAACTTGTCAATCCTAATAATGCTAAGAAACAGCTCGCCTTTAGAGTGGGTGTCCAATTTATTATTCAATTTATTATTTATTCTCAATTTATTCTGAAGTTAGCTTTTATTTTCATCCACAAACTCCCAGGAGCCGTTTTTCTCAACCCACTTAAACGCTAAAACGTACCAGGCAACCACAGGCACCATCATAGCAAACCAGCTCCAGTCATCGATAAGGAATATAGACATAATCCAGTCAGAATCAGTAATCAACAGTGGCCAAGGTATGCAATATAGGGAAAAAAGCACGCAAGCACTGATTAACCACAATGCACCGTTTCTTGTATTAATAGTTGAAAAAGCGAGATAGACCCAGATGGGCATTTTGCTAGTTTTTTCCATTTGCATATCCCCAATATACATCCGTTCCATTGATATTTTATTCTGGTCAGGTGGATATAATACCTAGTTCAACCCAAAACAGTAAACCAATTCCAAAAGTAAACTTGAGCAATATCTCCACTGACTCGTCTCAAGCGGTTAACATATTAAATTGCTTGCAATTTATCGGTACTGCCTATGCTCTGGTAGTTTGGGCAATGCAGGTGCTACCGGTATCCTATATAGCTGCCTTCACCATTTTTGGAATAGTATTGGCTACTCAGCTGCCAATTGGTATGCTTAAAGAACGTGAGCAGTAGCAGAGCCGCCTTTCTGCCGCGATTATAATCAGTTGCGGACTTATTATCCTGGGTTTAGATATTTGATATAACTATTATGAAACACATACTTACTCTCCTTATCCTCCTTGTCGCACTCTTGTTCTACTTCATTGGATTAAATATAGCCGCCACTGGCCTAGTTATACTGGGTATAGTGTTTGAAGGGATTTTCTGGTTCAGGTTATTTGGACTGGGAAAGGAATAACACTCTATACATATATAGTCTTTGCATGGATTTCAGCCTGATTAGATACAGGCAAACGATTGACCATCAGATTTAACAGGAAGCAGCCCTATATTTGATCTATATCTAAGGCTACAAGCTGTTTAACAGCATTAACTCTTGGGGGTGTGGATGCATATAGTATGACTGTTCAATATAGTCATCAGGATACTTTAAGAAATGGTGCCGCAGTAGGGTTATAGGGACTATTAGTGGTAGATAACCGAGGCGATACTGCTCTATAGATTCGGTTAGCTCTCTCTTATCCTCTTTGTCCAGATGTTTTTTTAGATAACCCTGGATGTGCTGCAATACATTGACATGGTTACCCCGGGTGGCTTTTATCTTAAGTATGCCCATCAACCTGGTCAGATACTCTTCCGCATACTCATGTATATCTTCTGTGTATGAACCTGACAACTCCCGCCCCAACTCACGAGCCATATCCTGATTATGGCTCATCAATATCAGTTTATGTCGCCCATGGAACCTGGTTAGTGATTCCCAATTCAAACCAGACCCGATAAGTTGGCCCCAACGGTGATAGATAAAGACTCTCTGAATAAAGTTTTCCCTCAATATCGGATCGCCCAGACGTCCCTCCTCTTCTACCGGAAGATTGGGAAAATTCTGCATTATTCGATTTGCATAGATGCCAATACCGGTTCGTTCAACCGATCCATTACGGTATTGCTTCACTCGCTCCATGCCACAGCTTGGTGAATCTTTCTTTAGGATATAGCCGAATATTTTACCCTGCCAATCTTGCTGACTATCTGCGCTCGCAATTAGTTTATCCGTAACATCCAGCTCACTGCTTTTAGTGCCAACACACCTGGTTTGATCTTCTGCAACTACCAGACGAATCGGCTCTCTGGGTATCCCCAGACCAATATCTACCTCTGGACAGAATGGTTTAAACCTGAAGTAGAGGCCCAGGGTTTGATTTATGTATGGACTATTTTTATGCCCACCATCAAACCTCACCTCCTCCCCCAGCAGGCAACTACTTATTCCTACAGGGATCAAATCTCCATTTTTAGGCTGATCATCCATATCCATACCGACAAAATCCTACTGAAAAAAGGCCGCGTCTACATCTTTGTTTAGGGTCTGCCCACTGAAATGCGCCCGCTGTACCAGCTCCCAATAATAACGGTAGGTTGCACGGTCATGTAGCTCCCCGGCGTACTGGATTGGACCCCAGTCATTCTGATAGGCCTGAAGCAGGATATTCTGCCCCTCATCTATTTCGGAGAAGTCCGGCTTCATAGCGTCGACAATGCTCTGAATCTGGGTCGGATAGATGCTCCACATACGCATGAACCCGAACTCATCCCTGGCACGCTTGGCATCCGCGTAGGTCTGATATGGATTCTTTAGATCTAAGGTTACGTTATGGGCCGGTATAACCCTATTGGAGATGGCCGCAGCCGTAACCTCTGTCTTGGCGCGCTGTAACAATTTGTGCTCAAACTGTCCGGGACTTCGCATGCATGAGGCAGGGATCGCCCCTTGATAGCCGCTGACAAAATCCATCAGGCCAAAATCTAACACCTGCAACCATGGCAGGGTCGCGATCTCCCAGATATCCTTCAGGGCACCGTGGGTCTCGATCAGCACATGGATCGGTATCTCGCGACTGATCCCGGCCTTACTGGCGCTGGCCTGTATGTATTCAATCATCTCCTTGGCCTGGGAATAGGCCGAGCACTTGGGGATAGTAATATAGGCCAGCTTCTCACCGGCCGCCGGCACCAGGATATCCACATCCTGCTTCCAATCCTTGTGGCTATAGTCATGGACA
The DNA here is from genome assembly GCA_050291365.1 of Sedimenticolaceae bacterium. Lineage (GTDB taxonomy): Bacteria > Pseudomonadota > Gammaproteobacteria > Chromatiales > Chromatiaceae > JAAGZL01. The sequence continues at coordinate 55,746 of JBNKJS010000043.1, read as the reverse complement.
CGCACCCCGGCCATGCCGTGTGGATTATCATCCCCCGTGACCATATCTACCACCATCCTGGCATGGGCCTCTTCCTTACCTGTCTGGGCACCATCTTCACAATCACAGGTAATATCAAACACCGGCCCCAGCTTGCGCTGCAGTTCGAATGCCTTGGCAATAAGCTTTTGGCTGCCGGCAAAGTGTTCACAACTTGGAATGATTGGAAGTCCCTTGCCAGATTCATAAAGAGCTTCATTAGGGTGCAGCATTATTCTCTCCTAGGGATGATTACTGTGTAATCAATATCAAGTACAACCTGCGGGAGATACTTCCCATCCCCATCAAGATGGGAGTCGACCTCTTCAGGTGTTATGTTCTTTAGGCCTATGCTCTGCAGACGCAGTAGTCCTATATCTCTACGTTTATGTTCAATAACTTCTTTGACCGTGGTGTAACAGTAGATGGTGTCTCCGGCAAAGGTCGGGTTAGCATGAGTTCCAGAGTTGATGCCGTAGAGCCACATTGCATTACCCAGGCCATTGAATGCAATGGAACGGCACAGAGATATGATGTGACCACCGTAGACCAGACGCTGGCGCATCGGACCTTGCTGCATCATATGGTGATTAAAATGCACCTTGGCGTTGTTCTGATATAGGTTGGTGGCAAGGGTGTGTTCGGTACTATCAATGGTGAACCCCTCCGGATGATCCAGACGTTCACCTGCTGTGTAGTCCTGCCAAAACCATTCACTGCCAGACTGTTTGCTATCGATAGTATCAATGATTGGAATCTGGATGGGCTGACTGGTGGGGAGTGCCGGCAACATCTCCGGCACCTGATTGATGCCGGAAGTTTCACTGCTGCGTTTCTTAACCATAACCCAACGCTTCAGGGTAAGGATCAGCTCCCCCTGCTGGTTATATCCAGTTGAATGCACATAGACAATTCCACTCTTGCCGTTGCTGTTCTCTTTCAGACCGATAATCTCAGAACTGAGGGATACCGCATCCCCCACATAGACCGGATGCGGAAAGCTAACCTCGGCATAGCCAAGATTGGCGATGGCATTCAGGGAGATATCGATAACGCTTTTGCCGAATGCAATGTGAAACATCAACAGGTCATCAAGGGGACGCCTTACATAACCTATATCCCTGGCAAAGTTATCGCTGGAGTGGAGTGCGTATCTGCTGCCGGTTAAAGCGATATAGAGCGCAACATCTCCATCAGTAATGGTTCTTGGTAGAGGATGAACTATCTTCTCCCCTATGGAGAAATCCTCAAAAAATCTACCTTGGTTTATTTTTGACATATGGTTACCTTCAGTACTGTCCCATAAACTAAACTTCGTCATACCGGGCTTGACCCGGTATCCAGTAAACCCTTAACAGCCCTGGATTCCGGAACAGCAAAAAACGCTGTCCGGAATGACGTAGTCTTTTTTGCTTTTCATGTCTCACAAACTCCTATATATCCTTCTGGCTTTTATTAATAAGGCTTTAAGCCATATTTACTTAAAGTTAACGGGACAGCAGTGAGTTACATTAGAAAAACTTATCCTGTCCCAGTTCACGATAACGATCATATAGAGTTATCATCCTTTGCGCCCAGGTAATCTGCACCCGGTCCACTAGCTGATTCTCAAACATTATAACTTCCCTGCCCTCTTTTGCCGCTGTATCGAATGCATCCAGCATGCGCTTGGCCTTCTCTACCTCTTCCTGTTTTGGGGTAAATATATCATTGATGTACTCTATCTGAATTGGATGCACCAAGGCCTTGCCATCAAACCCCAAGTGGTATGCATCCTTGGTGGCGGCCTCACAGGAGAACTCATCCATAATGTCATAGTGTGGTCCGTCAATAACACAGATGCCATAGGCCCGCGCTGCCAGAGAGATGGTGTTAAGGCTGTGGATGATACCCTGGGTGCTCTTGGTTATATTCACCTGCATACAGTTGGCCAGATGGTTAGAGCCTATGACAATGCAACTCAATTTGTCTGAGGCTGCGCATATCTCCTGCACATTCAGCACACCGAGGGGAGTGCTAACATTGATCATAAACTCAAGCTTGGAATCGACGCTATCCAGCAGATCTTTCGCCTGAGCAACATGTTTGGCCGATTCAATGTATGGAAATAGAATAGCGTCTATCTCTATATCTCGCGCCAGCTCCAGATCCTTTTCCAGGTCACTACTACCTAATGCGTTTACTCGCAGTATGCGTTCGGAATAACCAAAGTCACTGCTCTGGGCAAACTCATCCCGCATCAGCTTGCGCGCATTTTCACGCTGCTCCGGCAGTATCCCCTCAAGGTCAAAAATAGCCCCGTCGGTTAGCAGGGTGCGGGATTTGGTAATGTAACGTCGGTTATAGGACGGCACATAGAGTAGAGAACGTCGGGCGCGATAAGCTATAGGCGTAAAGAGTGTCTTCTCCTCTGTGGATTGCTGCAGCTCTTTTAGTAGATCGTTTCTTAGCACCTTGCCGTTCTTGGTGCGGGGAAAGCTCTCTACCCGGTAGATCAGCTTAGGGCATTTATAACGTGCCAGGTTCTTCTGGCCATACTCCAGGATCTCCTCTTCATCCTTTTCACTGAGTGGTTCATAGCCGATGACAGCAATGGCAACCAGGGTCTTAGCTGCATCTATACTCATACCTAAGGCCACACAGTCGGCAATCTTGGGATGGGTCTTTATCACCCGCTCTACCTCATGGGGTGAGACCCTGTAACCAAAGGTATTTATGATGTCGTCCTTGCGTCCAATGAACCAGATGTAGCCGTCCTTGTCTCGCTTGGCATAGTCACCGGTAAAGAAGTAACCGTTGCGCCGCGCCTTGCGTGTCTCCTCTTCCAGTTGCCAGTACTCCAGAAACAGTCCCGGGTCATCCTCGCTCACACAGATCATCCCCTCCTCTTCCTCCCCCACCTCTTCCAGGGTATCGGGGTTGAGCAGATACACCTTATGTCCAGGCTGTACAAAACCGGCAGAGCCAGGGCGGATTGGATTATAGATAGAGTGGGAGATGTAGTAGGAGATCTCACTCATGCCGATGGCTTCATAGATATCTTGACCGAAACGCTCCTGCCATGCCGCTACCATCTCACTGGAGAGATGCTCCCCGGCACTCATGCAGTGACGCAAGGTGGGAGTCTCATCCTTGGTTGCTTCGGTCTTCTGGATAATCTGGCGATAGATGGTAGGCACACCGATAAATATGGTGCAGCCATGTTTCTTTATTAGATCTACCCAGGTTCCAGGATCGTTTTTACCTTCATAGGCGATCACAGTATGCCCGTGATAGAGCGGATCCATCAGGGCCGAGCCAAGCACATAGGTCCAGTTAAATTTACCCGAGTGCATGATGCGGTCGTTCTGTTTAAAGTCGAACCAATACTTGCTTGCAGGTAGCCGCCCCAACAGAGAGCGGTGGGAGTGCAACACCCCTTTGGGAAAACCGGTGGTGCCAGATGTATAGATGAGATAGGCCGGCTCTCCAGACTTGCTATGGTACGGCTCTTTTATGGGATCGGTCTGGTTCAACTCATTATCCAATGCGTAGACATGCATCCCCTTGGGGATTTCCAGTCCTGCGGTATCTTCAATGCCAGCCACGATCACATGACGCAGGTTGTTCAGGCTCTCAAGATAGGGAACCAGATTTGAATACATGGATGCAGAGAGCACTATGGCCTTGGCCTGGGAGTCTGATGCTAGGTAACGCACCTCGGAACCACTAAGCAGGGTGGAGGTCGGAACCGCAATCGCACCCGCCTTCACCGCACCAAAGAATGAGATGGGATAGGCCAGTGAGTTTTTCATACAGAGAAGCACCCGGTCTCTCACATCCAGTCCGATATTTTGCAGCAACTGGGCAAAACGATCAGATCTATCTGACAGTTCTCGATAGCTGATGCTATCAGTTCCGAGCTCACTATCTTCAATGATCATTGCCGTCTCATCTGCCCGGTCACCATCAAGATGACGAGAGGTGCAGGCGGCCCCTATATTAAAGAACTCAGGTATATCGAAATCCCAGGTTTTACAATCTTTCTGTTCCATCACTGACTCCTTTATATGCGACCGTAGGGCCAGTTTTCGCGAATGGTGTGGACCGGTAGTCTAGCCAACACGTCCAGGGCAAAAGAGCGATACTCTGCAGGCAAGGCACGCAGTGCGTAAGCACGAAGTATGGTCTGTAACGCCTTGCCAAACATTGGTGGGTCCAGCATCTCTCCCTCGAACCGAATAGCGCCCCCCAGCAGGGCGTCGGCCTCTATGGCAGCCTTCAAAATAGCTACATTCTGTTTGATGACCTCAGGAGATGGAGTAAACGCCACCTTGCAGATATTTATATGGTTAGGATGAATCACCTGTTTTCCGGTAAGACCCATTGCAGTTTCGGTGGTTGCATGTTCGAACACCACTCTGGATGCATGGTCTCCATGCAGATCCAGCCAGCGACGAATATCTTTTTGCTCCAGACAGTGATCCGGCATGGTGTATTTTGTAAGCATAACCTCCACACCACCGATGACTCCGGTACCGTTAATACGGGCCTCTAGGGTGACCATGTCAAAATAGGTCTGAAGCTCATTGATCCAGTTCTCTGGTGTGATCTTGTAGGCCATGGCCTTAGAGAAGTCATGGATACCGAACACCACATGCTTTACTGTTGAATATTGCATCATGTCGCCGGCTATCTGGAGCGAACGGGGATGTTCAATAATGGGCTGAATGGTCAGCTCACTATCTATGGAGACCAACCAGGAGGAGAGGTCTCTAATCTCCGCATCTCCATACACCTCACCCGCCTTGGCCAACATAATCACATCTATATGTTTATGGATCTGTTTAATCAGTTTCAGATCCTCTTCATACTCAAATGTGCGAAACGGGTTGATACGGATGGCAATCTGAAAATCGTGCTGGGGAAATTTCGGCAGCTCTTGCAGCAGCAGCTCCCGACTCATCTCCTTCATGTGGCATCCATCCTCCAGATCAAACAACAGGGTGTTGGCCTTGGTCTGGTAGGCGTGTTTCTGCAACCGGAGCTTGGCCTGCTCCATGGTCTCGTAACTACCATCTAAAGGATTAAATTTTATCGGTGGATAGTAGATCTGAATCCCAGGCCAATATCCGCCAAGAATGGGGGTCAGGTCATCGGTGTTTGAGAGCGTCGAAATATCAATCATCTTTGCAACCTTCTCCTGTTTTCACTCCAGCCGAAGAGAAACGAGCCTCTTTTATGATATATGTCACATAATACTAGCCTATAAATAAATTAATATTTTCAATACTACTGGTTATATTTGTACGAACCCCCTAAAAATAGGCTAAATCAGTCCTTTTTGGGCCTTTTTTATAGTTAGAATTGAATTTATTCAGGCTTAGGTCTGGTGCGATGGAGCATTTCTGACCATTAAAGTAGTCATTCAGCAGCGATCTAGACCCACTATTGTATGAGGTTTCTATCTATCTCTTGTGAGATAATCTTGGCCATAACAATACATATCCAAGAAAAATAGCCGATCAAACTATGCCAGAGACCATGAACTTCTTTACCCGCAAGTGGGTAAAACCGGAAGACCTAAACCCAAACGAAACTCTGTTTGGCGGCAGTCTGCTGCGCTGGATTGATGAGGAGGCCACCATCTTCACCATCTCCCTGCTTGAGAGCAAAAGAGTGGTTACAAAGTTTATATCTGAAATCAACTTTGTCAGCTCTGCACGCCAGGGGGATATTATTGAAATTGGTATAGCTATGGTTAAATTTGGACGAACCTCGGTAACCCTGCGCTGCCAGGTGAGGAATAAACTTACCCAATCAGTAATCCTGACTATTGATACCCTGGTGTTTGTGGCGGTAGACGATGATGGTCGTCCCCTGCCCCATGGTAAAACTATTTAGCTCCATAGGAAAAAGAAGAATGAATCGATTTACCGCTCATCTTTCAGTGGCTCTACTGCTCCTGATTCTCGCCACTACAACCGCATCTGCTGAAGGGTGTGGCAGCGAACCTTTTGCAACCTGGATCAATGGCGTTAAGCAGGAGGCCGCAGCGCAAGGGATATCAGCACGATCAATCAGGGAGTTGGACGGGCTGACCTATAACCCCAATGTAATTTCTATGGACCGTAAACAGGGAGTATTTGCCCAGACCTTTCTGACCTTTGCCAGTCGCATGGTGAGCAACTACCGCGTAACCCACGGCAAAAAATATATGCAGCAGTATGCTGATCTCTTCAGTCGACTGGAATCGGAGTACGGGGTCCCGGCCGCAGTCATCACCGCCTTCTGGGCGCTGGAGACCGACTTTGGCGCCAACACCGGCAGCTTCGACACCATACGCTCCCTGGCGACTCTGGCCTACGACTGCCGTCGTCCGGAACTGTTCCGGCCGCAGCTATTCTCCGCTTTGAAGATATTAGACAAGGGATATTTAAGCAGAGAGGAGATGAAAGGGGCCTGGGCTGGCGAGTTGGGCCAGACCCAGTTCCTGCCAACCGACTATCTAAAACATGGCCTGGATGCTGACGGCGATGGTCGTATCAATCTACTCACCAGCAAGCCAGATGTGCTGGCCTCCACCGCCAAACACCTGGCCCACTACGGCTGGCGCAGGGGAGAACCATGGCTGGAAGAGGTTGTAGTTCCAGCTAATCTGGAGTGGGAAAAGGCCAACCTAAGGACAATGCTGTCACGTAGCACCTGGGCAAGATGGGGAGTAAAGAGACGAAATGGCCAACTCCCTGCTGACGATATGCAGGCAACTCTGCTGTTGCCTATGGGTAAGGATGGACCGGCATTCCTGGCCTACGAAAATTTTCACATCTACACCGAGTGGAACAAATCCCTGGTCTATGCCACTACTGCGGCGTATCTGGGCACCCGCTTGAACGGAGCCCCTAAGGTAAGTAAGGGTCGCGCAACAGTCGACACCCTGAGCCTGGATGAAACCAAACAACTGCAAAACATTCTCAAATCAAAAGGCTATGATGTCGGCAAGGTGGACGGCGTAATCGGCGCCAATACCCGCGCCAGTGTACGTATGGAGCAGAAGAGATTAGGCATGGCTGCAGATGGCTACCCAACCAGGCAGTTATTGCGGGCGTTGGGCGGACATGTTGCTTCTGAACAAAGTAAGGCGACAACCAAGGGTTTGAATATAGATCGTTAAACTTTAGAACATACGATTATTGACACTGAATTCTATTGCGATGGACATAATGAAAAAAGGAAAAACCATGACATGTGGCATATTGAGGTACAACGGACTACTTAGCCAGATAATAGTCTCAACCGTTATCTTTTTAACCACGACCGCTATATGGGCGGCTGACCTTCCGAACACAAAAGATCATCCTCTGCTCAAGCGCTTTGGAGGCTCAGAGATTGTGGGCTACGATGTCAAACGTTTCGACGAATACAGCCTGCAGACATCCACTTTTAAACGCTACAACATGGACACCAAACGACGCGAGTTTGCTAAGCCAACCATGCAGCTTGAAGGTGGCGTAACCCGCATCTGGTACGAGGCCGCAGGTCAAGCCAGCTCTGCAGAACTGGCGGGGAATTACCGCAACGAACTCAAGGCCCAGGGTTTCCAAATCATCTACGACTCATCGAAAGACCCAGCGGCGGGAAAATGGCCCGGTTTTCTCAACCCATTTGGTGACATCAAGATCAGAACCAACCGCAGCAACTACATCTTTATGGCCGCCGACTACCAGGGCTTACGTGTCCTCAGCGCTGCAAAAAAGAGCCCGCAGGGTGACACCTACGTCTATCTAACTGCAGTGGAATGGCCCAGAAATGACTCTACTTACAAGGCCAAACAAGGGGCCTATGCAGCGGTAGACATTATCGAAGTTCGTCCCATGAAACAGAACATGGTGGTGATTGAGGCTGAGGAGATGTCCAAAGCGATCACCCTGCACGGAAAGGTGGCACTATACGGCATACTCTTCGATACAGATAAGGCAACCATCAAGCCTGACTCCAAGGAGACCCTAGGGGAGATTGCCAAACTCCTGAAACAGGAATCCGGTCTCACCCTGCATGTGGTAGGCCACACTGACAATACCGGGACCTTCAGTCACAATCTTGATCTCTCCAAGCGGCGGGCTAATGCGGTAACAACGGCACTTAGCAAAGATTACGGCATAGAGTCCAAGCGTCTGACGCCAAACGGCGTGGCAAATCTGGCACCGGTGGCCACTAATGCTACGGAGGAAGGGCGGGCCAAGAATAGGCGGGTGGAACTAGTACCGCGCTAACCGGGTATTGAATAGGTCATAGGTTGATTATGCAGGCTGTTTTCAACAGCCTGCTGGCTTCGGCCATCAGGAAATTACAGGCATAAAAGTAGACCAGTTGCCGACCTTATTTACCTATGCCGAACAATCACTACGATCATCAGAATAAGGACCCTCAGGCGCTCCCTCACCCTCTAGAATAAGCGATCCATCTTCAGTCAATGTTCCCTGGAAGGATCCACTCTTCTCCTGCATTATATCAAAAGTAAATTTTACCCTGCTCCCTGAAACCTCATACTCTCCGGTTACCTGCTTGCGCACCACATCCTCACTGGCAAAATCGAGATACCAATAACTAAAGGTTCCGTCTTCCAGAAAGTCAAAGCCACCGATGGGACCAAAGGCACCAGGCGCTGGACCAAACCATGAGACTGCCACCAGGATCTGTTTTACCTCTTCTGTTGTAGTGGGAGAGAGACCACGAATCTTCTGCCAGGCAAAGGTATCGTGCACGGGGATGAGGTCCGGGTCTATCAGCATCTTCTCCCGTTTGGATGGGAGATACTTCAAGGTCTCATGCAGTGAATGGATGATATCTTCCAGATATACCTCATGCTCACCACAGGGGCCCTCCCTCTTACGCAGAACACCCAAGGTACTGGCCAGGTTATAGTGAGCCTGACCATATGTGGGATCGATCTTTACCGACTGTTTAAACAGCTCCAACGCCCTGCTGAACTCCCCTGCTTTGTAGGCATGGTAACCTTTGGTGTTCAACGCCGATGCAGCCTTACGGCCGCCCCCTTCTGCAAGCAGGCTATCCACAGAGAAAAGGATAAGCCCCAAAAACAGCAAACAGCTCTGCCATGGTTTCAACATCTAGATGATCTCCTTGTATACCTAGGGGGACAACCTAGAGTTTAGATTAACAAAGTAGATAGATGCCTAATAATCTAACCATTATTTTGAATTCTGTTTCTTACTCTTAATCATCAAGACCAATGCATTCATAATTTTAGATGCAGATGTTTTGAGAGCCTGTTTCATACTCTTCATGGAGGTTTGGATAAATTTTTTCGTGATTGGGTCTTTGAGAAATGTTTCATATTTTTTCAACTTGTCTATTGCCAGTTCTTTGTGGGAATATGCAAGAGAAATCAGAACCATTTGCTTTATAGTCTCTCGTGTTTGTGCCCTTTCCGCTTTCATCTTGGTTTTTATTGGCTCAAGATCTAATGGCTTGTCTGGCTGTATAGCTGTCATTATCGCTGAATAAACAGCAAGGCCAGTTTGCTCCTGAAGATCCATTGTCATACGCGTCAGACCCAGCGACATATCAAGCCTCATGGCGTATTCAAGACGCTCTAGATCGCCCATAAGGGATTCAGCAGATTGCATCATTTCCTGATATGCCTCAGGTGTAGAAGCCCTTTCTTCAGCTGCTGTAATCTCTTTTCCCAGCTCAGATTCATACCAAGTCAACAACTGCTTAGCTTCAACTTCATCTATCGACTCTTTTAACGATGCTCGAATCTCTGCAACTATTTCTGAAGTCACCACCGATTGATCAACAATCATTAACATCGATTTATGGTCTTCATCAGGTATTGGTGCACCCTGTTGTTTTGCCTGTTCCATGCCCATCTTAATCAATCCTGGAAATTGACCTACCTGCTTTGTCAGACCAGACAGATCGAGAATCTTGTTCAATGAATTATCGGAGACTTCGGCGTAGCATAAAGACGATACGCAGAAAAGAATTGCTGGTAGCAACAGTTTGAATCTTCCTTTCATTATTGACACTCCATCTAATGTAGTAATTAAAATAACAGCAAGACTACAGTACAAATCATCCGAGCACAGAGAAGTCAGCAAACACAACATAGATCGCCAGCACTGTCGCCAGCAAGATACCACCGGTGAGCTTGGCATGCCGCCATGGAGTCATGTCCACTGCCTCCACATCCTGCTGCACGAACTCCTCATCCAGCGGTCTAAGCTCACCAATCACCAGCATCGTAACCACCAGGTAGGCGAAGACGATGCCGAGGAAGTGAAACTCGTGCATGGAGGCTACGATCCTGTCGAACGGAGGAACAAAGTAGCCTATGGCGATCACGGCGAATCCAGTGATCAGGGCAATCTTTGCGGCCCGGGGCGGTACGCGCCGGGACACCATGCCAATCAGCACCACGGAAAAGATCGGGATAAAATAGAGCCCGTTCATCTTCTGCAGATATGAGTAGATACTGGTGGTGTTGGCCAACAGCGGTGCTATGCACATGGCAGCGACTGCCACGATCCAGCCGAACACCTTGCCAGAACGCACCACCCGCGCCTCATCGGCATCCGGGTGTAGCACACTCTTATAGAGACCGAGACTGAACAGGGTGCAGGCGCTATTGAGTGCCGAGTTGAAGCTGGAGAGGATGGCACCAATCATGGCAGCGGCGAAGAAGCCGGTCAGCGGCGCCGGCAGCACCTTGTTGACCAGCATCCCATAGGCGTGGTCCGCCTTGATCCCCTGCCCGGCAAACATGGCGTAGGCGATGATGCCAGGGATTACCAGATAGAGTGGCCCGAACAGCTTCAGCGCCCCGGTGAAGAGGACACCCTTCTGCCCCTCGGCAAGACTCTTGGCGCCGAAGGTGCGCTGAATGATCTGCTGGTTGGTGGTCCAATAGAACAGGTGCAACAGCAGGATCCCAGAAAACACCGTGCCAAAGGGAACCGATGATTCGGTACCGCCGATAGAGTTGAACATCCCCTCCCTGGCCTCGGACATCGCGCCGACACCGGCCATGAGGTCGCCGCCGCCCAAGGCCGAGAGCCCGAACCAGCTAATCATTAAACCGCCCACTAGCAGACCGATACCGTTCATGGTATCCGACACCGCAACCGTGCGCAGGCCACCGAACAGCGCATAGATCGAACCGATTATGCCAACCAGCCAGACGATCATCCAGAGCGCGGTCGCATGCGACTCGATACCTAGCATCCCCTGCACATCTAGGATACCGATCATTCCAGTGGCTCCGGTGTAGAGGATAATAGGCAGCAGGATACCGACGTAGGCAACCAGAAAAATAAGATTGGTAATGACCTGGGTCTGGTGATCGAAACGTATCTCCAGGTATTGGGGCACTGTGGCGACGCCGCTCTTGAGAAAGCGCGGCAGAAAGAACAGCGCCATGGCCACCAGGGCGATGACCGCGACCACCTCCCACACCATTACACTGAGACCGTCGGTGAAGGCAGCGCCATTGAGACCCACCATCTGTTCGGTGGAAAGGTTGGTCAACAACAGTGAACCGGCAATCAACGGAAAGGTCAACGAGCGCCCAGCCAGAAAGTAGCCATTGGTACTGCCGTGATCATCCTTGCGGGTAATGATCCAGGTCAGCAGGCCGACCAGGCCGGTAAAGAAGACGAATGAGAGCAGTGTTATTGTATGCATGTCGTGTCCTTTTCCATCTTCTGTTTCAGAACAATCATCTTATCTGATTGCGCAATGAACTCTAAGTAAAATGAACGCGATCTATATTCTCTGTCCATTTGAATATCATGTCTACTTTAATTCTGACCCCGCTGTTTGACTGCTTCACGCAAACGATCTGTCCTTTTGCTTGAAAAATCTAGGCCTATGGATGAAGATGGTAGCGTGCCGGAATGAATGGCAGACAGCAACACAATCCGGCTTCGAGTCTGTCGATGATATCTCTGAAACGAGGAGGGAAATAATGAAGCGTAAGAATAAAGCTATCTCCCGCATCACAATCTCAGCTGCGGTCTTGTTGCTCATTTGCGGTAACAGCTGGGCCAAAGACTACACCCGCTCGTGCAGCGCCCTTTATGTCGTTAAACCAACATCTATACCCGGCGGTCGCACAGCCACGTCACCTGTTTTTACCGGAAAAGGTAAGATTGGTTATTATAATCCGAACAAGGCAAGGAGACGGGCAAGAGCTAACCTGCTGGAATGTATCCGCACTCACTGGTCTAACCGCAATCCGCTGACCATGCCGTCACAATGCAGAGAAGGTAATCGAGTCTACAACTATCCCTACAACGGCCTAGCTGCCTCACTTGGCATTCTTATCTGCAACAGAAACCCGGGACAAGCCCAAATCACTGCGAGAGTGCAAGTCACCTTCCGAGGTAAAAAAGGTTGTCTGGATCCACGGGGCGGCCTGGACCCAACCGGCATGACCCTTGACGACAATTTTCGCTTTGTATGCTCCACGGGAGACGACCAGCTACACTGAGCTCCTTAGCAGACCTTTGTTGCATAACAAAACATCTTGTTCAGCATGCAACATTCGACACTGTATTGTAAGGGCGGACCTCAGTGTTCGCCCTTATTCGTTTCAGTAGAGTTAACAGCTGCCCCAGCCAACAGATGGCTAAATAAATAGTAAGTTACCCCACTACTTAGAGCTGAAATCTATGCACCATCCCCATAAGCTTCCCGCCTAGCTGATTTAGTGTAGACGCCGAGACTGATGTTTCATGAGTGAGTTCCTCTGCCTCAACAGATAGCTCAACTATATTGCTTACATTACTGCTGATCATTTCAGCGACTGCCGACTGTTCCTCTGCTGCTGTAGCGATCTGAGTATTCATATCAGTTATTGTGGTAACCGAATCGGTAATCGATAACAGTGCCTGTTCAGCCTTGTTTGCGTGCTCTACGGTCTCACTGGAACTTGCCTGACTCTCTTCCACAGCCTTAACCGCAGCATTTGCCCCACCCTGCAGTTTTTCTATCATATTTTGAATCTCTTCCGTGGAATGTTGAGTTCGGCTTGCCAAAGTCCTAACCTCATCAGCAACTACGGCAAATCCACGTCCTTTTTCCCCAGCTCGAGCTGCTTCGATTGCTGCGTTCAAAGCGAGCAGATTGGTCTGTTCCGCGATGCCACGAATAACTGCTAAAACGGAACCGATATCTTCACTTTCTTTTTGCAAAACAGAGATCACCTCACCAGCATTTTGGATGTTGTTAGCCAACCTACCGATAGAGTTAATGGTCTGCTGTACTATCAACTTGCCATTCTCTGCTGTCGCGCTTGCCTCGGTTGAAGCAGATGAGGCCTCTGTGGCATTGCGCGCCACTTCACAGCTTGTGGCTGCCATTTCAGTAACAGCAGTTGCCACCTGATCTGTTTCCTGTCGCTGAGAAGCGATTTGTTGGCTGCTTCTATTTACCACACTAGAAAGTTGCTCCGCAGCACCACTAAGTTCATTGGTAGAATTAGTTATTTCACCCATTACTTCACGCAGGCGTGCCACCATACCTACTAGGCCTTCAACCAGCTGTGAAGTCTCGTCTTTAGAATTACACGTTGGTACTTGGCAATTGAGATTCCCTTCTGCTATCTCTCTCATGCAACCCACTACTTGATCTATCGGCCGGAACAGATACTTAAAGTACAGGGACAGACCAATAGCCAAACCAATCACCACAAATAGAACAGAACCTACTGATATTGAATTGATATTGGCTTGAGCATTATAAATTTGGGTTTGATCACGAGAGCTCAACAGACCACCTATGACTTCTCCAGATAATGTCTGTATTGGTACCAGGATATTCTCATACACAATACTATTGGACTCCACTACATCCATCCCTCCATGGGCAAGTTCATAATCCGGGATAGTCACTGTCTGCTGCCCGTTTTTCTTCCCTGTGTATTGCAGCTGTCTTCTCATGTCAGTAATAAAAACATCTGACATATCGCCAACCTGAAAATCATCAAGAATTCGCTGTATATCTCTGCTATAAACGACAACGGCCTTTATCTTTCCTCGAATATATAGTGGAAATGCAAGAACTGCCTGTAATTGCCCATCATCATCACGTGAAACTCCATTTAACATTTCCCCTTTCTTCGCTACCTGTTTCACAATCCTCTTCCCGGTCACTCCCTCGAACCGTTTAGGTGCCGATGCAAGATAGTTGCCTTCCAGATCCAGTACCTGCAGTCGGTCAAGGGTCCCGTCACTGGTAAAAAGATTGTGCGTAGTATTTATTTGTTCTTTAAGGGTATTTAGCTCTCCAGACCTGATGGCATTTTGGCTAATTCTGTCCCTAGTTATTGCCTTGGTGAATGCTGACATCTCAGATGCATGGCGCGCCAGAATCTGCTTCCACAGTACCTGTTTAGAATTGAGGGAGAATTGAACAAAGCGATCCACCTCTGTCTGATGAGAAACATTGTTGGTTATCACCAACACTGCTGCAACCAGCGTAATGGCTATTAGTGTTACAATCGTTATACGTAAGCGGATCGTCATTTTTACCCCCTTAGCCGAACCACATAGGGCTAAGTATTTATATCTAATAATTTTTATTAATTTGTCACCCAGGGCAATGGATGCCCTAGAAAGCCAGTGCATTTCTATTCAAAATATCTCTTGATTTCGGCATGAGCCGTAAGACTAGAGTCGATCTAACACTGGCTTCCTAAGTACGCCATCTATCCCGTTTTGTAACTACTCGACAGGATACCCTGCATTTTTCCACGCTGGGAATCCACCACGAAAATAGTTTACTTTGGTATATCCCCATTCCAGCGCCTTCACGCAAGCCTTTGCACTGCGAGGACAACGAACGCCGCTACAATAGAAAACCAAAACCTCATCCTTTTTAGCTTCAGCCTCTAATGCTTCTTGGTTGAATGCTGTCTTCATGTCTAACCAAACCGCACCGGGAATACGGCCAGAATTCCACATGTTTTCCTTACGCAAATCTACAAACAGAGCCTCCTGATCAAATAGTTTTTTAGCTTGTGCTGCATCTACGGTTGTTGCACCAGCCACTTTTTCTGGGGTTGACTCAACCAGCTCTGAGGCACTGACAAAAGACCAGGTCATTACAACCAATACCGGAATGAAACGAAGCAATAATTTGGACATGGCTACACCTTCCTTTTTATCTTATTTAACTATCTAGTTATTAAATGAATGTTTATATTTTCTTACACACACGCGCTGTGTATCGACATAAAACACCATACCTTTAGTGGTAAATTAAAAAAGAACGTATTTTTTTGCAGTCTGTTCTAAAAAAACAAAAATCACTTGTTATTGCATTATTTTTTTGATTTTTATCATCTATGCATGAATAAACCAGCTGCGTTTAAACACAACTCATCCAAATAACTTCTCTCAACAATGTTGGTGTATTATCGGGAAGTGGCTGTACCGTCGCTATTGAGGGTACAAGGCAGGAACATAATTTTGTGGCTTTTAAAGCTCCGGGTTCAGAGAACAATAGTTCTCTGAACCCGGGGATTTTTATCTCTTTAGACAAACATAGATAGATTAATGCTGGTAAATAACCTTAGCCTGAATATTCTTGGATATCTTGATCAATGTCTGACGTTGTTTATTGATAGATTCTGCGGAACAGACATTCCCAGGAGTTTTATCATTTATCTCCCTGACCACCTTTAGCATATTCCCTTCCTGTTTGTAGGTAGCCTTGAAATAGATATTATTTTCATTGATCTCAAGATCATCAGGTTTAGCCAGAATCTTCAGACCTTCAGGAAGCTCATAGGTCAATTTCTCAATAGAGTGACCGTTACCACATGCAACCTCATAGCCCTCAATCTCTTCTTGTGGATAGCTCAAAAAGGTATATGTAGCCATTGGAGTTGGAGCCAGAGCATATATGACAAATCCATCTACTCCCTCCGGCAAAATAAATTCCGGTCTATTAAATTCTAGTGAGTATTCATATTCAGGTAACAATGGATCTGGATCATCTCTCTTCATCGTGGCAGAACCAATCTTATATCGAGAACTGAATATCTGCTTCAACCACTTATCTTCCTGTTCTTTGGTAGTTTGGCGCCAAGACCTCCTCAACTCAACCGCAGGCCTACCCTTTGCCTTCACATGAATATCTCCGGTAACAGAGCCATCCTTATGAATCTTCATGGTCGATTCCACTTCCTGAAAATTGGCTCCAACCTTAGTTGCTGGTGTTCTGTGGTTTGGTTTATAACCTTCAACCAATATGACCGGCTTGTCTGATAGAGAAAAATTCAACATCCCGAAAGGTAAAGATGAGTTGGTGGAATCCAAAAACATATCCCACTCGGGAATATAGCTAATCACATGGTTGACTGAGCTCACCACAGGAACCTCAGGCAAGGCGTACCTAGATCCTGAATTAATCAGTGCCTGGGTACTTTGAATATCTACCGAGCTGTAAAGGGCCTGCAACAGAGTGGCATGATCCTTACAATCGCCCATCCTATTCTCCAGGATAAAATCCAGATCATGTGGCACCACAGCACCAACACCAATACAGTTCCCTGCGTAAGAGATATTGGTTGCCACCCAGTCATAGAGAAGCCGCGCCTGCTCCTTTTTCTCCTCTGCTTTACCAATAATCTCAGCTGCAAGTTTTCTCACTCTATCAGTAGGCTTGGCCTTGGGTATGGCCCTTTCACCATACTTTTTCGCTAATGACTCATAGTCCATAAAGGTGGAGATGGCGTATCCCGCCTCTTTACTCTCATCCCAGACACTATAATCCTGCCGATCTATTTGCACCGGTTTCTTGGCCTGATAGGTCAATTCAATAAGCTTACGACCGTTTTTCGTTGCAGCCTTCTCCTTCATGCCGCGTACCTGTTTATTGAAAACTACTCCTGCAGGCAGATCAAAACTGATTTTTACGTCATCATATGCAGCCTGGCTCCAGAAAGTTTGTGAAGCTGTAAAGTTTCCGGGAAACATCGGTTCTGTTACTAGGTTCCGCACTTTCATATATACGGAATCGTTTTTTTCTAGATCAGGAAATACAATAGTAACCCTGGTGCGATCAGAGAATATCGCGCCATTGTCGCCCTTTCCCTTGTTGATGGTTACTTGATAATTATCCTTCGGCACATCAATGCGAGAACCATCTGCCTTCTTGGTATAGGCCTCCAGCACCTCAAGCTTTTCGACACTGGTACTGTGAGAAAATTTTTGCCTTTTTATATTCTTGGCGGCCTTATCGGTTAATGCCTTCCTCTCTATCTCAGATACCTTTTCAACTGTAAAATCATCATTAACCACGTAGCTCACATGCAGCTTGGTGGTGCGTGCTTGAAGTTCTACATACTTAATCTCTTTTGCTTGTTCTGCCTGCGCCAAGAGTGGCAGCAGAGAAATGACCATCATTAATATCTTAGCCCTAGAAAACATCGTATCTCCTTTTTTATATCCGTCACCTTTTACTTATATCCTACCCGTTATTATTATTCCGCGTGCGTACAAAGGTTATCAGAGTATTGGGCACTGTACCATTTGCATGAGCCAAGTCCCCTGGAAGAAGGGTTGTAGCTGATTCATCGCCCGCAGGAGCGGGCTCCTACAACCACCTGTTATTTATGCAACAACAACCACCTATCCACTGTAGGAGCCCAGTCCCCTGGGCGATTAGCAGACTCTTTATCTCCGGGATGACGGATGTTTATGTTGCATACCTAACTACCTTCCGAACACATATTTGCCATTTAAAACATCCACGTTTGGCGGCCTTTTATATTTATTGAAATAATCATAACCCTCTTTGAGATTAAGCCAAAATGGATACCACTTGTGCTTTCTATATTTTGACAAGGTATTTGATTCTAGTTTGAACGGAAAGGAGTGAACTCTAAAGAATGACTGCCCAGATTTAAGAGCTGCAACGGCAAGAGCATAGATCTCATTGATAAGGGCGTCAGTCATAGCATAGCAGCCTATTGAAATACAATTACCATGCACCATTAGTGCGCTGCCAGTACGACCGTGAGAACGATCATATTTGTTGGGATAACCTAGATTGAATGAAAGATGAAATCTACTCAAAGGATTAAGCCGGTCCGCGCTAACAAAGTAGAAGCCTTCTGGACTCTGCCTATCGCCTTCTTTCAATTTCGGACCGAGACCTCCTGAAAATGTGCAAATATCGTATTCCTTAAAAATCTTGAAAGTATCATCATCTGACTCAACCCATACCTCAAGGACACCTGGATCTTTAAAAATACGGATAAAAATAGGCGCTCCATATTTAAGATCTAGATCTGCGAGCTCCTTTTTTAAGGTTGGCGCAACATTTGCGATGGCTCTTTCTGCTCTAGTAGTTGTGGGTATTTCCACTGCAATAGCTACCATACTTAAAGACATAGAAATCAAGAATAGTACTAATTTGAATTTATTCATCATAAGTGTGAAAAACCTATAATACTGACATATGATTTTTTCCGCTGGTAGCAATACCCTGTTATTACGCCAAATACTTTACTATCTGCGAATAGTCTGAGCAGTATACAATTCACCACGCCCTACCAGGCCAACTTATTCCACGAATGCACAAAGATTATCAGAGCATTAACATCTATGTCATCAAGCCGCTGTTATCCCGCGGTCTAGACACGAGATAACAAACAAGAGAAATTAGAAACATTAAATACAATCTCTCTCCGGCCCAGCTATATCTATTTCTCTTTTACGTGGTATTTGCGCATTTTTATTGGAACTGTTCCTATAAAGAACCACAGCCCAAACACTAATAGCTAGCTCCATAACAAAAGACCAATGGAGAAAATAATTCAACCACCAAGGTTGAAAGCGTGCTGCCACTTCAAACATGGAATATGGCTTGTCAATGTAAGGAGCAAATAACCAAACATCCCCGACAAAGCCATCAAGCACTATATGTAGCAGCCCCCCTAAACTAAACATCAGAGCTAGACACACTATTTTTGACTGTTTGTAAAAACGAAGACTCAAATAAAAGACCATTACCAAACTAGTCCATAGTAGTGGCCAGTGAGTAATGTATTTATGGTGATGCGTTTGATGGTCATCAATTAGATAGAAATATGCCATATCGAAATCTGGGGCTATCGCACCAACTATACTTGCCAAAAATGCAGAACTTGACGCCACAGGAATGCCCCTAACCTTATTTAAAATAAATTTAGACATAATGTATCCAGAAGGTATATGCGCAAAAAACATGAACCCCCCTAAAACAAAACTGGCTTAGCCTGAACTACATAACGCATTTGCCCACCCGGTACTATGGCGTCGAACGGATAGCAGGTGATCAGGGTAAGCAACTCTTCTCCTGAGTCTTGCAGCAGCCAGGTTTCGTCCTCGTTGTGTACCGATGAGGCTTCTATCAGGTAGCTGTGTTTACTCCCGTCTCGCAGAGTTAGATCTACCCTATCGCCTTGGACCAACTGTTGTAGAAATCTGAAATGGGTGTCTCTATGCCCACTGATTGCAGTGTTGCCACCCTCCCCCAACTGACTGGTACCAGATACCTGTCCTGGTCCAAACGCCATGCTACGCCCGCTGGCATCTGCCAGGACTATACGCTCAACCCCGAGGCGTTGTACCTGCATCTTTGCTACCGGCCAGGTATCTGCCCAAGGCCAGGGCTTGACCTGAGACTCGCCCTCCAAGGTTTCACTCCAGGCCTGTTGCAGAAGGTACTGCGCCAGCATCGCCTTGGCCTCCAGATATCCACCTTCAGCTATCTGCCACATACCGAACATAAATGATGTTGCAGATACTGCGGCTATGATACGTTTTCTATTACCCAATAGTTCCATGTGACTAACCCCTTATAGTTGTGCGCTGCCAAAGAGCTGTCAGCGCCTCATATTTTTTCGCCAACCATCCGATCAGCAGTCCGAACATACCTAGTAAAAAATTAAGCGGTGCTGGCGTGGCGGTTTGCGGCATGCTGCCGAACACCTTGTTGGAGTTCCAACCATGAGGCAGATTGGTGGGTATCTGTTTCTGCTTCAGCGGTTGATTCACCGGCCTTGCGGGGGTTTTGTCCACTGCAACCAGACTGGTGTATTTGCTAACAAGTTTATGGGTGAGGGCCACATCCAGTACCGCCTTGCGTATCTCACCTTCATCACCGCCTCTGGCCTTCTGATCCATCAGATCGGCAATCTTGCGTCTGGCCCAGAGCAGATGCACACCGACGCTATCTGCCCCGCCCTTAAGCCCGATCTTGCGACTCCAGCTCTGGCCATCCAGCATCCCGGTCAGATTAAGCTCTGCCAGGGGCTGTTCCATGCGTATTGCCAACAGCAGTGGTTCACCCAGATAGAGATCCGGTATGCGCTTTGGCCAGATCTCCACCTTGTCTCTCTCTCTTAGATTCACCGCAATATCCCTGAGTACCGGAGACTCCAGCTTGGAGAATAGCTGCGCCATCTTCTGTTTTACCTTGTCGACTTTGCCGATATAGGTGAAGGTGCCGCGTCCGAACTTAGCCGCCCTGGTCATAAAGAAGCTATTGGGTGCAGAACCGATTCCCACCGTGAACAACCTGCTGGCACCAAGCCGTTGCTGGATGGTGCTGAACAACTGCTCCTCATTGCCAACGCTGCCGTCGGTCAGAAAGATGACCTGACGCAGCATCCCTTCTGGCGCCTTATCCCGCAACGCCATTTGCAGGGCCGACAGCATCTCGGTACCACCATCCGCATTAAGTCCTGCCACGTAATCCAGGGCCTGCTGGATATTGTTTGCTGTCACCGGCACCGCATTTGCGAATAGAGCCTGGGTATTGCTGTTGAACTGGATGACGTTAAACCGATCTCCTGGCTGCAGCCGCTTCAGTGCCAACCGCAAGGCGGCACGTGCCTGGTTGATGGATTCACCGTTCATAGAGCCGGAGGTATCGATCACATACACCACCTCACGCGGGATGCGAGCGCTTGCGGTCTTAGCCGGTGGCATCACCATGATCAGGGCATAATCTGCGCCCGACCAATCCTCTTTAAACATCGCGGCCTGCGGGGCGTTGCCTGAGGTGGGCTGCCATGTCAGCTCAAAATCCCGATCAGCGGGAACATTCCCGTCATGCAGAGTCAGATGATGTATACCCTGTTCATCTTTGCTGCTATCCATCTTGTGATAGCTGCTGCTAACTTGAGAAAGAGAGAAGCCGGCATTTAGCCTTACGTTGATAGAGACCTGATTGATCTTGCCGTGGGATGGGTCCAGCACCGGAGGTGTTATCTTGGATGCATCGGGAACCTGATTGGTGTCTTTGGCCCAACCGGTGGAGCGGAAGCCCTTGATCTCATCTTCCATTACCGGGGTTCCCGGGATATATCTGGGGGCAACCACCAGCGGAAAACGAATCTTGAACTGGCCCTGGGTGTAGTGCAGATTCTGTTGATACTCTATCTCTACCACTACCTCTTCATCCGGCCCGATATTGGCCACCGCCGTAGTGAATATGTTGGGACGCTCCTGCCGCAGTAGACTGGCCTTTCTCCCCTCTCTCTTAGCCTTCTCGTAGGTGCGACGCGCCTCCCCCTTCTCCTTGATCTCTCCCTCGATAATGCGCTCGCCTATTCGCAGGCGCATACGATCCACCGCGGCATCCTCTGGCAGCGGAAATACATAGATCCCCTCAGCCCAATCCTTGCTGATATTTTTGAATCGTTGATGCACCGAGACCCGCGCCAGCATGCCGCTGACATCCATCTTTACATCGGTCTTGAGCATAGGGGCATCCACGCTCACCCCGCCGCTGGCAAGTTTGAGTATCAGACTGCCACGCTGCACCTGATCCACAGAGATAGGGGCCATCCCTGGCGTGGTTTCACTTCCTTGTGCCTGGGGGACAAGGAGAATCAGCATGAGCATTAGAGCTATTAAAAACCCCCAGGGTGATGCCACCGTATTAAATTGATGATTTCTTGATCTCATACCGTTCACCCCTCTTGCTCGAATCTTGCCGGCTGGGAGTAAGCCGCGTCGGATAGACGCTGCTCCAAGCGATAGCTGTCAGCAGACATTGCCTCGGGTGAGCCATGGATAAACTCATCGCTCAAAGGCCGGATAATCACGCGCAGGTCCCGCCGCATTTGCCGCTCGTTGTTTACTAGTGCTAGCATCATTGTGTTGCCCTCCAGTCAGGGGTTCTCCGGTTGCTACGGAGATTATTAAATTGGCCCAGCGCGCCATCCTTGGCTGGTTAATCCGGATATTTCCCCTGATGTTCGTTACCTTTATGAAATATCCGAGTTAGTGTTCTTCCCTGGCTGCGCCGGTTGAGTTAATTAAACAGTCTGGTAGTGGCAAGGCAGTTGCGGAATTGTGGCAAAGTGGTGGCAGATTCTGACGGGATTGTGGCAACCAGGCTGGAGCGACTATACTGTCCAGATGTCATCCAACGATCAGACCAAACCACTGAATAAGACTGAACGTCGATCCACCATCGAAGAGTTCACAGACTACTGCGCCGCCGAGCGTGAAAGCCGCACAAACTCGGGAGATAAGTTTGATACTGCCAGATATGACCAAGCGGTAGAGATCGCCCTGCAGAAACTGGCCGATCTGCAAAAAGAGGGCTGGACGTGATCATTCAGAGCCTACAGGCTGAGAATATCCTTAAATACGAAGGGTTGGACCTGCAGGATCTCCCAGCACAGGGGGTGATCGCCATCAGTGGTCAAAACGAATCCGGCAAAAGCACCATCGGCGAGACCATCTGCTTCGCCCTGTTTGGCCGCACCTTCTCCCTTGATCATGATGATCTTAACAAGCTGATCCGCTGGGGTGAGAACCGCTGTTCCGTAACCATCAACTTCGTAGAAGATGACAAAGTCTACTCCCTCAACAGAAGTCTGGACATAGATGGCAACCACTCTGCCAGACTCTGTCCTGTGGATGACCCGGACAACCCTATTGCCATAGGCGCTGAGCCTGTAGCTGAGGCCCTGTTTAAACTTACGGCATTTGGCTACGATGAATTCATCGAATCCTTCTATCTGGCCCAGCGTGAGATCACCAGCCCCCACCCCCACAGCATGACCCTGAAGACCATCGCCGGAATATCCACTCTGGAAAAGAGTGCGGAAATAATCGAAAAGGAGCTGCAAGAGACGGACAGCAGCATAGAAGAGCTACAAACAGAACGACTGCAGGCTACAGATGAACTCGGGGCTATGCAGTATGACCCGAACTATCTGGATAAGCTGCTGGCCGAAAAGAGGGAGGCAGAGACAGAAAAACAGAAACTGGAAGATACAGTTTCCAGCTACCAGTCGTCTCAGAATAAATACACAACAGACCATCCGCAACTAACAAAGGCCAAGACCACGCGTAAGAGTCTTGCCACAGGATTGGCCCTGACCTCTGCGCTCATGTTATTCCTGCTTTTCTCCTGGGTTACTATCCTGATCAGCCCCGAGACTAAAACCGGATGGCTTGGCAACCTCGCCCAACATCTTCCTGGCAGCATTTTCTGGTTTGCCTTGCCACTGCTTCTGTTAGCGTACTTTGTTAGAGAACAGAACCTCAGAATCAAACGTCTGCGCAAGAGTGGCGCCCAGCTTGCAGAACATATTAAAGAAATGTGCTCCCTACCAGAAATGGCGCAAGACCTAATCAACCCCTGCCAGGGCCTGATCGATTTAGCCACCAACAGTGAGATAGATGCAGCAGCTATCGCACATGAGATGCAACCTACCCTAAACCATCTGCAAACTCTGCAGGAGAAGCACCAGACCAAACTCCAGGAGTTGATCGAGCCCATCCATCTTGAAGAACAACGACGAGATCAGGCTACCGCCCTGGAGAGTAAGTTACTGCAGCTTACATGCAGGATTGAAGAGAACATTCAACTCAATGAGGCTAGAAAGATATCCATAGAACTGTTGGCCGGAGCCAGCCGCCATCTCTCCCGCAGATTCAATCATGTAATCCGGGAACATGTGGGCATGACCCTGCCCCTGTTTACCGAGGGTCGTTATGAACATCTACAGATAGATAATGAGATGACCATCCAGGTCTTCTCCAATGAGAAGCGCGGCTATCTCGATCTGGATGAGATCTCCAGCGGTACCCAGCGTCAAATTATGCTGGCAGTACGACTGGCCCTATCCCAGGAGCTGGCCAGCAGGCGGGTAAAAAGCGATCAGTTTCTGATTCTGGATGAACCATTCGCCTTCTTCGATCAAGAGCGCACCATCAACTCCCTGGCGGTGTTGCCAGAGCTGAGCAAAGACCTGCCGCAGATATTTGTAACCTCCCAGGTCTTTCCCGCAGGTTCCAGGTTCCAACATGAGATCAACTGCAAACGTGAGACCCAGGCCCTGCAATAACGTGAATTCAGATCTAACACCATTTGCCAACCGCCTGCGTAAAAACTATCGCCACTGGGCTAAGTGGGCGAGACGCAGAGAGATTAGTTGCTACCGCATCTATGACCGGGATATCCCTGAGTTTCCCCTGCTAATCGATTGGTATGAGGGGCAGGTGCATGCCCAGACTTTCATCCGCAGTGATGAGGAGATTTCGGAAGATGAGATTGCACCAGTGCTATGCGAGATATTGGAGATTCCACAAGAGAATCTCGCCTTCAAGAGCAGAAAGCAGCAGAAGGGTCTCTCCCAATACGAAAAAATAAGCCACTACAGAAGACCATTCATCGTGCATGAGGCCGGGCTTGCCTTCGAAGTAGACCTGCATAGCTATCTCGACACCGGCCTGTTTCTGGACCACCGCAACACCAGAGCCATGGTGCGAGATATGTCGCAAGATCGGCGCATACTCAACCTGTTCGCCTATACCGGATCGTTCAGTGTATATGCTGCTGCTGGCAACGCCAGTGGTTCTGTGACGGTTGATCTATCCAACACCTATCAGGAGTGGAGCCGGCGTAACTTTGAGTTGAACAACATGGACCTGGGCAAACACCAATTGGTGCGGGAAGATGTGTTCAAATATCTCCATCTGGCACAAAAGAATAAAGAACGCTTTGACCTGATCATCCTCGACCCACCCAGCTTTTCCAACTCCAAAAGAATGCGGGACACCCTGGATGTACAACGGGATCATCCCAAGCTGTTGGAGGAGAGTGTGCAGTTACTGAACCCGGGCGGTAAAATCATCTTCTCCAACAACAGACGCAAATTCAAGATCGACCCTGCCATTGGTGAACATGGGGAAGAGATAACCCATAAAACCATCCCGGAGGATTTCAAACGCCACACCGCCCACAGGTGCTGGCTATTCCAGGCATGATTGAACCCAGTGGACCAGTTACGCTATTTATCGGCAGCTTTCTTGCCTCTACCCTGTTACCTGGTGGCTCCGAGGCGATGCTGCTCTACGCGGTGGGCAATAACCCGGAGAACCAGAGCTTCTACTGGTCTATTGCAACTGTTGGCAACAGCCTGGGCGGAATGAGCAGTTGGCTAATCGGATGGTGGATTGCTCGGCGCTACCCGGGACGCATTCTGAAAGAACCCAAACATAGAGAGGCGGTGGAACGGATTGCCCAGCGCGGCTCTCCAATGTTGTTGTTGTCCTGGCTGCCTGTGATTGGTGATCCCTTGTGTCTTGCAGCGGGTTGGAGCGGAACCGGAGTCATCCCCTCCGCTCTATTCATTACAGTTGGCAAGGCCCTGCGTTATGCAGTGCTGCTGGGCCTGTTTAACGGTCTTTTCCTATAAAAAAAGGCGGATATAGATCCGCCCTTTTTCATTCCAGCAAAAACATCAATCAAGAACCAAGGGCCATATCAGCCACATTTGTAGCCTTTCCAGAACCTACGATCTCCTCTCCCAGCTGTTTGCTTATCTGTACTGTAGAGAATATACCGCAGATAACCTGGGCACCACTGAAATCACGATCCACCACCAGGGCGTGACGCCGTCCGGCATCTTTCATTATATCTACCACGTCGGATACCCTGGAGGCTTTGATCTCCGACATATCCAACACCTCAATCTTGCTCTGGGAGGTCATCAGGTCGCGCACCATAACCTCTTCACGTTTACCGCCAACCTCGCTCAGATACTTCACCATCTTATCTCCCATCAGGTCGTTGGAGGTGATAATACCCAGCACATGATGGAACTGATTAGTAACAAACAACAGATGCACATTACTGGATGTCATACGTTGGCTGGCCTGATCCAGGGTTGCACATGGGTTGATACTCATGGCCGTAACCTTTTTCAGGTCGGTCATAACATCCACCGCAGGACTATTCATGTTTACCTTTTCAGGTAGATCCTGGATAGGACGATAGTAGGTGACATCGGTTTCCAGGCTATGTTTGCCCAATCTTTTGCTGGCAGTGTTCAATTTAATATCTCCTCATAACCATGTTATTTGATTTGGATCGTCTAAATAAATGACCCTTCACTTTTATTTTTATTGAATTCTTGTAAGCCAGTTTAGAGCAAATAAGCGTGATTAAAAATCACTTATACTGCTGTATCTATAACCTCAGTTTATTATCCCAAGATTCTCCTTATAGCTCATCAGGGTAACCACTTATCACCAAACTGATTAAATATAGTGGTAATCTACCCATCAATACAAATCGCCCGGATAATAACAAACAGTGAGCAAACAGATCGCCATAGTGGAAGATGAGCCGGCCATACTCGGCAACTACACCGATGTGCTGCAGCGCCAGGGTTATGAGGTAAAAGGCTACGCAGACAGGAAGGCAGCCCTGAATGACTTCCGCAACAAATTGCCCGATCTGGCCATCCTAGATATCGGTCTGGGAAACGATGTGGACGGCGGTTTTGAGCTATGCCGGGAGCTTCGTGCCCTATCACCCACCATACCTATCATCTTCCTCACTGCCCGCGATAGTGAGCTGGATACGGTTTCCGGCCTGCGCCTGGGGGCAGATGACTATCTAACCAAGGACATAAGCCTGGCCCACCTGAGCGCCCGCATCGCCGCCCTGTTCCGGCGCATGGAGGCAATCCAGCAACCGGTCCAGCAGGATAAGGTCCTGGAGCGCGGCATGCTGCGGATAGACATGCATCGCCTGCAGATAACCTGGAGGCAGCAACCGGTAGATCTAACCATCACCGAGATCTGGTTCGTACACGCCCTGGCCAATCATCCGGGCCATGTCCGCACCAGGGATCAGCTGATGGACGCGGCGAATATCCTGGTGGATGCCTCCAGCATCAGCACCCACATCAAGCGCATACGGCGCAAATTCTGCAGTATAGACCCAGAGTTTGACGCCATTGAGACCATCTATGGCATGGGCTACCGCTGGAACAGCTGAACACCCCATGTCCAGAAGCAGATCCCAGCGCCGTTTCTATCACAGCATACGTTTCAAACTCCTGCTGGTGGCCCTCACCCTGCTGGTGATCCCATGGGCAGGCTACCGTTTCATTCAGGAGACAGAGAACTTTCTGCGTCAGTCCCAGGAGACTATGCTGCTGGGAACGGCCCAGGCAGTGGCCACCATCCTGCATAACCGGGATGAGATGTTCGCCTCCAGTCTGCCAGCCCACGCCGGGGCCGATCCGGAATCGGCCATCTATATCCATCCCCTGCACAGCAATATCCAACTGGACGGCTACACCGAAGAGTGGACCCCCTACCTGCGCAATCTCTGGCACTACAGGGGCAATGACGAGACCGGCTTCGATAGCCTGGTGGGTGAACGCGGCCGTTATCTCTACCTGCTGTTTCGGGTCAAGGATAAGAGCATCATCTATCACCAACCAGGCGTATACAGCACAGAACAGAGCGACCATCTGGATATAGCCATGCAGCGCCCCAATGGTCGCCTGGCCAAATACCGCATCGCCACCAGCGCTCCAGGCTGGGTCAACGCCATACGCCTCTCCAATAGCATTAGAGATCCCAGACAGCTTGGCACCGAGACCCGCATCCAGGGCCATTGGCAGGAGAGCAGCGACGGCTATGTCATTGAACTGCGCATACCCAAAAATATGTTGGGTAAACGGCTTGGTTTCATGCTGACCGATGTGGATGACAAGGCCACAAGGGAGGTTGCCGGCTGGGCCTCCAGTGCGGACATCAGACAGATAGAGACCCTGGGTTGGTTGGTCACGCCCAACCAGGAACTGGAAAAGATCATCACTGGACTAGAACATGAAAGCGCCCGCATCTGGGTACTTGATCGCAACCAGCGGGTGCTGGCAAAACGTGGGCAACTACAAGCGTCTGAAGACCAAACCACAGACAGAGAACTGTCACTACCCAGATCAATCCTGCATCTGCTGATACGTCTGGTTCTGGATCAACCCAGTGGCGAATTTGAAGACGACCTGGCAGACGCAACGCTTATCCAGAGCAAGGAGATTGAATCTGCCCTCAAGGGAACACCGGATACCAAACGCCGCAAAACAGCTGATGGAGAGGCGATGATCCTATCGGCGGCCTGGCCCATCAAATCTGCTGCCGGCATCATGGGTGCCGTGGTGGTGGAACAGAGCACCAACCAGATTCTCTCACTACAAAACCAGGCCATGGAAAAACTGTTTGGCATCACCATCAGCTTTCTATCGATCACCGTCCTGATACTGCTTGGCTTTGCCACCCTACTCACCAGCCGCATCGCGCGCCTACGTAATCGGGTAGAAGATGCAGTAACCCATGACGGACGCATCATCGGACAGATGAAACCGACTAGGTCTAAAGATGAGATAGGCGACCTGGACCGCAGCTTTGCTGGAGTACTCAACCGTCTTACAGAGTATAACCGCTATCTCGAGGCCATGGCCTCACGTCTGGCCCATGAGATGCAGACACCGATCACGGTGGTCAAATCATCTCTAGAGAACCTGGAGACAGACCCCTCCCCGGAAGAGCACCACCGCTATATCCAACGGGCCCAGGACGGAACGGAACGTCTGAACAAGATACTGCACCGCATGCGTGAGGCGACTCGCTTGGAACAGCATCTACAACAGACAGAGATAGAGCAGTTTGACCTTGGCGGCCTGTTACAAGTTACTTTGGAAAGCTACCGCGCCGCATTTCCGAATGTACAATTTGAAGCAGAGATTCCTAAAGAAGAGATCAACATAAACGGAGCGCCCGATCTTATAAGCCAGGCCCTGGACAAGCTGGTAAACAACGCCATAGATTTTCACACCCCAGACACAGCCATAAGGTTTGAACTAACCAAGACTGAACAAAACCAGATCAGCCTAAGCGTCAGCAACCAGGGCCCCACCCTCCCCGACGGCATGGAACAGGAACTGTTTCAATCCATGGTATCGGTACGCACCACCAAAGGTGATGACCCGCACCTGGGGCTGGGGCTTTATCTGGTACGCCTCATCTGTGAGTTTCATGGCGGGCAGGCGGTGGCACAGAATCTTCCGGATAGGGATGGGGTTAGGATGGTGATGAGGTTTGGGTTGTAGCTGCTCCTCCTCCTATCCACTCTCCTCTAACCTACCACTCGTCATCCTGGCGAAGGCCTAAGTCAATTTACTTTCCCCCTAACCTACTACCTCGTCATCCCAGCGAAGGCTTAGATCCAGCAACCCCCTTCTCCCCAGCGGGGAGAAGGGCTGGGGATGAGGGGAGAGGTTCTCTTTAGCAGCATCGGAAATCATTTTCTCAGCCATTAACCCACAGAGCATCTTTCTCCTTTCGAGCATGAGCGGCGAAGCATAAAAAAGGCTTCGATATGGACAAGCTGCGAAACTAGTTAGTGTTACTGCTCCAAAGAAACATCCCCCCTCACCCTTACCCTCTCCCCCAGGGGAGAGGGGACTGGATCTCCGCCTTCGCGGGGATGACGAAGAATTATTTGCGTGTTTTTGCGGTGATTCGCGTTCATTTGCGGCCAAAAAAATTTCCTAATCCTTAATCCCCACTCCCTTCGCCAACAAATAGTGCGTAACCGCACCTAACACTACAATAAACAACAGAATGATAACCAAGGCCGTCCCTATTGGAATATCTGAAGAACCCAATATGCCATAACGAAACGCATTCACCATGTAGAGAATCGGGTTGGCCTGAGAGACCTGCTGCCAGAACTCTGGCAACATCTTGATTGAGTAGAACACCCCGCCCAGATAGGTGAGAGGAGTTAACACGAAGGTTGGAACAATGGAGATATCATCAAAAGTCTTGGCGAAGACAGCGTTAATTAGACCAGCCAAGGCAAACAGGATGGAGGTGAATATCAAGACCAGAAAGGTCATACCATAACTGTGGATAGTAAGATCGGTAAAGAAGAGAGAAACCAGGGTGACAGCTATTCCTACCATAATTCCGCGCGCGACCCCTCCCCCTACATAACCTACTATGATCATCCAGTTAGGAACTGGTGAAATCAACAGCTCTTCAATATGACGTTGCATCTTACTACTGAAAAACGATGAAACAACATTAGCGTAGGAGTTGGTTATAACCGTCATCAGAATCAGACCAGGCACGATGAAATCAATATAGTTATAACCATCCATCTCGCCTATTCTTTCCCCGATCAGTTTGCCGAAGATAATAAAATAGAGCGTAGTAGTGACCACTGCTGGCAGGATGGTTTGAACCCAGATGCGCATAAAACGCACAATCTCTTTTTCAAGAATGGTGCGAAAGGCAATCCAGTAACGTTGGTATTTGCTCATGCTTCACCTCTGCTACGGCTCTCATCCAACATATCTATAAACAGCTGCTCCAGACGGTTCTGTTTATTCCGCAGGCTAAGTACCTCGATATTCCGTTGGGACAGGCCAGCAAACAAGCTGTTAATACCCCGCTCCCGCTCCACTGCAACCTCCAGGGTACAGCTGTCTCGCATGGTAACGTTGAAGCCCTCGATGTTCGGGGCATGTTCAAGACTATCTTTGAGATTAAGCACGAACGTTTCTGTTTGTAGTTTGTATAGCAACTCATCCATACCACTATGCTCTACAATCGAACCCTGGTTGATGATGGCGATATTTCGACAGAGGTTCTCCGCCTCTTCCAGATAGTGGGTCGTAAGGATAATGGTAGTACCTTTGCTATTCAGCTCCTGCAGAAAATTCCACATGGAACGTCTGATCTCGATATCCACCCCGGCTGTAGGCTCATCCAGGATCAACAATTTAGGTTTATTCACCAAGGCGCGCGCGATCATCAACCGGCGTTTCATGCCACCGGATAGCTCCCGCGCCATGACCCGGCGCTTGGACCAGAGATCCAGCTGCTTCAGACTCTGTTCTGCGTTCTCTCTGGCCTGTGCCTTGGGGATACCATAATAACCGGCCTGATTGATCACCACCTCTTCTGCCGGCAGGAACATATTGAAGTTAAACTCCTGGGGCACCAGCCCGATGCAGGATTTTACCGCCTCTGGTTCCCGGTCCAGGTCATGGCCGAAAACCTCAACCTTACCGGAGCTCTTGTTTACCAGGGAGCTTATGATGCCGATGGCTGTGGACTTGCCCGCCCCATTCGGCCCCAGAAGGGCGAAGAAGTCACCCTCTTCCACCTCCAGATCAATACCACCTAGAGCTATGGTGCCTTTGGAATAGGTCTTGTGTAGATTTTGAATCTTTAATGCTTTCACCGTCATGCCGAGCATTTTTACATATGCTGGCCTTGGGTGCATGTGTTAGGTGCTAATAAACAACATCGTTTAGCAATTCAGTAACCAACCTCACAACGGCCAGCCCCCTCACCCCGACCCTCTCCCCCCAAGGGCAGATGGGGAATGGTTTATCTTTTACCTTTAGCTGGTGATACTCTTTTACCCAGTTCGTCACGATTACCCGGAACATAGATAACACTGGTTCCGCTCTCTGCCTTGTCGATAATTATCTTGAGACATCGGCCTAAACTGATGTCCAGCGACCACCTTTTCTCATCTTCCAGAAATCGATAATGCCCCCTACCAGATAGAGGTACTCTAATTCAGTGTGCTAAAGGAAGTCGACTATATAGTCTACTCAAGAGTCACTGAGGCCAAGGTGGATATCTGATATAAATATACTTCTATAGGTTAATGGCGCCGCATGTTTTACTCCTGCCTTGAGTTGGCGCCATTTCAACCGATTTTTATTACAGCAGTGCGCACAATCCTTTACAGTTTATTAACAGACAATCATATTCAAAATGCCCCAAGAAATTGATATGGCAGGATAAATTGATGCAATAGGGAAATGAAACCACTGACAAAGCGCACTTTTTTTGCCTTTATTAGTTTGCTTGTTACTTATACTATAGATACAGGAACGTGATTAAATCCTGGGCCGATACCTACTCAGGCAACAACACTGTAGTTAACTTATTTTAAGTCGCCACAGAGCGACCAAGAGGCAATACAGGAATTTTCCTGCTGCCTACAGAGGAGATGATAATTTGTAGTTTTGGCAGACGTATAGCCGATAGCGCTGTCCATTTGTCAACTGAGCACTACAACTCCATCATTCCCTCAATCAAGACTTAAAACTCGCACCTCTGGCGATACTACCCCATATATCTACTAGAATGGTATGGTGATACGCAAAATGAGTTTATTGATCCAGAGCCTGCGAATTTAACCAGTAACGGATAGGAGATGTAACAAATGAATGTAGATATGAAACGTAGACTCTTTCTGCAGCAGTCTATGGCCGCTGGAGCTATGGGTATGCTGGTCGGCGCCGGACTGCTGACACCAACGGCGGTGCTTGCGGCCTGGCCTCAAGAGGCCTTCCAGGCCAAAAATATGTCTGACGCCCTAAAGGCGCTATTAGGCTCTGATGCAACTGAAACCAGCGCTGAAATCAAACTAACAGCGCCTGAAATCGCCGAAAATGGCGCTGTGGTTTCCATAGCGGTCGAGACCAATTTAGCTAATGTTGATTCCATAACCATAGTAGCTATCAACAACCCCCTACCCCTGATTGCCAGCTTCAAGCTGGGTGAAGGGGCCGCAGCTTTTACCGCCACCAGAATTAAGATGGGGAAAAGCGGTGATGTCATTGCGGTGGTAAAGGCTGGCGATAAACTTTACACCGCCCAGTCCGAGGTAAAGGTAACTATTGGCGGATGTGAAGGATAAACCATCAATCAAGCCAGATAGATTTAACCCGCTTGCATATATGGCAGGCAACCAAACAGTATGAGGTAACTAGTAATGGCAGCGAAAAAATCAGGCATCAGGATTAGCGCTAAGAATATAAACAACGAGACCCTGGTCAAAGTGTTGATGCGGCACCCCATGGAAAATGGTGCCAGGAAAGACAAAAAGACCGGCGAGGTCATTCCAGCTCACTATATCCAGGAAGTAACAGCTGAATCAGACGGCAAAACCTGTTTCTCTGGACTACTTAGCGGAGGTGTATCAGCTAACCCCTATATCTCTTTTAAGTTCAAAGGCAAAAAGGGGAACACAGTAAAAGTCACCTGGCTAGACAACAAGGGTGCTACTGAGTCAGCTGAGGCCATGATCAAGTAGCTTTTTCGAGAGTGGCGCTGAAATGCGCCACTCTGACTACTGAACTGCACCGAGAAACTGAGCAGAGTTGTGGACGCCAATGTCAGTTAAGGTAGAATTAAGGCTGATCCCAATGGAACCACAATAACCAGAATGAATGATAACAACCCACAGGCCGCAGAAAAAACCACCAGCTCCCTCCCCGAGAAGCTATTTTCCCTAATCCAATATCTGCTACCACATCACCTGCTCTCCCGGATCATGTACCTGATCACACGCAGTGAGTGGAAACCTTTCAAAGAACTGATCATTAGAAATGCAATCAACATCTATGATGTGGATCTGAGCCAGGCTGCAGACCCGGAACCAGGCAACTACCGTAGCCTCAACGATTTCTTCACCCGCGCATTGCTCCCAGAAGCGAGGCCAATAGCCTCTGCGAAAAGTGCCCTGATATCCCCCGTGGATGGCACCCTTAGCCAGACGGGAGACATTAAGGGCGGAAGAATTTTCCAGGCCAAGGGACACGACTTCTCTTTACACGAACTAGTGGGTGGTGATCCAAAAGCCACATCCATGTTTGCCGACGGCAGCTTTGCCACCATCTACCTCTCCCCCAGGGACTACCACCGCATACATATGCCCATCACCGGCACCCTGAAGAAGATGACCCATGTTCCGGGGAGACTGTTCAGTGTAAGCCCCTCTACCACACTAAACATCCCCCGCCTGTTCAGCCGAAACGAGAGGATAGTAAATCTGTTCGATACAGAGGCCGGACCCATGGCGCTTATCATGGTTGGGGCCATTTTCGTATCCAGCATGGATACGGTCTGGGCCGGGACGGTAACGCCCAAGTCACGCCGCACCACAAGCTGGGAGTATGGCCGAAAATCCACCGCAGCAATCAAGCTTCAGCGTGGAGAGGAGATGGGACGTTTCAATATGGGGTCAACAGTCATTCTACTGTTTGGAAAAGATGCGGTGGAACTAGCCACTGAACTACAACCAGAAACAAAACTACAGATGGGTCAACAGATAGGTTCTATAGCATCAGACGAAACTAAATAAAATTAAACCAGGAGCAATAAATGAAGAAGATCGGGATTGCCACAACTATAGCCTGCGCACTATTTACCATCCCCTCCTGGGCCAGCGCCAAAACCTTCACCAGCATTGGCACTGGCGGTCTTACCGGGGTCTACTATCCAACTGGTGGCGCCATATGCAGGCTAATGAACAAGAACCGCAAACAGCACAATATCAGCTGTTCAGTTGAATCCACCGGCGGATCCATTTTCAACCTAAATGTAATACGCAGTGGAGAACTGGACTTTGGCATTGTCCAATCCGACTGGCAATACCACGCCTATAACGGCACATCCAAGTTCGAAGACAAAGGAGAGAATAAGAAACTACGCTCTGTATTCTCCATCCACAGTGAACCATTCACTCTAATGGCGCGCAAGAATAGCGGTATAAAAAACTTTTCCGATCTAAAAGGCAAGCGGGTCAACATAGGCAACCCTGGTTCCGGTCAGCGCGGTAACATGGAAATACTGATGAAAAAACACAGCTGGACTAAGGATGACTTTGCCCTGGCATCAGAGCTCAAGGCATCAGAGCAGTCCAGTGCCATGTGCGATAATAAGATTGATGCCATCACCTACACAGTGGGACACCCTAATGCATCGATTAAGGAGGCATCCACTTCATGTGATGCGGTACTAGTACCGGTGGCAGGAACCATCATCGACCAGCTAATCTCCGATCACCCCTACTACGCCAAGACCACTATCCCTGGTGGCATGTACACTGGCTCAGATAGAGACACCCCTACCTTCGGGGTAAAGGCAACCCTGGTAACCAGTTCAGATGTAAAGGAAGAGGTGGTATATCAACTGGTAAAAGCAGTATTTAACAACTTTGACGCCTTTCGCCAGCTACACCCGGCTTTAGGTCATCTTAAAAAAGAAGAGATGCTGTTAGGCAACTCGGCCCCTCTGCATCCCGGAGCCATAAAGTACTATAAAGAAGTAGGATTGATAAAGCCCTAGAGACCAGTTCACAACCAAATTATGCTTGATACTACCGTCTGGATATTACCACTACTGCTGCCACTAATCTGGGCTGTCTACAGCTATAATCGTTTCGTACGTTATAAAAACCGCGTGCTGGCGGCCTGGAGCGATATCGATGTACAACTGAAACGCCGCTTCGATCTCATCCCTAAGCTGGTGGATGCGGTTCAGGCCTACTCCGGTTATGAACGCTCTCTGTTAGAGGAAGTAACCCGTCTGCGTACAGACTCTGAGATAAAAGAAACACCATCAGACAAATCAAAACCAGAGGCCGAACTCACTGGAAAGATAAAAGGCCTGATTGCAGTAGCCGAATCCTACCCAGATCTTAAAGCCGATTCTCAATATCTACACCTACTGCATCAATTAACCGATGTGGAAAACCACATCCAGTTTGCCCGCCGCTACTATAATGGAGCGGTACAACATCTAAATGTACGCATAGATTCTTTCCCAGATATGCTGATAGCTAATCTTTTCGGCTTTAAGCGAGCTGACTTCTTCGAACTTGAAAGTGCAACCGAAACCATACCACCAGACATAGGGACATGACGATTCAATTCCGACTTTTACTCCTACTCCTTCTCACCCTGGGAGTAAGCTCAACCTCCCAAGCCCAGGAGCGTATACTAAGTTATCATAGTGATATTACAATTGAGCATGATGGCTCTATGCTGGTGGAAGAACATATCCGGGTGCAAGCACAGGGTCAGGAGATAAAGCGCGGCATCTATCGTGATTTTCCAACTAAATATCGAGATAACCTTAACAACAACTATCAAGTGCAGTTTGAACTGTTAGAGGTAACAAGGAACGGCGTTGGTGAGCCATACCACACCAAACAACTCGGCAACGGCATTCGTATCTACATCGGAAGCAAGGACAGTTTTATAGAGCATGGAGAGCACAGCTACACCATAGTCTACAAAACAGACCGTCAACTAGGTTTCTTTGAAAAGTTCGATCAACTGTACTGGAACGTTACCGGCAACGGATGGGGATTCCCCATCGACAAGGCCACAGCCATAGTAAACCTGCCAGAAACATTTACTCTGGATAAAATTCATCTTGAAGCTTACACCGGACCACAGGGAGCCAAAGGGCGGGACTATGCAGCCTATGTAGAACACGACGGCTCTGCCTGGTTTGAAACCACAACAGGCTTGGGGCAGCACGAAGGATTGACCATTGTTGTGAACTGGCCTAAGGGTTATATAGCCGAACCAACAGATGAACAGCAGGCACGTTGGTTTCTGCAGGATAATAGCTCTAGCGTCACTGGCATCGGCGGCCTGGGCCTGTTACTGCTCTATTATCTTGTTGTATGGCTCAGGGTGGGACGTGACCCAGAACCAGGGACAATCATCCCCCTGTATAAACCAGACCCTGGCTACTCCCCAGCTTCAATGCGTTTTATCTCCAGAATGGGATATGACAACAAGAGCTTCTCCGCCGCCATAGTAAATATGGCCGTAAAGGGATATCTTGAGATAGAAGAGTCCAGCAAGGGAAGCTTCACCCTGCGCAAGAGCGAAAACTCTGGGGTAAAGCTGGCCATAGGTGAAGGCGCTATAGCCAGCACTCTATTCGGCGATGGTAACACTGAGATCACCCTAAAGCAGAAAAATCACGCCAAGATCGGCAAGGCCATTAAGGTACACAAACGCTCGCTCAAAGGGGACTATGAGAAGAACTATTTTGTCTCCAATAAGGGCTATCTAACCCCGGGGATTACTCTAAGCATAATAACCCTGGCGGCGGTGGTTCTGCTGCTTCCAGATGCAGACCAGATAGCAACTGCCACATTTATGTCGGTATGGCTCACCTTGTGGAGTATCGGAGTCTTCGCGTTGGTTGCAGCGGTAATCACTGCCTGGAGGGGAGAAAGCAAAGCCGGGGCAATATCCATTACGCTGTTTTCCATTCCATTTATTGCTGGTGAGATTGGAGGAGTTGCGGTTCTAGTCACTCAGGTGTCAATTATCTACGCCCTTACCCTACTCTGCGCCGTGGCCATCAACATCTTGTTCTATCAATGGCTCAAGGCGCCGACCCTGGCTGGTCGCAAGTTACTGGACCGCATAGAGGGCTTCAAACTCTATCTCTCGGTTGCAGAAAAGGATGAACTCAATTTAAAGCACCCGCCAGAAAAGACCCCGGAACTGTTCGAACAGTACCTGCCCTATGCCATAGCCCTGGATGTGGAACAGCAATGGGGAGAAAGGTTCACTAAAATCGTCAACAGTGCTGCTACAACAAAAGACAGTGGTTATCATCCAGGTTGGTATCATGGCCATAGCTGGAACCACAACAATATCGGTGCATTTACCAACTCCATTGGCAGCGCCATGAGCTCCGCTATATCCTCTTCATCCACTGCTCCAGGATCATCCTCTGGCAGCGGCGGTGGCGGCTCCTCCGGCGGTGGAGGTGGTGGTGGCGGTGGCGGCGGCTGGTAATAGCCTTGGATGAAAGAGCTTTATCGAGAACCATCAGATTCAAAACGGTCGATATTAGGTTAATATATCCGACCTAACTGTTTTTCGGATTGTTTATGCCCCTGTTACTGGAAACCAAAGAGCTGAAGAAGCATTACGGCGATGTTAAGGCCGTGGATGGAGTGGACCTATCTATTCCCCAGGGGACCTGTTTCGGCCTGCTGGGTCCAAATGGCGCCGGCAAGACAACCACGGTGGAAATGATGGAGGGCATCATCACACCCACCTCTGGTGAGATCCTATATCTGGGCGAACCTCTGGGTCATATGTTTCGCGAGGAGGCCGGGATAATGTTTCAGAGCACCGCCCTACAGGATTACATCACGGTACAAGAGGTGCTGAACCTGTTCCAGAATCTGTATGCAACATCCCGCCCCCAGTCAGAGATAATAGAACAGTGCGCTTTAGAAGATTTCCTGGACCGTAATCCAAAGAAGCTATCCGGCGGACAACGCCAACGCCTTCTACTGGCCATATCTCTCATCAATGACCCACAAGTCCTATTTCTGGACGAACCAACCACCGGTCTGGACCCACAATCCCGGCGCAACTTCTGGGAACTGGTACATACCATCAAGGCCCAGAAGAAGACCGTAATCTTAACCACTCACTATATGGAAGAGGCCTACGAGCTATGCGATGAGATCGCCATCATGGACTACGGCAAGATGATAGCTAAGGGCACGCCCTATGGACTACTTAAAGAGCACTTCCCATGTTCCGTACTCTCCTTACCGGCCACCGAGATAACGGAGAGTTTTACCGCCCAAAATGATCTTAAAACACAGCGCCTCAAAGATCGGATTGAGATCTTCAGTGATGATGTAAACTCCACACTCCAGTTGTTAACACAAAACGGTATAGAGCTGGAGCACCTACAGATTCGTTCCCACACCTTGGAAGATCTGTTTCTGAAGCTTACCGGGAGAGAGCTAAGAGCATAAACAGATAGGAATTTACTTCCACGGGATGCCGCAGATAGCGCTGAGCGGTTGTATTCCATATATATTTTATGGGATATTGAGGTATGGCTGATCTAAGAAAATTTTCAGTTAACGAGCTTCGCGCCGCGCTGAGTATAATACTTGACCTCCAGGAGGCAACAGACCAGAACCAGGCCCTTGAGGTCTTTTTCCATCATCTTCACAAACAGCTATCCTGGTCCTCCTGTACATTTTTTGGCCTGGACCCTCTCATCACCGAGCCTGTGCCCAGCAGCCATTACGCAATGAACATCGAAAATCCGGATGCCGTCATCGATAATTATGCCCAGCATTTTTATGCCATTGATCCGCTGTTGGTTCTGGAGCTTCCTGAAAATCGCAACCGGGTTCTTCGCACCGAGGATGTTGTTTCACCACAAGAATACAGGCACACAGAATATTACACCGATTTCAGCAAGCCACTACACATCGAAACCTCTATGGCCTGCTGCGCATGTATTGCCAACAAACCGTTATTCGGCATCTCTCTACATCTGGACAAACCTGATAAATTCTTCACCGATCGGCAGCGCGACCTGTTCGAAATGCTGATACCCAGCCTGGCGCGCACCATACATGCGCTTGAATTCCAGAGAGTCAATATCACTGAAGCACAGCCAAATGAACCAGCCACCTGGATGCTTAATGCCAAAGGTGAAATCCTGCAGATTAATAATTCAGCCAAATTATTTACTGAGAAGAATCATCTATTAGACGCTAATCCATTCCCGGCGGAAGTCACACACCTAGTGCATAATATTTCCTCCCATGACACTCCAATCATGGTTCCGATGGTAAAGCAGATTCTTTACCCTCTTAGTAATCCACAAATACGTTTCACCATCATCGCCCACGCTGTACAGGAAAAGCATGATAGTGACATCCATTTCACACTGCTGGCCGAAGATCTAAATGACCATGAAGCACTCAACACCAGAGTAGCTGCGTTAAAACTCACCGGACGGGAACGGGAAATTGCTATCCTGGTAGCAAAAGGGTATGCCTATCGTGATATAGCGGAACGGCTTGGTATTAAGGAACAGACCGTGCGTGACCACCTGCGTTCTATCTTCAGGAAATCCGCGGTAAACAACCGCTCGGCCCTGGCCGCACTGTTACTGAATAGATAACCGCCAGCCCCCACATTTGTGGGATATAAATCATCTATACAAACGAGGTAAAATTGATTCCACAAACACAAAATAGCTTTTACGTTTCCGAACAAACATTGTTGATAAATGCTGATCCGGAATAGTGAAAACACAATTGGGGGAAAATGCCATGAGACTTCGCATCATACTCTTTGTTACCGCCCTTTTTGCTGCTTCTCATGCGAACGCAGCAACAACTGCATATTATGTAACCGGGGCCTATTACCAGAGCGGGGCTTCTCCCGGTTATTTTAATACTGTTACAGTTAATAATGTCTACATCGATCCAAGCGTAACTAACTGGATTGCCTGGCATGATCAGACAACCCCAGATGTGGTTGGTGGCCAAGAGTGGGTTGGAGATTATGGCAACTGGCTGGGAGTGGATGATTGGTTCTATATCACCATAACCGACCCAAATGGAGTCAGTACCGCAAGAACACTCATGGATTACAACAGCTCCATGGGTACGGCCAGCGGCACGCAAGCGGTTTTTTTCGGAGATGCCTCCATCGCCCCCAATGTCTGGCGATCTGATCTCTACAGTAACGTTCGCAATATAGATGAGGCCGGGCTGTTTAATAGCTGGTTTGGGGGCAGGGCTGCAGGCAATTACTCCTTTAAATTTGAATTGTATAACGGGTATTACGGATCAGAAGGCAATCCAGATATGTACGTATTGGTCAACTCCACCCCCGTGCCAATACCACCGGCTCTCTTTCTATTCGGCTCTGGTCTTATTGGTCTGGCATCAACCAGACTCAGGCGTAACAAACAGGCTTAGTATTTCTATATATCGATAACCTACTATGGTTTTTGCAAGTAGGCCGAGTCTGAATGGCTCGGCCTTATTGCTTGTGTAGCTTGATGCCCTTAGTTATCTTTCAACTCTATAGAGATCCGCTTAAACTCCTGCTCTAACTCTAAAAAGGCGTCTGCAATATCTGGATCAAAGTAGGTTCCTCGGTCAGCTCTAATAATCTCTACCGCCTCATCATGGGTGTAGATATCTTTATATACCCGTTTCGAGATCAAGGCGTCATATACATCTGCAAGGGCCATAAGCCTGCCACTGATAGGAATCTCATCTCCTTTTAGCCCCAGGGGATAGCCTGTGCCATCCCAGCGTTCATGATGGGTATAGGCAATAGCCTTGGCCACATCGAGCAGAGGCGTATTTCCCAACTCTTTCTCCGCATTTTCGATAGCGATAAGGCCATACTCTGCATGCTTGCGCATTTCCACCCACTCTTCGCTGTCAAGCTTTCCAGGTTTGAGTAATACCCTGTCTGGAACACCGACTTTTCCGATATCGTGCAAAGGGGCAGCATTACAAATCAGTTCAATGCGCTGTTCATCTAAATATGTTTTAAACCGCGGATGATCCCGGAGTTGTTCTGCCAAGACCCGCACATATGCCTGGGTCCTGCGGATGTGTTTTCCTGTTTCGATATCACGGGTTTCCGCCAGAGATGCCATGCAGTGTATGGCAACATCGCGGGCACGCGATATCTCTTGGGTGCGTTCAGACACCGCTTGTTCTAACATATGTTTTTGATTAGACAGTTCCAGGTGGGAGCGCACTCTTGCTTTAACTATGGGAAGACTGAAAGGTTTGCTGATGTAATCTACCGCTCCAAGTTCAAAACCGTAAACTTCATCATCAACGCCTCCCTTTACGGTTAGAAAAATAACGGGGATGGTATGTGAGAACTCTTTTATCCTTTTACAAACCTCATACCCATCCATACCTGGCATCAACACATCTAACAACACCAAATCTGGAGCACCATTATCAGATAGATGTTTAAGCGCTGATTCACCATCTTCAGCTACGATAATCTGATATTCATCTCCCAGCAGATTTTTCAGCAAATCAATATAAAAACCCTCATCATCCACAATCATTATTGTTGGTTTTGTTGTTGTCATATTATTCTCACTATATTTATTATTTGACATTTGCCGCTGTTATAAGCTGTTCTTGCTAGTTCTTCGTTCTATTTATTTCATCATCACTAAATCGATCTGCTATATCCCTAAACTTATCACCAACACGCATGAATGTATCAAATATAGCAGGATCAAAGTGTGCTCCCCTACTCTGTTCAATCAGTGCTATAGCTTCCTGATGACTCATCGCCTCTTTGTAGTGACGTTTGCAGATCAGGGCATCATATACATCTGCAATGGCCATGATTCTAGCTGAGAGTGGAATGCTTTCTCCTGCCAGTCCTTCAGGATAGCCTGTCCCATCCCATTTCTCATGATGACAATAGGCGATCTGTTTTGCTACTTCCAGGTAAGGGGTATGGCCAATATCTTTTTCTGCTTTTTCCAGAGCCTGTTTTCCATACAGGGTATGGTTTGACATCTCCTCTCTTTCATCTTCAGTCAGCTTACCATTTTTCTTTAGAATATTATCTGAGACCCCGATCTTACCAATATCATGTAGTGGCGCGGCACGAACAATAAGGTCGATCATTTTTGGTGTGAGCTTGTTGGAGTATGCAGCTATGTTACTCAGTTCTTCGGCGATCAACTTAACATAAAGGCGCGTTCGTTTAAGGTGAAACCCAGTTTCATTGTCTCTTGCCTCAGCCAAAGCTCCCATACTGAAAGTTACGGCATCTTTTGCCTTCTCTATCTGCTCTGTTCTTTCGGCCACTAGATTTTCTAGAGCAACTCTTTGCTGAGCCAACGCCAGATGATTACGTACTCGAGATAACAGAATAGGTGGGCTAATAGGCTTTGCAATATAGTCCACTGCGCCAAGCTCAAGTCCGTGCATTTCATCTTCCACTTCACTCTTACCTGTGAGGAATATAATGGGTATATCGTGGGTAGTAGGATCGGCCTTCAATATCTTACAGACATCGTAGCCGTCCATCCCTGGCATCACTACATCCAGCAGCACTAGCATTGGGGGCTTATTCGAGTTAGCCATACTAATAGCCTGCGCTCCATCACTAGCGATTGAGACAGAATATTGCGATGACAGCAAATCCATCAAAAGGTCCAGATAAAATGGCTCATCATCAACAATCAGGATGTTTGGTTTATTGTTGCAGCTCATTCCATGGTTTCCTCTGCTCTATTAATAGTAGACGAAATACCTATAGTCTTCTAACCTATCCGGCTAGGTTCCCAAGGATAACTATAATGAGTCTGAAACGTTTCATCGCTGCCCTGACTGCCCGTAATCGTGAATTTATGCGGGACCGCACCGCAGTATCATGGAATATCGTGATGCCGGTCTTGATTGTGATGGGATTTGCATTCGCCTTCACCACCAATAGTTCTGACCTGTTTAAGGTTGGGATTTATGGTGACAAGGAACAGGCACTACCTCGGCTTGAGCGCTTTCTGGCCATACAACATATCCAGTTTATTACGGTAGACAAACTTGCAACTGCAGTGACCAAGGTAGAGCGCCATCAGATGGACATGCTGCTTGATATAAACCAGTCCAGTTACTGGATCAACCAGACATCCTCCAAAGGCTATATGCTGGAACAGCTGCTGGGTGATAACCATAATGGATTAAAAAAACAGACCGTCAGCGGCGATCCTATCCGTTATGTAGACTGGCTAGTGCCTGGGGTGTTTGGTATGAACATCATGTTCGCATCCCTATTCGGGGTTGGCTACTCTATTGTGCGCTATCGCAAGAATGGGGTATTGAAACGGCTGAGCGCGACCCCACTCACCCCCATGGAATTTCTCTCAGCCCAGGTTGCCTCGCGCCTCTGGTTGATACTGCTGGTAACAGCAGTGGTATATTCCGGCACCAACCTGATAGTCGGATTTCGTATGTACGGCTCTTATCTTGATCTGTTTGTAGTGCTGATTGCAGGCACCTTAAGCTTGATCAGCCTGGGGCTTATCATAGCCGCCCGCATGTCCAGCGAAGAGGCTGCCAACGGCATCTTGAATCTTATCTCTATCCCTATGATGATCCTATCCGGGGTATGGTTCTCTCTGGATGGATCTTCCCCTATAGTACAGAAACTATCTCTGCTGCTTCCTCTAACCCACTTTAACAACGCGGCACGAGCGATAATGCTGGATGGAGCAGGACTGATTGATGTCTCTGGAAATATCCTGACTCTGGTGTTGATGACAACGATCTGTATGCTGATCGCGGCCTATAGCTTTCGCTGGGAGTAATTCTGGGAAGTAGTGATTAACTCTATTTTCCGGGACGTACCAACCCACCCATGCCCATATCGTCCAGAGCTGTGGCCATCAACTTGCGCACCGGTTCCGCCTCCTCCATCCGCAGGGCAGCCTGAAGCAGCTGCTTAGCCCGATTGCGGCTGAAACTGCGAATCACCCATTTCACCTTGAGCAGACTGCTAGCACTCATACTGAGGTTATCCATCCCCATTCCTATTAGTAGCGGCGTTGCCAAGGGATTACCCGCCAACTCACCACAGAGGCCAACCGGCCGATTATAGATAGCGGCCCCCTCAACAATAAGCTGAAGTGCGCGCAATATCGCCGGATGCATATCGTCATACAGCCCTGCTACACGAGGATTATTTCTATCAACCGCCAGCAGGTATTGGGTAAGGTCGTTACTACCGACGGAGATAAAGTCCACCCGCCGCGCCAACTCCTCAGCTTGATACACCGCTGCCGGCACCTCAATCATCACCCCAATCTGCGGCATGGTGACAGCATAGCCGTCATCAGCAAGTTCATCATGCGCCCTTTGGATAAGCAGTTTAAGCTCATCCACCTCTGTCACC
Source organism: Sedimenticolaceae bacterium (assembly GCA_050291365.1). Taxonomy (GTDB): domain Bacteria; phylum Pseudomonadota; class Gammaproteobacteria; order Chromatiales; family Chromatiaceae; genus JAAGZL01. The sequence continues at coordinate 10,832 of JBNKJS010000043.1, read as the reverse complement.
CGGCTAATCATGGGCAACATTATCCGCATATTATTAAGCCCGACTGCCGCCCGCAGCATCGCTTTTACCTGAGTCAGGAAGATCTCCGGATGATCTAGAGAGATGCGCACACCACGCCAACCAAGGAATGGGTTGGACTCCTCAACCGGGAAATATGGCAGTGGCTTGTCGCCACCGATATCCAGAGTGCGCAGGGTTACAGGGCGTGGCGCGAAGGCAGACAAGATCCCCTTATAGTTCTCGTACTGAGAGTCCTCTCCAGGAAAGCGATCACGCCCAAAAAATGGGAGTTCCGTGCGATAGAGACCAACCCCTTCCGACTCGATGGTGCCGAACGAACTCATCTCTGATACCAGACCGGTGTTGAGGTAGATCGGAATCCTGACCCCATCCGTGGTCTCAGCAGGCATACTGCGCAAGGAGTCCAGCTCGTCAGAGAGCTCCCTATCCTCCAGTTCCAGACGCTTGTATTCATCTGCCAGTTCCTGGGTAGGAGAGACAAACACCCTTCCAGTATAACCATCGACAATAGTGGTCCTGCCATCCATACGGTGAACCGGCAAACCAACCACACCCATTACCGCAGGTATACCCATGCCCCGGGCAAGAATGGCTACATGGGATGCGTTGGAACCTGAAGCGGAGACAACACCAGCCAGCTTCTCATGGGGCACCTCTGCCAGCTGGACTGCACTTATATCTTCACCCACCAAGATAGTACGGCCAGGATAATCAATAACCCTCGGGGTGTCCTTTTGTAGATGCATCAAAATACGTCGTCCGAGGTCGCGCACATCGGAGGAGCGTTCACGCAGATACTTATCCTCCATACTGTCAAATACCCTGGCATGCTCTTCAATCACGCTATGCAGGGCGCCAGGGGCCCAGTTACCTTCCCTTATGCGCTCCAGAATAGGATTTACCAGCGAGTCCCCCTCCAACATCAGCAACCAGGCCTGGAATAGGGCCTTATCCTCAGCGGGAAGAACACCTGCTAACCTACCCTCCAGTTTTTCCAGATCACTGCGCACATTAGCAACAGCGGCTAATAGTGCCTCTTCTTCTACCTTTGGATCCTCTGCTGGCCTATCAGGTATTGCATCCAGATCCGCCAATTGATAGACCACCACCGCCATACCGTTGGCAACACCGCTGGTGCCAGGACTACCTTGAAAAAAGGGTTTCTCCGACTTCTTCTCTTTGACCTTATCTTCCTCTTCCCACAGGTCTCCGCTGGCGCTGGCATGGGTAATGGCCCCAGCCAGTTGTGCCGCCAGGGTAAACAGGAAGGTGACCTCACTGTCATCAAACTGGCGCGGCTCCCGCTGACGAACTACCAACACGCCCAATACTTTGCGATTTTGTATTATGGGAACGCCGAGGAATCCGTGGAATAGGGTCTCCCCAGTCTCTTCCACAAACATGTATCTGGGATGCTTGGGTCCATCATCGATATTTATGGGCTCAGCCCGTTCGCACACCAGACCGATCAGTCCGCGGTGCAGCGGAAGCTCCACTTTACCGACCGCTTCCTGGTGCAGACCGTCGGTGGCTCGCAGCACATGGCTACGTCGTTTGAAATCATTCAAATAGACCGAACAGACATCGGCCTTAATCGCCTGCTTAACCCTGCGTACAATAGTCTCCAGCGCCGTATCCAGGTCCGGCGCCTTGTTTACCTCCTGTACTATGCTGTGTAAGGTCTCAAGCATAAGTGCTCACATTATTTAATTGACATCTAATCAACGACGATTCTGTCGCAGGTAGTTGGTACTGGATCTTGCCGGCGCACCCTCAGGAAAGAGATAAGGCGCCAACTCCTCAAGCGCCTGCGAATAGACGCGACGTTTAAAATAGACCACCTCCCGCAGGGGCTGCCAGTACTTCACCCAACGCCAGTGATCAAACTCTGGTTTGGGTGATCTGTCCAGGCAGAAGTTACTCTCCTCACACAGGACCTTTAGCAAAAACCAGCGCTGTTTTTGGCCAATGCACAAGGGTTGACTATGGAGACGCATATAGCGCTTAGGGAGGCGATAACGCAGCCAGTCACCGGTAACTCCCATAATCTCTACCTGGCTGGAGTTAAGGCCTACCTCCTCTTCCAGTTCACGGAACATCGCCTGCTCTGGAGTCTCATTCTCCATTATCCCACCCTGAGGAAACTGCCAGGCATTCTGACCTACCCGTCTTCCCCAAAACAGCCTTCTCTGGCTATTACATATAATTATGCCCACATTGGGCCTAAAGCCATCTGCATCAATCAAGATATAATCCTTACTCTCACCCGACTCAGCTCTCCCAAATCAGGCGGCAACGGGCAAAGCACCTGGCGATTACCCGTGAATCTTCTACATGCACATGCATGTCTATTGCCTACACCATAGCACGAAAACAATATAATCATAAATATCAGCTGCTTGGGGTGTGGTGCGTATAACCCCAACCCCTGATATAGTTAGCGCCATTCGAATCTTGGAGTTATAAAATTGGCGTTGGCAATATTTGATCTGGACAACACCCTGCTGGCGGGTGATTCCGACTATCTGTGGGGCACTTTCCTGGTTGAAAACAACCTGGTGGATGGTGATTTCTATACCAGGGAAAACGAGCGTTTCTACCGCGAATATGATGAAGGCACGCTGGATATTTTTGAATTTCTCGAGTTCTCACTAAAACCGCTGAGCGAGTACGGCGGAGAACTACTGCAGGAGCTGCGGGAACGGTTTCTGCTGGAAAAGATTGACCCGATCATCCTGCAAGCCGGCCGTGACCTGATAGCAAAACATGCAGAATATGGTGACACATTGATGATCATCACAGCCACCAACTCGTTTGTAACTGCACCCATTGCAGACCGACTTGGCATTCAGCACCTGATCGCCACCGAGCCGGAGATGATAGATGGCCGCTATACCGGAAAGGTTGCGGGAGAACCCAGCTATAGACAAGGCAAGGTCAAAAGGCTCCAAACCTGGCTGGAAAAGCACAATCAAACCCTGGAAGGTAGTAGCTTCTATAGCGACTCCCATAACGATATCCCGCTGCTGGAACAGGTGGAAAGGCCTGTGGCCGTTGACCCAGATCAAACCCTGGCCCAACATGCATCAACCAGGGGATGGCCTATTATTAGTTTAAGGAACGCATAAAGCGTCCCCGAAAACGGGAATCAAAGCCATGCAAGTAAAACCATTTTTCGTTGTATTTCCGGTGCTGGTTGGTGCAATTATTTATGCCTACTACGCCCCCAAAGAGAAGCCTGAGCGAGCCACCAACCTCACCCCAAAACAGTACATAGAACTGGTAGAAAAGAAGAAGATGGAAAAGAGGCAAGTGGAAAAAGAACAGCCAGACAAGACCAAACAGGCCGAAGACAACGTCAACAACACGGCAAAACCAAGTAACTAAGCCATCTAATCAACCAACAGCTTGAAGAAACAAATATGACAAATTTACCCAACTGCCCTAAATGCCAATCAGAATATACTTATGAAGATGGCGATATGTACATATGCCCGGAATGCGCCCATGAATGGTCTGCAAATGGGGATAGTAATAGCAATGATGGCCCCATAGTTACCGATGCCAACGGCACTATTCTCAATGATGGGGATAGCATAACCGTAATAAAAGATCTGAAGGTGAAAGGGTCGTCATCTGTGGTAAAGGTCGGCACCAAGGTAAAGAACATCCGCCTGGTGGAGGGAGACCATGACATTGATTGCAAGATCAGCGGGATTGGAGCCATGAAGCTGAAGTCGGAGTTTGTTAAGAAAGCATAGAAAAAGGTCTAGATTCCTCCCTTCTCCCCTTGTGGATTAGGGAGGGTATGAACCTAGATATTTCGCCTCACCCCAACCCTTATGCCCTTTAGGGTGCTCTCCCTAAAATAGAGATGGGATATTCCCTGGGCCCCGCGATCAAGTCGTCGGATGACAGGGTCAACCCACAATCCACTCACCCTAGCCTTTACGCCCTTTTTGGCTGCTCTACCCCCCCAAGGGGGTACCACCCCCCTAATGAAGAGTATAAATCGCTTACACTTACTTTTTATATGTGTATTCAGTAATTTTCTAAAGAAAACAAGATAGAGGACACAATACAATCTATATATAGAAAAGCTCCTTAAACTGTCTATTCTTATGCTTAGTGGCAGTGATGAAATATGGAATGGTTATAGGTCCATCATGAGCTACTGCGATCACTCAACCAGTAATTCTCGAACATTAATTGATACAGCATTGTCGGTACTACTACAGGAAAGAAAATGGTAACCACTATTAGAACAAGCGTACAAGATCAACTGGAACAGTATGGCTACCAGCAGAAATATATTTTACAGATTCTGCGCAATATTCAGTTATCACAACACTGCATTAGTCAGGATGATATTAAGCAGCTGTCAGAATCACTGGGCCTAGCCAGGATGAAGATCCAATCCAAGATTGATTTTTATCGCTTTCTTCATGATAAAAATGTTGGTGATTTTGAGATCTATTTCAGTAACAGCATCACAGATCAGATGCTTGGCAATAAAGAGTTGATTAAGTTGCTATGTGAACTGTTATTCGTCAAACCAGGCATCACAAGAGAAGATAACAGGGTTACCGTTGATACTACTTCTTGCACCGGACTTTGTGAACAGGGTCCGGCAATGCTGGTAAATGGCTATGCAATTGGAAATCTTGATGTTGAGCGGATTAAAAAAATTGCAGAGTTGGTCAGCAGGGGGACCCCTCTTGAAAAGTGGCCTCCGGAATGGTTTGTGGTTGAAGACACAATCCATAAAAAAGGCCCTCTACTAGGTACAGAATCCGTTACAGGTGAAGCCATAAGGAGAGCTTTGCAGCTAGGGCCTAAAGGTGTAATCAAGAAGCTGGAGAAGTCAGGATTGAGGGGTTGTGGGGGGGCGGGATTTCCAACTCATATGAAGTGGAAAATTGCCCGCAAGACAGAAGAGACCGAACGCTACGTGGTGTGTAATGCAGATGAGGGAGAGCCAGGCACTTTTAAGGATAGGATGCTCCTCAATCAATACGCAGATACAGTGATTGATGGCATGACTGTTTGTGCAGCAACCATTGGTGCAAAACAGGGCTTTATTTACCTACGCCATGAATATCATTTTCTCCTTGAGAAGTTACAAAAAACACTACAGCAACGACGAGACAGTAATTTGCTGGGTGAAAAGATTCTAGGCCAGGATGGTTTTGATTTTGATATTGAAATAATTATGGGAGTTGGTTCCTATGTTTGCGGTGAAGAATCAGCATTGATTGAATCGCTCCAGGGGATGCGTGGCATCCCTAGAATTCGGCCACCTTTTCCTGTTACTAACGGCTATTTTAATAAGCCAACTGTGGTCAATAATGTGGAAACTTACTGTTATGCCGCAAGGATCCTTGAGCACGGTCCTGACATTTTTGCCAAAGGCGGTAACTCCATCGGTTGGAAAATATTAAGTATCAGTGGTGATTGTGAAAAACCCGGCATTTATGAAATTCCATTGGGTATTTCAATCAAGAAGATATTAAAAAAATGTAAAGCCAAAAATACTCAGGCAGTACAAGTGGGTGGCGCAGGCGGTTCACTGGTTTCATCAGAACAGTTTTTTAAAGAGATATCATTTGAACAGGCAAATACTGGTGGGTCATTTATGATCTTCGACGACACCAGGGATATGTTTGAAAGGGCAGTGAATTTTACCCACTTTTTTGCCCATGAGAGTTGCGGTTTTTGTACCCCTTGCAGGGTTGGAACCAAGTTAATGGCACAGATGGCCGACAAGGTTGAAAATGGACATGGCGCACATCTGGATATCAAGGAGATTCATGAGTTGAGTCATCTAATGACCCAGGCGAGTCATTGTGGGCTTGGACAACGGGCTGCAGTTCCAATGCTTGAAACCTATCAAAAGTTTCCAGAATCTTTCAGAAAGAGATTGACCAGTGAGGAGTATCAACCATCCTTCGATGTGGAAGCAGAGATACAAAGAGCTAAAGAGATAATTGCAGAACAGGAGTCAGGGAATTGAGTAAAAATGAGATAAGAATTGATGGCCAGATAATTCCCTTTGAAGAGGGGCAATCCATCATGGAGGCAGCAGAGGCGGCCGGCATCTATATCCCGCACATCTGTTACCACCCGGATTTCAAAGCCAATGGTAGCTGCAAACTCTGTACTTGCAAAATTAATGGTCGAGAGGCATCCACCTGCACTACACCAGCCGTAGCTGGGCAGGTAATTGAGAATAATACAGATGATCTGAATCAACAAAGAAAACTCCTGATCCAGATGCTGTTTGTTGAAGGGAATCACTACTGTCCCGCTTGTACGGAGAGTGGTAATTGCCAGTTACAAGCCATGGCCTACCACCTGGGCATGACCAACTTACAATTCCCCCTGTTTAATTCTTTGCGCAACCTTGATGCGAGCCATCCAGACCTAATGATTGACCGAGATCGCTGCATCTACTGTGAGCTGTGTATCCGGGCATCCAGAACAGAAGATAAAAAAGATATATTTTGTATTGCAGGACGAGGCGAGAACAAATCGTTGAAAGTGACATCGGACACAGGCCTATTGAGGGATTCCAGTATTGAATTGAGTGACCGGTCAGCAAATATCTGCCCTGTTGGTTGTATTGTGAAAAAACAGGGAGCTTTTACCAAACCAATTGGTGAACGAACATTTGACCTGAAGAGAATCAGTGACGAAGTAATTACCCCCAAACTAAAGGAAACACCGGATATAAAGCCTGGGACCAAGGTTAAACTAGCCACCTGCTCACTGGCTGGTTGTTTTGGTTGTCACATGTCTCTCCTCGATATAGATGAAAAGATTGTTGATCTGATTGAGTTTGTTGAGTTTAACCGCTCCCCGATTACCGATATTGAAAATTGCGCTCCAGATTGCGATGTAGGTTTGATTGAAGGGGGCGTCTGTAATACTGAAAATATCGAAGTCTTAAAAGAGTTTAGGGCTAATTGTAAAATCCTGATAGCCGTTGGCTCCTGTGCTATTAATGGCGGTATTCCTGCTCTTCGCAACAGTATTGATGTAGAAGAGTGTCTGCGTGAAGCCTATATGGATGGAATTGGCGTAACAAACCCCCAATTCCCTTCAGATAAGGAGATCCCCTACATTCTGGAAAGGGTGCATCCAATCCATGAAATTGTCAAAATCGACTATTTTTTGCCGGGATGTCCACCACCAGCTGACGCCTTCTGGGAAATTCTTACCGGATTACTAGCTGGAGAAGAGATAGAGCTCTCCTATGACCTTATGCATTTTGACTAAAAGAGAACCTTAATGAGCAATTTCCTTGAGACTGCAGAAAACAGAGAGAAACTGAATCGTTATGTGATAGATCCCGTTTCCAGGGTTGAAGGTCACGGTAAAGTAACCTTGCTTGCAGATGACGATAATAATATCCAGGAAGTCAGAATGCATATCATTGAGTTCAGAGGATTTGAACGATTCATTCAAGGACGCCATTTCCAGGAAATACCAATCCTTGTGCAGCGCCTCTGTGGTATCTGCCCGGTTAGTCATCACCTGGCGGCTGGAAAGGCGATCGATATGATTGCCGGGGTTGACCAGATCACTCCGGCGGCAGATAAACTGCGCAATCTGCTTCATTTTGGACAAATATTACAAAGTCATGCCCTGCATCTGTTCTATCTTTCATCACCGGACCTGTTATTTGGATTTGAAAGTGATATCCAAAAGCGCAATGTTGTCGCAGTAATCAAAGAGTACCCTGATCTGGCTCTGCAAGGGGTAAGGCTGAGAAAGTATGGTCAGGAAATAATTCAGGCGATTTCTGGAAAAAGGGTACATGGTACTGGAGCAATCCCAGGTGGAATGAACAAACCGCTTTCAAAGGAAGACCGAGAGTACCTGCTAAAGGATATACAGCAGATAATTGAGTGGTCCATAAGTGCCGTTGAACTGGTTCATAACTACTTTACCGAAAACCTGCCAACCAGTGCCGAGTTTGCAACTATCGATACCAATTATCTAAGCCTGGTCAATCCCCAAGGTGGATTGGAACTTTATGACGGTGCCATCAGGGTCAAGGATAATGAGGGGCAAATCATCTTTGATCAGGTTAATGATAAGGAGTATTTCAAATATATCCATGAGGAGGTAAAAAGCTGGTCCTATATGAAGTTTCCATACCTTGTGGAGAAGGGTATGGAAAATGGATGGTACCGAGTTGGCCCACTATCAAGGGTGAACAATTGTGATTTTATTCCAACACCCATTGCAGAGGCTGCCCGTAAGGAGTTTAGCAGTTACGGTGCAGGCAAGCCTGTGCACTCCACAATGGCCTACCACTGGGCGCGGATGATAGAGCTACTACATTGTGCTGAAAGTATTGAACTGTTGCTAAACGACCCAGAGATCCTCAGCAATGATTTGGTGGTTAAGGGTGAGAAACGCAATATGGGTATTGGTGTAATAGAGGCACCAAGAGGTACCCTGTTCCATCACTATGAAATCGACGATGATGAACTTATCAAAAAGGCAAATCTGATAGTATCAACCACCAGTAACAACCAGGCGATGAATGAATCCATACGTCAGGTTGCTAACACCTACATGAATGGTAAAACCATCACCGAGCCACTGTTAAATAATATTGAAGTTGCTATTAGGGCATATGATCCCTGTTTGTCCTGCGCAACCCATGCAATGGGCAAGATGCCGCTGCAAGTAGAGTTACGTCACATGAATGGTGAGTTGATCCATCAATTAGCTAAATCCTCAAGTGGACAATTTGAATAACCCTTCACTCATTGTCCTGGCCTGGGGAAATATCAGTCGTGGCGATGACGCGGCTGGTCCTCTGCTTGCTGAAAAAATTCAGGAACTGAATCTCGACACAGTAGTGTTACAGGAAGATCTGCAACTGAATATCGAGCATGTGATGGATCTGCAAAGCCAGACCCCGGTACTGTTTATTGATGCCAGCTGCAAACCAAAGCAGGGCTTCTATCTGGAAAATATATCTGCCCAACCCGATAGCACTATTTCAACTCACAGCGTCACGCCAGGTACGCTATTACATCTATTTGAAAAGACCAATGGCAGCACTGCACCAGAGGCATTCATGCTGCATATCAGCGGGAAAGAGTTTGAACTGGGCAGATCTGTTAGCCAACATACCCAATCAGCTTTGGATCTGGCCTGGGAATATCTTCATGATCTTTTCAGCATGCCCCAGGAGCAGTGGTTGCCTCATCTCCGAATGAGTTGCCAAAACACATAAGGAGGGATCGGGGTCAACTGGCACTTACTTAAGACGTTTGAGCTTTATACCGCAACTGTGCGAACTCCAAAAAGATTAGCCGCAAATGAACGCTAATCACCGCGAATCCACGCAAATTATGGAAGAACCTTTAAGTGGAATTCATTTGCGATATTTTGCGGTAATTGGCGTGTTTTGCGGCCTGCTTTTTCCTAAGTAAGTGCCATTCTGCTCGGATCCTGACTTGCTATCACTTGGAGAATGTTAGACCGTCCGGTCCTGCATCCACCTTGATGACGTCATCAATCCCAAAACGTCCGGCCAGGATCTCTTGAGACAGGGGATTTTCCAATTGCTGTCGAATAGCGCGCTTCAGTGGCCTGGCCCCGTAGACCGGGTCAAAACCTGACTCACCCAATAGATCCATGGCGGCATCGGTTAGCTCTATACCCATATCCCGTTCAGCCAGACGCTGTTTGAGATAGCCGACCTGGATATCAGCGATAGCACGAATCTGTTCCCGACCAAGGGGATGGAATACCACGATATCATCCAGTCGGTTGATAAACTCAGGTCTAAAGTGTTGTCCCACCAGACCCATGACTGACTGTTTCATATCATTATAGTTTTCCTCCCCGGCCTTTTCTTGAATAATCTCAGAGCCGATATTGGAGGTCATAACGATCACCGTGTTGCGAAAATCCACCGTGCGGCCCTGACCATCGGTAAGACGGCCATCGTCCAACACCTGCAACAGCACGTTGAACACATCATGATGGGCCTTCTCCACCTCATCCAGCAAGATCACCGAATAGGGTTTGCGGCGCACCGATTCGGTAAGATAACCACCCTCCTCGTAACCCACATAGCCCGGAGGCGCACCAATCAGCCGCGCTACTGAGTGTTTCTCCATAAACTCAGACATATCTATGCGCACCATAGCCTCTTCTGTATCGAACAGGAACCAGGCCAGAGCCTTACACAGCTCGGTCTTACCCACACCGGTGGGTCCAAGAAACAGGAATGAGCCGTTGGGTTTGGATGGGTCAGAGAGCCCAGCCCGGGAACGGCGAATGGCATCGGACACCGCTTTAATGCCCTCCTCCTGACCTACTACCTGCTTGCCGATCTCCTGTTCCATGCGTAGTAGTTTGTCTCGCTCACCCTCCAACATCTTGGATACCGGAATGCCGGTCCACTTGGAGACCACCTCAGCAATCTCCTCATCCGTGACCTTATTGCGCAGCAGCTTCATCTCCTGCATCTCGGCCTGGGATGCCATATCCAGCTGTTTTTCCAGCTCAGGGATGCGTCCATACTGTAGCTCTGACATACGGGTCAGATCACCGGCCCGGCGCGCCGTCTCCATATCCAGGCGAGCCCGTTCCAGCTCCTCTTTGATCTGGGTAGTGCCCTGCAATGCCGCCTTCTCAGATTTCCACACCTCATCCATCTCGGAGAAATCCTGCTCCGCCTTGCTGATCTGGGACTCCAGGTCCTCCAGACGACGCTTGGAGGCCTCATCCTCCTCCTTGACCAGGGCCTCGCGTTCGATCTTGAGCTGAATCATGCGCCG
>JBNKJS010000042.1:0-32248 GCA_050291365.1 Sedimenticolaceae bacterium | reverse complement strand
TTTAGAATTTAATTGATTTACCGTTATCCCCCTCAGTAATAACGATAGAATTATTAAAACCAAGTATTTATATAAGATAATCGTGATTATGTAAAATTAAATTGCTTTTTGGGGCTAATAAGGCCAAATATGATGGAGTTTTTTTGATAATCCAATGACAGTTGCACTTATTCTGGTCAGAGCTGTCCATCCATCTAATCTATTTTATTTTAATTAGTATGCTGTTAGCGAGTTGCAGGCTATAGGTGTAAGATCCGTTTTTCAGTGGTGTTTCAATATAGGACTAGGGCAGTATCAATAAATGGCAAAGAAGCCCATATCAAAAAGAAAAAAACCATCAGCAAGGAAAGGACGAAAAGGCAAATTGTCTTTCTGGAAGAGAATAAGCGCTGGTATAGGTCGTCATAGAACCAAGCTGGTTGCGTTGCTGTTGCTGTTTTCCCTGGCTGGGGTGGTTTACCTTGTCTATCTTGATCAAAGCATCAAGACTAAGTTTGATGGCAATCGCTGGGCTATTCCGGCCCGTATCTATGCCCGCGCTCTGGAGTTGTATCCAGGTGCGCCGGTCAGTCAGAAGCAGTTCCAGGCAGAGTTGCAACTACTGGGGTATCGCAAGGTGGCCAGTAGCAAAAAATCTGGCACCTGGTCCCTGAATGGCAATCGCATTGTAGTGCGCACCAGGGATTTTGATTTCTGGGATGGCAGGAGTCATGGCAAATATCTGGATCTAAGATTCTCAGCAAACGGATTGGCCTCAATAACAGACCATGCTGGACGCAGTGTGGCATTGGTTCGGATGGAGGCACCAGAGATTGGAAGCATCCATCCAACTCATAATGAGGATAGGGTGCTGGTGAAGCGCAGTGAGTTGCCCAAGATGCTGGTGCGCACCTTGATGGAGGTAGAAGATCGCGACTTTTATGACCATTTTGGGGTGGATCCCAAGGCGATACTCCGTGCCATATGGGCAAATATTACTGCGGGTAGGATGGTACAAGGAGGCAGTACTCTGACTCAACAGTTGGTCAAGAACTTCTATCTCACCAGTGAACGCACCCTGCGGCGCAAATTGAATGAGGCCGTCATGGCTCTGCTGCTGGATACCCGTTATTCCAAGGATGAGATACTCGAGGCCTACGCCAATGAGATCTATCTGGGACAGGACGGAAACCGGGCCATACACGGTTTTGGGTTGGCCAGTCACTTCTACTTCAATCGTCCCCTGAATGAGTTGGATCTACCCAAGCTGGCCCTTATGGTGGGGCTAGTGCGCGGCCCTTCCTATTACGATCCGCGTCGTCACCCAAAACGCGCTAAGCAGAGACGGGATCTTGTGATCGATATCCTGCTCAAGCGCGGAGTTATCAACAAAAGTCAGCGGGATGCCGCAATAAAGTCTGATCTGGGCGTCACCTCAAAAGGCAGCGGAGTATCCAGTAGCTACTATGCATTTCTTGATCTGGTGCGCAGGCAGTTGCGGCGCGACTATAGGGACGAGGATCTCGCCTCAGAAGGGCTGCGCATATTTTCCACCCTGGACCCCTGGGCTCAGAAGCAGGCAGAACAGGCTGTAACCGGCAGACTTGAAATACTGGAAAAGGGTCACAGACTTCCCCGCGGCAAGCTTGAGGCGGCGGCAATCATCGCCGATGTCGAAGGGGGTGAGGTGCTGGCTGTGGTCGGTGGCAGGGATCACCGGTTTGCCGGTTTCAATCGGGCGCTGGATGCCGTGCGCCCTATCGGGTCCCTGGTCAAACCGGCTATCTATCTCACAGCCCTGAACTATGGTGGCAGTTACACAGTCACCACCATGCTGGAAGATGCTCCGCTCTCTATAACGACGCCGAATGGAAAGGTATGGCAACCTTCCAACTACGATGGCATGTCACACGGAGAGGTACCCTTGTATGAAGCCTTGGCTAAATCATACAATCTGGCAACTGTGCGCCTGGGTATGGATCTGGGGTTGAGGAGGGTGGCAAACACCATCAAGGCCCTGGGTATAGAACGTAAATTTGATGTGTTTCCATCCATGTTTTTGGGTGCACTGTCGGTTTCACCCATTGAGGTGACTCAGTTTTATCAAACCCTGGCGGCGGGAGGATTTCGTTCGCCCCTTCGGGCGATTCGTGAGGTGCTGACACCGGATGGCAAGACCCTGCAGCGATATCCGCTAACGGTGAAGCAGGCGGTTCAGGCCGAACCGACCTATCTGCTGAACTGGAGTTTACAGCAGGTGGTGAAACAGGGTACCGGTCGGCGCCTGGCGAAATACATAAGTGCGGATAAAAATATTGCCGGCAAGACTGGAACCACCAATAACCTGCGCGATAGCTGGTTTGCCGGTTACAGCGCAGATAAGGTTGCGGTGGTGTGGGTAGGCCGGGATGATAACAAGCCGGCAAAGTTGACCGGTTCCAGTGGCGCCCTTGAGGTCTGGGGTGACATGATGGGGCGGCTGCCCTTGGCCACCGGTGATCAGGTTAAGCCGGAGCAGGTTATCCAGGTTCTATTGGATCGAGAGAATTTGCAGCTTGCAGATCAAAATTGCGGTAATACTGAGATTTATCCGTTTATAATGGGAACCGAACCAACCCAGAGTTCGCCCTGTGTTGGTGGAGGTTTTGGTCAATTTCTGCGTGGATTAATTAGATGAACAGAACAGTTGGGATCACCATAATAACATCCTGTATGTTACTTGTTAGCTGTAGTTACGGATATAGGGACGAACCTGCTCCAGTGGCCTCTGATGGTTCCGGGGTGGTGGTTCAGGCCTATCGACCGCCGCAGCAGATGGATATCAAACCCACATATAGCACTCCGGTGGAGTCGTTGTTGAAAGAATCCCATAAATTGCAGGAAGAAGGGGATATTGCAGGTGCAGTGGCAAGTATAGAGCGGGCATTGCGTATAGAGCCCAGAAATGCCTATCTTTGGAATAGGATTGCACACTTGAGGCTGGATCAGGGGCAGGGTAAACGTGCCGCAGAATTAGCTGCAAAATCAACAAGTTTGGCAGGGGCTGATGCCAAATTAAAGATAGAGAATTGGCGGTTAATTGCCAAGGTAAAACGTAATTCCGGTGATTCTGATGGTGCCATGAGGGCGGAGTATAAGGCCACGGAGCTTGAGTATAGATAATTCCACAATGAGGTTATTATCGCCTTAATAGCTTCATTATATACCACGGTTGATTAATATTAGGGCAGAAATAGGGATAGCGCAGCTAATATTGTCTATATTATGTGATGTTATAGTATTTGGCGGGTTTTGTGCTGTATTTTTCATAAAACACTACCATTTTCCCATAAACCCCTGTCCGTATGTTGTATGAATGGATCTGTATTTATGGGCCAGCTGGCAAAAAACAGGTTAAGTGATCGCTCCCAGACCCATAGCCTTAGCTATGGTTAAAGGGGAAACGCTTAGATGTGAAGCTGGCTAGTTCAGAAAACCGATCAGAGTAAACTGTAGTTTTCGAATGCATTAAAATAGTTCTATCATGTGGTTTAGCAAACGTGTTTATAAACCATGTTCGCCTTCGTGCAACATACGGGTTTAGCTACGTTTTTTATTCTAAATTCATATACAATCTTTCAATTACTGACTTAATGGTGGAAAGGTGAGATGTCTTGAGCATCTACGCAGAAGAAAAATTGATAAGCCAGGCAAGGCAGCTGGCGGCAGATTACCGTCGAACCATGGGGAAACCTCTCCCTGGGGTCAGTAATGAGATCGCTCTGCATGATGCTATGCGTTTGTTGCGGCTGGTTCCTGCGGGAGCGGATGCCGGCGGACACGATGCCTTGGACCCGGAGCGTGAAAATAAACGCATCCAGATCAAGAGCCGCACCATCTTCGATGAGGATGTCGGAAGCCAACGCATAGGTCAAATCAAGATTGATCAGGCATGGGATTCTGTGGTGTTGGTGTTGATGGATGCAGATTACCAGCCCTTTGAGATCTATGAGGTAGATAGGAGTGAGCTGCTGGAGTTTGTGGACAAGAGCAGTAGCAGTCGCGCCAAGCGGGGAGTATTGTCTGTCTCCAGATTCAGGATCATAGGTAGATTGGCCTGGACCAGGGAGGATGGACTGGAGTCAGAGGTGTGGGACAACCAAGCTTGAATGAACGACCTCACTGAAGTATTGGGTCCTGAAGGGCTCCTATCCCGACATATCGAGGCTTTCTCTTACCGCCCCCAGCAGTTGGAGATGGCGCAGAGGGTGGAGCAGGTAATTGCCTCAGGCGGGGTGCTGATTACCGAGGCCGGTACCGGTACCGGCAAGACCTTTGCCTATCTGGTCCCCGCCCTGTTGTCCGGTCTCAAGGTGATCATATCCACTGGTACCAAGAATCTACAGGATCAACTCTATCACCGCGACCTACCGCTAATAAAAGATTCACTGGCTGTTCCAGCTAGTGTGGCCCTGCTAAAAGGACGTTCCAACTATCTCTGCATTCATCGCATGGAGAATGCTGTGCAGGAGGGACGTCTACGCTCCAGAGAGCTGGTAGATCAGTTGATGGAGGTGCAGGAGTGGTCAGGTAAGACCAAGATCGGTGATATCGCAGAGCTGAGTAGCATCCCCGAGGACTCCAGTATCTGGCCTGTTATTACCTCTACAGTAGATAACTGCCTGGGGGCCGAGTGCCCCTCTTACAGCACCTGTCATCTGGTTGAGGCCAGGCGCCGGGCTCAGGAGGCGGATCTGGTGGTGGTAAATCACCACCTGCTATGCGCCGACTTTGCCTTGAAAGAGGAGGGCTTCGGCGAACTGCTACCAGAAGCAGACTGTTTTATTGTGGATGAGGCCCATCAGCTTCCCGAAACCGCCAGCAATTTCTTTGGCGTCAATGTTACCGGCAGGCAACTGTTGGAGCTGGCCCGTGATAGCGAGACCGAATATCTACGTGAGGCCGGCGATATGCCAGAGATCCCAGACCAGGTCTCAGCCCTGAGCAAGTCGGTACGAGATCTGCGCCTGGTGTTCGGTCTGGATCTGCGGCGTGGTCCCTGGAGTGAGATTAGTGGTGATGAGCGCATAACCAACGCACTGGATCAGGTGCAGAATGAGTTGGTGAGTTTGAAAGAGCTGCTGGGCAAGATAAAAGAGCGGGGTAAGGGTCTGGAGAGTTGTCACGGTCGGTGCGAACAGATGCTGGAAAAGCTGGACGCGCTTTTTGCAGGAGATGATGACAACAGTATCAGATGGTTCGAGACCTACAGCCAGAGCTTTAATCTGAACCGAACCCAGCTTGATGTCTCGGAGATGTTTCAATCACAAATACAGCAGCGATCAGGCAGCTGGATATTTACCTCCGCAACCCTGGCGGTGGGAGATAGCTTCCGCCATTTTCAGGGGCAGTTGGGTATTCATGAGGCAGAAACCCTGTGCCTGGATAGCCCATTTGACTATCCCAATCAGGCCCTCTGGTTTGTACCACGCAACATGCCGGAGCCGCGTAGCCCAGATTTTCTTGATGCAGTGCTCGAGATAATAGTACCGGTTGTAGAGGCCAGCGCTGGCCGCGCCTTCCTGCTGTTTACCAGTCATCGAGCCCTGCGTCTGGCAGCCGAGGCCCTGGAGGAGAGGGTGGATTTTCCCCTGCTGGTGCAGGGTAGCGCCCCCAAGACTGAGCTGTTGGATAGGTTTCGTGAACTTGGAAACGCAGTGCTTTTGGGTACCGCAAGTTTCTGGGAAGGGGTGGATGTACGGGGTGAGGCTCTCTCTTGTGTGGTCATTGATAAACTGCCCTTTGCCTCTCCAGGCGATCCGGTACTACAGGCCAGAATTGATGCCCTGAAAAAACGGGGCGGCAACCCCTTCATGGAGTTTCAGGTTCCCCAGGCGGCTATCGCTCTGAAGCAGGGGGCTGGGCGGCTGATCCGTGATGAAACAGACCGTGGGGTGCTGGTCATCTGCGATCCGCGCCTGCTCTCCAAAGGTTATGGGCATACCTTCCTAAACAGCATGCCGCCGATGGCTAGGACACGGGTGCTGGAGGACGTGCAGGAGTTTTTTGCTGCTATTGATTGATTTACTCCCTTCTCCCTTGGGGGAGAAGGGCTGGGGATGAGGGGGAGGGGTTCTCTTTAGCAGTATCGGTAACCAGTTTCTCAGCCCTTAACCAACAGTGCTTTATCTATTTACTGAGCAGAGCTGCGAGTCCCTTTCATATAATTCGGTGCATTTCTGCGCTTAATCCCTGCGTCCCTTTCCGGCACAAAGCGGACTATTAGGGAAGTGCTTTATTGATGGTGGTTGGGGTGATATTCTGCATAGAAAGCAGGGGATATGGCGGTGTGCGTTTCTTTCAAGGGATTTATCCTTGGCGAAATCAATCGAGTCCGGCACTATTGATCTTACAATAACTTTCTACCTGTTAAACACTAATTAATGTAGAATTCTAGCGCTATAAATCCTAGCTATACATAGCTAATGATATAAACTGACGAATTGTTGGCTACAGGAACCTAATCTATTATGCGAACTACACTAGTTGAAACTAAGATCAGCGTTGTTCTCATAGGAAATTTTAATCCGCGTATTTTCCAACCTTCTTGGTTTGCAAAGACAGGAGTCATTGGTGATGAAGAGAGTGAAAATGCCGATATTGAGATCATTCATAATGAGATTGTCAAATTTCAGATTGATTGGGTAAAAATTCACATTGAAAGGAATCGTTTTATTGCAGAGCTAAAACAACCGCCAAATATTAGGCTTTATGATTTTATCTTAAAAACGTTCCGTGAGCTTTTATTACATACACCCATTTGGATGCTTGGTATAAATATGCAAGTTACGGCAGATACTGGGAGCATAGAAAACAGGGATAAAATTGGAAAAGCACTTGCCCCGCCTGAAGCGTGGGGTGAATGGAGTAACGACATACAGAAACAAACTGATGACACACACGGTGGAATGCAATCATTATCAATGAGACAAAACGTACTGGATGATAGAGAAAGAGGCTATATTCAGGCTAAGATTGAACCATCTAAAACGATTCGCTCAGGTGTTTATATAGAAACAAATGATCATTATGAATCCTTGGAAGGTGAAAACGTTGAAGGATGTCAGGAAATCATGTCAATATTCGAGAATAGGTTTGATGATTCTCTTAAACGCTCAGAATGGATAATAAAGCAGGTCACGGAGGCTGAATAATGAGCGCAGCATTAGCATTCAAATTTGATATAAATGATCCAACTCGCGCCAGGGCTGAAAAACCAGTAACTGAGCATAATACCAATCCTGGTCTTTTGGCTCGTTTATTGGATATCGCCCAAGACTTCCCATCTGACGAAGCGGAAAGCGATTCAACACCAAAATCTAGGTCGAGAAAAACTGACAGAATAGAGAAAGCAATTTCAAGTCTACCTGCGCTTCAGCTTAAAGATAATGAAGCCACTGGCCAATTCATTGAACTCCAAGAATGGGAGGGTATAGTACTAGATTTACATGATGAGACATTCTCGGCGCGTCTTACTGATATCTGTAATGAAGAGAATCCTCCTGAGGTTGGTGACTTTATCATAAGCGATCTAAGAAATGATGATATGAAGCTTTTACGTCCTGGTGCGGTTTTTCGATGGATAATTGGCTATGATGTCAGCAGATGCGGGTCTAAACAAAGGGCATCTCAAATTGTTTTTAGAAGACTACCAGTTTGGACAAAGCACGAAATTGATGATGCTGACAGAGAAGCCAGGAAACTTATGGAAGGAATAGATTGGCAATAAGCAACACCAAACCAGCTGCCAGCCAAATAGAAGTTACTCTTTTCGGTCCCGGTTATGGAGAGTCTACCTTAATTCATATGGGTGACAACCGCTGGGCAATTATAGATTCATGCATCAATCCACAAGATAAAGAACCAGCCGCAATAAGCTATCTACGCTCTCTGGGTATTGAGCCAGAACATTCAGTTGACTTGATCGTTGCAACACATTGGCACGATGACCATATAAGAGGACTTGCAAGGTCTGTAGAATGTTGTCCTAACGCTTTATTTTCATGCTCTCTAGCATTTACCAAAAAAGAATTTTTTGCTGCTGTTACTCGTTTCAACAAGAACAATAAAATCATATCAGGCTCCGGTGTAAATGAACTATACAAAATCTACCAGTTGCTTCAATCAAAAAAACCAAAGCTTGCTAGTGCAAACACCAGAATATATTCAATAGATAATTCTAAAATGTCTCATGGGCAAGATGTGGAATTCTGGGCCCTTTCCCCATCTAATCATGAAGTAGATAAATTTCTTGTCTCATTAGCACAAGAAATGCCAAAAATAATGGAAACTAAATACCGAGCCACAAGCTCATCACCAAACCATGGAGCCCTCGTAAATCTTGTTAAGATTGGACAATTCGCAATACTTTTAGGATCTGATTTAGAAACCAGTTCTGATAACACATTAGGATGGGATGCTATTATTCGCGAAAGAGACTCTTTACATCCTAAGTCTTCTATCTACAAAGTAGCTCATCACGGTTCACCATATGCTCATCATGACGGAATATGGTCAGAACTACTGCATAATGAACCATTCGCTTTAGTAACACCATGGAATAAGAATGAAGGTCTCCCAAGTCCTGATGATCTATCTAGAATTTCATCTTTAACGCCTAATGGTTATATTACTTCTACGATACGTCAACTTGCTACAAAAATAAAACGAGGCCCGGCTGTTGAGAGAACTATTCAAGAAATAGCCGGAGGAAAATTACGTAGAGCGGAATCGTCTTTTGGTATAATACGTCTTCGTTCTGAACCATCAAATTTTGATAATTGGGTTGTTGATAGATCTGAATCTGCAATGTCTATTACTAATCTAGTTTCATCATTTTAAACATGCATGACTAGTGAAAGAGGGCGCATTTATTTTCACAGCTTAGATCCGGTTTAATGTCCGAAAAGGGCACTGAACTGCCGGGTACGGCACAGAAGAGACATTAGAGAAAGGCTTTATCAAAGGCGGATTGGCTGATATTCTCATGAAAAGTAGGGAATAATGCGGGATGCGTTTCTCTCAGAGGAGTCCAACCTTACTCTGATCGAAACATTAATTGTCATACGTGCTGTGTAAGTCAATATTGGTGCCATATTTATAATCTGATTTAATCGACAAGTGAGCTCTCATGTTCCGTTTAGCCGAAATCGAGCAGCGCGTCAGGAAGTCAGTTTCCGAGAGGCTACTGTTGTATGCGGCAGCGTTGCCGCGGTTCAGGGGTGGCCCGATTGCAAACTTGCAGTATATCAGAGAAAGACAGCAACGAGATTCCGATAAGGATTTAGAGGAAACAAGAGCTCCTGAAGGACATTCCATAAAGCTAAAGCAAATCACGCTTGCATTCTTCTATGAATTTGAAGAACAGACCAGCGTCAATAGACAGTTAAAGCGTGTATTTGGAGACTCGATATTTTCCGTTACACACTATGATGAAATAGAGCGTCGAGCGGTTCGATTAGACGCTGCAGGATGGAGTAATCTTGGTTGGATATTCAGAAAGGATGCTGGGCATTTTGCGTCTGCAGGGATCACGGTTGAGAGCATGCCTGAATGCGTTAATTTTTTGCATCTGTCTTTACATCAAGCGATGCCGTCCATTTCATGTATTGAGGTCACAGTATCTTTAACGGACAAAACCCTGGAGCATTTTTATCGGATTGCACGGCAAAAGTACTTACCGGAGGTTGTGTTGTATCAAATCATAAAGGGATTTCTTAGCCCATATATGTTCGGGCACTCGATCTCTGGAAAAGATATGGCCGAGGAGCAAGTTAATAGATATATATGTGACGTTGGTTATGAGGTTAAGAGCTGGTTGATAGGTTTCCTGAGATTAAAACTGAATCAGTTACGTATGTGTGCAATATGCCCTATGTATCAGTTAGAGCGGCCGGATGTTGAGCACGACAAAAGTTTGTTGGAATATGCTAAAGAGCATTGGAGGTGGCTTGCTAAATATGGATTGCAAACCCATGCTCTGGATGTGTACTCGAACAGTCAGATATTGTTTTCTCCAGGGAAATATGGTCGAGAGAAACTTGGTTTGGATGCGATGTTCATTGTAGATGAGCATGAAGGGGGTCACTTTAGTTTACTGCTTGATTCTCTCGCGCGTGGATTCGTATTGGAGTCCTCAGTCCTTGGGTTTATGCGAGAGGCGAGAGCCAATTTAGAGGATTTGAGATTCAAAATTCTCATGCGGCTTAGGCGTAAGAAGCCAGTGTTATCATCGTTTAGCCAGAAAACATTAGCGTTGCGCGGAGTTCTCTCTAGGCTTAGGCATGTGAGCGCTGAGTTCAAGGAGAGCAAGCGGTGGATCGAACATTCGCTAGATGAGTTCGGGGATTTAGAGGTTTGCTATCGCGACAAGACAACTAAGCTCTCTGATAATGTAATTCGCTACGTCGAGCGAGAACTTACGCAGTTGAGTGATGCAGCAGATCTAGTAAATAAGTCTATTTCTGACCAGCTAGAAATTGAAAATATTTCTGCGATGTATAGCCTACAGCGACGGATGCTATTGCTTACTTCCGTCGCAGCAGTAGCTAGTTTGATAGGCGTGATTTCTGTTTGGGATGATCTAGTCAAGTTATGGTGTCAGTTTCGTGCATTTATCGCGTGACAAATCTCTATAGGTCGTGGCACTTACCATCTGTAACTAATGGGACCGATTACCCTATTCGACAAATCTTTTCTTCAGTCGCTAAGCCTGAATGAATCAGTTTGGTTTGATCATTTCTTCATTACAAATATCTGCCCATTGTTCTATGTTGAAACGCTCGCGGATTTAAATAAATCTGTTCGTTATGGGCGTACGGTTGAGGATGAAGTAGGGATAATTGCGGAAAAATTCCCAGAGTTGCATGGAACCCCTAACGCCCTGCATGTAACCGTTTGTACTGGAGAGCTTTTTGGCCATCAAGTGCCAATGACTGGTCAAATTCTTGTTGCAGGAGGAAGGCCGGTAAAGGCAGGAGGTAAGTCTGGCGTGGTTTTTGAAGAATCTCCTGAGTCAATGGCGTTTTCGCGCTGGCAGCGCAGAGAATTCCAGGCTATAGAAAAGCAACATGCTGCGGGGTGGCGGGAAATGGTTTCCAATCTTGATCTGAATGAGGTTGCTAGTCGATTCAAAGCGCTCGGTATAGATGGAAAGACCTGTAAAACTTTAGAGCAGGCAAAATCATTAGCAGTAAATATTGTTTCATCAAAAGAAAAACCATTTGATCGACTGTATCTTGCGTTGTTATTTTTGGGTATACATCCACAATATCATAAAGATATTTTGCAGCGCTGGGGATCGGTTAACTACCCTCCGCTGAACCGCTATGTTCCATATGTTGCATATGTGTTTACAGTGGAGTTATTTTTTCAGATAGCATTGGCGGCTAATTTGATTGGTTCAGGCAGACAGTCAAATCGCGTAGATATTGGCTATCTGTTTTATCTTCCCTTTTCTATGGTGTTTGTGTCATCAGATAAGCTCCATAGAAAATGTGCGCCACTATTTCTTCGCTCTAACCAACAATTTATATGGGGGCCAGAGTTAAAAACGGATCTTAATAAAATCAATTCATACTTTGATAGCTTTCCTATTGAAGAAAAGGAAAGAGGTATTATGTCATTTGCTAGTAACCCTCCAAAAGACACAAGTTTCTTGGTGTCTAATATTTGGGATAGGCATTTGCCAGGGTGGAGGGACAAGGAGGAAGTTGACCTTTCAAGCCCAAATATTAAGCATGATAAATTAGTTGAACATCTTAGCCAGTTTACTGATGCACCGACTTTGCCTGAAGAAAGTATCGATTTTGATGTTTCAAATCCTGACAGTCTCGCTATACAAAGAACGATACACAAGAAAAAAGGGTCATGGTTTCAAATCCCCAAGGATATTGAAGTCAAAGATAGTGATAAGAATGGCAAATAGAAGCTTTCTATTCCTAACAAGGCGCTGCTGATGGACAAATTTTCCGCTGCGCTACAAATTTTGATGCAGAGCGCGGCGTAAGGTCTCTTTTGGGCACTCAACGGCATTTAACAGAATAATGGATGGTACGTAAGAATAAGATAAATGCGTCTATCTTCTAGACGGAAAATTGAGTTACTGGAATTCTTTTTTGAAAATGTTTGTGAGGCACCATAACCTATGATAATGAGTGATATTGAAGAGAGACGATTAGCGCCCTTCCGCCATCTATGGAAAATAGATGACAAGGCTTGGATGAAGCAGCGGCGTGAGGCCTGGGAGAAAATAGAGGAATATTATACAAATAAAGGTGCTCCAAAAAGTGAGATAAAACAGTATCGCAATCTATTTATCAAGGGCAAAAAGGAAGGTTATATTCCAAAGGTAGTTCTCTATTTTTGTACCCCTATTACTAACGCAGAGGAAGCCAGAGCGTTATTCAAATCAGAACTGTGGTTACTTCGCGAGCGGGGTGATCTGGCTACTGATTATATCTTCCGGGCGACGGAAATCGGACAAGGACTGCCTTGGCTACGCCAACATATCCAATATTTTGTAGATGGGGTACTTGGCAATGAGTACTGTTATGTCGAAGAGCCAGAAGCAGGTAGGATGCATGCTGTTTCACCCCATCCAGGCTCTTGGTGTGAAAAATATATCTATCAGGCTGTTAGATTGCTTTCAGGTAAGATTGATTACCATGGTTGTGTAGAGGCTGTAGATTATTTTGTAACAGCCATCGCTCACTCAGATGACGCTTATTATAGAGATCTAGAAGATTTTCAACAGATGATTTCGCTAATTGATAAGGTGTTGGCTGATGAGAACGCATCAGAAGCGGCGCGGGAGTTGGCAACCAAACTCAATTCCAGGAGGCAGGAAATCATCAATAACTGGGAGCTGCATGCTCACTTAGATTAGTAAAAAGAGACGCATCTATTACGCAGTTTAGCTTTAAGCTAATGTCCGGTATGGGCACTGAACGGCATAAGCAGACCCTGTTTCCAAGCTCAATGGCCTGATAGTCTTTGGCGTAAGTAGGAATAACAAAATTAGAGTAGAGAGCATATACAACAACACCCCTCAACTAGTTATATGAATAATAAAATGGAGCTCATATGGATAATGAAATTATTTACTCAGACAAACTGAGCTATCTCAAGCTTACTCCTGACGAAGGCAAAATTAGTAAGGTAAAAGAACATTTTTGTGTCCAAGAGGATAATGATCAAAAAACAGACTGGTCGAAGAGTGTTGCACTTAAAGATATATTTCCATTCCTGAAATTCATTCATGATAATGGTGACAGTTTAATTATTGGATTTGAACTTTATAATTTTGAGCCTCTAACTAACTACCCATCAAATGAAGAAGTAGAGCGGGAAATTAGGGTTAACAAACAGAGAAATCAAGAAATCCATAACCAACAAAAAGAAGACCTAAAAGAGTTAGGTATCGATATGGATAATTCTTCAAGTGATGAAAGTGATGAAGATGAAGAGATGGATGATGAGTTGGCTGAAGCATTCGGGGGATTTGTAGAAGAGTTGTTTGTTGAAGAAGGTAGTGAAATGGCTTTCCCAACTAACCATGGCGATTGTATCGTAGAAATGAAGGGAAATAGATTGGTAGAGTCAGTTGAAGAGTTGATGTCTAAAATCCTTGACTTGGCAGGTGTAGATGAAGCTGGTTTTTCATTTCGTAATTCAATGATAGATATCGGTGAAGAAATATATACCGTTGGTTCCAGTGAAGATGGAGTGTATACGTGTTCTAGAGACAAGCTTTCTAACATAAAGGAATGGTAATGCTTTGAAAGCAAACACATATAACAAGGTAATTCATTTCAGCACGCAGCGAGTGCTTGGGCACTGCATGTTTCACAAAAAAACAATAGTGGATAGCCCCCCAATTATTGGGGATGCAGTTTAATGTCTACGTTGGCAACTTGGGTGCCCTGATGAGCAGAATACTAAGGGAATTGAAAGAAACTATAGAAGAAAAGAAGGTGGACTTTGCATATGAGTGATTTATCATATCTACAAGATGAAAAATGGCTTGCTGAAAGAGAAAAGAAGTGGCAACTTATGTCTGAGCAATGGCTTTCGAGTGTGTCTGATGGTCAGCGTCAAGCAATAAGAGACTACTTTTTTACAGGTAATATTGAACAATATATTGCTAATGTAGAAAAGCCTAGTCTATATTCTGTCATTTCAGACGTGCCATTGATTGATGTTAATCTTGTAGTTGATAACATTACAAGATATTGGTTCTGGGTGATGGATTCTCCAGACACTCGTGATCACTTCCGCCAATTACCTGATATTGATGAACGTTTTATTTTTCATTTTCATGCCATCTTTTCCCTCAAAGATGATAATCTCCATCCTGATATTTGTATCGGACTTTTTTTCTGGCTATATGGTGAAACCTATCAGAAAGACAGGGTGATTACGCTCAATCATAGTGACAAAACTGCTACAATCCCGGTAATCGTTAATGTAAATGAGTTATCTCAGAATTTACTGAGTGGTATTATTGATTATCTTTGGGGGAAAGATGAAGGTGAAAATATCTGCATTTTTAAATCATTTATTCCATATTTCTTAAGTCTATATCCCCATATGTCTCCATGCTGTTTTTCCACAACGCTTCCAGATGAGAGTGAGTATGTAGGAGATGATGGCAAAGAGTATCGACGCTCATGGTATATCTGGAACCGATGGCTTCAAACTACACTCAACGGTTTTATCACTGAGTATGAAGAGGATGCGGATATAGATGAGCTTGTCTGTAATGATGAGGATGCATTAAAGCAGTTAAAAGATGGATTGAATGCATTGCAAATGCCGGAAGAGTTCTATCGTCTACAAGAGTTTGTGTTGAAGCATAAAGGAGATAGTCTTTACGCCTCTGAATAGCAGCGCGATCTGGCTTAATTGAAGAACTATCAAAGGTATCTATATTAGGTATTACTTACAGTCTCCTTTGGGTCGTTAGTAGTCTAAGTAGATGCCTGACACCTGAGTAATGTTTCAAATGGGCACTTAGGGCTCCGTAACTTCGGGAGACACAATACATAACTCTTCGTTAAATAAGCATTATGCCACCTGAACTGACTTCGGTTAGCACAGCGGTGGCTAGAGGTAATTTTACTAATTCTTGCAGAGCGGGATTGGTTGTGGTGCTGGCTTAGGATGAGCCTTTTTGTAGCGTTCCAGCAGCGGCTCGAGTTTATCCTTAGACCAGAATTTCGGGGTTTTGATTTGCTTCAGGCAGGATGCGTTCCAGTAGGGTTTTGTCTCGGACAAAGACTTGCCGGGTTCTTTTTGGAACTGTGCTACGGCTTCGATATCACCGGCTTCAGGATAGATGTAGAGCGTTGTGGGATGGTATTTTACCATGGTGATGATTTTCTTGGCGTCTGATATTGACCAGGTTGTGCATCCGCTGCTGCGGCCGCCAACATAGTCCACCAGATTACCTAAAAAGACATAGCCCTCGGAGTCGGCATAACGACTTTTCGGATCTTTTAGCCGGCACATGCCCCTTAACAGTACCGCTGCATGTCCGCCGATCTCACGCTCCCTGGCGTTTTCTGTTTCGCCTTGTCCGTCGAACTGGATGAACGTACGGTGCAGGGTGGATTTTTCTTTACCGGAAGTTCGGTAATAGCCTTTGAACGAGGTTTTCAATTCTGCGGTTATATAGGCTCCGCCGTCTGTCAGCTTTGAATCCAAGGCGTTGGAGAAGTTTTTTGCGCAGCTCCGTCCATTGGTTATTTTTGGTAGGCCTTTCAGGTTGCGACCGCCTCCATGTCCCGCCGGTATGGCGCGAAACGACTGTATGGCTTCGCAGATGATGTAGAACCTGCGTCCCAACTGGTTGTTACCCATGACATGGGGGCGTGTCGCATCCATGGCGAAGTAACAAGGATTCTTGATCATGCCTTTGCGTACTTCTTGCAGGTGAAGCGCACGCGACCGTTGTAACACCGTCGCTGCGATCTGTCCGTCGCCAAGACCAACATGACTCTGCAACCAATCTGGAATCTCCAAGGGCCCTTCCGCGGCAAAAGATGGAGCCGAGAGGATAAGGACGAGGATGAACGGAACAAGGGCGCTACCTCTAATATGAAGAACAGATTTGAAATTCATCAACGCGGATCCTGAATTCAATTAGTGTCAAAAGGCCCTGGGAAATGCAGTAGCAGTTTACCCAATTCAATTTTTGCAGGGAACCCGTAGGGTGTAACACTCGAGCGCTCTTCTCTTTCGTACCTTTCTTTTGAGCGCGCAAAAGAGAGGTACTCGCAGCTAGTGTACGGAAGGATAAGAAAGGCTTAGATATGGACAGGCTGCGAAACTATTTACAAATATTTAATATATCATCCTAACTATCGCCCAGAGGAGTGGGCTCATACAGGTACGGGCAAGTCGCTGAATGATGAAAAAGTCCTTCGAAAAGTAAGGTATCCAAAGAAAAACGCCCAACAACTTGCTTGCTAAAGAATCAACAGGAATAATCTCCCCCAGTAAACTGAACTATTTAACGGCAACAGGTAAAACACAAAGACTATGGCTAGCGGTATTTTTGCAATTCTGGATGATGTAGCAGTCCTGCTCGATGATGCAGCGGTAATGAGTAAGGTGGCGGCGAAAAAGACCGCCGGTTTGCTGGGTGATGACCTCGCGGTTAATGCGGAAAAAGCGACAGGTTTCCCCGCTTCACGTGAGCTTCCTGTCATCTGGGAGATCACCAAAGGCGCGCTTTTAAATAAGATCATAATTCTGCCGGTTGCCTTTTTGCTTAGCGCCTACATGCCTTGGTTGATAGTACCGATTCTGTTGATTGGTGGTGCTTATCTCAGCTTTGAGGGGGCGGAGAAGGTATTCGAGTGGTTCTTTCACCACGAAAAGGGGGAGATTGCCGCGCAGTTGCTGGATGATCCGAAAGAGATTGTGGATAAGGAGTCGTCCAAAATCAAAGCAGCAATTCGCACCGACTTCATTCTCTCTATCGAGATCATAGTGATTGCCCTGGGTACGGTGATGGATCAGTCCCTGGCTATAAGGATTATAGTGGTCAGCTTGATTGCTCTGGTCGCCACGGTCGGTGTCTATGGGCTGGTTGCGTTGATCGTGCGCATGGATGATGTGGGTGCATATCTGATTGATCGCGCCAAGTCGTTTAAGGGCTCCCTTGCTGGGCTCTATAAATCGGCTGGGGAAAAGCTGATTGCCGCACTGCCTTGGGTTATCCGTCTGTTGGGTGTTATTGGCACCATCGCTATGTTGCTGGTGGGCGGTGGCATGTATGTTCACAATATTGAATTGCTGCACCACTATCTGGAGTTTATGCCTTCCCTTGCCGCTGAGCTAATGACCGGTCTGATCGTTGGTGCCGTAATCGTTGGCATTGTTCATCTGATAAAGGCAAATAAAACTCAGGAAAGTACGGCTTAATAAGCAACAGACATTGCGCCGAAAAGAAAAATGATTTTTTGCGCCCCTTTGTGGTGATTCGCGCTAATTAGCGGCTAATTCTTTCGCCCAGAGGAGTGGGCTCCTACACTCCTATGCGCGCACTCTTCTTGATAACAGTTGTAGGAGCCCGCTCCTGCGGGCGATATCCTTGATTCCACGCAGGAACGAGGGAATAAGGCAAACCATAACCATGACACTCAACCAACACATCCCGCCCAAACCCATATATAATCCCCACCCATGAAACTGCTAGCTATTGAAACCGCCGCCGAGGCCTGTTCCGCAGCACTCCTTATTGATGGTGAGATCTCCCTGCGCTATGAAGTGCAGCCGCGCAAGCATAGCGAATTGATCATGCCCATGCTGGATGAACTGCTGAAGGAGGCCGGCCTGAAGCCAGCTCAGCTCGACGGGCTGGCGTTTGGTTGCGGACCAGGTTCATTTACCGGGGTGCGGATCGCTGCAGGGGTGGCCCAGGGGGTTGCGCTGGGTGCGGATCTTCCTGTGGTTAGGGTATCCACCCTGGCCGCTCTGGCTCAGGGTCATTATCGTCAATCTGGATACACCAGGGTGCTGCCTGCGTTTGATGCCCGCATGCAGGAGCTCTATTGGGGATGTTACCAGTTACAGGATTCTGGTTTGATGGGTGCACTCTTTCCTGACCAGATCGCCGCCGCCCACAAGGTCAGATTACCGGAAGGTGGCGGGTGGCATGGTGTCGGCAGTGGCTGGGATAGTTATGGAGAGGAGCTATCCAGGTTAATTGCAGATGGTCTAGAGTCGGTAACCACCAATCTATATTGTAGTGCTCATGATGTGGCGTTGTTGGGTGCTTTCAGTATGGAGCAGGGAGAGAGTGTCCCGGCGGATGAGGCTTTACCCCAGTATCTAAGGGATGATGTGGCGAAGAAACCGGCCAACCCGCAACTGTTTGGTTAGTAGTAATCGTCGTAAATAACCTGGCAGCCCCTTGGTAAATGCATAGTGTTCAGCAACTTATCCATATCGCCCCGTTGTCGCTCTAGGCAGATTAGCCACACCTCATCGGAAAGATTCAATAGTTGGTGTAGCCAGTCAGACTCCATCTTTTCACTGGAATAGATATGTGAGGCCTTCAGGTCTACATCAATGCGTTCATACCTCTGTTTTTGATCGCGCACTAGTTGATGGTAAACACGTGTATAGAGTTTGGCTCCTGAGACAAAAAAGAATGAACCGGTCACCCGAATTATTAATCTTTTATCTTTGTTTGTTATGTGGATGTCTGGGTTGGAGAATCGAATAAAATGGAGTCCGATTGAGAGCATGGCCCCCACAAAGATCGCTGTCTGGATGTTCAACAACACCACCGAAAAGGCAGAGGCAAGAAATACGGTCATTCTTAGTGCCCCTGATTGAACGTGGGTCTTGTACTTACGCGGGCTCATCATGCCCATTCCCACCAGGATGAGACAGCCGCCCAGAGCCGGCATGGGAATAGCCGCGATGATCGCGCCGAATTCAGAAACAAAAAGCCCAGTGAATATGGCTGAGACTATCAGGGCCAGTTTGCCTCCATGAATATCTTTGAGAAATGCGCTTTTGTTGAATGAGTTGGATACAGGGGCGCCGTTAAAAAAACCGAGAAACAGATGCTGCATGCCCTGGGCAAAAATCTCTCTCACCGGATTGTATTCATCATATGGATTGCGGATTGCCTTGGCTATGGAGAGGGTCTGTAGTGCTCCCACAAAGGCGATGGCTATTGCGGGTGAAATCAGTTGAAAAAGTACCGGCCAGGATACCTGGCGAAAATCTGGTTGTGAGGTGGTAAACAGTGGAAGATCGACCCAGCCTACCATTTCCACTCTGGTGTTAGCGGAGTTGAACAGGAATTGGTTGATGAAAAAACCGACAATGATTCCGATGATGATGGCATAGCTCTTCAGGTTTTTAATCCACCAGCAGCAGATACCTGTGATTATGGTTGCCAGAGCAATGATTATGGAATAGCTGTTGGCATGACCGTCGATTATCAAGGCTATGGATGTCATGCCGTTAAAGATCGCCCACTGACTTTGTCCATCCGGCGATAGACCGGCAGCCATGTTGATAGCCGTAAGAATAAAGACGGCCCCGATCCCGGCGGTAAGCCCATCGATGACGGTGTTGCTTACATAGTCCATTACATCAATTCGGGTAATGATTAGGCTGAAGATAAGCTGTACCACCCCCACCATAATGGTTAATGAAAAGAGATATCCCATATATAGGACTCCCTCTGCCGGGGCAAAGGGGGCAATGGCCGCACCTGTTATGAGGGCAGCAGCTGTATTGGGGCCGCCCACACCATATTTTGAGCTGGCAAAGATCGCATTGAAAAATGCGGAGTAGATACTCGCTAGTATCATCACCTCAGGCGGGACTCCGGCGATGATGGCAAAACCTATGCTGAGAGGGAAGGCGGCAATTGCGGTGGCTATACCTGGTATCAGGGTCTGACGGGTGATAAGTATAAACTGCTCGGAACTGGTAATGCTTTTATAGGCGTTAATCATGAGCTGGTCCCAACGATCGCATATAGAGATCTCCGCCACAGATACTTCAGGAACATCATAATCTGATTGTTACGGGTGAAATCAGCCGGTCTTCCCTGTGCCGTTAGATAGGCGGCAACATCTAAGGCCTGTTGCTTGGTTAAGATGCGCTGCTGGTGTGACGCGCCTGGTGGCATATTGTTGTAGATAAACCCGGTCAAGCGCTCTCTCTGTGCCAGTCCTGCTGCGTTGTTATAGGCATAAGGGCCGGTTAACGGAGGCGGCTCAGATCCTTGGTAAATTTTACCTACTCCTCCCCATCCGTTCTTGCCGTGGCAACCTATACAGATAGTCTTATAGATCTTTTCTCCAGCCATAATGCTGGCCCCGCGTCCCAGGGTGTCGTAGAGCCTGGGCATGCCGCGACCAGGATATATCTCTCCTATCTGTAGTTGATCTTTTTGTGCCAGCCAGTTGGCATAGATGCGGATATAGGGTAGCACTGGTGAATCCGTTCCAAGATCAAACCAGTTCATGGAGCGGGCATAGCACATTAAAACGCGGCGGTAAAAGCGGGTTGGTTTGTTGCGTCTGGTCATCATTATTGGTAACAACACAGCACTATGACCAAGATTGCCGGCATAGTCTCGGTTTCCCGAGTTGCGGTGACAGGAGCTACACTTCATATCGCTGCGCCATGGTTGCAGCAGAGATGAAACATAACGTCCAGTATCGGTAATCTCGTTACACCCCTTCACTACAAAGGGGGCATTTATTCCCTTGGGGATACCTTTTTGTTGAAAAATCTCTTTGCACTTTGCTGTGGGTTGCAGTGCTGCCAGTTGTTGTTCTGATAACGGACGATCCGACTCTGTTTCAACCTGGAACTCTGTTGTTTGCTGTTTGGCCTTGGTGAATGCATAGATATAGATAGCGGTGATGGCAGAATCACTGCGCACAGGACGGGTTCCGCCATAGCGTAATTCAATTTCGTCCTGGATCGCCTGGGCAAAATCCTCCAACCGGTTTTTCTTGGGATTGAAGCGGGGAAAGCTACGCCACATATCTGAGAACTGAGGTGCTTTGTTGCCATCATGACAGTCAAGACAACTGCCTATTAATGGTGTTTTTTTGCTCGCAAAAAGATTGTTTGACCTTGTGTAGCGTGAAAGATAGCGTTCTGTTTCCGATACTATGAGGCAGCCACGCCAAAGCATATCTTCGCTGTGACCAGAGCGAAGCATCTCATCCCCCAGGTTCTGTTCACAGAATTGGCTTTCCGGAAGGGTGTCTGTGCGAAAGTGGTAGGTATCTGTGGTTATGATCCAGAGCAGGAGAGTAAAGACTGTGGCTATAACTGCATAATGCCACCAGGTAAAATTAAATCTGACCCGCAAGCGGTACCTCCAGAACCCATCTTGTTATTGTTATCAATTCTGAAACAATTGATACCAAGCTGTTTTATTTTGGAAAGAAAGAGCCAGCGGTTGACTCATCACACGATGGTGTCTATTCCTTGTTACTTTTTGGCTGTAGGAACCATATTACTAAAGTTCTTGTAGATATTGGAGGACTAACTTCCAATTATCAGTAATAAAACCATGTGGAGGATGCTGTTTTGGCTAGTAGATATATTCCATGGAGTGCAGCTATATAGCAGATGATTCTGTTATATAATGCTGTTCTTTTGTAAACGCACATCAATATTGGGGACACTACTGAGAATGGCAAACGGGGAGATAATTAATAATCGAAGGATCCATGTAATCCTACTTGTTCTCATTGTACTGTTCAGTCTGGCATATTTTATTTCAAATATGGGCGCCGATCTGATCCGCGCTGGCGAAGGCCGTGCCGCTGAGATCGCCCGTGAGATGTTGGAACGTGGCAACTTTGTTCTACCTTCTCTCAACCATGAGGTCTCCGCCCATACCCTGACCAAACCGCCCCTATACCACTGGATGCTTATTGCTACAGGTGCACCTTTCGACTGGCAGAACTGGGCTATGCGTATAACGTCAGTTTTGGCTGCCCTTGGTTCGATCTGGATGGTATTTCTGTTTGGGCGTCAGATGTTCAGTTATCGGGCGGCTCTGTTTTCCGCCTTGGTGTTATCCACCTCCATTGTGTTTTTGGAGAACAGTTCCGCCGCCAGGATGGATGTCTTCTTCAGTTTTCTGATCCTCTCATCTATCTACTGTTTCTGGATGGCGCTGAA
The DNA here is from genome assembly GCA_050291365.1 of Sedimenticolaceae bacterium. Lineage (GTDB taxonomy): Bacteria > Pseudomonadota > Gammaproteobacteria > Chromatiales > Chromatiaceae > JAAGZL01. Next base: position 10,045 of record JBNKJS010000042.1, on the reverse strand, counting down.
CAGGAGCCATGAGTCATGGTGGATATATGGGTTTTATGCCCTGAGTGGTCTGGGTGTCCTGACTAAGGGTCCAGTTGGGGTACTGTTTCCGATGGTGATTGCGATCATATTGATGATGAACAGTCCCAATAAGAGAGAGTGGCGTAAGTTTGTTCCGTTTGCTGGGGTTCTACTCTTTCTTGCTATAGCTCTTCCCTGGTATGTTTTGCTGGCTATAACCGCTCCTCCCGGTCTGGCTAGCAATTTTATTTTTGGTCAGCTGGCCCAGTGGTGGGCAGGGAGCAGCAATATGGCTGCTAAAGGTGGTCAGCCAATAACATATTATCTGCCACATATAGTGATTGGGCTTTTCCCCTGGTCACTGTTTTTGCCTGCTGCCCTGTTCATAGGGATACGCGCTGCAAGAGAGGAGGGTAATGCAGGGATAAAGTCCATGCTAATCTGGTTCTTGGGTGGTTTTATCCTGTTTAGCCTGGGAGGCAAAAAGGCTGCCCGTTATCTCTTGCCCATAATGGCACCTTTCGCCCTGATCATGGGGTTCTATTGGGATAGAGTTGAGCACTCCATCAGTAAACGTCATGGTGTGGTGTTGAGTATCTCTTCTCTCATGGTATTGCTGTTTGTTGTTGCCATCAGCGCCTTAATCGCCGCTATCTATATAGATCCGGATTGGGTAATTAATGATCTGTTCAAAGGTCAGAAGAAGGGTGGCTCCAGTCAGCTCAGGGCAGGTATTGAGATGCTTCTGCAAAACCCGCTGCCGGTTATGGTTACAGCTGCCTTGATGGTTTTTGCCTCTATTGTGGCAGTTGCAGCAAGTATGAAGCGCCGTCTCTATCTGCTGGTGTCTGGCCTGGCTGTAGTTATCTGGATGCTGGTGTGGCCATTTTCCCTGACCATAAAACCGGCCCTGCAACAGGAGTTGAGTCCACGCTTTGTGGCGGAGAAGATCAGGGATATGTTGCCGCAGGAGACCAAGCTCTATGGCGGCGGCGGGGATTATCAGCACTCGATCCGCTGGTATCTTGAGAGAAATATAACCCTCGAATCGGGTGAAAAGCTGTATAATCGCGTGCTGCATGAGCCAGACTCCTGGGTGTTGTTGATGGATAAGAGGCCGCCTAAGGATGAGTTGTTGGCTAGTGGCAGAGAAAATATGCGCTGGAAGATTGAGTATTACCATGTGACTCTGTTTCCAGGATCACTGCAGAAAACTAACAAGAGATGAGATAACAGATGGAGCTTTCCATTGTAATTCCCGTATTTAATGAGGCTGAGAACATTCCTATTCTGGCCGATGAGATCCGTGCTGCCCTGGATGGCAAATATCTCTATGAGATTATCTTTGTAGACGATTGCAGCAGCGATGAATCTGTAGATGTATTAACTGGTCTGCGGAAGAAGTATCCGCAGGTCAGGCATCTTCGACATGAGCGCAACAGCGGTCAAAGTACTGCGGTCCTCAATGGGGTTAAGGCAGCAAAATCAGAGTGGATCGCGACCCTGGATGGTGATGGCCAGAACGATCCGGCTGACATCCCTGCCATGATGGATATGCTCAAGGCCAGCTCCGGGGATAAGAATCTGCAGATGGTGGCGGGTTACAGAAAAAAGCGTCAGGATAGCTGGATAAAGAAGATATCATCTCGGATTGCCAATGGGGTTCGTTCTCGCCTGTTGCGAGACGCAACGCCGGATACTGGCTGTGGCCTCAAGCTGTTTTCCCGCGCGGCATTTCTGGAACTTCCATATTTTGATCACATGCATCGTTTCCTGCCGGCGCTTATTCAGCGCAATGGTGGCAAGACCGTATCTGTAGAGGTGAACCACAGACACCGGGTTGCTGGTGTATCAAAGTACGGTCTGCATAACCGGCTTTGGGTCGGCATAGTTGATATCTTCGGGGTAAGGTGGCTGCAGAGAAGGGCCAGGATAACTGCAATAGAAGAGTGCGAGTAATTGCTTGACTCATTAATCTCAGAGTGAACACAAGGTAGACTAGAAATGAATGACGTTCTATTTGTACTGTTGGGTGCATCGGTTACACCATGGAAGATTGTGGGTTACACCGGAGTATTTATGTTTGCTGGTAGATGGTTCGTTCAACTAATTTCTTCCAGCAAAGAGAAAAAGCCCACATTTCCTCGCGCCTTCTGGTTAATGAGTTTAGCGGGAAGCCTACTGCTATTGGCGTACTTTATCTTTGGCAAGAATGATTCGGTCGGGATACTATCTAACGCCTTCCCGGCATGTATTGCGCTGTATAACCTGTATTTAGATATTACTCACAAGGCTAAATTGGCTGTTTCATAAATATCCCTGGTCTTATAGGCAGGGTCTGAACAGTTACCTCAAGCCCTGGACTTTATGGCTAGTATCAGCTGATTGCGCAGGGCCTTAACCAGATTCAGCTGTTTTTTACTTAAGCTAACCCCGCTGGGTTTTGAATGGTCTGCATAGATTAGTCCCAGTGGCCGCTGGTTTACTGCCAAGGGGAAGATAAAAAACGATCCTGCCTTCATGATCTTTTTGTGCCACTCTGGAATGTTGCTTCTTATCTTTTTGCTAGATGCGTCTTCTATGTATAGATCCACATCATTTTGAATTGCTGCGTGGAATACATTTGAACTGAATGCAATTGGGAAATGGAAGTTTTGAATCAGTTTTTCTACACCTGCGCCAAATCCCATCTTTGCGCAATACTCATTTCTGTTTCTGTCCTGTAGTGCGAGAATTACATGTTTGTATGCAAAGGCCCGGTAGATTGTCTCTATAACCACATTGAATATCTGGCTTAGATTGGCTTCATCTTCCAGCAGCATCCCGGTTACTTCCTGCAGACCTTCGGTCAGGATGGCCTCCGCATTATCATTGGATTGCTCCGTCTTCTGTTCTTCAGCCGGTTGTTTGACCTTTGGTTTCTCGTCCGGGCTTATTTGTAGAGTCTGGGTAATATCCTGGCCTGGTTTCTCCGTTTTGGCTTGTTGTTCATCCTCCTCATCCCTCTTGTTTTGATAGAGGTGATAGATGACGGAGTCCTCATTAGCTTTATCGATTAGACTGCCGCTAAGCTCTCTGAATTCGACCTTTGCCTTTTTTGTCATATTGTCGAAGCGTTTTCCGGTAACAGCGAGGGCGGTGCGATAACGTTTCAAAAGCTCTTTGGTATTTTCTTCATTCTGGCCCTGTTCACTGCCAAGTATGCTGGTGGCCTCGTTGGCAAAGTTTGCTATACAGCGAAGTTTTACAACGCTATCTTTTAGGTTTCCTGGGTTGGAGGGGTCTATCTTGACCATGCCAGAGGTGATTGTATTTGGAAAATTCCACTGTTTGGCAATTGCAATGCCGATATCACTAAATGACATTCCCAGTACTTTTATTTCCGCCTGCTCCTGTGAAAGTCTCTCCTGATTTACCAGGCGTGCCACCTCTTCGCTCTCGCCATGCAGGTAATATGTAACCAATATCTTGCCGAGGTTATGCAGCATGCCGCATAGAAAACTCTCTTCTACATGTTCCATGCCTGCATCCTCTGCGGCCTGTCGGGCAAAAGCGGCGCTATAGATGGCAGAGGCAATCTCGTTCTTGAGTTGGGTGGCCTGGGCCTTGTTGTGCAGATGTTCAAAGAATATGAGGGATGCGGCGATAGAACGAATAGTCTTTACACCGAGTACGACTATGGCCCTGGATACGGTGCCGATCTTGCCAGCGAAGCGGCTGTAGTAGGCCGAGTTCACCACCTTGAGCAGTTTATTAACCAGGGCAAAATCGCTCATGATTACGCTTGCCAGGCGGGTGGCATTCTCTTCTTCTGACGATGCCAGTCGGTTGAGTGTCCTTATTGATTCTGACAGGGCAGGGAAGTCACTCTGGCGCTGCATCCTTCGCAACAGAAATTCTATGGTTCCTTTGGATGAGCTCTTGTCGCCTGTTATCCTGTCAGCGGCCTCTCTGTATTCTATAAGCGCGTTGAGCATTTCGCCGGCATTGGCGTAGCGTGAACTCGGGTCTTTATCCAGCGCTCTCATGATGATCGCATCCAGCCGTTCTCCCACCTCCGGGTTTATGGAGCACGGCGGTGCTACGCTTTTGCTTTTTATATTATCAAGTAGTGCAGTTGAGTCTGCCCCGGTAAACGCCCGTTTTCCTGTTACCATTTCATACAGGATTGCCCCCAGTGCGAATACATCCATTTGCGGGCTAACCCGACCATGAGATATGTACTCAGGGGCCATGTATCTGGGGGTGCCAGTTAGTAATTTATCCTTGTCGTTTGATGATCTTAGTATCCTGGCTATACCAAAATCCATAATCTTTGGCGTGGAATTACCGTCAATAATAATGTTGGCGGGTTTGAGGTCACGATGGACAATGCCATCTTTGTGCACCTGGGCCACTCCTGAGAGGATGCCGGTTGCAATATCCAGTGCCACGTTCAGTTCAGGTTGTTTTTTGCTAAGTCGGTCAGAGAGTAGCTCCCCCTTCACAAACTCAAATACCAGATAGGGTCTGTTGTCCTGTTTGCCTACGTCAAAGATTGAGACGATATTTGGGTGTTGGATGTGACTTATGCTGCGCGCCTCATTCAGAAACTCTTTTACATCGCTTGAGAGTAGGCCCTGTTTTCCTGTGAGGAGCTTTATGGCGACGTAACGCTGCAATTCGGGGTCGGTGCAGAGATATACCGTCCCCTGGCTACCTGATCCGAGTTCTTGTTTGACACTGAAGCGACCAATCTTTTTCATGAAGCGTAGATATCCCTCACTACATATACTGATAAAAGACTATCGGCAGCTTGGGAAAAATCTTGTGGGTTTTGTGGTGGCTATTTTTACTTTGGCAGCGGCCCCTACCTGAAAATGCAGTACTCTAGGCTGTTTCCCTGGTCCACTAAGTATGGACCTTTATCCTCCGTCCACTCGCCCAGGACGAAACGTTTGGCCGGCCTTCCATCCAGACGCAGGTCATGTTCTCCCTCAATGTGGGTATGTCCATGTATCAGTTGCCAGCAACCATGCTGTCCCATGTACTTCTCAACGGTGGCGTCAACCACATCCATAACGGATTTGTCTAGCTCACCCTTTGCCTCCATGCTTTTTTGGCGAATGCTGCTGGCAATTGCCCTGCGTTCTGATAATGGTTTACTCAAGAATTCATCCCGGAACTCATTGCTGCGCAGATAGCGCCTGTCTCTCTGGTAGTCTGAGTCATCTGTTACTAATAAATCACCATGCATCAGCAGGGTGGAATCTCCAGAGATATTTATTACCGCAGTGTCATGCAGCAGGGCGCAACCTGTTTCCCTGCTGAACTCTTCTCCAACAAGAAAGTCTCGGTTGCCTCGGATGAAAAACAGTTGGCATCCCCTGGAGGCAACGTCGGACAGACCCTTGAATATGTCTGGTATGGGTGGTGTTCTGTCGTCATCACCCAACCAGACATCGAACAGGTCTCCCAGGATATATAGACGTTGACTGCGCGATACCTTGTCCCTAAGAAATCGTAAGAAAAGTTCTACGGTTGCCGGTTTCTCTGCAGACAGGTGGAGGTCTGCTATCAGGATGGTATCGATCATACAACGAATATTCGCATAGTGTTAACAGGCCCCAAGCCTATTCTGAGATTTCAGCTTTAGTGATGATTACATCCTCCACCGGTACATCCTGGTGTCCACTATTGAATCCGGTCTCAACAGTCTTGATCTTATTGACGACTTCCATGCCTTCAGTGACCTTGCCAAAGACACAGTAACCCCAGCCGTCCTGCCCCGGGTGGTCCAGGAACTTGTTATCCGCCACATTGATGAAGAATTGAGCGGAAGCTGAGTGCGGGTCCATGGTGCGTGCCATGGCGATAGATCCGGTCAGATTGCTGAGACCGTTGTTAGCCTCATTCTGGATCGGCTCGCGGGTCTCTTTCTCTTTCATGCCGGATTCGAAACCGCCGCCCTGTATCATGAAATTATTGATTACTCGATGAAATATGCATCCGTCATAGTGTCCATCTTTGACATACTGTTTGAAGTTTGCGGAGGTGATAGGCGCATTTTCTTCATCAAGCTCAATTTTGATGTCGCCGAGGTTTGTTTTAAGTGTGATCATGAAATAACTCTCTATATGTTAATGAACGATATTTTGCTGTGGTAAATCCGTTACTTGGCAGCGGCCACACGGGTGACGCTTTTGATGATGACCGGTTTTTCCGGCACGTTTCTCATGGGGATATTCTGCATGTTATTTCTGGTAACAATGTAAACATCTGCTATCTTGTCCACGGTGTCCATGCCTTTTGTTACCTTGCCAAAGACACAGTAGCCCCAGCCGTCACCACCCGGATAGTCCAGGTCGGTATTGTCCGCATGGTTGATGAAAAACTGAGCAGTGGCGGAGTGGGGTGCTGAGGTACGGGCCATAGCAATGGTGCCACGCTTGTTTTTCAGGCGGTTCTTTGCCTCGTTTTTGATAGGTGCACGGGTGCGCTTCTCTTGCATGTTCTGATCAAAGCCCCCACCCTGAATCATGAAACTGTTGATGACCCTGTGGAAGATGGTCCCATCGTAAAAGCCCTCGTCCATGTAATGCAGAAAGTTCTGTACGGTAAGGGGCGCCTTGTCGGCATACAGCTCCAGCTCAATATTGCCCATGCTGGTCTTCATTAGCACCTTTACATTCTCAGCATTGGCAGCTGAAACCAGCCCTAAGCTGATTAGGGTGGCCAGAAAAAGTCTGGAAAACAGTTTTTTCATCTCAGATAAATTCCTATATTTTTTGCTATGGATGTGGTGGCTATTGCCCCACCCGGCAGATAACTGCAAACCACGTATCATAAAGCACCTGATTGAGTGGTTAAACCCCAGTTTCACTTTGTTGTGGGCTAGGTTTCGTTTACTATGCCCATGGCTGTGGTTTTTACGACGTTTTAATATCTGGTTGGAAACATGCTTAAGGTCTACAACGATCTCACAAACAAGAAAGAAGAGTTCATCCCCATCGAGCCGGGCAAGGTCAGTATGTATGTCTGCGGCATGACGGTGTACGACCTATGTCACCTGGGCCACGCCCGGGTTATGGTGGTATTTGACGTCATTTATCGCTATTTGCAGGCAAAAGGCTACGAAGTTAAGTATGTTCGCAACATTACCGATATTGACGACAAGATCATTAATCGCGCCAATGAGAACGGTGAAGCCTTCTCAGACCTTACCGAACGCTTCATCGATGCCATGCATGAAGATGAAGATGCCCTGGGCGTATTGCGTCCCTCAGAGGAGCCAAAGGCCACCACCCATATCGTAGAGATCGTCGCTATGGTGCAGCGGCTGATAGATCAGGGCCACGCCTATGTGGGCGACAATGGGGATGTCTACTACTCGGTCGGCAGCTTTGACGGTTACGGCAAGCTCTCAGGCAAGAGTATCGAAGACCTGCGGGCTGGAGAGAGGGTCGAGGTAGAGCAGGAGAAGCGCGATCCCCTGGATTTCGTGCTGTGGAAGGCGGCCAAGCCGGGGGAACCGGCCTGGGAATCTCCCTGGGGCGAGGGTCGTCCCGGCTGGCATATCGAGTGCTCCGCCATGTCCACCTGCTGCCTGGGGGATACCTTCGACATTCACGGCGGCGGTGCCGATCTCACCTTTCCCCATCATGAAAACGAGATCGCTCAGTCCGAAGGGGCTACCGGCAAGAAGTTCGTAAACTACTGGCTGCATAACGGCTTTGTGCGCATCAATGAAGAGAAGATGTCCAAATCCCTGGGCAACTTCTTCACCGTGCGTGAGATCCTGAAACAGTACCGGGCGGAAGAGGTGCGCTATTTCATAATGACCAGCCAGTATCGCAGCCCGCTCAACTACGACGATGAACATCTGAATAACGCCCGCGGCGCCCTCACCAGATTCTATAACGCCATGCGCGGTCTACCAGAAGCAGAGCCAGCCGGAGGCGAGCAGTTCCGGGAGCGCTTCAACGCCGCCATGGACGACGATTTCAACACCCCGGAGGCCCTGGCCGCCATGTTCGATCTGGCGCGTGAGATCAACCGTACCCGTAAACAGGATGAGGCCGCAGCAGCAGCTTTGGCCGCAGAACTGAAAGCAATGGGGGCGGTGCTGGGAATCCTGCAAGACGATGTAGAGTCATACCTGCGTGGCGAAGCAGCCAGTGATGATGCCCTGAGCGATGCGGATATAGATAGCCTCATCCAGCAGCGTCTGGATGCACGCAAAGAGAAAAACTGGGCCGAGGCGGATCGAATTCGTGATCAGCTACAAGAGGCGAATATCCTGCTGGAGGATGGGGCAGGGGGGACTAGTTGGCGTAGGGGATGACGATGGCTGGTTCATCTGCCACGCAATTAAGCCGAGGGAGGCATCTCATCCTAACCACATCCCCAATGAGAGAGGGGAATGACCCAGTCTCCAAGTTGCGGGATGACGAGCTGTTCTAATACCCTGCATAGGATCCAACACCTAAGCCCTCGGCCCTGACACCTTGGTCCTGCCAGTATCAACCATCTATCTTTCGATATTTAATCCGATGCGGCTGATCCGCCTCAGCACCCAGACGCTTCTTACGATCCGCCTCGTAGTCGGCATAGTTACCTTCAAACCAGACCGCCTTGGAGTCACCCTCGAAGGCCAGGATATGGGTAGCGATGCGATCCAGGAACCAGCGGTCATGGGAGATGACCACCACACAGCCGGGGAAGGTGAGGATGGCCTCTTCCAGGGCGCGCAGGGTTTCCACGTCCAGATCGTTGGTGGGTTCGTCCAACAGCAGCAGGTTGCCGCCGCTTTTTAGTAGGTTGGCTAGATGCACCCGGTTGCGCTCACCGCCGGATAGATCGCCCACCCGTTTCTGCTGGTCCGGCCCCTTGAAGTTGAAGCGGCTGACATAGGCGCGTGAATTCATCTCGTAGTTACCGACAGTGATGATGTCGCCGCCGCCAGAGAGCTCTTCCCACACCGTTTTGTCATCATTTAGGGCGTCGCGGGACTGGTCCACATAGGCGACACTCACCGTCTCACCGATCCGAAACTCACCGTCGTCCGGTTTCTCTTCTCCGGTAATCATGCGGAATAGGGTTGTCTTACCCGCCCCGTTGGGTCCGATGATGCCGACTATGCCGCCCTTGGGCAGGTTGAAGCTGAGGTCTTCATACAGAACGTTGTCACCAAATGACTTCTTCAGACCTTTGGCCTCGATTACCAGATCCCCCAGGCGCTCACCGGGTGGGATGTAGATCTCGTTGGTCTCGCTACGCTTCTGGAAATCCTGGCTCTGAAGCTCTTCAAAGCGTTGCAGACGAGCCTTGCTCTTGGCATGCCTCCCCTTGGGGTTGCTGCGTACCCACTCCAGTTCGTGCTTCATGCTCTTGATGCGGGCGGACTCCTGTTTCTGCTCCAGCTCCAGTCTCTGCTCCTTCTGTTCTAGCCAGGAGGAGTAGTTGCCCTCCCAGGGGATGCCGTGACCGCGGTCCAGCTCCAGGATCCAACCGGCTACGTTATCCAGAAAATATCGATCATGGGTTACCGCTACTACGGTTCCAGGATAGTCGTGCAGGAAGCGCTCCAGCCAGGCCACAGACTCTGCGTCCAGATGGTTGGTGGGCTCGTCCAGCAGCAGCATGTCCGGCTTGGAGAGCAGCAGTTTACACAGGGCCACGCGGCGGCGTTCACCGCCGGAGATCTTGGTTACATCCGCATCCCAAGGCGGCAGGCGCAGGGCGTCGGCGGCTACCTCCAGGGTGCGGTCCAGGTTATGTCCGTCCTGGGCCTGGATGATGTTCTCCAGCTCTCCCTGACGTTTGGCCAGGGCATCAAAATCCGCATCCGGTTCAGCATAGGCGGCGTACACCTTATCCAGCTCTTCCAGTGCATCTTTTACCTCAGACAGGGCCTCTTCCACATTGCCGCGTACATCTTTGCTTGGATCCAGTTGTGGTTCCTGGGGCAGGTAGCCTATCTTGATCCCAGGCTGGGGGCGGGCCTCGCCCTCTATCTCGCTGTCCAGTCCGGCCATAATGCGCAGCAGGGTGGATTTACCGGAAC
>JBNKJS010000041.1:0-190775 GCA_050291365.1 Sedimenticolaceae bacterium | reverse complement strand
CGAAGCCAGTCCATGTGGTTATTTCTCCTGGATCCCGGCCTGCGCCGGGATGACGGAGTTTGTTATATTTATTAATCGTCATTCCCGCGAATGCGGGATCGCCTAAGGCAACGGCGAAGCCAACCCAGGGAATAGGGCAGTGAGGTTGAAATGGAACGACAGCCGTGTGTGTACATATTGGCTAGTAAGCGCAATGGAACCCTTTATACAGGAGTAACTTCGAATTTATTAAAACGGGTTTGGGAACACAAAAACGATTTAGTAGATGGATTCAGCAAAAAATATGGAGTACATGTCCTGGTGTGGTATGAGGTGCATGAGACTATGGAATCGGCTATACACCGGGAAAAAACCATCAAAGGATGGAAGCGGGCGTGGAAGATAAAGACGATTGAAGAGATGAACCCAAGGTGGAGAGATTTGTATCAGGACTTGGTTTTATGAATCAAAGATCATAGGTTTTATAGGGTTACTGGAATAGGACGACGAGATTGGAATGAGATATGTTATTTAACAGTCGTCGTTCCCGCGAATGCGGGAACCCAGGGAATAGTGCGACGAGTTTGGAATGAAGCAAGTTATTTATTAACCGTTATTCCCGCGAATGCGGGATCGCCTAAGGCAGAGGCGAAGCCAGTCCATGTGGTTATTTCTCCTGGATCCCGGCCTGCGCCGGGATGACGGAGTTTGTTATATTTATTAATCGTCATTCCCGCGAATGTGGGACCAGGGAATAGGACTATGAGATTAGAATGAGGCAAGTTATTTATTTGTCGTCATTCCCGCGAAGGTGGGGATCCATGTGGTTGTTTCTCTGGATCCCGGCCTGCGCCGGGATGACGGAGTAATTAAATTCAAAACGAGAAAACAATTTAATGTTTGAAAAAATACTAATTGCCAACCGCGGCGAGATCGCATGCAGGGTCATGAAGACCGCTAGCAAGATGGGCATCAAGACCGTAGCCGTCTACTCCGATGCGGATAAGGATGCCCTGCATGTACAGATGGCGGATGAAGCTGTGCACATTGGTGCTGCGCCCTCTGCAGAGAGTTATCTGGTTATGGAGCGCATCATCCAGGCCTGCAAGGATACCGGTGCGCAAGCGGTGCATCCCGGCTACGGCTTTCTTTCCGAGAACTCTGTATTTTGCGAGGCCTTGGAAAAAGAGGGTATAGCCTTCATCGGTCCTGCAACATTCGCCATCAACAGTATGGGCGACAAGATAACCTCTAAAAAGCTGGCCGATGAAGCAGGTGTAAATACCATCCCCGGTTATACCGATGTGGTTAAGGATAGCGACCAAGCGGTAGAGATTGCCAGGGGTATTGGTTATCCGGTTATGCTTAAGGCCTCTGCTGGTGGCGGTGGCAAGGGCATGCGTGTGGCCTGGAACGAAGAGGAGTGTCGCGATGGTTTTGAGCGTGCCACTAATGAGGCCAGTTCCAGTTTTGGTGATGATCGCATATTCATAGAGAAGTTTATCGAAGAGCCTCGTCACATAGAGATACAGGTGATGGCGGACACCCATGGTAACTGTATCTATCTGGGCGAGCGTGAGTGTTCAATTCAGCGCCGGCATCAGAAGGTGATCGAAGAGGCCCCGTCTCCATTTCTGGATGAGAAGACCCGCAAGGCCATGGGTGAACAAGCGGTTATGTTGGCGCGTGCGGTGGACTATCGTAGCGCAGGTACTGTGGAGTTTATCGTAGACTCCAAGCGCAATTTCTATTTTCTGGAGATGAACACCCGCCTGCAGGTAGAACATCCGGTTACCGAATTTATTACCGGCCAGGATCTGGTAGAGCTGATGATCCGAGTGGCCAACGGTGAAGAGCTGCCGCTTCAACAGAAAGATATAAAGTTAAACGGCTGGGCCATGGAGTCTCGAGTCTATGCCGAGGATCCGTTTAGAAACTTCCTGCCTTCCACCGGCAGGCTGGTGCACTACCGTCCACCAGAGGGGGAAAATGTGCGGGTGGATACCGGTGTCTACGAAGGCGGCGAGGTATCCATGTTCTACGATCCTATGATTGCCAAGCTGGTTACCTATGGTAAAGATCGCAGTGAGGCCATCGCCAGGATGCAGGATGCCTTGAACGCCTATTACATCCGCGGCGTGCAACACAACATCAGTTTTCTTAACGCCTTGATGGTGCATCCTAGATTTAATGAGGGGAGGCTCACTACCAACTTCATTGCCGAAGAGTACCCGGACGGTTTTGATGCCAGCTGTGTGCCACAGGACGACCCGGCAACAACAATCGCCGTGGCGGCCATGGTTCATCGCGGCTATCTGGATCGTGCTGCACACATCAGCGGTCAGTTGCCCAGCCTGGAACGTGAGGTGGGCAGTGACTGGGTGGTAATCATTAATGGGGAGCATCATGCACTAACAGCCAGCCAGATACAGGGAGGCTGTCGGATTGAGTATGGCGGCAAGAGCTATGATGTGATCTCAGATTGGGAGCTGGGGCAGCCGCTGCTGCACTGTACTATCAATGACGAGCCTGCCTGCTTTCAGGTTGAGCGTGATGGGATCTGGTTGAATCTGTACCACTCTGGTAACCAGACCAGGGCCATGGTGGTCACGCCACGTGCGGCTGAGATGCACTCATTCATGCTGGAAAAAGAGCCGCCTGATCTATCCAGGTATCTGATCTCACCCATGCCTGGCCTATTGGTAAAGCTGTCGGTAGAGGAGGGTGAAGAGATCAAGGCCGGTGGGGAGCTTGCGGTCATCGAAGCGATGAAGATGGAGAATGTGTTGCGCGCCGTGCAGGATGTTGTGGTGTCTAAGATCAATGTCGAGGTAGGAGACAGCCTGATGGTGGATCAGGTCATCATGGAGTTCGAGTAAACCAATGGCGTCTGATCCAGAGACATTTGTAGCAGAGGTCCTTGCTGGTAACCGCAGGTCCCTGGCGCGTGCCATCACCCTGGTGGAGTCCAGTCGTGAGGATCATCGCGCTGACGCGGTGCAGATGCTGGAAAAGTTGGCACCAGCAGCAGGCAAGTCAACCAGGATCGGTATATCCGGTGTCCCTGGAGTAGGTAAGTCCACATTTATCGAGGCCTTCGGCAACCATATTGCGGACTTGGGCCACAGGGTAGCGGTACTCGCAGTAGATCCCTCATCCGCCATCACCGGCGGTTCCATTCTAGGGGATAAGACCAGAATGGAGACCCTGTCTCAGCGTGATGATGTCTTTATCCGTCCATCCCCTGCCAGTGGTACTCTGGGTGGGGTGACTCGTCGCACCAGAGAGAGCATGCTGCTCTGCGAGGCCGCAGGTTTTGATGTGGTGATTGTGGAGACGGTTGGTGTAGGTCAATCGGAAACCGCCGTGGCGGATATGACAGACATGTTCCTACTTATGTTGCTGCCCGGTGGCGGCGATGAGCTACAGGGGATAAAGCGTGGCATCATGGAACTGGCCGATATGGTAATCGTCAACAAGGCGGATGGTGATCTGGCGGCCACGGCTCGCCACTCTGCGTCTGATTATCTGAACGCTCTTCATCTGTTGCATCCAAGAACCAGAAACTGGCAGGTCCCGGTGAAGACCTGCTCCGCGCTGGAGAGGCGGGGGATAGATGAGATTTGGAATGGGGTGGAAGAGTATTGTCAGACCATTAACTCGAGCGGCGAAAAGGAGGAGAGAAGAGCGCAGCAGGCGAAGAGCTGGATGTGGTCAGAGATATCCGAGAGTCTGATCACTGCCCTGCGTCATGATCCCAAGGCCAGTCAGAGAATAGATGAACTGGAGCAGGCGGTAGTGGCTGGGACCACGGCGCCTACCTTGGCAGCTGCTGAGTTGATAGAGATCTTTTTAAAACCTTGATCCCATGATTTATAAACTAACTAACTTATAGCCGTACGAAATGCCCCCTCTCCCCTTGGGGAGAGGGGGTTTTAGAGAAGAAGCTTATTATGATTGGAAAACTAAACCATGTTGCAATTGCCGCGCCGGACTTGAAAGCTGCCACAGCAATCTATCGCGATACTTTGGGTGCCCAGGTTTCTGCACCGGTGGAACTGCCGGAACACGGCGTTATTACCGTATTTGTGGAACTGCCCAACACCAAGATCGAACTACTGCATCCGCTGGGAGAGAACTCATCCATTGCCAGGTTTCTGGAAAACAATCCAAGCGGAGGCATGCATCACATCTGCTACGAGGTGGATGATATCTATGCCGCCGCTGCAAAGATGCAAGAGAGCGGGGCGAGAATCCTGGGTGACGGTAAGCCTAAGATAGGGGCCCATAACAAACCGGTGTTGTTTCTCCATCCCAAGGATTTTTGTGGGACCCTGGTGGAGTTGGAGCAGGCCTGAATATTTAGCCGCTAAAAACGCAAATCACCGCAAATATACGCAAATAATGTATTTAGTCTCGTTCCCGCAGGCTCCGGCTTGAGAACCAGTTTCACATTTCGTCATTCCGGCGGATGCCGGATCGCCTAAGGCAACGGCGAAGCCAATCCAGGGAATAGGACGACGAGGTTGGAATGAGGCAAGCTATTTAATAGCCGTCATTCCGGCGCATGCCGGAACCCAGGGAATATGGCATTGATATTGGAATGAGGTAAGTTATTTATTAATCGTCACTCCGGCCTTTGCCGGATCGTCTAAGGCAACGGCGAAGCCAACCCATGTGGTTATTTCTTCTGGGTCCCGGCATTCGCCGGGACGACGGGTATGGGGTGTGAATCAGTCAAAACAAGCATAGATCAGACGGCAATAAAAAAGGCAGGTATCTAACCTGCCTTTTCACATTTCGTCGTTCCGGCGGATGCCGGAGAAGTGGTACAAGGCAAGGATTGTTCCTACAATCCTTTTGCATTCACCACATCCCTGTGGGTCAGATGTACCGTTTACGTACCGAAGGATGGAGCCCAGGGAATATGGCATTGATATTGGAATGAGGAAAACTATTCATTAATCGTCATTCCGGCGGATGCCGGAACCCATGTGGTTATTTCCCCTGGATCCCGGCATTCGCCGGGACGACGGGTATGGGGGTGGGAACCAGTCAAAACAGGCCTAGATCAGACGGCATTAAAAAAGGCAGGTAATTAACCTGCCTTTTTTACGTGTATAGCAAAGTCTACCTAAACCACATCACTAGTGCACTCAATCAGGAAGTCATAACACTTGTCCATGCGCTTCTTGTCGGCGCGACACTTCATTGCAGCACGCGGGTGCTGGTTCAGGTGGCCACTGATACCGTAGATGTCGTTGAAACCCCACTCAATCTCCTCGCGCAGAGGTACAAAGTACTCCTGGATGGTCTTGTACACCGGTGCCACATTGAATTTAGGGTTCTTAAGGAAATTCAGCAGCAGCTCCAGGTTACAGTTTCCGGCGCCACGACCAATACCATTTATGGTTGCATCCAGCAGGTTCACGCCATCAATAATGGCCTGCTGGGTATTGGAGAAGGCCAACTGCTGGTTGTTGTGGGCGTGGAATCCAAGCTCTTTGTTTGGACAGTGTTCCTTGTACAGATTCAGATAATCTGTCACCTGCTCGGAGTAGTAGGCCCCGTAGCTATCCACCAGATAGAGGTAATCCACCTCATCCGCCTTACTGACTTCATCCAGCGCCTCTTTCAGGTCTGAACGGATGGCAGCAGAAGGGGCCATGATGTTTATGGTGGTCTGGTAGCCGAGATCCTTGCTGCGCTTGGCCAGATCAATGCCCTTCTCTGTATCAGCAACATAGCAAGCGGTGCGGACCATATCTATTGGGCTTTGATCCGCCTGTTGCAGGGCATTGGTATCGACGCGTCCCACATCGAACATTACGGCGATTAATGGGCGGTAGTCGCTTTCGTGGGAGTCGATGACCATTTTGAGATCATCCTCATCACAGAAATTCCATTTTCCGTATTTTTCTCTAGTATATTCATCGCTCACGGCCAGCTTCTTGCCCAGCTCAATGATATCCACCCCAGAGTCGCACGCAGAACGGTAGACTGCCTTCACCAGCTCGTCTGTGAACTGGTAGTTATTGATTAGACCACCGTCTCGAATGGTGCAGTCCAGTACTTTTAATTCTTCACGAAACATCTAATAAATCCTCAACTTCAGGGGTTATGGGCATCCAAAAAACCAGCAGCCGTATAGGCTATATGCTTCAGGCGAATATCGCAAGGAAATAACACTTGATGATTCAAGTTAGTGTGTGTAATATGCGGCGTTCAGTTGCGGGGTGGAGCAGTCTGGCAGCTCGTCGGGCTCATAACCCGAAGGTCGTAGGTTCAAATCCTGCCCCCGCTACCACATTCAAAAAGGTCACATATCTGTGACCTTTTTTTATGCCTGAAAGAGACGCATTTGAACCTACGACATCAAACAAGCAGGTTCACCAGCGCCGAAGGCGCGCAGCATGAGCATGTAGGTGCCCGGACCTCCGGTGACAGCCAAATCTATATCGCCCACAGGAGTGGGCTACAAATGGTTCTTTGCGACATTTTGCGGTGATTCGCGTTATTTGCGGTTAAATTATCAGGCTGGATACCGCGATCAAGTTACGGGATGACGGCTGTAGATAAATATCTATCAAAATATACCTGTAGGTGCCCGGTCTTCCGGGCGATACATATCAAGCGTTTCAAGTTGGTAATAACAATCCGGCTTATCTTACTAAGCGCCGTTTGCAGGATGTTCCCGATAACTGGTATAAGATGTGGACATGAATGCAACAGTGTTTCTGGAACTAAATTGAGCAATCGAACTGTATTTGTAGTGGATGATGATGAAGCGGTCCGTGACTCGCTTCGCTGGCTTATCTCTTCCGTCAATCTGGAAGTGGAAACCTTCGCATCGGCACAGGAGTTTCTTGATGCCTTTGATCCGAACCGCCAGGGCTGTCTCCTGCTCGATATGCGCATGCCTGGAATGAGTGGTCTGGCGCTTCTGACCAAGCTGCGTGAATTAGGCTCAAACATACCTACTATTTTTCTCACCGGACATGGAGACGTTCCCATGGCGGTACGGGCGTTGAAGGCTGGAGCGATAGATTTTCTTGAGAAACCATATAACGACCAGGCACTACTTGATTGCATTCACAACGCTCTTGAACAGAGTGCCCAGATCCATCAGCTACGCAGTGAACGGCATAAGATTGAAAAGCGGTTTGCTTCGTTGACCCCCAGAGAGCAGGAGGTGATGGACATGGTGGTAGAGGGACTGTCAAATAAACAAGTCGGTAATAATCTTTCCATTAGTATAAAAACCGTGGAAACCCATCGCGCACGCATTATGGAGAAGATGGAAGCAGCCTCTGTTTCCCATCTGGTACGTATGGCGATTGCCCTGGAATATCAGGAGTAACCCCTTTCCTTTCCCTAGCATCCGTAATGCTCCTGGAACAATTACAATAATGGAGCAGTGTCAGGGTTTACCCTGACAACCATCATAACAATCCAGCATAAGACCTTCGTCATCCCTGAAACATTAGGGTGATCAACCCAATACACACGTCCCCTCCATTTCTGTAAAAAACTAAACAGGAAGTGAGCAAGCAACAGTCCCGGGCTGTTAAGTCAGGAAGCATCCCGTTTCATATTTCATGCGGGAATCACACTCCTGATACTAAACCAGTGAACTTACCGCCCTCGAGGTTCGCAACGACACCTTCGAGACAACGAAACTTAAGGAGGACCCATGAGGAGACAACTTATTACCCTGACGGCACTGTTACTGGCAGGGACTGGTGTGGCCCTGGCCGGTGCCGACGGTGTTGTTAACTACACCGTTAGCAACTATTCCATTGAGACCCCACTGGGTGGACTCAAAGGTGATGTGGCCAAAGGGCGCGAGATTGTCATTCATCGCAAGAAAGGTAACTGCCTTGCCTGCCATCGCATGCCGATTTCAGAGCAGGCAGACCATGGCAACGCTGGCCCCAGTCTGGAAGGTGTCGCTTCCAGGATGAACGTAGCCCAGCTTCGTCTACGGGTAGTCGATCCAAAACAGATTAATCCCAATACCATGATGCCGGCTTTCCATAAGACAGAAGGTCTGCACCGGGTAATGAAAAAATTCGCAGGCAAACCGATCCTTACCGCCCAAGAGGTGGAACATGTGGTTGCCTACCTGACAACCCTTAAATAAAGAGATCAAGGGAGAAATACTGATGTCTGATTATCAATTCACAACCAAGGAAGTAAGCCGCCGCGACTTCCTCTCTTTCGGCACCGCTGCTATAGCTACTCTGGCAACCGCCGGACTTCTTCCCGGATTGGCTTTCGCCACCCCCGAAGAAGCAGAAGCGAGAATTAAAGAGCTGACCAAAGGTGGCAGCATCAAGGAAGGCAAAATCAAATTCAAGATGCCGCACGTGGCAGAAAATGGCAATACAGTTCCGGTAACAGTGTCCGTGGATAGTCCCATGACCGAGAAAGAGCATGTGACATCTATCCATCTGCTGGCGGAAAAAAATCCAGCCCCGGATATGGCCACATTTCATCTCACTCCCATGAGCGGCGAAGCCAAGGTGTCGACCCGGGTGCGTCTTGCCAAGACCCAGAATGTGGTGGCCGTTGCCCAGATGAGTGACGGCTCAATCTACGTCGGTAAGCAGACGATAAAGATCACCATCGGCGGCTGCGGCGGATAAGAGAACAGATCAGGAGAAACATTATGGCTATGAAAAAGAAACCAAGAGTAAAAGTTCCCGGCAAGATCAAGAAAGGTGAAGTATTCAATATTGCAACTATCTTTCCACATAAGATGGAGAGTGGTCGCAGGAAGGACAAGAAGACAGGAAAATTGATCCCGCGTCTTATCATCAATCTTTTCCAGTGCCACTACAACGGCAGGCTGGTGTTCAGCTCCGACCTGCATGGAGCGGTCTCGGCTAACCCTTTTATCTCCTTCAGCTGTCGTGCGGATGAGAGCGGGGAACTGGCATTCAAATGGAGGGATGACAACGGTAAAGAAACCACCCTGAAAAAAGCCATCACCGTAAGCTGATCAAGCTGTAGGAGAATATCAAATGAAACTACTAAAGAAGACCGCCTACGCTCTGGCTGTAACTCTTGGAGCAATCGGTATCGCTCAGGCAGGACCTAATCTGAGTGATCCGGCGTTCAAGGGCTTCACAGATGGTCAGCGCTATACCGGCTTTGTTATCTCCGATGAAACCACCCGCGAGATGCAGCTGAATGAAATCCAGAACCCATCCATGATGTGGGTAGACCATGGCCTTGTTTTGTGGAGTAGGGTGGAAGGGGAAACAGGAAAATCCTGTGCATCCTGTCATCAAGACCCCTCATCCATGAAGGGCAAGTCCGTTACTTATCCCAAGGTATCAAAGTCGAGTGGCAAACTGATTACGGTGGAACACCAGATCAACAAGTGCCGTACAGAACGGTTGAAGGCGCCGGCCTGGAAATGGGAATCGGACGATATGCTTGGCCTTAGTGCCCTGGTGCGTATGCAATCAAAAGGCATGCCGATCCAGGTCAAGACCGACGGTGCAGCGGCCCCATACTATGCACAGGGCAAGGAGTTCTATGAGCAGCGCCGCGGTGCGCTGGATATGGCCTGCGTTCACTGCCATGTACTCAACCACGGCAACAATGTTCGTTCCGAACTACTGAGCCAGGGCATGCCCAATGGATTTCCTACCTATCGCTTGAAGTGGCAGAAGCTTGGATCTCTGCATCGCCGTTTCCGTGGCTGCAATAAGAATATACGCGCGGAACCTTACAAACAGGGATCGCCGGAATATACAGCCCTGGAACTGTTTGTCATGGCCCGTGCCAATGGACTGCCGGTTGAGAGTCCCTCTGTACGCAAGTAAGCAGTAAATCCGCATGCAGTGGTTGGTGTATGCCTCCTTATCACTGCCACTGCGTTGCGGAACTTGATTAATAAATAGACCGGGATAGAACGCCAATGCTGACACGTAGAGATTTCTTGCAGGTGGTGGCTGCCACAGCCTGTGCCGGACTCACCGGCAGCCGTAGCGCCTACGCGGCAGGATCAGGAATCAGGCAAGAGGATCTCCTTAAGTTTGATTCCACCGGACAGGTCACTCTTCTCAACTTTACCGACATCCATGCCCAGCTGCTTCCACTGCACTATAGGGAACCGTCGGTGAATCTTGGCGTGGGTGAAGTTAATGGCCTGCCGCCCCATCTAACCGGCAAGGCCATGTTAAGCCATTTCGGACTGCGCCCCGGCAGCCTCGATGCCTATATGTTCACCGATCTGGATTTTCAGCGCCTCGCTTCTGAATACGGGCGCATCGGCGGTCTGGCCCACATGGCCAGCTTGATCAAGACGATTCGTGCTGAACGACCAGGACAGACACTGCTGATCGACAACGGCGATACCTGGCAAGGTTCATACACCTCCCTGCAGTCCCGCGGCGCCGATATGGTGGAAGCGATGAACGCCCTTGGGGTGGATGCCATGACCGGTCACTGGGAGTTCACCTACGGTCAGGAACGGGTACAGGAACTGATCAAGCAGCTAAAATTTCCTTTTCTCGCCGGCAATGTGGTGGATAACGACTGGGGAGATAAGGTTTTTGAAAGCACCGCCTTTTTTGAGCGTGGCGGCATTAACATCGCGGTGATCGGCCAGGCGTTTCCCTACACGCCGGTAGCCAATCCCCGGCATATGATCCCCGAGTGGTCTTTCGGCATCCGCGAGGAGACTATTGCCGAGAACGTGCGTAAGGCTCGGGCTGCCGGGGCAGATCTGGTGGTGGTTGCCAGCCATAACGGTTTCGACGTGGACCGCAAACTGGCCAGCAGGGTGGAGGGAATCGACGTACTGCTCACCGGCCACACCCACGATGCTATTCCGGCCGCAATCAAGGTTAAGGATACCCTGTTGGTGGCGGCTGGTTCCCATGGCAAATTCCTCGCCCGCCTCGATCTGGATGTACGCAATCGCAAGGTAGCAGACTACCGTTTCCGTCTCATCCCGGTGCTGTCGGATGTTATCGCCCCGGATTCCGGAATGGTTGCGTTGATAGAGAAACTGCGTGCCCCCCACAATAAATTTCTTAACACCGAACTGGGCCGCACCGAGAGCACCCTCTACCGCCGCGGCAACTTCAACGGCACTTTCGATGATCTGATCCTGGACGCTATCCGCAGTGAACGCGATACCGAAATCGCTCTCTCCCCTGGCTTCCGCTGGGGCAGCTCATTGCTAGCCGGCCAGTCGATTCGCATGGAGGATGTTTACAACCAGACCGCCATTACTTACCCGGCCTGTTACCGCACGGAGATGACCGGCAAGATGCTGAAAGAGGTCCTGGAGGACGTGGCCGACAACCTGTTCAATCCAGATCCCTATTATCAGCAGGGGGGCGATATGGTACGGGTCGGTGGCATGAGTTATCGCATCGATATCGGTCAACCTGTAGGTAAACGGATCTCCGAAATGCGGCTCACCGATAACGGCAAGACCATCGATTTTACCAGGAAATATGTGGTGGGCGGCTGGGCCTCGGTAAATCCTGAGACCTCAGGGCCACCCATCTATGATGTGGTGGCAGATTACATAAGGCGCAAGCAGAACATCAGCCTGCAACCCAATCGCACTGTTAAAATCGCAGGTGCATAATGGATGGTATGGGCATGGAGGTAACGGTATTCGGAGCAGCCCTGGCCGGTCTGCTCAGTTTTTTCTCCCCCTGCGTATTGCCGCTGGTCCCCGCCTATCTCTGCTTTCTCAGCGGGGTCTCCATGGAAGACCTGACACGGCAGGACAATCCTGACTGGCAACTGGAACGGCGGGTCTTCATCTCCGCCCTGTTCTTCGTGACCGGATTTAGCACGGTGTTCATTATCATGGGGGCGGCGGCCACCGTACTGAGTCAGTTCGTGGCCCAGCATATGATTATCCTTAGCCGGATCGCCGGCGTGATCATCGTACTGTTCGGCTTGCACTACGCGGGGCTATTGCGGATCCCTCTGCTCAACTTCGAAAAACGCTTCCATCTGGACAGCCGTCCGGCGGGACTATTGGGGTCCTTTCTCCTGGGGCTGGCCTTCGCCTTCGGCTGGACTCCATGTGTTGGCCCCATCCTGGCCACTATCCTGATGATAGCCACTACCGGTAATGACTCAAGCGAGGGTATCAAGCTTCTGACCATCTATGCATTGGGTATCGGCATTCCATTTTTGATTGCGGCACTTGGGGTACGTCCGTTCATGGCATTCATGGGACGTTTCCGCCACCACATGCGCCGGGTGGAGATCTCAATCGGCGCCTTGCTGATTATTACCGGAGTAATGATATTTACCGGCAGCCTCAGCGCCGTTAGTAACTGGTTGTTACAGAGCGTGCCATGGTTTTCCCGGGTTGGGTGACCATGGGCTATCAGGTTAAGGGCTCTTTTGTTGCCACAAACCAAAGCAGAGCAGGGCGCTGATCCCGGCGCCTATAGAACTGATCAGGAGATAAACATATGAAACAACACACATGGTCTAGATTTTTTCTGCTGCTATTAATATCCATGTACCACTTGAATGTAGCCATGGCATCGGAGCCAGCAACTCATGGCTCCAATGTGGAAGTTGGTGACGACGGCCTGCACAAACAGCCCTGGTTTCTGGAGAGCTTTCTTGATCTGCGTGAAGATCTGGCCGAGGCGCAGGCATCGGGTAAACGCTTCGCCATAATATGGGAGCAGAAGGGTTGTCCCTACTGTGAAGAGGTCCACACCCGGAACTTCGCTAAGGAAACGATTAACCGCTATGTGCGCGATAACTTTCTTATTGTGCAACTCAACCTGTGGGGCGACCATGAGGTGACCGATTTCGATGGCGAAGTCCTGCCCGAGAAAGAGCTGGCGCGTAAATGGGGGGTAGTGTTCACACCTACCATCCATTTCTTTGTGGAAAAACATGAACTGAAATCGAAGCAGCCGGGCAGCAAACAACTGGCCTCGGTGATGCCGGGTTATTTCCGTCCATTTCATTTCATAAGCATGTTTGAGTTTGTAAGGGATCGGCGCTATGAAAAGCAGCATTTCCAGAAATACATCGCTGAAAAGGTGCAAGCCTTTCGCAAAGATGGCAAATCCCTAGAAGATTTCTAATCCCTGTAATGGAGGTCGCCGGTTCAAAGATGGAAAAGTAGTATAGAATTGCCCTATGTTTCACTCCGCTTTTACTAGGATAAATTTCTTAACTCTGTGGTTATTGTTGCTGCCTTCTGTAGCAATTGCCGCCGAGCATGACCCGGTACGCATAGGTGTGCTCAGCCATCGTGGAGACCAGGCTACGCTGCAGATGTGGTCTGCCACAGCGGACTATCTGAGCGAGAATATCCCCGGTGTTGAGTTCAAGGTTGAGCCGCTGGATTTTGACGAAGTGGATCCAGCAGTGGAGAGCGGCGACGTTGATTTTATCCTGGTAAATCCAGGTATCTATGTGAATCTGGAGGTGCGCTATCGGGTAACCAGAATCGCCACCCTGAGCAACCGCCGCGGAGGCACACCCTACAATATTTTTGGCGGTGTAATCTTTACCCGCGCCGATCGCCAAGACATCAACAATCTGCTGGACCTGCGGGGGAAGAGCTTCCTGGCAGTGGACAAAACCTCCCTCGGTGGCTATCAGATGGCGTGGCGTGAGCTGGAAAAGGAGGGTATAGATCCAGCGTCAGACTTTAAACACCTCGGTTTCGGCGGTACTCACGACAGAGTGGTGATGGCTGTGCGTGAGGGCGCCGTTGATGCAGCTACTGTACGCACTGATATTCTGGAACGTATGACTAGCGCTGGCGTGATCAGGCAGGGTGAATTCAAAATACTGAATGCTAAACAGTACGATGAATTCCCTTTTGCCATCAGTACCAGTCTCTATCCCGAATGGCCCTTTAGCAAGGTTGCGCATACTGACACGGATCTGGCCCAGCGTGTTGCTGTAGCACTGCTCAACATGCCTAGCGACCACCCTGCTGCCATGGCCGGTAAATACGCCCACTGGACCATACCTCTGGACTATCAGCCCGTCCATGAATTGTTTCGGGAACTGCGGTTGTCTCCCTACGACTATCTTGGTCACGTCACCCTGGCTGATGTAATCAGGGAGTATGGGCATCTAATCCTGGCGGGTATCCTGGCACTTATTGTGATGATTCTTCTCACTCTCTGGGTGTGGCGACTCAACCGTGCTCTGCATAAGGCCAAGGAACGGTTGGAACATGAGCATGATTTGATTCTCGATTCAGTTGCAGATGGAATCTACGGTGTGGATCTAAGAGGTAATGCCACCTTTATTAATCGAGCCATGGAGGAGATCACCGGTTGGTCTGCCGATCAGATGATAGGGCAGAATCAGCATGAACTGATGCACCATACCCACCCAGACGGTACAGTACATCCAGCGAGTGAGTGCCCTGTATACGCCACTGCACGCGACTCCTCCCCACGATTCATTGAGTATGATGTATTCTGGAGTCCGGAGGGAGATGAGATCCCGGTGGAGTACAGCGTTAATCCTATCAAGGACCCAAAGGGGAAGACCGTCGGCGCCGTGGTGGTTTTCCGTGATGTCGCACTGCGTATGGAAGCGGAAGATAAACAGCGCAAGCATCTGGCAGAACTGGCCCATGTGGCGCGCCTCAGCACCATGGGTGAAATGGCCTCCGGTATTGCCCACGAGGTGAATCAACCTCTTGCCGCTATAGCAAACTACACTCGCGGTTGTATACGCCTGTTGAAATCCGGCAACGATAACAAGGCGGAATTGATGGATGCCATGGAGCGGGCTGCCACCCAGGCGGAACGGGCGGGAGAGATCATCCGTCAGTTGCGTCAGTTTATCCGCAAGGGGGAGGCGGATTGCAGGCAGGTGGATCTAAACGATCTGGTGAAAGAAGTAGTAGTCCTGGTGGAGCCGGAAGCGCGTAAAGAAGGTGTGGTTATCCGCAAAGAACTATGTGATTCACCGCTGACGGTTAAAGCCTCACCAATCCAGATTCAGCAGGTGATACTCAATCTGGCGCGTAATGCCATCGAGGCCATGACAGATACGGAGCGATTGGCGCGCTACTTGGTTATACACAGTTCAGAGGAGCCGCAAGGTATGGTTACATGCAGTGTGACAGATACAGGGCAGCCTATTGCCAATGAGGTATTGGAAAAGGCTTTCGAGCCGTTCGTTACCACCAAAGACCAGGGTATGGGGCTGGGGCTGTCTATTAGCCGCGGTATCATAGAAGACCACGGTGGAACCATCTCGGCGAGGGCCAATCCACAGAGCGGCACCACATTCAGCTTTACCCTCCCCAAAAAATAATAAATGAAAATAAATGGGGACGAATCTATTTTTGCCCGCAGGAGCGGGCTACTACAACTCTATTTGCTAGTTGGTAATTACGATCCGACTTATCTCACTGGGAGCCAGCACCCGAACAAAAAACCGGGTCAGAGACTGACGGCTTCCCCAAAATCATCCATACTGAGCCAGCGCATTTTGCCGTATCTCTGAAATTCCAAGCTCATACTCTTTGCGCCTAATCTCAAATTGGTTTTCCTTGGCAATCTAAAAGAACAAGACACCCAACCCATAATGGAAGGCAATCTGTTGATTGGTTATAAATCCAAGCTGAGAGCCAAATGTTGGTAGAAATGCAACTACACCACATCATCCAGGCGAAGGCCGAGATAGAGGATGTAATCAAGTTGTAGAGGCCAGGTCTTCCGGGCGATG
Organism: Sedimenticolaceae bacterium; assembly: GCA_050291365.1. GTDB lineage: Bacteria > Pseudomonadota > Gammaproteobacteria > Chromatiales > Chromatiaceae > JAAGZL01. The sequence continues at coordinate 175,079 of JBNKJS010000041.1, read as the reverse complement.
CGACAACCTCTCGTCATACGGTGTATCCTAATCTACAGTTAAAGGATAAAGCTGAGGAACAAGGCATGCAAAAGGCGGACATCGGACTCATCGGGCTTGCTGTGATGGGACAGAATCTGGTGCTCAATATGAGTGACCACGGCTTCCGGGTAACGGTCTACAATCGCACTGCCTCACGCACCGACCAATTTATCGAGGGACCGGCGAAGGGTGGCAACATCAGCCCTGCATACACCCTCGACCAGTTGGTGAATCAACTCTCCAGCCCCCGCAAGGTAATGCTTATGGTGCAGGCGGGTGAACCAGTGGATCTGCTGATCGCGCAACTCCTGCCACTTCTTGAGCAGGGTGACATTATCATTGACGGTGGCAACTCCCTTTTCTCGGATACCGAACGGCGCACCCAAGAGGTCGACAGCCATGGACTGCACTTCCTGGGCCTCGGAATATCGGGTGGCGAAGAGGGAGCGCGCAGTGGTCCCTCCATTATGCCGGGAGGGGACCCATCAGCCTGGCCAGAGGTCCGGGAGCTGTTTCAAACCATTGCGGCGCAAGTGGATGGTGAACCTTGTTGTCGATGGGTAGGAGAGAATGGCGCTGGACACTATGTGAAGATGGTGCATAACGGCATCGAATATGGTGATATGCAGTTGATCTGCGAGGCCTTTCATCTGATGCGCGCCGGTCTCGGGATCTCCCATGGCGAGATGCAGGAGATCTTTACCCAATGGAACCAGGGGGTTCTGAACTCATATCTGATTGAGATTACAGCCGATATCCTCTCAGTGATGGATAGCGATGGCACACCTTTGGTTGAGCGGATTCTCGATAGTGCAAAGCAGAAGGGGACCGGTAAATGGACCGGAATAAGTGCTCTGGAACTTGGTGTTCCCCTTACCCTGATCAATGAGGCTGTCTTCGCCCGGAATCTTTCAGCACGCAAGGAGGAGCGCATGCGTGCAGCCCAGCAGATCGGTGGGCCTAGCGGTGGTTTTGAAGGAGAGAAGGCTAAAGCGATTCAGGATCTGCACGACGCACTCTACGCCTCAAAGATAACCTCATATGCCCAGGGATTCATGTTGATGATGGAGGCCGCCAAGAGCTACGGTTGGAACCTAAACTTTGGCAATATCGCCCTGATTTGGCGTGGCGGCTGCATCATTCGCAGCCGTTTTCTCAATAATATTAATGAGGCCTACCAACAAAATCCTGAGCTGGAAAATCTTTTACTTGATGATTTCTTTCTCCAGGCCATCCAGGGGGCAGAAGCCGGTTGGAGAAGAAGCGTAATGCTGGGTATCGAGCTGGGTATCCCAATGCCTGCATTCAGCTCGGCCCTGGCCTTCTTCGACGGCTACCGCTGTTCTCGTCTGCCGGCCAATCTGTTACAGGCCCAGCGTGACTACTTCGGCGCCCATACTTACGAACGCACCGACCAGCCCCGGGGCGAGTTCTTCCACACCGACTGGGCTAACAAGGATAAGCCGTAATGCCACAGCCCTGTACCTATGTGATCTTCGGCGCCACCGGCAACCTCTCGCGGCAGAAGCTGATGCCGGCCCTCTACCACCTAGAAGAGGCGAATAAGCTTTCGGAGCAGACCTGTATCCTGCTGCTGGGGCGTCGCCCCTGGGATAGTGAGCGATGCGTCGGAGAGGTACGTAAATGGGTGGCCGCCAAGGCGCGGGGCGGTTTGGTGGAGGAGACCTTTGCCCGTTTCTCCCAGCGGCTGCACTATGTCCAGGGAGACTTGAATGATACAGCCATGTATCAAGGAGTGCGGCAACAGATCGAAGAGGGTAGCGGGTTTCCGAAAAATATCGCCTTCTACATGGCTATTCGCCCTGCTGAGTTTGGTGTGGTGGTGGAACATCTAAGTGCATCCCAGCTTCTTGCTGAGGATAGCGGATGGCGTCGGGTGGTTATTGAAAAGCCCTTCGGCTATGACCTTGAGAGCGCCAAAGTCCTGCAGGCAAGGATCTCCCGTTACCTGAAGGAGGAGCAGCTCTACCGCATCGACCACTATCTGGGTAAGAGTACGGTACAGAACGTACTGGTGTTCCGCTTCGCCAACGTAATGATGGAGCCCCTGTGGAACCGTAACTATATCGACCATATCCAGATCACTCATTCAGAAAGCCTGGGCGTAGGTAGCCGCGCCGCCTTCTATGACGGTGCCGGTGCCATGCGCGACATGATCCAGAGCCACCTGCTGCAACTCATGACCCTGGTGACAATGGAGCCACCGGTATCTATGGAGGCGGAATCATTGCGGGATGAAAAGGTTAAGGTGCTGAAGTCGGTCCGTCCCATCCCTCACAGTGCCGTGAATGCCCACGCCTTTCGCGCTCAATACTCTACAGGCAGCATCGAGGGGGAGAGGGTAAGGGGCTATCTGCAGGAGGATGGTGTTCCCGCCGAGAGTGTCACCGAGACCTATGCCGCCCTCAAACTGTTCATAGATAACTGGCGCTGGCGCGGCGTCCCTATCTACCTGCGCACCGGCAAGCGTATGGTAGAGAGCCAATCCCTGATATCCATATGCTTTCGCCATCCACCGCAACAGTTCTTCCGAGATACCCAGATCGAAAAAATGCGACAGAACTGGGTGCTGCTGGGGATCCAGCCCTGCGAATGCCTGCGGGTAGAGATGACGGTGAAGGAGCCTGGCCTGGAGATGCGTACCCGTCAGACCAGCCTGGATGCTAGTTTGCGTAACACAGGTGATGTCCAGACCGATGCCTATGAAGAGCTGCTGCTGGATATAATTGAGGGGGATCGTTCCCTGTTTCTGCGCTATGACGAGGTAGAGTACGCCTGGCGTGTGGTAGACCCGGTACTGCAGGCCTGGTCCATGGATCGTGATTTTATTCGCACCTACCCGGCTGGTACCTGGGGGCCGCAAGAGAGCCAAAGGCTATTCGAGAAAGAGGAGCATCACTGGCGTCACAACATGGATCCGGAACAGTGATACCAGCTAACTGGACCCTACTAGAAGATGCAGAGGCCGTCGCCCTGGAGGCCCGTGACCGCATTCTCTCTGCAGCCAGCGAAGCCATAGGTAAACGGGGCCGTTTCCGCATAGTGATGTCTGGTGGTAATACACCGGAGCGTACCTATAACCTCCTGGCCGAAGCGGAGAGCCAATGGGAACGATGGGAGCTCTATTTTGGAGACGAGCGCTGCCTGCCAGCCGATCACCCGCAACGAAATAGCTCTCTATTGGAACGAACACTGGGCCACCTGGTCCCCATTCCACAGCACCAGATCCACCCGATAGCGGCAGAACTGGGATCTGAACATGCAGCCTCCAGCTACCAGGAGCTAATAGCGAAAGCCGTCCCCTTCGATCTGGTGTTGTTGGGGATGGGAGAGGACGGCCATACTGCCAGCCTGTTTCCCGGTCACCCATCACCAGAGGGACAACTGGTCTGCGCTGTTCATAACGCACCCAAGCCACCGCCTGAACGCGTTAGTCTGACTCCAGAGGCATTGAAAAACAGTAGAAGTATACTGTTTCTAATAACGGGAGAGAGAAAGCGCAATGCGGTAAATGCATGGCTGGATGGGATCTCATTGCCGGTGTCCCACATCGCCTTGGAAGTGAAACACGATGTGTTAATTGATCGGGCAGCTAATCCTTTTCCTTAGGTGGTTTTTGTAGACAAGGATGTATTCGTCGTTGGAGGTTTGGTGGCAGGCCAATGGGTGACTCCAAATAACGCACCTACGGGCGATGGTTTGAGAGTGCTATTCGCCCAGGAGACTGGGCTCTTACAGATGTGAGGGCTTGGTGTTACCACAACAAGCTCCTCTAGTTGGTAATAACAATTCGGCTGATCTCACTAGGCGCCAGCACTCGCAGGGGAGGGCCCCAATAGCCTGTGCCACGACTGACGAAAATCTGCTTACCTTTCTCGAATTCATGCAGGCCGGCAATATAGGGTTGGGCAAGTTTTACCAACAAACCAAATGGAAAGATCTGTCCGCCGTGGGTGTGACCGCTCAACATTAGGTCGCAGCGTTTATCTTTAACCAGATATAGGGATCTGGGTTGGTGTGATAGTACGATGGTGGGTTTGGATTGGTCTACCCCCTGGTAAGCAATTTCTGCATCAGGTTTGTGCAGGCCGAAGCGGAAGCCGGTAATGTCATTGAGTCCAACTAAATTGAAGTAGTTTTCTTTATTGCCGAAGCGTATAGCTTTGTTACTAAGCGGTATCATGCCCAGAGAGCGTACCGACTCCAGGATGGATTCAACACCGTGAAAGTATTCGTGGTTGCCTGTTACGAAGTATGTGGGCGCACTAAGTTTCTTTAGAGGTGCAAGGTCATCGCTGATCTCATTGGGAGAGAGGTCATAAAGGTCACCGGTTATTACCACCATGTTTGGATGCATGGAGTTGGTTTTGGCAACAACTCTTTCCAGAAACTCTTCCCTCAGTGTCCGCCCGATATGCACATCAGTAAGATGCACGATAGTGAAACCGTTAAAAGGGAACTCCTTGATAGTTACAACTACATCGTTCACCTTTGGATCATGTGAGCCTTGGTAAAAACCTAGTCCAAGATAGGATAGAGCCAGGATAAGTGCAGTTGCATCAAAGAACACTTTTATTGTGCGGCGGCTCTCTTGATTAAAAGGTACCCGCCTGGAAACTGATACTGTCAGGTCATATATCAGGGCAACTACAAACAGAATGAAACTGGTGCCGAGTAAGCTGCTTAATATTATGTAGAGGGCTAGCGATTCAGGAAACAAACCAGTGACTAAATCCAGCACAAAAAGCAGCTCGCCAGCCATTACCAATCCCATCAATATTGCGCCAGCCCGATGCAGGCGTGGCGTTAACTGGCAGAAGAAGCGCCGGTAGACATAGAGGTTGGCCAGCGCAAGAACACTTAGAAATATTGATATAAAGATTAGTCGTCCCATAGTCCTATAAGAATATGTCTAACGGGTCAATGTATCAATGGAGACAGCCTAAACGCTGAAATAGCAGCTGAATCGTCTAAGATTAGTATTGGAGGGTTCTAAATCAAATATTGTGAATCATTACTGTCTCGTTAACTATATCACTGGCAGGTGGTAACGGTATGAAATATCAGCATAAACAGGTGTTGAAGAATTCATAGACATGAAGAAGCCCTGAGATATTGAAACTACGGTCAATTCTTACACAGTAAGAAGGAGTTAACGGGACAGCTGTGATTGTGAATAAATCCTACGAATGGGTGCAATATGAATATTCTAAATAGATCTTTTGTATATTTCAGTGTAGTTGCATTTATGCTGGTTTGGATGACTACAACACATGCCAGGACAACCCGTAGCTGCAAAGTTGAAATCAATTTTATCTCTGAGCAGTATCAAGTTGATGGAGTATGGAGAGATCACCGCCCAAAGGTAACACTCAATGCAGGAAGGATGAAATTCAGCGCTTCTGCTCCAGCTGCATCCCATAACAAAGCACGAATGCGTGCTTCAAAGAAGGCAGAATCCTGTATTAACAGATGGTGGGATGGCAATCGTTGCCGCAAGGCAACATGGTCCAGTTATGATAGACAGCTTAGCCAGGGCAATAATAATATTAACGACTTAATGAAGCGTTCAATATGCCGTAGTCTTCGTGCCGTAAGAAGAACTGATTTGCTAGGGCATATGCTGAAGGGAAAACTGTACGGTAGGATACTCGGAGATAGATGTTGCTATCACAGCGGCAGAGGTTGCCCCTATAACTATGGACAGGCTAGTGTTGGGATGGTCAGTGTCATGGGGAATAGAGGTAGAGAGATCTGGCCCGGGGTTTATCACTATGTGCAATGTGATCAACGCTGATCTTCATCGCAGTAGATCAACGAGGAATCCATTTAAACAGTACTTTGTACTTGACCAAAAACCAGGTCAGTAATAATGCTCCGCCGTGAACCAAGGTGCCCAAGATAAAGTTATCAAGAATCTGGATAGGTATATTTATCACCAGTAGAATAATGAACACATGAACTGTAAACACATATAGAGAAGCCTGCCCCAAGGGAATCAGGAACCAGCCCAGCGCCTTATTAAAGCCAAGCCAATAGCGGCTCAACAGAACATACATGGTTATAAACAAGGCCGCATTGTTAAGTAACCTACCCGGACCAAGCATAGTTTTGTTAAACCAAAATCCATGGATGCTCAAAAAGGTATCGGGGGGTATGAAGGAAAATGTCTTCCAGGGCCAGAACATGGGTTGGGGGGAGTTGAAGCCGAGAAATATAAATCCCACACATATAAATCCGGCTAACCAATATACCCAGCGGTTTTTGTCTGCTACTAACCAGCCCAATATCTGTTCGCGATAAAAGCCTATTACCAAACCGTTGAAGAAGAGTAGTTGCCAGGTCAGCAGTGGAAACCCCAGTTCGAACTTGGTTGGTGTGATGCGAATCATAAGAAACAGGTTGGTGATATATACAACCCAGGATGCTAGTAAGATCCAACTCCAGTAGCCACGCATCAAAAGGTAGATGGCCAGGGGCGAAAGGCTTAGTAGTACCACGTATAGACCGATGATCTGATACTGATGAGGTCCAATCTGTAGAGTCACTGCTTTCCACAACCACTCCCACCATGGGGCAGTATCAGCTGGATAGAGATAATAGGCGTGAGTTGCTTCGCCAGGAACCCACCAATGGGTTATGTCATACACATTAATAAAAGGTATCAGGCCCAGCAGGGCGATACTCAATATGACAAACAGATTCGCCTGATAAAGCTTGAAGGCCCGTTGCCACAACCTCTTAGCAGCAGACAACATACCTTCCTTTTTGGCCCGCTTGCCATAGACCAAGCCTACCACCAGGCCAGATAGCAGCACAAAACCCTCGGCGCTGGAGACAATACCCAGTCTCTCCCATGCAAACAGCGAGAACAGTGAGAAGTACTCCATGTGCACCACTATTAGATAGATCATTATAAGGCCGCGCATGAAATCCAGGCGCAGATCCCTTCTATCCAGGCCCGGGTAGGCCCAGCTGATGCTTGGATTTATAGCTGCCTGCTGTAGGGGTGATGAACCCATTTTTTTTGTTTTGCACTATGGTTGAGTTAATCAGTATCCGGAGGATAGCGGACAACAAGTGATTGGGACAAACTTATTTTAGGAGCAGGCTCCTGCGGGCGATTTGTACTGCTGTTGTCCTGATCTGGAATTTCCCAGAGGAGTTGGCACCTACATCATAAGGTCAATTGGTCTGGATATTGCAGATAGTTGCTTAGGTTATTACTGAGAGATTGGAATTATCATGGGAACCCATGCTGTTGATGACCCCGATTTCATGGCCATAGAGGTCAGTCGGTTCCTAAAGTCGCCCCCTGATGGAACACCGGCCGAGGTGTTGCAGGCGTTCGCTGCTGTGGCGGATAGTGACATGGTCCTTTCTCCGCGGGTTTTCCTCAAAGCAGTGGATCAGGCGCCCATCGCCATTTCTATAACTGATAAGAGTGCTCGCATACTCTATGTCAATGAAACCTTTGAAAAATTAACGGGTTACAGCCGATCAGAGGCTGTGGGTCAGAACCAGTCTATCCTCTCCAGTTCCTCCACCCCTGAGCGTATCTATAAAGAGCTGTGGGCAACTATTGATAAGGGCAAGGTGTGGCGCGGTTCACTGGTCAACAACCGCAAAGACGGTAGTGAATATCTGGCCGAGCTCATGATTGCACCAGTTCAGAGCGATGGTAAGACCAGATATCACCTGGGTATGCACCGAGATGTAACAGAGATGCACCAACTTGGACAGCAGTTGGAGTTTCAGAAGGCCATGACCGAGTCGGTTCTGGACCTGGCTCCGGTTGTGGTGTCCCTGTTGGATAGGGAACGCAAGGTGCTTTTGGACAACCAGGCCTACAAATCTCTTCGGGCAGATCTCAAGGGTGAAGAGCCGGCCCATCTGTTTCTAGATGCGATGGGTAGCGGGACAGACTCCGGCTTGAGTAACCGCGAAGTTCGGCTAGACCTGCCAGGTGGCAGGGGCCCACGCTGGTTCACTTGTTCAGTAGTAAATATGACGGAGCTGGATGAGGCAGCCCATAACTATTTTCAGGATTCTGATGCATCAAATAACTGTTTGTTGCTGGTGGCCAATGAGATCACCGCAAGCAGACGCAAGACTCAAGAGGCCAGGATGAACGCCATCCGTGCCGGTATGGCTGAGCAACAGATGATGCAGAGTATCCAAGAGTCGATATCTGGCGCCATCTTCCAGCTACAGGCGCCATTGAATGTTATTCGAGCAGCACTCTCCATGCCTGAGGAGATGCGTCAGGGAGATGGGTTTCGGACGGTTTTAAATCAGTTGCTGGAGTCTGGCGACAAGGCACTACAGAGCATGCATGCGGCATTGCCTGATATTCAGGTGGAACAGCCAGCACCGGTGAATCTTAATGAGATTTTGCATGACGTCCTCAGCCTGAAGACAGGGCAACATCTGGCTTACGGGATTGTGGTGGATTGGAAACCGGCCCTGGTGTTGCCATCCATGAGCGCCTATCCGAACGCCATCCGCAGTCTATTTAATTATCTGCTGGATAACGCCCTTGATGCACTTAAAGAGTCAGGCAGATCACATCGGGAAATTCAGATTATCAGTAGAGAGAGTGGTGAGTTTTTAGAAGTGGACATTATTGATAATGGTCTCGGCATTGAAGAGGCTATTCGATTTAAGGTGTTCGAACCCTTTTACAGTGGATGGAGGCAGAGACGTGGACATGCAGGAATGGGTCTGACCATGGCCCAAGAAGTAGTCGCCAGTCATGGCGGCAGTATGGTTATAGATTCTCCACTCAATGGAGGTTGTAGGGTACGAGTCAGCCTACCGCTTAATGGCGTTGGCGAGGAGGGTCGTTAGTGGCTAATTCTGTTGAGATACCTGTTTCTACAAACAGTGAAGGTTGTTGTTCTGCCTTTGAGACAGAGCTTGAGGCCCTATATCAGGTTAGCCGTGTGCTCAACCAGTCTCTAGATTTTCGTGAAACATTGGTTGCGGTGCTGGAGGTGTTGCACGACTACGCCAAGCTGGATCACGGTATGCTGAGTTTGCTGGATGAAGAGTCGGGAGATTTATTCATCAGTGCGCTACACAAGCAGGATCCACTTCCAGTTGATTCGGTACGTTACAAACCGGGAGAGGGTATGCTCGGATCCATTATGTCGTTGGCAGAGCCGTTGATCATACCTAGATTGGGAGACGATCAGCGTTTCCTTGATCGTTTGGGTGTTTATGATGCCGACCTTCCATTTATTGGTGTGCCAATCACTTTAGACGATGATCCAGTCGGGGTATTGACCGCTCAGCCAATGGATTCAGAATGGGGCAAAGTTAAGTGCAGCCGTTTTATGCAGATGGTAGCCAGCCTTATTGGGCAGAGTCTGTTGTTGGCGCGTAAGGTAAAAGATACCCAGAAGGCCATAGAGCATGAACGTGATTCACTGCGACGCAAGGTTAAGGGTGACCATGGCTTCTCCAATATGGTGGGCCATACCCAGGGTATGCGTTTTGTTTTCGAACAGGTACGTCAGGTATCCAAGTGGGATACCACTGTGTTGGTGCGTGGTGAATCCGGCACCGGTAAGGAACTGATAGCCAACGCCATACACTATAACTCTCCGCGCGCTAATGCTTCGTTTATTAAACTCAACTGTGCCGCCCTGCCGGATAACTTGTTGGAGTCAGAACTGTTCGGTCATGAGAAGGGAGCCTTCACCGGAGCAGTCAATCAGCGTAAGGGGCGTTTTGAGCAGGCCCACGGCGGCACTATGTTTTTGGATGAGATCGGCGAGATCAGTCCGGCATTTCAGGCCAAGCTGTTGCGGGTGTTGCAGGAGGGAGAGTTTGAACGAGTGGGCGGTACCAAGACCCAGAAGGTTGATGTACGGGTTGTGGCTGCCACCAATAGAAATCTGGAGGAGGAGGTACAGAAAGGTAACTTCCGGGAAGATCTCTATTACCGGCTTAATGTAATGCCGATCAATATGCCACCTTTACGTGACCGGGTGGCGGATATTCCAGATCTCACTAAATTTCTTATCAATAAGATCGGAAGCGGCCAGGGGCGTGAGCTCACAATTGATGACAGTGGGCTAAAAATTCTGATGCGTTATAACTGGCCTGGCAATGTGCGTGAGCTGGAGAACCGCTTGGAGCGTGCAGCTGTGATGAGCGAAAACGGCCACATAGATCAAAAGGCCCTAGACCTGGCAGGTCTGAACGGGGCTATGGTGGAGGTGCCGGAGACAGCTGCTGGCAGTGCTGCTGCGGTGGATCTCAATGACCCGAACCTGGATGAACGGGAGCGGGTGATCGCAGCTCTGGAAAAGGCTGGCTGGGTTCAGGCTAAGGCGGCCCGGTTGCTGGATATGACCCCAAGACAGATCGCCTATCGCATCCAGACCCTGAATATTCAGGTACGGCAGATCTAAAATCACAAACCAGTCAATGTATGAGCCCGCTGCTGCGGGCGATTTGCCCTTGTGTTGTTCAGATATAGAAAATCGCCCAGGGGTTAGGCTTCTACCCTGTGGTGGTTGCTACATTCCCGGGTTTTGTCGTGTCACTAAGCCTACATCCATCTGCTAGTAAAATAAAATACCCAGTAAATACAATCAGTTAAGAAGTGCTAAATAATCGGCATGGCCTTTGCAGTAATGATGGTAATAAATTTTAACATCGGGATGGCACACAGGAGGCCGAGCAATGTCATTAGGGGTAATCAACCAATCCCAGCAAGAATCTAAGTGTGAGCCCAGCGCTGGTTGTGAGGCGTCCGGCTGTGGTGGCAGCAGTGATCAGCTCAGCCATCTACCAGAACATATCCGCGCCAAGGTGCATAATCACCCCTGCTTTTCAGAAGAGGCGCACCACCACTTTGCTCGCATGCATGTGGCAGTGGCCCCGGCCTGTAACATCCAGTGCCACTACTGCAATCGCAAATACGATTGCTCAAACGAATCTCGCCCTGGTGTTGTTTCTGAAGTTCTGACTCCAGATCAGGCGGTTAAGAAGGTGCTTGCGGTTGCGTCTAATATTCCACAGATGACCGTGTTGGGTGTGGCTGGACCTGGTGATCCTCTGGCCAATCCAGAGCGCACCTTCGAGACCTTCCGTCAGCTCACTGAGAAGGCGCCTGATATAAAACTCTGTGTCTCCACCAACGGCCTTAATCTGCCGGAGCAGGTGGAGGAGCTGTGCAAACACAACATTGATCACGTAACCATAACCATCAACTGTATTGACCCAGATGTGGGTGCCAAGATCTATCCCTGGATCTTCTGGAACAACCGTCGTATCACCGGGCGCAAGGCATCCAAGATTCTTATCCGGCAGCAGCAGAAAGGACTGGAAATGCTGGCTGAGCGCGGTGTTTTGGTTAAGGTTAATTCGGTAATGATACCGGGCGTTAACGATAAACACCTGGAAGAGGTCAGCAAGGTAGTAAAAGAGAAGGGGGCCTTTCTGCATAACGTAATGCCCCTGATTGCCGAACCGGAACACGGTACCTTTTACGGTGTGATGGGACAGCGTGGTCCCACCCATGAAGAGCTACAGACCCTGCAGGATAGTTGTGCCGGTGATATGAATATGATGCGCCACTGCCGCCAGTGTCGGGCCGATGCTGTAGGTATGTTGGGAGAAGATCGGGCCGATGAGTTCACCATGGATAAGGTGGAAAATATGGAGGTCGACTATGCAGCCGCCATGCAGAAGCGTGCAGAGTATCACGCAGAGGTAGAGGCCAAACGCAATCAACCTAAGTCTGCCACAGAGGTGGCCGTATCACTTGATTCTATTCAGATGCCCAGTAAACAGACCAGACCGGTGTTGATGGCGGTTGCCACCGAGGGTGGCGGAATTATCAATCAGCACTTCGGCAAGGCCAAAGAGTTTTTGGTGTATGAGGCCAGTCCTACAGATGTACGCTTTGTAGGCATTCGTCGCGCAGATAACTACTGCACAGGTCCCAGTGAGTGCGGTAGCGGCGAGAGCAAAATACCGGAAATCATCCGTGCCCTGGAGGGATGTGAGGTTATGCTCTGTGCCCAGGTAGGTTTCGCTCCCTGGAAGAAATTAGAGGCCGCCGGTATCCAACCAAATGGCGAACATGCAAATGAACCCATAGAAGAGGCGGTTGCCGCAGTCTATCGAGAGATGCAGGCCAGTGGCAAGCTGGCTGAGAGTTCACTCTCTCTTTCCATACGAAATAGCGCTTGAGGAGAGATCATGGCATTCAAGATTGTAGAGAGTTGTATCAACTGCTGGGCCTGTGAACCACTCTGTCCCAGTAAGGCGATAGTGGCCGCTGATCCCCATTTTCTGATTGAGGAGAAAAAGTGTACCGAGTGCAATGGCGACTACGCTGATCCTCAGTGCACCAGTATCTGCCCCATCGAAGGTGCAATTCTAAATAGCCAGGGGATGGAGGTTAATCCACCAGGCTCCTTGACTGGTATTCCCCAATTGAAGTTACAAGACGCGATGGCTGAGATTCAGGCGCGTTGATTCAAGTAGTGGAAGATCTGATACTCCTCTGTCATTCCAGCAAAGGTCGGAGAGGTGCTGTATGGCAAAGATTGTTTCTACAATCCTTTTGCAAGCCCCACATCCCTGTGGGTCAGATTTAGCGTTTAGTTTCATAAGAGTGTATGACGTTTAGTCATAGATTCCACAACATGTTGAGTACGAGGTGTGGTGATGTGTTCAGATAAGACCAGCATGGAGACACGCAAAGATATCTATTTCTGGTTGTTGGATCATAGCCGGATAGATCATAGCTACGGATATGAAAATACTGAACTGCTGGCGCGCATCTATGCAAGTTGGGCGGTGAATGAAGCGGTGCTACCAGATTGGATGGGGCTGGACCCGGAGATGTTCATGAGCATGATGCTCCATCACTTTCCGCAATATCATATTGATGCCGTACCTAATCCCGGTCGCAGACTTGATCTGACCAGGTCGCCAGAGTCAGAGGATCTATTAAATTTGTTAATGCAGGGTCGTACCCATGGCAACCAGTCTGAGATGTGGATGGCACAGATCCTGGTATCTGGCTGTATGGGCAGGGATCATCTGTGGCAGGATCTTGGTCTCTGGTCGCGCGACGATCTGTCTAGATTATTTAATTTTAATTTCCAATCCTTGGCAGCATCGAATAACAGGGATATGAAGTGGAAGAAGTTTCTATATAAGCAGCTCTGTTCGGCAGAAGGTGTCTATGTTTGCCGCGCACCAAGTTGCGAAGTATGCACTGATTACCAGGACTGCTTTGGGCCGGAGGAGTGATGTTCTCTTTTCGCAGGCTAGCGGGTCTGACTTCATCGGATATTCTGCAAAAGGATTTGAAAAGACGAGCGGTTGGCGCATACCTTGGCGTGGCGGTGGGTGATGCCTTGGGCGCTACAACGGAGTTTCTTACTCCACGGGAGATAGAGCACAAATACGGAATCCATGACAAGATCATAGGAGGAGGTTGGTTGCACCTGAAACCGGGCCATGTGACTGACGATACCGAGATGAGTCTCGCCCTTGGAAAATCAATTCTAGAAAATGGTGGTGTTGTGGCTACTGCAGCGGCCGAGGCCTTCAGTGATTGGATGCGCACTAAGCCAGTAGATATTGGCAACACTGTTAGAAGAGGCATTGTACATTATCGCAACACTGGTGAGCCCTTCTCGCCAGAAAACGAATTTGACGCTGGCAACGGTGCCTGCATGCGTTCGGTGCCAATTGCACTTGCTTACTGGAATGCACCTTATGAAAAGGTGGTTGAGGTATCCCGTATTCAGTCCCATGTTACCCACAACAATCCACAGGCAGATGCGGGTACCGAAGCGGTATTACGGATGACAGTGGCAGCTCTGAATGGAGCGCCAAAGGAAGATTTTAAAGACATAGCAGATGCACTGGTGGCGGAACATAAGCCCTACCGCTTTGATAGCAAAAAGGCGCAAAACCCCAGTGCCTGGATCGTACATACCTTGAAGGTGGTGTTTCAGGCTTTTTTTACCAATGATAGTTTTGAAACGATCCTTATTGATGTGGTTAATAGGGGTGGCGATGCAGATACTACCGGCGCTATTGCCGGCATGCTGGCTGGAGCCACTTATGGTGTTGATGCCATACCCAAGCCCTGGCTCAAGGCGCTGAATCCTAAGGTTAGGGTAGCCTGTGAAAAACAGGCATTGGATCTGCTAGAGCTAGCTGAACAGAGGGCTTAAGGATGAATAGCCCGGTGCAGATACGTTCTGCAAAAGAGTCTGATGTCAGTGGGATGTCATGTCTACTATCACAGCTTTTTTCCATTGAGTCCGACTTTGTTTCAGATGAAGAGAAACAGCGCAGAGGTTTAACCCTGTTACTAGATACACTGGGCGCACATATTGTGATTGCAGAAAGCCAGGGTGGAATCATAGGTATGGCCACACTGCAGGTTCTAGTATCAACCGCTGAGGGTGGCTATGTTGGACTGGTTGAGGATGTGGTGGTGGATAAAGATTTCCGTAGAAAAGGAGTTGGTGCCGCTCTGTTAGATTATTTACACCTGTGGGCGCAAGATAACGGGCTTACACGGTTACAGCTGGCAGCAGATATTGAGAATAGAGCCGCGTTAGAGTTTTATGCAAGTAGGGGTTGGAAGCAGACTAATCTGATGATGTTTAGATTCAGCGGCTAATTATTAACTCAATCATCCTTCGGCAAAGCAATTCCCATCTCCTGTGCTCGTTTCTTCCACATGCGACGTGCATACTCCTGCATGTCGGCAGCTTTGTCACTTTCGTCCATTATTTCCAGTCCGAGCAGGGTCTCCAGGATATCTTCCATGGTAATAATGCCTTCCATTCCCCCGTACTCATCAACGATTACCATAATGTGCGCGCGCCGATGCAGTACTTCATCAAAGGCATCGGAGAGTGATAGCTTATCCGATAAGGCATGAAGATTACGTCGATAGGTTTTGAGGGTATTTCCAGTGTTTTGACGTGCCTGAGCCAGCAACAAATCGTCTTTGAGTACAAAGCCGGTAAATATTTCATTATCTTCAGCATATACAGGGATGCGGGAAAAGCGTGAGTCATAATGTTTTTCAAAGTACTCATCAACCGTCAAAGATTCAGGTAGTGAGAATACAACGGGACGTGGAGTCATTGCGTCTGTTACTACTGTTTCGTGCAGCAGGAACATGTTTTTCAGGATGCGTGATTCCCGTTCTTCCAGCTGTCCTTCCTGTTCTCCTAGATCGGCCATGGCGGCGAACTCTTCACGGCTGAATCCATCTATTTTTGAACTGTGAGAAAGACCTCGGGTCAGCAGTTCAGATAACCAAACAAACGGATATAGAATCTTTATTAGGTATTTGAGGCTGTAAGCAGTAACGCCAGCCAGTCCGCGCCAGTATGTTGCGCCCAGTGTTTTAGGAATAATCTCAGAGAACACCAGAATCATCAGGGTCAGTATGGCAGAGATTAATCCCACCCAGGCATCGCCAAACACAATCATGGCCTGAGCGCCGGCACCAACGGCCCCTACAGTGTGGGCAATGGTGTTGAGGGTCAGAATTGCAGCCAGCGGTTTGTTTATATCACCCTTTAGTTTACGCAGTAGTGGGCCGGATGATTTTCCATCCTGCTCAAGTACACTGATATGGGCAGTAGTTATGCTTAGGAGTACCGCTTCATAGATAGAACACAAAAACGAGAAGAGTAGGGCGACGGCTATATAAACTATGAGTAGGGTCATACTGGCAAAATAGTTGTTGAATTAATTGGGTTATCGATATTTATTAAAACTATAGTTATCTGCAATCTTAGTCTTTTCCTCTGGAGAAAGTGAAATAAAAAATTGTTTCCAGCCAGGACAGAAGTTGATGTGCCAACGCCACAGTCTACCGGTAAAGGAGCCTGGGTTATTGTCATATTTTGCGCGAAAGGCGCAGATGGCGCAGTTCTGTTTGGTCATAAGCCTACCCCATTTTTTTGATTGTTAAACGCCAAAAGCCAGGTATTTTATTATTGCATTGAAAACAGGGATCAGATTTAACAAGCATTTCATCTAACAGTCTGATTTGACAGCAATATTCTATTTGCTTCTTAATTCAGCTGTAGATAGCCATGATATTAACACATGAATCTGAACTGTTTTGCAAAACTACCAGATAAAAGGTATGTATTTAGGTTTTGAATTGTTCTATTCTTAATAGTAGAGATGTCTGGTACATAACTATAAATAATGAGAAGTGTGCACAATGATTAGATGCCACTCCAAATCGATGTTTATGCGTTTGTTGGCTTATATCTGGTTATGGTTAGCTGTCGCAACATCTGTTGTCGGTCAAGACGATGGTAGAGTAAGTTCATTTCGTATCCTCCATATCATGAGCCATCACCAGCCCTGGGAGTGGACTGAAAGCCAGTTCACCGGTTTTCAGGAGGCACTGTCTGGTGTTGATGTGGAGTACCGGGTATTCGAGATGGATACCAAACGCC
Organism: Sedimenticolaceae bacterium; assembly: GCA_050291365.1. GTDB lineage: Bacteria > Pseudomonadota > Gammaproteobacteria > Chromatiales > Chromatiaceae > JAAGZL01. The sequence goes on along the minus strand of JBNKJS010000041.1, from coordinate 158,556 downwards.
ACAGTGATGAAGAGTCGAAAGAGAAAGCGGGACAACAGGCTCGAAAGCTGATTGATGATTGGCGTCCTGATCTAATTTATACCAGTGATGATAATGCCCAGAAGTACGTAACAAGCCACTATTTAGGCGCTAAAATACCATTCGTTTTTAGCGGCGTGAACACGGCGCCAGAGGGTTACGGATTCCATAAATCCAATAATGTTACTGGTGTGCTGGAGCAGGAGCATTTTGTGCAGACTATCAGTCTGTTACGGGAGATTGCTCCAGGTGTGCGGCGCATAGCTGTCATCTATGACGATGGTCCCAGCTGGCATGGAGTGATGAAACGTATGCAGTCCAGGCTAAAGGAGATCCCTGACCTGGAGGTGGTGGCTTGGGAGCAGATAAAGACTTTCGACGAGTATAAGCGGAAGATTCTTGCATACCAGGATAAGGTAGATGCAGTAGGACTCCTCGGTATATTCACATTCAAGGATGGAGCGGGTAGAAATGTTCCCTATAGTGATGTGCTGCGTTGGACCGCGGAAAATAGTCGTTTGCCGGATTTTAGCTTCTGGGGAAATCGGGTAGCTGCTGGAACTCTGTGTGCGGTGGCGGTATCAGGTTATGCTCAAGGGTTGCAAGCGGGTAAATTAGCTCGCGAGATCCTTATTGGTGGCAGAAGTCCTGGCCAGCTACATATGATGCCCACACGCATGGGTGAGCCGATTATCAGCCTGCGCAGGGCAAGACAGCTGGGGATCAAAATTCAGACCGGCACTTTACTTGCGACCAAGGTCATCTCTAGTTATGAATGGGAGAAGTAATTAGTCCCATTGAAGATTATGCGACATTCGATACGTAACAAATTACTTACAATAGTGCTGGCAGTCACTGTGTTTGCTTTTATCGCAACCGCCTTGAGCATAGGTAGTCTGTTTCATTCCCATTACCGTAAGGATCTGGAGCAGAATGGTTTGGTGGTAGGTAGGATACTGGCTCAGCAGTTGGAACATCTGCTTAGGTTTGGGATACCTCTATGGGAACTGAGCGGCTTTGAGCAGCAGTGCCAGGAGGTAGTGAAAAATCATGAGAATGTCGCCTATGCCATGGTGGTCACCATCCACGGCACACCCCTGTTCAGTAGTCTGCCTGATGGTATTAAAGCTGAAACCATAATTGCGCCGCATCTATCCTTGATCGGAACCGGTAAAGAGTTGATTGCTCAATCGGAGACTGGAGGAGAACTGTTTATTGATGCCATGGTGCCGGTAAAACAGCCGGGCGGTGTCAAGGTAGGCATGATTGTAATAGGCATACCTAATTCCATAGTTAACTCTAAACTGGAGGGATTAATACAAGTAACAGTGCTCATAGCCTTAGGCACACTGCTAATAATGTTGTTAGTAATGGTTCCGGTTCTCAACAGGCTTCTTTTCTGGCCACTGCAGCAGCTACTTAAGGCAATTGACCATATACGTGATAATCAGCAGGATCTTAGTCAACGGGTTGTTGTAACTGATCAGAATGAGATGGGTGAATTAGGAGGTGCCTTTAATGAGTTACTGAGCGACCTGGAACATTCGCATAAGAAAATTCAGGATTACACCAGAAATTTGGAACATCAGGTAGAAGAGCGCACCCTGGAGTTACAAGAGTCTCTCAAATCTCTAAATGAGAGCAATGAGCGTTTTGAAGGGATAGCAAGGTCTTCCTTAGATGCCATCGTAATGATTAATGATAAAGGTGAGGTGGTGTTCTGGAATAGCGCTGCTGAGAAGATTACCGGCTATAGTAGCCATGATGTAATGGGTGTAGAACTGCACAAGCTGCTTCTTCATCCATGTGACTTAAATGCTTATCACAAAGGTTATAGTAATTTTATTGATTCAGGCTTAGGCCCATATGTTGGTGAGACCATAGAGGTAAGAACCTGGCGTAAGAACGGTGAGGAGTTTCCGGCTGAGGTCTCGGTTACGGCGGTGCGTATTAGTGGCCGTTGGCATGCGGTCGGTACAATGCGTGATATCACTGAACGCAAACAGATGGAAGCGGAACTGGAGCATCTGGCAATCCACGATGCCTTGACCGGGCTATACAATCGGGGCGAGCTGGAACGACGTTTGCAAGACGAAATTGAGCGTGCGCACCGTTATAAAAGACCCCTTTCCCTGTTTATGTTGGACATAGATTGGTTTAAAAAGGTTAATGACACTTATGGTCATATGGCCGGTGATGAGATACTTCGTTCATTGGCAGAGCTGTTGATGGTAGAGGTGCGCACCCAGGACTATGTGTCCCGATACGGTGGTGAAGAGTTTGTAATTATACTGCCTGAGACAACTCCGGAAAAAGCCCTTGAGCTGGCTCATCGTCTGTGTGAAGAGGTGGCATCTAGCCGCTTCTGTATAAATGGACATAGAGACCTGAAAGTGACAGTAAGCATAGGTGTGGCGGGGTATCCAGCTCATGGGGTATGTTTTGAAAGTCTGCTGGAGGCGGCTGATAAGGCTATGTATGCAGCCAAGGATGCAGGCCGGAACCAGGTTATGTTGTCATGTAAATAGCACTTGAAACTGATAGGTTTTATACTGGGCTTTTGTCACGAGTAAATAACAATGATTTTTCCCAGGACCGAACCAACACCTTTATATGTTTCCCGTAGTGATCCACTAAACCTATTATCCAGCTACTCTAAACACAGTTTCGAACTGGAGGGCCAATTATGGCCATCTGTGGAACACTACTACCAAGCTATGAAGTTTGAGTCGGATGAATTGCGTAAAACCATTTTGGAGGCAGATCATCCTTCCAAGGCAGAGAAGCTTGCAAAGAAAAACAAAAAAGCAGTGCGCAAGGACTGGGAGAAGCTGAAAGAGACATATATGACCCGCGGCATCTACATCAAGTGTCGCGCCCACACTGAAGCAGCAGATGCCCTATTAGCCACCGGTGACCAGAAGATTGTCGAGAGCAGCCAGTATGATTACTACTGGGGCTGCGGACGTGATGGCAGAGGGTATAATACCTTCGGTAAGGTGCTGATGGCGGTACGGGATAAGTTGCGGAAAGAGATGCTGGTTGACTGATCAAACCGTATCAGTTTGGCCACAGCGATATTCCCATCCAGGCAAAAATAGTGGCCAGCAGAATACAAATCAGCGTAACTGATGCATAAAGCGGTTTAATGCTGGTAGCCAGGGTATGCTTAATCCCAATGTATGCGCCGATTGCGTTTACGAAGAATGCAAATTCGCTGACAACGAGTAGGGTCAATAGTGGAATGAGAGTGCTACCATCATCACGAACCTCGCTGCCAGTCAGTACCAGCAGCATAAGAAACAGGCCCATAACGGAGGCGATAAAGGGGAAGTTTTCTTTTTTCATCGGAACTCTATGTTACCCCATATTGGGAACTAATACTGAATTGTTCACTTGATTTGTATGATTCAGAGACTAAAGAATACGCCGGATAAGATCAAATTTTCTTGAAGAAATGACGCTAAACTGAACAGCGATTATTTCAGTCTCGCATGCGGCCTTTATGTCGTAGTGCCCTTGTCTTCGGCCTTGACCAAATATTGTCCAAGGTGGTGTTTATTTAAACCGCTCATCCGATCTGTATAGGGAGACGGTATCACGGGACTGTTTAAACCAGCCGGTGCGTACATTAACCTGAGCATCGAATTCAGGGATGTAGGGTTTTATATCTAGCAGGGGAGTGCCGTCTAGTACATCCACATTACGAATATGTAAGATATTCTTCTCTATCCTATCCAACTGGACTATGGATAGGCCAATGGGGTTGGGTCGTTTAGGTGCGCGGGTAGAGAATAGTCCCCTTGGTTCTCTATCCATAAAGGGTACAACTTTGAGTTGGAACTCTTCACTGCGGTGGAAATGGTAGAGCAGAATAATGTGGGAGAACCCGTCCAGGTCGGCCAGTCCATCCTTAAACTCTTCCAGCAGTTCAACAGTCCCAGCAACGCCTTCTGCTCCCGTTGGCTGGATTGGCATATCCGCCTTCTCTTGATACGGGCTATGGATAGTTCCTATGGGTGTGTAGGTGATACTCATTGTCTGATAATCCGGTAGGAAAGCAGTTATCAAGCTAACCTGTTATAAGATAGTTTGTCTATGGCAAATGTCACTGGCTACATATTTGGGCAAAGCTACCTTTAGTTAGAGCAAGTAGATCATTTGGATTTAACTCAATCTCCAATCCGCGCCTGCCGGCACTGACAAATATGGTTGAATAGTTACTGGCAGAGGAGTCTAGAATAGTCCTGAGTCTTCTCTTTTGTCCTAGGGGGCTTACACCACCTAGAACGTATCCTGTAGATCGTTCCACATCATATTTCTCAGCCATGGTTGCTTTTTTCGCTCCAAGCGCCTTAGCGATATGTTTCATGCTTAGCTTGGATGAGACTGGAATAACGCCAACCGCAAGTTCTTTGCCATCAAGAGTTACCACTAAGGTTTTAAACACCCTCTCTTTAGCTATGCCTAGTTTATTCGCGGCCTCAAGACCATATGCTTCTGCAGAAGGCTCATGGGAATACTCATGCACTGCATACTCTATTTTGTTTTTGTTAGCTGCATTGATAGCCGGTGTCATATATCTATTCTAACATCAATATAGTTTGTAGTGATTTGGCCAGTATTAGGGTGCTGCATTTACAATTGTAATTAGCTTGAGAGCTGCTTGGGTTGGTGATTGTTGTGCACTGGTTTTTCTTTAGATAAATAAGACTGTTATATATCTTGGTAGACGTTGTTGCGGCCGTTTGCTTTGGCCTGGTACATAGCCTTATCTGCCATGATTAGAATATCGTCAATCTTGATTGAGTCATCATGCTTTATTACGTCGCTGTTGATAGTTACAACACCGAATGAGGCGGTGAAGTGTACATCTTTGCCCTCATCGGACTTGAGCTCTTGATCAGCGATGGCTAGGCGAAGACGCTCGGCAATGATGAATGCCTGCTGTTTGTCTGTTTGCGGCAGCAGCACAACAAACTCTTCGCCACCAAGACGTCCGACGATATCGATTTCGCGCACGGTTTCGTGGCTGATATGTGCGATCCTCTTTAACACCAGGTCTCCGGTGCTGTGTCCGTACTTATCGTTAATCTGTTTAAAATGATCAATATCAAACATTATCAGGGATAGTTTTCCACTATTTCTTTTGAGTCGTAACAGCTCCATTTTAGATAGCTCTATAAAATAGCGTCTATTCAGTAAGCCGGTAAGAAAATCCAGACGTGCTTGACGTTCCAGTTCCCGCTGCAACCGTTTACGCTCACTGACATCCTTGCCAGTGGCCAGAACCCCGATAATGGATCCAGATTCGTCTCGTTCTGCCACCATAGTAATAAGGTGAGTGACAAAGGTACTACTATTGATAGGGATCTCAATCTCAAATGATCTCTCGACTCCATCTTCCAATGTTCGCATAACAGAGTTCATGACAATCTCAGTATAGGGCTGAGAGGGTTCTTCTGATAACTGCGTGCCAAAAAGCTTTTCGATGGTCATAGTGAAATCGGCAGCAAGTCGTGAGTTGGCGTAGGTCAAGTGGCCATCCCGGTCGAAGCGAGAGATGTTTATTGGTATGTTTTCAGCTAGAGTGCGGAATTCGCATTCACGTTCCGCCAGCTGTTCTTCTAATTGTTTGCGTTCAGTGATGTCCAGGCCTGTACAGAGTACACCGGTAATAACCCCTGATTCGTCCAGTTCTGTCACCATGGTGAAATAATGGGTTTCTTCATGGCCGTCTTTATTTGGGATCTTGATCTCAAATGAACTCTCCATGCCGCTGTTTAGCGTATGATCAACGGCATCCAAAAATCTAGCAGTGAAGGGTAGAAGTTTTGGCTGATCCTCAGGCTTCTTATCCAGATGCTGTTCCATCGGCATCATAATTGTAGAGATTAACTCTGGATTAGCGTAGATCAGATTCCCTTCCAGGTCATAACGGGCGATATTAACTGGTGCATTTTCGGCCAGGGTGCGGAATTCGCGTTCCTTCTTAAGGAGTTCCTCGCGAGTGTTGTGGCTTTCGATTGCTATCGCCGCCAGGTTAGCGCCAAAGGCGATGCGTTCGATCTCTTCCAGGTTAGGTACAGCAGGCTGGCGGTGGTAAATAGCAAATGTTCCTAACACCCTGTCATCGGACGATATGATCGGCTCAGACCAGCAGGAGGCTAATCCAGCCTGCTGGGCAAGATCCGAAAGGTCACGCCAGTATTCATGGGTAGAGATGTCCTCTACTATGACGCGTGCGCGGCGGAAAACGGCTGTGCCACAGGAGCCAACTCCATCGCCAATTTCCACTTTGTCTGTGGCATCATTGTAGAACGCAGGCAGGCTTGGCGCGGAGACCGTAACTAGGTGTTTTCTCTTTTCATCCAGTATATGCACGCTGCAGAGTGTCCAGGGGGCTTCTGCCTCAATAGCTACGACCAGGGCATTCAGAATATTTGGTAGTGGCTCGGCCTTCGCCACCATCTCCAACATGGCATTGTGAGCACGGTCGCGTTGTTCACTCTGCCAGTGTGCTGTAATGTCGGTGAAATTGACCAGACGTTTGTCACCGACCCATGAGACTCGAATCAGCACATGCCGCTTACTGCCGTCCTTGCAGGTAACCTCTGCCTCTAGTTCAGGTGGAGCTACGTCGAGTTGTTTAGCCTTGATCACCCGTTGCTGCCAGGGCTCTACAGTCGCCTTGCGGTAACCGGCATCCGGATAGGCCTTCCTGTACCAGGTTTCTATATCTGGCAGGTCATCCATGGTGTAACCAAACAGTTCGGTGAACTTATGATTGATGTAATCGATGTTTCCGTCGGCATCTGACCAGCCAATTCCAACCGGGGACAAATCCAGCAAATCTTGTATTTGAATACGTTGTTCGGTGCTTTTATCCAGATCAAGCTTGAGCCTGGTTTCCTGCATTCTGGCCAAGCCATTGGCAGCCAATATCTGCGTCACTTCCACCATGGTTTGCATATGCGCTTCCATTTGCTTCTTGCTGACAACAGGTACAGCGCGAATGGCGTCTAGATATTCATCTTGGTCAAAACCAAACCGTTTAGCCTGTCGATGGAAGAGTTTAATGTCTGGTGGTGCGTTGAACACCTGGCCCAGAAATAGGGTTGCCAGTTGATGCCCATCGACTACTATGGGTGTTGCATAATCGTAGAGGCCGTTTTTACACAGATTGCCAGCAATCTCTCCCTCCTGCAGCTTTTGCATAAGTTCAAGGTTGCTCTCTTCACACTGGCGCTTGGCTTCTGGATTCACCCTATGGAACTGGGAACAGGCATCGCACCATCCGGCCTGGGAGATCAGTTCTCCATCTGGACCAACCAGACCATTAGGAATGCCGGTTGCACGGAAAAATTTTTCAAGCAGCCGCGAAAAGGCGGCGACATCCACCAGATCACTGAAGCTGTAGAACTCCTTTTCAGAATCGGCATGGTTTTTTAGCATCTCCTGTCCTTTGAGGGTTGGTGCTTGTTAGCAGACAAGAACTCTCGTCAACCCTAAGTTGACTCAGTGTTCGCAATTTGCTGCCTGATTTTTTCAATCAAGTTAACGATGAGTTCAGACAGAGGTTCCACCTTCTCGTACTCTTGTTCAGCCTCATCTATATTTCCCCGCTCCTTCAGTTCAATGATGCTGTGAATCAGACTATGCATTTCTGCATGGGGCTCACTTACCTGAGACATTTCATTGATGTGGCCGAAGCTCTCCAGGCCAGGCCCAAAGTACCATTTACCGAAGGCGCAGTCGTGGTCCGAAACCGCCTGTTCGCGGGTAAGGGCGGAGCGTCCATCAAGATAGCCGCGCAGCTTCACCTTCCACGCCAAATGTGCAGCCTTGGCTCTCTCCAGGTCGATAACCAGCTGTTTTTCTCCCAGATTGAAACTACCTACACCTGACAGTAGGTCGTCTGACAATCCCATCAATGATTCGCTCTCGCGGGCCAGGTCGGCGGTCTCGTTGGTGCTCTGCATGCTGGCCTCATTGATTCTGCTGATATTGCGGTTGATCTCATCGGCAACGGCACTCTGCTCTTCAGCTGCAGTGGCAATCTGGGCGTTCATTGAGTTGATGGTTTCCATGGCCTTAAGAATGGCATCCAGCGCCTCACCAGCATTGCCTGCGTGCTCCACAGAAAGGGTGGTGCTCTCTTTTCCTTTTTCAATCACGCCGACCGCCTGTTTGGTGCCATTTTGCAGACCCTCTATCATGCCCCTGATCTCCTCGGTTGAACTCTGGGTGCGTTGCGCCAGGGAGCGTACCTCATCTGCCACCACGGCAAAGCCCCGGCCCTGTTCCCCAGCACGCGCCGCCTCGATGGCTGCATTGAGTGCCAACAGGTTGGTCTGTTCTGCGATGCCGACGATGACGTCTAGAACACTACCTATGCGTAGGCTGTCATCGTTGACCCGGGCGATCACCTCAGCGATATGTTCCATCTCGGCAGCCACTTCGTTGATCGCGCTGACCGCATTGGCCACTACCATTTTGCCTTTGCTTGTATCTTGGTCCGCCTGCTTGGTTGCGTCGGCAGCCAGTGATGTGTTGTTCGCAACTTCGTGTACGGTGGCAGACATTTCGTTTACCGCTGTGGCGATCTGTTCAATGTCTTTCTGTTGCTGCTGCATGGCATGGTGGGTCTTATCCACACTTGAGGAGAAATGCTCTACCGCTGGTGCTAAACGAGTTGCCGATAGAGCTGTTGTTTCCACTGTCTCCTGGATCCGTTCAACAAAATGGTTGAAGGCACGGGCGAGACGCGCGGTTTCGCCACCGCCTTCCGCCTGGAGTCGGACAGAGAGATTACCGTCGCCGTCGGCGATTTCGTCGAAGGAGTCGGCGATGTGTTTAAGCGGTGCGGTTATGCCGCGAGCAATCAATGAACTGATAAAGACACCTATGAGTACACCCAGCACCCCAAGTCCTAACAAGATCTGCTGTAATGAAGTGAGCGCGTTGCTGAAGAAGCTGCGATCTACCACGATTTCAAGTACACCAATAGGAGTGCCGGAGTAGTCCTTAATTACTTCTGCCAATATACTAACCGGGTTATCTTCATGGCTGCCCTGCAAATATACTGCTTCGCCCTGCATTGCAGTTCGCATCTGTTCCTGGTTCAGCAGGGTCTTGGTGGCCAGTGTTGTGCCAAAGGTCTCAAAAGTGCTGTCACGTTGCAGGTGTAGCGCCACATCCACTTTGTACTGTTTCTTGAATTCATCGAAGAAGGCCTGGCCGAAGGACATGCCGAACTCTAGTGAACCGATATGCTCCTGGTCGTGGGAAACTGGTACGATACCCCGAATACCAAGCCCTGCGACACCGACCTCCAGGCCACTTACGGGCTTCTTGCTATTGTTGGTTTCTACAACGGTTTTGCGGAATTTAGAGAGATCATCTCCATATTTACCCAGCTTGTGTACGCGCAGGTAAGAGGTTGCTGGAGGGGTGTGGAATTGGAACTGGCGCACCGCAAGGTTATCTTTCAACTCCTTGAATCCTGGTGCGAACATCTGTTCCAGAGTATAACGATCGTCTAGGGCAAATGCCTCTTGAACACTAGGAATGGATGCAACCAGCACTGCCAACGAGTGAGCTCTAAGCTCTTCATTGTGTAAGCGTGCCATGAGCATATCATTGTAGTTATTGAGCTGGCGCTGTTCGGTTTCACGCAGGGTATCTTCCATACGAAAATCGGCTACCACTATGATCAATGCGACAACTGTGATTAGAATTGCAATGGTAGCGATAGCGAAGCGCCAGAATATGGAAAGACTTTTCATGCCGATACTCCTTGTTTACCCACGCCCTCAGAGATACCCCTCACTTTTTTCGAATGGTAGCAATTTGCCTTTATTCAGTTAAAACATATAGTTACGCAAGAAGGAGTTATTGCTTCTACTTGACACCGGTATCGGCCAATTATTCAAGAACTTGAGTGTTGAATTCAGTTAAATCTATTGCTGGTTAAACCCGGAATTCTGGTGTTTCTGGGAAAGTTAGCTAAAAAAATGGCGGTAAATAGGGGTTGAGTAGGTAGCGCAAAGAACAACGAAATAGCTGGTTATAAAATAATTCAAAGAAGCTAATCGGTTAAAACCATCAGATTTTAATGGCTTGAAGTAGATGATTTGCCAGATTGCACGTAGCAACCAAAAGACGGCATAAAATGTGGTCAGCGTCATGCCAAGGGATGATCCCCCAGCTAATTCAGCTGAGTGCATCCAGGATAGGTAACCATATAGAAAAAACAGTGGAATCAGAAAGAGATGAATGGTGTAAAGAATTTTGGCATTGAGAATGTTTATTTTCTGGAACTCTTCTCCCCAACCAAATCCCCGATAGTAATAGCAGTGCGCAACTCCTAGCAGGATGGAAAGGGTGCCTCCTGTTTTTATTACTATCAGTTCCATAGTTTGATGATAAAGAATAGTATTGTTACTGCGAATTGCCAGGGCAGATCATACGGTCTGCCCTGGTTGCATATTAGCTATTTCTGACCCATTCGGAAGGTTCCCTTGCATCCACTACTGCTCTTATAGGTACCGTCGGTAACTTGCCACTTTCGCGTTACAGGGCTCTTTTCCATGGTTCCTTTGAAATCGGTAACTTCACTTGCCGGAGTTATTCTGGGTGGGGCTCCTCTAGGGCTGGTAGGAGCATCACTTACTCTTCCTGTAATAATACAACCCTTACCTACTTCACCTACCATGTTTGTAACATCACCACGGGTATCTGTAACCTGTCCAGTTATTGTTGTTCCGCAGGCTGTTTGATTAATTACCATAGTGAACTTTTCTGTTTTGGGGTCAGGACAGCTAGCTGATCTGCCATCAGAGTGCTCTCCTACATAGGTACCGGCAATACAACAGCGGCCAATTTCTGCGTTTACCAATGAGGATGACAGCATCAATACAAAACCAACCAAAACCATACTTATGTAGTATTTCATTACTATTTCCTCCATCTGTTTATAGTTGGTACAGCAACTCTCTTGTCAGTGAAGCTATGTTTTCTGATCTGCACAAACATTATCTAGGCTGATGTCGGTGTTGCCTAAGAATCAGGTCACATAAATCCATTTCTACATAGTTAAAATGAGTATATTCAAGTATTACCAACCAGATTTAAGCGTTGATCTTATGATGGCCGTCTTGTTAAGAGGTATCTTTGGCCCTTCACTGGTTAATAATCCGGCATCTTTTGCATTTCTTATGGATTGACTGAATTTCTCCCTTGAGACATGGAGTGGTGGTTCTACAATTAACATTAATCCACTGGTTTTAAGGATAGATTTAATATCTTTGAAAAACTTGTCCTGATATGGAGCCTCATGCACCATATAGAAAGCCAGGATAAAATCGACTTCCTCTGTTATGCCAATGCTATCCTCTTCGCACTTATGCAAAATGATCCGATGCTCCAATTCCGTTCCTTGGGTTTTCTTTTTAAGTTTTTGCAGCATTCCCTCTTGTAGGTCAGCGGCTATAACTCGACCCGACTCTCCAACCATATGAGCCATATCTAAAGTGAAGAAGCCTGGGCCGCATCCCAGGTCCAGAACGGTCATCCCCTCTTTAATGTAGGGTCGTAGAATTGATTGAGGATTTTGAAACCATCTGCGAATTTTTGTATCGAGGCTCCCTGCTAATTCAATGGGGCATATGTGATTATTTGCCATCTTCCTTATAGTTCCTATTTAGAGTTAGTAGGTTGTTATGTAGATAGCTCCTAAAAATAGGTTGTGTCTATTTTATTCGTTTTGCAGTTGTTACACAAAGGAGTTAAGCATACTGATTCCCTGTTTCGTGAGGGACCAAATAGCTATTAGTTATCAGTGATTGGCTTATGGAATGCCTTTACACAGCCAGCCAGTGCGCTGTCCATGGTGGCAGCGTGTTCCCGAAACCATTGCGGTATTGTCAGAACAAAGGTGCGCCCAGCTGTAAGTGAACCATTTTTAACTTGCTCCCCGATGGAGCGCATCTCTTCCAGTACACGTTGATGTTCCCCCATGTGGATCTGGATAGGTGGAAACCGAACCTCTTCCATCAGACGGTTTTCCGCTGTGAAATGGGCTTCGGTATGTTCAAGTAACTGTCGGAATAGACCGGCGAACGTTTCATCGTCGGCATAACCCAGGTGGTTCACTAAGGCGATAAACTCCTGATGGGTTCCATCCATTGATTCCACGCCCAAACAGTAACCTGGGTCCTTTGGATCAATCAGGAACATTTTATCATCTGGTTTAGTCATTGCTTTTTCCCGTAACTGCTGGATAGGCCGGTATTCCAGCCTATTATGTGATTGTTGTCCATCGGAAATAGATAAGATTTGCTGAGCTTGACTATATTGATCCGTTGGGGCTGCCAGCACTGGCCTGCAGTAGCAGATCAGCTAGGTGCATGCTATCGCGTTGCACCCCTTCGCGTATCTGCTGTTGACAGGAGAATCCGTTGGCGAGTATTGGCGCTTTAGGTTTCTCGCGTAGTACTGGAAGCAGGGATAGCTCCGCCATCTGCATGGCCATCTCTGCGTGCTCTTTTTCTATGCTGAAACTACCAGCGCCACCGCAGCAGCTGGCTTCGATCAATTCGAATTTTAGCCCGGGTATGGCCTTGAGTACCTTGCGCATGGATTTCATGGCGCCCACCGCTTTTTGATGGCAGTGACCGTGTACCAGTAGTGGCTGCTCGCCGGTGTTGACCGGCAGTAGCTCCAGCTTGAAGCGTTTGCTGCTAATCTCGCGGGCGATGAACTCTTCGAACAGCAGCGCTTGATTGGCTAGGTGCTTCGCTTCGTCGCCCAGCCCCAGGAAGGCGTAGTCGTCGCGGATGGCCAGCAGGCAGGATGGTTCCAGCCCAATGATGCGCCTTCCCGCCATGGCGTGGGGTATCAATGCCTCTAGCATGCGCATCGCCTCCGCCTTGGCTTGTTCGACCAGGCCGTTGGCCAGGTGGGTGCGGCCACAACAGAGCGGTCGTTCTTCTGTTGGGGCCTGGGCAATATGGACCCTGTATCCAGCGCGCTCCAGTACCTGTTTGGCGGCGAGGCCTGTATTGGGAGAGAAGTTATTGGTGAAGGTGTCGATTAGTAGAACCACCTCATCAATTGGTGATTTCACCGGTCTGTCGCCGTACTCTTCTATGAGTTCGAGGCAGGTTTTCTCCAATGGTTGGGGGACGGAGCGTTTACGGCTGATGGCAAACAGCCATTCGCCTAACCGTGCTATCAGCCTTGAACCGTTGCGTAGTCTGGCCAGTGGTCGCGCCAGTGGATAGCGGTGTAGCTGTTCTGATAGCTGTCCAATCAGACGGGTACGCAGTGATGGTTTTGTGTGGGCGTTCTGCTGGGCCAGGTACTCCACCTTTATCATGGCCATATCCACACTGTTCTCACACTCGCGTTTGCACCCTTTACAGGCAACGCACAGCTCCATCGCCTCGGCAATTTCGGCAGATGTCAGGCTGTTGTCAACATGGTCACTATTGAGTGCAGCCTTGAGTAGGCGTACACGTCCGCCGGGGGAGAGAGCAGGGTTGGAGCTGATGCGGTAACTGGGACACATGACCCCCTTGCCGTCAGATTCGCACTGCCTACTGTTGATGCAGACAGATACGGCCTTAGCAAAGTTACCGCCAGACTTGGGGATGTCTGCATAGGCATCCCCAAGACCGGCATCGCAATAGGAGGACCAATCCAGATATGATTTCACAGGATTAACCCTGGCGTCACAGGACGGAAAACCGGACTACACCGCACCCCAACCTTCGCGCACCACATCGATGGTGTTGGCCAAGGCTTCTTCTATAGAAGAGGATGGGTATTTAGGACTGTATGCCTGCATCTCTTGGTAGAGGGTCATGACCTTATCCGCTGCAGACTGTCCTTTGAAGTCACTCTTTTCTAGTCCTAATTCATCCAGAACTTCATTCCATGGCACCCCTTGTACCAGTGGGATCAAGACAAAGTTAATACCTTCCAGTTCAACCTGGACGGCCTCTTTTATGTTGACCACATAAATCAGAGCCTTCATGTCGGAAGAGAAGTCATCTTTGTATTTCTCAATGAAGGTGTTTAAAGACTCCAATTGATCAATAGCACCAACTACAAGTTTGAGTTTGTCATCCCCTAATAGGGCAACACCCCGCATCACATCCACTGGTGGCTTGGCATGGCCCTTGGCATCAGCAATTCCGCCTTCTACCAGCACTAATTCTCCCCGGTAACCGGAGATACCTGCTTCACTGGTGGAGTCTAGGAAGTTGGTGTTGAACAAAAGTCCTGCTTCTTTGTATCTCTGTAATGGCATAATTAACCCCCTTTAAATATAGATTAATGGTTCGAAAACATATTACGGACTCATGAGAAGAGCTGATTCTTAATCTCAAGGTCCTGTATTCATCGCCCTGAGGACAGGGCTCCTACAGACGCAAAAAAGGCTTATTGCCTTAATCATCTATGCTTTGTGGCTCTGATGATAATTTGCGTCATTTTGCGGTGATTCGCGTTATTTGCGGCTTGTTTTTTTAGCTGGCCTGACAGTTCATCTCTTGTGTGGATATCTGTTCTCTATTATCTGTTTGCGAGGTAGCTGCTAACAGATCACTGACATCTGCCTCTATGATCTCTATACCCATTTTCTTGCAGAAGCGCCGCTCCTTTTCAGTTGGTTCAGGAATTAGGGCCCAGCCGGCGGGTTCACCAGCTGCGTAGATGATGTCTGACATCACCATGCGTTCGGTATCCCTGGTTAGGCGTAATCCGAGGAATAGGTACTGCTTACCCTTACGGTACTCTTTAAGAAAATCGGGTATGGCAAAGCCACCCATTAGTTCGGAGATGTAGTCTACATAGTCAGCGTCAGAGGCGATGTAGGTCGCTTCAGGCAGTGGACTGCCCATGGGCTTGAACAGGATGGGCAGGGAAGGGTCGACCTCGGACTGATCAATCTCTCTGTCTGAATAGTTCTCACCATCATAGTGGTGGATTTTAAAGCGGTAATCGGTTCCGGCGATGCGGGATATACCCCTGATCAAGGTGTGGGGTGTGTCGCTGTAGCTATCCTGCAACTGAGTATCGCGGTTGATGTCTACCAGGTAGTTAGGTTTTATCGATTGCAGCCAGTTGTGCAGGGGAGCGCGGGTCCAGCTCCGCTGGCCGTAGGTGGCGTCGAGAAATCTAGTTACTGCCCCACGGCCTCGCTTGAGCTCTATATTCATGGCTGCACGAGGGAATTCATACATCAGGCGCGGAGCCATGGGTTTGCCACCGTTCATGGCCAGGATCAGGCTGTCGCTGTCGGCAGGAATCGGTTCACCGTTCTCAATGTCGGTAACTCCGGCCAGAGCAGTGAATCCCAGGTAGGGTACTATCTGGTTACTCTGAATTCCATCTATCAGCTGTTCCATGGTCTTTGTGCTCATCATTATACCTTTTCCTCCCTCTCCCCTTGGGGGAGAGGGGGAGGCTTTAAACCTCATAGTCATTTAGCCTTAACCCAATCTTGGGATAGGAGATATTTATATATGAGCAATAACGGGGCCAGTTTTTGTAGGTGTCATGAAATCAGTTAGTTACAGCATGTGTAAATGTATATTTAGTTGTTATTGTTAATAAGGTTACAAGATTAAACAGGCGATTGTCGTGAGGCTGACAAGGCGACCGAGCGGTCATGTTGTTAGTGCAAATGCAGCTATGATGACTTCTTAATCAAGCTGGTATTTATAAAGACTTACCTTTTGAAAGCCGGTCGGATAGTATACTGTCCGACCGGCCGTTACTGCTTGCTATCTCTTTTGAACACATTCGCAATCGCAATCTTCTTTACCCAAGTCATAGCATTGAGGCTTAAAGCCATTTTTGCATTTATTGCGTTCAAGTACGCATTTTTCACTTATCTCATTATATGAGCAGGCGCAGAAACCGGGATTCTCTTCAGATAGATCAGTGTTGCATCCGCCTAATCCCAAAACAAATAGCACTGCGATAAAATAAACCACTGTTGTCTTTTTCATGATTAATACACTCCAGTTCATTTTTTACAGAAGGCAACTCCCAATTGAAAACGCGCCCATGAATAGCATGGGCGCGCTGGGTTTATGCTTTTGCAAAACTGCCGGTTGTTGCGTTGTACTTGGCAGTTAGATCTGATATGTCACCACCGAAGACAAGAGTCAGCTCGTTGCTAAATATATCGGTGACCACCATTCCATCATTAATTTCACTGTCGAGAAATAACAAGATCTTCTCATACGGTGTAAATGTAGTGACGTGCTGGCTAGGTACCCAATCAGCATTAATTGGCTTATTGGGTTGAGCGGTACCATTTACCTGGACACTTTGCGCTAAACCAAATGTCAGGCCGATCGCCTGGTCGATGGGTGTCTTGTTAGTGGCACCGTACATACCCTTGGATAGTTTGTCTGATGGGGAGGGGATACCGAAATTACCATTTTGGAAATCATACATCATTTGCTCGGATGCCGCTTCATCAGACATTTTTTGGATAGTCGCACCGCTCTGAATTTCGGTGGTAGAGGAGTAGAGAGCATACTCTTCTTCCCAGACAACCGTATTGTTTTCGAATGGATAGAACGATACCCATGCTACTGGCGTTCCATTGGCGGTTTGTTTGATCATTGTGACCTTTTCTCCAGCCTTGTAAATGGTATCAAGATCACCTTTTTCAAAGTCTATGTTTAGTGTGTATTTTGGCATTTCCTTTCTCCTTAACACTCGTAAACCGCACCTGCCGTGCGGAGGCTTATTAGGGTGTTACCCTAATTCTTTAAATCCTTTAGCTTTGTCATTGGGTTAGGATGGATAGACCGATGCGCTAACTCGCTTAACTCAGTCTTCTTGTTCAACTCATCATGTTGCACAGGCTTATTTCTGCGCGCACAAAAAAGATCTTTTTCGAATGGATTGATGTGTAGAAAAAACTCAGCAAGGCTGATGTTTAATGCCTTTGCTATAGCGTTGATGCGTTCGAGCGATGGAATATTGCGACCACGTTCCACTCGACTGATGAAGTCTGTACTGATATCAGCCGCCTCGGCTAGTTGCTCCTGTGTAATCTGACGATGCTTGCGAAGTTGTCGGATACGTAACCCTAGTTGTCTTTTAAGCTGCTCCATGACCATAATCTCCTTGAGTTGGGTTTCTAATCTGAAGGAAAACAAGCTGTTGTTGAAGGAACTAATATTCTGGATTTCTAGAGGTTTAGATGCTGTATCTGATTAGTCACAAAGATGCAGGCTAAATAAGGCAAGGAGGATTACAGATGGATGTGGTCAATATAAGGAAAGGGACTAGATATTAATTAGAAGGAAAGATGGTAGCTTGTGGAACTTTAGATCGAACTGTTGATGAGCAGGTACAGTTATAGATTAATTGCTGTTATATATTGATGCGTATTGTGTCAGATTTAGGATAATTCAGTCACGCAAGGGAGCTAGGTGTGTTGAGTATTGCAGTAGGCTCAGTAGAAAATGCCTGTAATCGTAGATAAATACTCACATCAAGTGAGTAGGACCTAAAAGCTTTTTATCCGTACTTCGTACACTCCGCCAATGACCAGATGCTCATCTTCACCATTGAGAACGCCAGGTAACAGGTTGGCGTAAAACATGATCTTCTCTTTTGGTATCTCTGCCTCCAGGATGTAGTCACCAAACTCGTCGGCGCGCTCACGCTCGCTGGTGAATGAGTTGAGATTGTTTAGCAGTACCTGGTTGCACCTGTTTTCGCCTTCATGGAGTACCTCATGCTCATCCAGTCGGTTGATTCCTCGGTAGAGTTTCACATGGGTTAGCGTAGGAAATTGTCGCGCCAACTCATATTGGCAATAGCTGTAGAGCAGATCCAGCTGAGCCTCTAGTGCGTTGGTGCCATAGAGTCCGGCACTACGATCATATAGAAAACGGTGGTAGCAGCCGTTCTCATCCTGGTGCATGGGACCATGGTGAAATCTGGTAAGCAGCCCAAAGCGTGATTCTACCCAGCTTTTCAGCACTGCACCTTCTCTACTGTTGGCATCAAAGAACCAGCCACGCACCATGCGCAGGTAATTGGCCTTGCGTCGTTTGGTACTCTTTGTTGCGCCAGCTTCATCCAGTTGGTGGAGCACAAAATGTACTGTCATGTAATCCTTGAAGCGTTCGGCACGATCGCTAGCATGCTCAATCTCAGCCAGTTGCCGGAATAGATCGGCATGTAGGGTCTTTATATTATCTATCTCAATTGCAACCGGATGTTGCTGAAAACGCAGGCTGCCAACAATAACCGGAGGTATGTTACAGCGGTTTACCGGGAGCCGGGCTGAGGCCGGCAGAGAGGCTGCTTTCTTCTCTGTTTGTCTGTGATGATTCATACAATTTTATGGTTTTTGTAGGGAACCGTACCAAGGATGCGGATGTGACAATAACATGAATTATCCTTTAAAAACAGTAGCTAATGTTATTTTTTCAGTGTTGGCACGTTGATTGCTGAGTAGGGGGTGTCCGGGCGTATGTTTTTTATGCGCTCACCTCAGAATTTTTTTATGAAGGAGAAATAACATGGCGCTGCGTCAATGTGCAATTTACGGTAAAGGTGGTATCGGTAAATCAACCACTACTCAGAACCTGGTGGCCGGTCTGGCTGAACTGGGTAAAAAAGTTATGATCGTCGGCTGTGATCCTAAGGCTGACTCAACTCGTCTGATTCTGCACTCCAAGGCGCAGAACACCATCATGGAGATGGCAGCTGAGGCTGGCACCGTGGAAGATCTGGAACTGGAAGATGTACTGAAAACCGGTTACGGCGATATCAAGTGTGTTGAGTCTGGCGGTCCTGAGCCTGGTGTTGGTTGCGCCGGTCGCGGTGTTATTACTGCTATCAACTTCCTGGAAGAGGAAGGCGCCTATGAAGAAGATCTCGACTTCGTATTCTACGACGTACTGGGTGACGTGGTATGTGGTGGATTCGCTATGCCTATTCGTGAGAACAAGGCCCAGGAGATCTACATTGTATGCTCCGGCGAGATGATGGCTATGTACGCTGCCAACAACATCTCCAAGGGTATTGTGAAATATGCCAACTCCGGTGGCGTACGTCTGGCTGGCCTGATCTGTAACAGCCGTAACACCGCGCGTGAAGATGAGCTGATCATGGAACTGGCCCGTCAGTTGGGCACCCAGATGATCCACTTCGTACCTCGTGACAACGTAGTGCAGCGTGCTGAGATTCGCCGTATGACCGTTATCGAGTATGACCCGCAAGCCAAGCAGGCGCAGGAGTATCGCGACCTGGCTCAGAAGATCATTGATAACAAAATGTTTGTTATTCCTACGCCCATCACCATGGATGCGCTGGAAGATCTGCTGATGGACTTCGGTCTGATGGAAGAGGAAGACGAGAGCATTATCGGTCAGACCGCTTCTACAGAGGTTGCAGTACCAGCTCCCTAATTAGTTGGTAAAGCGAAACGATTAATTTGTAGTGTTACTTCCATTACCCGTAGTTCACAGATTGGTGGCGCGGGAGAGGAGAAAGAAATGTCAAATATGACACGTGAAGAGACTGAAGCCCTTATCCAAGAGGTGCTTGAGGTCTATCCAGAAAAGGCGAAAGAAGACCGCGCCAAGCATCTTACGGTCAACGACCAGTCGGTGGAGCAGTCCAAGAAGTGCATCACTTCTAACCGTAAATCTCTGCCTGGTGTAATGACCATCCGTGGTTGTGCCTATGCAGGTTCCAAGGGTGTGGTCTGGGGTCCGATCAAGGACATGGTCCACATCTCACACGGTCCGGTAGGCTGCGGTCAGTACTCCCGCGCCGGACGCCGTAACTACTATGTAGGCGCCACCGGTGTAAACACCTTCGGCACCATGAACTTCACTTCTGATTTCCAGGAGAAGGACATTGTGTTCGGCGGCGACAAGAAGCTGGCCAAGCTGTTGGAAGAGGTTGAACAGCTGTTCCCTCTGAACAAGGGCATCTCGGTACAGTCTGAATGTCCCATCGGTCTGATCGGTGACGACATTGAAGCGGTGTCCAAGCAGACCGCCAAAGAGATTGAAAAGCCGGTAGTGCCGGTACGTTGTGAAGGTTTCCGTGGTGTTTCCCAGTCTCTGGGACACCATATTGCTAACGATGCTATTCGTGATCACATGCTAGGCAAGGAGCAGGAAAAAGCAGGACCATACGATGTAGCCATTCTTGGTGACTACAACATCGGTGGTGATGCCTGGTCCTCACGTATATTGCTGGAAGAGATGGGCCTCAATGTTGTAGCCCAGTGGTCTGGTGATGGCACCGTAGCCGAGATGGAGCGTACCCCAGCCGTAAAGCTGAATCTGCTGCACTGCTATCGTTCTATGAACTACATCTCCCGTCATATGGAAGAGAAGTTCGGTATTCCTTGGATGGAGTATAACTTCTTCGGTCCTACCAAGATTGAGGAATCACTGCGCGCTATCGCAGAGAAGTTCGATGACAAGATCAAAGAGGGCGCCGAGAAGGTAATTGCCAAATACAAGGCCGAGTACGAAGCGGTAATCGCCAAGTACAAGCCGCGTCTCGAAGGTAAGAAGGTGATGCTGTATGTGGGCGGTCTGCGTCCTCGTCACATCATTGGTGCTTACGAGGATCTTGGTATGGAAGTGGTCGGTACCGGTTACGAGTTCGCTCATAACGATGACTATGATCGCACTATCCAGGATATGGGTAACGCCACTCTGATCTATGACGATGTGACCGGCTACGAGTTCGAAGAGTTCGTAAAGAAGGTCAAGCCTGACCTGATCGGTTCCGGTATCAAGGAGAAGTACATCTTCCAGAAGATGGGTATCCCATTCCGTCAGATGCACTCCTGGGATTATTCCGGCCCATATCACGGCTATGACGGCTTTGCCATTTTTGCCCGCGATATGGATATGACCCTGAATAATCCATGCTGGGATAAGCTGCAGGCCCCTTGGTTGAAACCAAAAGAAGAGTCTGAAGCTGCGGCAGCATAAGCTCCGTGGGTTGGGGTCGGAGTCAAGCATTACAAAATGTTACTTCGGCCCCAACGGACCAGGGATATGAAACTGTAAGTAGATTGGAAGGAGTTTGACTCCGACCCCATAAATCATTTATCTGACCCGTAGTCCACAGATTAGTGGCGCGGGGGGAGAAAGACCATGAGTCAAGTAGTTGATGATATTAAACCGAGTTATCCGCTGTTTCGTGAAGACGAATATGTTGAAACTCTGACAAACAAGACCAAGTACGAGAATAAGGTCCCAGAAGTGAAGATTGATGAGATCTTCAACTGGACCACCACCGAAGAGTACAAAGAGCTGAACTTCGCCCGTGAGGCCCTGACCATCAATCCAGCCAAGGCGTGTCAGCCCTTGGGTGCGGTACTCTGTGCCCTCGGTTTCGAGAAGACCCTGCCCTATGTGCACGGTTCCCAGGGCTGTACTGCATACTTTCGTACCTATTTTAACCGTCACTTCAAAGAGCCGGTAGCCTGTGTCTCCGACTCCATGACAGAAGACGCGGCGGTGTTCGGCGGACAGAAGAATATGTTCGACGGCCTGGAGAACGCCAAGGCGCTCTACAAGCCAGAGATGATTGCTGTCTCCACCACCTGTATGGCCGAGGTTATCGGTGACGACCTAAACGCCTTTATCGGTAACTCTAAGAAGGAAGGGCATATCCCAGAGGATTTCCCGACCCCATTTGCCCACACCCCTAGCTTTGTAGGTTCCCACACCACCGGTTGGGACAACATGTTTGAGGGCATTCAGCGTTACTTCACCCTCAATTACATGGAAGACAAAGAGGTTGGCAGTAATGGCAAGATTAATATCGTGCCCGGCTTCGAAACCTATCTAGGCAACTTCCGGGTAATGAAGCGCATGATGAAGGATATGGACGTCGATTGCACTCTGCTGAGCGATCCAAGTGAGGTACTGGATACCCCAGCCGACGGCGAGTACCGCATGTACGATGGCGGCACCAGCATAGCTGAGATTAAGGATGCTCCCAACGCTATCGATACCCTGTATCTACAGCCATGGCAGTCGGTAAAGAGCCGCAAGTTCACTAAGGGTACCTGGAACCAACCGGCCAGCGACATCAAGATCCCTATGGGATTGGAAGCGACTGATGAGTTCCTGATGAAGGTCTCAGAGCTTACCGGTAAGCCTATTTCAGAATCCCTGACCCGCGAGCGCGGTGTTCTGGTTGACATGATGACAGACAGCCACTCCTGGCTGCACGGCAAGAAGTTCGGTCTCTACGGTGATGCCGACTACGTCATGGGCATGACCCGCTTCTTATTGGAACTGGGCGCAGAACCGACCACCATTCTTTGCAACCAGGCCAACAAGCGCTGGAAAAAGGCTATGGATAAGATGCTATCTGAATCTCCTTATGGTCAGAACAGTGAGGTTCTCGTTGGTAAGGATCTGTGGCACTTCCGTTCCATGATGTTCACCAACAAGCCGGACTTCATGATCGGTAACAGCTACGGCAAGTTCATCCAGCGTGACACCCTGAAGAAGGGTAAAGAGTTTGAGGTACCACTGATCCGTATCGGTTTCCCGATCTTCGATCGGCACCATATGCATCGTGATACCACTCTTGGTTACGAGGGTGCTATGAATATTCTGAAGACCCTGGTTAACGCTGTGCTGGAACGCCTGGATGAAGAGACTATGGAAATGGGTGTTACAGACTACAACTATGACCTAGTTCGATAGTAGGGCCTATGTTCGCAAGCTGAGCTCACCTCTACAGTTGCCACCTCTTTTTGTAGATGTGAGCGAGGCTTGCGGTTTTTTCCCGACATCAAGGAATTAAGTTATGCCAAATGTAATGATCCGAGTAAAAGATGACGGCGGTCTCCTGTTTTATATCGCCAAGAAGGACCAGGAAGATGAGATCGCCACGGTAGAGAAGGATAGTGAAACCGAGTGGGGCGGGGAGGTTGAGCTGACCGATGGCTCCAAGTACTACATCGATCCTATCAGCCCACCACCAGAGTTTCCCACCACCCTGAGATTTAAACGTGCCTGAATAGGCAGCAACAGGAGGCCATTATGATTGCTACACCCATCTCCGAAGAGATCGCCCTGCGTATTGGATTGGCGGCACGTGAGTTACCTGATACAGATGCAGCCCGCCTGCTGCGTGCACTGGATGATGCAATCGGACTGCCTCCCACGCTGGATAAACTTTCCGGACTTTCGGTAAAGAGTATGAAGCGTGCAGGTAGTGGAGAGTTTGCCGATGTGGATACAGCCGCTATCAAGTCGGCCCTGGCCCATCTCAGGGGTGAAATGGATCTGCAAAATGAACCGCTGCCAGAGATTGAACCCTATAGTGAAGGTGATATGCCGAACAGCATCCGCGTAGCCTGTGCCTCTAACAAGGGAGAGCTGCTGGATGGACACTTCGGCTCCTGTCTGCGTTTTCTTATCTATCAGGTTTCCAGTGATGAAAGCCGTTTGATCGAGTTACGAAGTATTGATCATACCCAGGAGATTGAGGATAAGAACGCATACCGTGCTTCACTCATATCTGACTGCAATATAGTGTTTGTTGCCTCAATCGGCGGACCTGCTGCAGCCAAGGTGGTGAAGGCCGGTGGGCATCCGATTAAAAAGCCCCAGGCAGGTTCAGCTAGTGAAGAGATAGCTAATTTGCAATCCGTTATTGGAGAAAATGCACCACCCTGGCTAGCCAAGATTATGGGTGTCTCGGCCGAGGCACGTATTCGTTTTGAGCTGGAAGATGGTGATGATGCCTGGGATGCGGCTGACTGAAACATGATGAAAGCGGCAAAGGTCCTAGTATGATCACCGAAGAGCAACTGAACCGTATTTGTGAACTGGTCAAGAGCCAGCCTATCTCAGATCAGACGGTAGGACGTCTGCGTAGTAGCTTTCCTGATTTCCATTTCACCTACTGCATGGATGACGATGTGGTAGGTGCAACCCCTGTATTCGAAGATCCTTCCTTCAATCTCTATCTGGTGAACAGCAGTAGCCACTGCCTGAGCCTTACTCAGGAGATGAGTTCGGCCAGCGGTTTGGTTATTGCCGAGATTGAAGAGGAGTGATTTGCTTTAGCTCAGCCGTAAAGAGACGCAACTTACCGCGAAGTAACGCAAATAAATCAGTTGGATTTTGCATGAACTGGGTAGCTATTTATTGGCGTGTATTTGTGGTTATTCAGGTTTATTTGCGGCCGGTTATTTTTGAATAAGCAATTGCCCACGGGAGTGGGCTCCTCATTACCAAAGCTACAATTGTTTGGTCGCATATGCTTCATAAAAACTATTTTGTAGTGTTTACTACATAGCTGCATTGAATAAATAATCATATTAAACAACATGTTAGGAGTTGGCATGCAGGTTGCAACAGGGTAACTATTAATGTTGAAAGGCCCTGATGTGATATGAAACAGAAAGATATAGCGGCCCTGCTGGATGAACCAGCATGTGCCCACAACAACAAATCGAAATCAGGCTGTGCCAAGCCTAAACCAGGCGCCACCGCTGGTGGTTGTGTCCTTGATGGGGCGCAGATCGCCCTGTTTCCTATTGCTGACGTAGCTCACATCGTACACGGTACCATCGCCTGCGCCGGTAGCTCCTGGGACAACCGTGGCACCCGCTCCAACGCACCGCGTCTCTCCCGCATCGGCATGACCACGGATCTGACCGAACAGGATGTCATAATGGGTCGCGGAGAGAAGCGTCTATTCCATTCTATTAAACAGGCCATCGATGGCTATGCGCCTGCTGCGGTATTTGTCTATAACACCTGCGTTCCGGCATTGATCGGCGATGATGTAGAGGCGGTATGCAAGGCAGCGCAAGAGCGTTGGGGTACACCGGTAGTGCCTGTTGACGTTGCCGGCTTTTACGGCACCAAGAATTTGGGCAACCGTATCGCCGGTGAGGCCATGGTGAAATATGTCTGTGGTACCCGCGAACCCGATCCGGTTCCAAAAGGGGCGCAGCGCGAAGGAATCCAGGTGCACGATATTGCCCTGATCGGTGAGTACAACATCGCCGGTGAGCTGTGGCATGTGATGCCGCTGTTGGATGAGCTTGGTCTGCGTGTAATTGGCAGTATATCCGGTGATGCACTTTTTCGTGATGTGCAGACCATGCACCGTTCCGAGGTCAACATGATGGTCTGCTCCAAGGCGTTGATCAATGTGGCACGCAAGCTGGAGGAGTCATACAGTACTCCCTGGTTCGAGGGTAGTTTCTACGGAGTGAATGATGTCTCCCAGGCCCTGCGCGATTTTGCCCGCATCATCGGCGATGATGATCTGACCCGTCGTACCGAAGAGCTGATAGCGCGCGAAGAGGCACGCATTAATGAAGAGCTGAAACCCTGGCGTGCTCGGCTTAAGGGCAAGAAGGCCTTGCTCTATACCGGCGGAGTGAAATCCTGGTCAATAGTTGCAGCCCTGCAGGATCTGGGCATGGAGATAGCCGCCACCGGCACCAGAAAATCCACCGAAGAGGATAAGGCGCGCATCCGCGAACTTATGGGTGAGGATGCCGTGATGCTGGAGGAGGGTAATCCACGCACCATGATCGATATGGTGTATGAGCAGGGTATCGACATCATGATCGCCGGCGGACGTAACATGTATACCGCCCTCAAGGCGCGTATCCCATTTCTACATATCAACCAGGAACGCGAGTTTGCCTATGCGGGTTATGCCGGCATGGTGGAGCTGGCGCGGCAAATGGCATTGACCATCGAGAGTCCAATCTGGCCAGCGGTGCGTGAGTCTGCGCCCTGGAGATCAAGATCAATAGGTTCAGACTCGATTGATTCAGAACAGGAGGTGGCCTAATGCCCACGATCATCAAACGTAGCAAGGCCCTCTCAGTCAGTCCACTGAAGGTGAGCCAGACTATCGGGGCTACACTGGCCTTTCTCGGTTTTAATCGTTCCATACCCATGCTGCATGGTGCCCAGGGTTGCACCGCCTTTGGAAAAGTCTTTTTCGTCTTACACTATCGGGAGCCGATTCCGCTGCAGACTACCGCCATGGATCAGGTATCCACGGTGATGGGTTCTGAGGATAGCGTGGTGGAGGGGCTAAAGACCATCGCGGAGAAGAATGACCCGCTTATCATTGGCGTGCCCACCACTGGCCTTACGGAGACCCAGGGCAGCGATATGGGCATGGCGGTTAAACAGTTTCGCCAGCAATATCCGCAGTTTGATCATATATCAGTAGTTTCGGTTTCCACCCCAGATTTTACCGGTTGTCTCGAGACCGGATTCGCCAAGGCGGTGGAAGAGATCATCAAGACCACCGTACCCTTCGCCGAGGAGGCCGGTACCAAACCGGGACGGGACTGCCGTCAAATTAATGTGCTTGTGGGGTCCTCCCTCACTCCAGGCGACCTGGATGAGTTGAAGGAGATAATTGAGGCCTTCGGCCTGCGCCCAGTAGTGATTCCAGATATTTCTGACTCTCTGGGCTATCTGGGAGAGGGTGATTTCTCGCCCCTGACCATCGGTGGAACCGAGGTGTCGCAACTGGCCACCCTGGGGGATGGTGTGGCAAGCCTGGTCATTGGCCGTTCTATGTTCAAGGCTGCTGATGAGTTGGCTGCGCGCACCGGTGTTCCTGACTACCGCTTTGATCATCTGATGGGGCTGGATGCGGTGGATGCTCTGGTGGACAGACTGCACCAGATCACCGGCGAGCCGGTTCCAGCCAAGCTGGAGCGCCAACGTGCCCAGTTGCAGGATGCCATGCTGGACAGTCACTTCATGCTGGGCATGGCCCGTTTCGCCATAGCG
The DNA here is from genome assembly GCA_050291365.1 of Sedimenticolaceae bacterium. Lineage (GTDB taxonomy): Bacteria > Pseudomonadota > Gammaproteobacteria > Chromatiales > Chromatiaceae > JAAGZL01. The sequence goes on along the minus strand of JBNKJS010000041.1, from coordinate 131,713 downwards.
GCTGATCCAGATCTGCTGGTGGCTTTTGACCAGATGTTGGCTGGGATGGGCGCTGAGACCGTAGCTGCGGTTTCACCGGTTAATGCGCCGGTGTTGCAAGATATGGTCTCTGAGAGCGTGAAGATTGGTGATCTGGAGGATCTGGAAAGGATCGCATCTGTTGAACAGGCTGAGGTGCTTATTACCAATACCCATGGAGTGGAGAGCGCAGCCCGCCTCGGTATACCCCTGTTGCGTGCCGGCTTTCCCCAGTATGACCAATTGGGTGGCGCCCAAAAGACCTGGATAGGTTACCGCGGCAGCCGCCAGACCCTGTTTGATCTGGCCAATATTTTACTAAGCCTGGAGAAGGGAGAGATCCATCCCTACCGCTCCATCTATTCACAGAAAACTGAAATTCATGGGGGGGCTACTAATGTCGTTACAACGACGACTTCATCTAGTGGATTGCACCACTGAGGATGGTTGGGTGGAAACCGCGCTTAAGGTTGCTTTTGCCACCAGTGACCGCAAACAGGTGGACCAACACTTCGGCGCTGCCCAGTCCCTTGCGATCTACGCTTTGGACCAGGATAGATCATGTTTTCTGGAGGCTACAGAGTTTTTCGGCCAGCCGATGGAGGGACCTAGCAACAGCGCCTCCGGACAGTTCGAAGACAAGCTGGCGGATAAGATTGCAGTGCTGGATGGTTGTGTCGCCGTTTATAGCCAGGCCATAGGTGCATCCGCCATAAGGCAGCTACAGGCCAATGGGATTCAACCCCTTAAGGTCCCTTTAGGAACGATGATCTGTGATCTGCTTGTTTCATTGCAGGATGAGCTAAGGCGTGGCCCAAGCAGTTGGCTGGCTAAGGCGATAGAAAGCACTATGCCTGTTGATCCATCAAAGTTTGATCGAATGGAAGAGGAAGGTTGGCAGGAGTAGATCAAAATTCATCGTTCGCTGGAGAAGTGGTACATGGCAAATATTGTTCTTAAACCATTTTGCCTTCCCCATATCTATGTGGGTCAGATGTACCGTTTACTGGCCTAAGGATGGAATGACGGCGATTTAAAATTATAGATAGAAACTGAAGTTTGGACTTTTCAATTAGGAGTAAAACCATGAGCGAAACCACATTAGATATTGCAGCAGATGATCCGGTTCTGGAGACCGAGTTTGCCGAGGAGATGGTACGCCAGATGCGTGCCATAGATACTTACGGCACTTTCGACAAAATGGCTAAAAACGAGATTCTGGATCCGTTTGTGTTAACCAAAGAGAAGAAGGCAGAGATTCCAGTAGTGGGTGATCCAGATGAGATCGTTATGTCCCGCCTGGCTGCTTTCTATAACGCAATCTCCGCCATGATAGAAAAAGAGTGCGGCCTGATGGCGGTTCCCATGATGAACATAACCCATGAGGGTTTTGGTCGTGCAGTGATTACCGTGGGTAAACTGGTGGTAATGGATAAGACCCTGCGGGATGTTCACCGCTTCGGTTTCAACAGCCTCTCCAAGATGAAAGATGAAGCGGATACGCTGCTTTCTGTTGCCCTGGAGATTATCGGCCTGAATCCGAAAGTGGCTGGCATGTAAAGACGCATGTCCCTTGTAGATCTGAAATGACCGGGAGGTAACGTGACCGAAGAAGAGCTAAAGGCGCTGCTGAAGGCCACCAAGCGGGCCAAGAGGATCGCAACAGAAAAGGCGGGTGAGTTGCACGACCTGGTGGAAGATCGTCTGCCCGCTGCATATGAAGAGATACCTGCCATGGCTCAAGCTACCTATGATGCTTGTGTAGCTTGGGCTGAGGCGGTAGCCGCTTACAAAGCGGCAGAAGCAGAAATGAGTTGAGGATAATCCAATGAGTATAATTACTGGAATAACCAGAGGCGGTGAAGAGTATACGCCAGAGTTTGCTGTTGCTTTGGACCAAAGCAGCTGTATTGGTTGTGGTCGCTGTTTTAAAGTGTGCCCACGCGATGTGCTGGATTTGGTCGAGCGGGATGAACTGGAAATGGATGACGACTATGATGACGATGATGATTTCGATGATGATGTCGCCATGGTGATGGTTTTGAAGAACCCTATGGACTGCATTGGTTGTGGCTCCTGTTCCCGTATCTGTACCAAGAAGTGTTTTACCAACGAACCTCAGCCTCAGGCTGCATAGTTGTAACCAACTCATGTAGGCGATAAGGATCTCGATTATTGCTAGCCCTTACAGTTGGCGATTTTTCTGTCCCCTGAGTTTGCTCAGGGGACAGGTCATCTGCATCCCTCGTCCATCCTCTTGGCAGTTGTTTATATTGTCCAATCAACCAAATTATCTGTGCTAGTATAAAGCTTAGGTAATCGGGTTTTCGTCATGCCTTCAAGAAAGCAGGGCTCTAAAGAAGAATATCACTTCACTCTCTATATCGATTCAGAGATGCCAAAGTGTTTCCATGTTGCCGACAAGCTACAGCAGCTGTGTCGGCAATACCTGCCCGATTTCCATAGTGTTGAGGTGATAGATTTGCGTGAAGATCTATCGCTGTTCGAGCGTCTGCGTATTATAGCCGTGCCTACACTGATTGTTTCTACGCCCCAATCTAAAACCCACAGATTTGTTGGTGATCTATCTCAAACAGAAGTTTTTATTGTCGCCTTAGGTATGGCTCAGGAGGCTAATAAAATGGGACAGGAAGCTGGTAAGATGGGTCGGACAGCATTGGAGATGCGAGAGAGATTAAAACCACCCTGACAGTTTGGTGCTGGGAGATAGTGTTAGACAAACCGGGAGATACAGCATGAATAACAAAAAAATTACCTCAGGTTTAAAAGGTCTGGATACCATTCTTAATGGAGGTTATCCAGACGCCAGCCCCACTTTGTTAAAGGGTGGCCCGGGAACTGGGAAGACCGTATTTAGCCTGAGCTTCGCCCATGCTGAGATGCAGCGGGGAGGGGCGGCGGTGATCGTCACCTGCGACGAGTCACCCCAACGCCTGGTGGGTTATATGAATGAGTTTGGCATGTCAGGCTCCAAGCATCTTGATGAGGGGCGTCTACTAATCCGCGATTTCCGCCCCAACCTAAGCGAGACGGTGGTGGGGGAGTACGATCTCTCTCCCATTCTACTGCGTATCAGTAACGCCATTGAGACCAGCCATGCTAAGGTGCTGGTGATAGACTCCCTGCAAAACCTGCTGATGGGGATCGGGAAGATGGAACCCCGGCATGAGCTACTGGAGCTGTTCGACTGGGTTCGCGACCAGGGAGTGACCACCCTGGTTACCATGTCCGGACCCGAGACTGCCGGGCAAAACAGCCTGCTGGAGGAGTACGCAGTGGACTGCGTCATCCATCTAAGCCAGAAACTAGAGAATAATCTTATGACCCGCTATCTGCGGGTACTGAAACTGCGTGGCTCCTCCCACGGTTCCAACAACTACCCATTCAGCCTGACCGATACCGGCGTGTCCCTGTTGCCCATCACCGCGACCCGCCTCGAGAGAGATGTGCAGGCGGTCCGGATCAGCACCGGCATCGACAGCATCGACAGCATGTTGGGAGGCGAGGGCTACATCCAGGGCGCCAGCCTGATGATCAGCGGGCGCGCCGGCAGCGGCAAGACCATTCTGGCTGCCACCATCATGACCCAGGTGCTGCAGCAGGGAGGTAAGGCGATATATGTCTCCTTCGAGGAGTCGGAGAGTGAACTGAAGGGTAACCTGCACTCTGTTGATCTTGATCTGGCGCAGCATGTGGATTCCGGCCAATTGTTTATTCACTGTGGCCGCGCTATTGAAAAGGGGTTAGAGGATCATCTTATCGAGATAATTGATCTGATAGAGCAGGAGTCACCTGACTTACTAGTGCTTGATCCTGTCTCGGCGCTGATCGATATGGGCTCCTCCAAGCAGGTGAAGATGCTGATGATTCGCTTCGTCTCCTACGTCAAGGGTCTGGGTATGACCCTGGTACTGAATGAGTTGTTACCAGACTTCTCTGAGGACTTCAGCGATCTGGCTATATCCAGCATGGTGGATACCTGGTTCCGCCTGCGCCAAGTGGAGAGTAACGGCGAACTCAATCGTCTGATTAATGTGGTTAAGTCCCGCGGTACCAAGACTTCCAACCAAGTCAAGGAGTTCACCATAACTGATGAGGGCATCTGCGTGGAAGACCCTTATATCGGTGGGGGCGAACTGGTGGTGGGCAGCGCCAAGGCGGCCCGTATGGAACAGGACCGAGAGGAGGCAGAGCGCAAGCGTTACCAGTTGGAAGAGTTGGAGCAGACCCTGGCTACCATCGAAGCCTCTTTTGAGTCCAAGCAGAGGGTGCTGGCAGCTGAGTTCGAGGCAGAGAAGCGCGAGTTAATACGTAGGGTGGAAGAACTCAAGCGTCAGGCAGAGCAAGCAGCGGAACGCAGCGAGACCATGAAAAACGTAAGGGGATGAGCATGTCAAAACAGATTGTTCGACTCTATATAGTCGGTTATACCCCTATCGCCCGCCGCGCCATTGAAAACATGGAGGCACTCTGCAAGCAGCCGGAGTTCAACGCAGTCTACGATACCGAGGTGATCAACCTGCTAGACAATCCCGCCCTGGCGGAAGAGGAGCAGATCCGTGCCACACCGGTATTGATCAAGAAGCTGCCGGAGCCTATGCGACGCATTATCGGTGATCTGTCGGACCGGGAGAAGGTTCTGGTAGGCCTGGATATTTTTTCACCTAAAGAAGACTAATCGTCAACAGGATTCTGTTGCTTCTGCAGCAGTTTGGTCATTTTGTCTAACGGGAGTGGGTATGAAATGAGATAGCCCTGGAGCAGGTCGCAATCCAGTGCTTCCAGTGCCGCCCGTTGGCCTTTCTTTTCCACACCTTCAGCTACTACCTCCAAGTTCAACCCCTTGGCCATGGATATGATAGCTTTAACCAGGGCAGCACCTTGAGTATCTTTCTCCAGTTTTTTCACAAAACGCTGATCTATTTTTAGCTGCCCAATGGGCGCATGCTGCAACACGGAGAGGGAGGAGAAGCCGGTACCAAAGTCGTCTATGGACAGGATAACCCCCAACTGCGCCAGATGATCCAACTCGTTATGGATATGGGAATTGTTTGGCATCAGCAGTGATTCAGTTATTTCCAGCACCAGTCTGGATGGGGGTATTTTATATTTCCTAAGAGTCTCTTTGACGGTATCGCTGATGTGATTCATCTGAAACTGCTTGGCGCTGACGTTTATGGCCAGTGTGGCTTCAGCTGGGAAAAGGCCTTCACTGATCCAATCACTCAGTTGTTTGCAGGCATGGTTCAATACCCAATTTCCCATAGGCTCTATCAGACCGGTCTCCTCTGCGATGGTAATGAACTTCTTGGGAGTAATGATTCCGTTAGTGGGATGCTGCCAGCGCAGCAAGGCCTCGATAGAGCGTATATTATCCTGATTATCAATCTGTGGCTGGTAGTAAATCTCGAACTGTTCCTGCTCCAGGGCTGCACTCAACTCTGATTCCATTGTCAGGCGATGATTGGCCCTTTTCCGCATATCGGCATGGAAAAAAGCGGCCTGATTGCGTCCCAGGTTCTTGGCCTGATACATGGCGGTATCGGCCTCGCGTATAACATCAGTAACATCATCATCCTCGTGAAAGGGGAAGATGGTAATGCCGATGCTGACGGTGGTTTTAATGCTATTGTTGGCGATAGTGATGGGTTCACTTAGGGATTCAATCAGACTCTGTGCCAGGCGTTGTCCACTTACTGCAGCTAATCCCCTGTCCGTACTCTGTTCTGCTAATAGAATTATAAATTCATCGCCTCCCATGCGTACCAGTTGGTCCTCCTCGCGGATTGAGTTTCTCAGACGTTTGGCAAAATTAACCAGCAGTTCATCTCCTACATGATGACCCAAAGAGTCGTTGACGTTTTTGAAGTGGTCAAGGTCCATGAACAGGAGTGCACCGAAACGGCCATGGCGGCGGGCATGAGCAAGCGATAAGGCCAGACGATCTTGCAGATTGGCCCGGTTGGGCAGTCCGGTAAGAATGTCATGGAAGGCCTGGTATTCAATCTGTTCTTCGCTCTTTTTAAGCTCGGTAACATCGCTGATGATCACCAGCAAGGTCTCTTGTCTGCGAATCTTGATGCCATAATTGGGGGCCATTGCGGCAATGCGTCGACCCTGGATGCGTCCGGTGAAGCTGTGTTTAACGTCATTATTGGATCTGATGCAGAATCGCACATCAATATGTTTACCCTGCGGCTTGCGTGCGAAGGCGGTGAAGCGGCCTAGAAAATTCTCTCGATCACTCTCATCCATAAAGTCGGCCAGGGCCCGTCCGGTCATTGCGTCTTGATTGATGTCCAACAAACGGCACAGGGTGGTGTTGGTGCGCCAGATAAGTCCTGCATCATCTAGGCTGGCATAGCCCACAGGGGCAAGGTTATACAGGTCGATGTATTGTTGGCGGGTGAACTCCAGTTGACTCTGGGCTTCACGAAGCTCTTCGTTTTGTATCTCTAGTTCGATCTGGTGGATCTGCAACTCCTGTAACAGCTTTTCGCGGTCGGCATCACTCAGTTGCTGTAGTTCATTTCGCTGTTCCCTTGCTTTACGTTCAGCCTCATCTCTTAATTGCTGTTGGCCAGATAGCTTCAGTGGGGGAAGTTGGTCATCCACTACGACACACCGTCAGTGTTTGCCTCAGTCCCTGTGGCGTGAATCACTCCTACGAACCAGCGGTTGTCGCCATCAATGGCTTCATTAAGCGTTAACAAGATAGGGATCGAAGCGCCGTCTTTATGGCGGGCCAGAAGATTGCGTGGTTTGCCCATGACATCAGGTTCTCCACCGTTTAGATAACTGCGAATGGACTTTTTATGTTCCTCGGCAGCCTCTTCCGGCATCAGTATCTCTACTTCTTGTCCCAGTAGCTCCTCTTTGGAATACCCGAATAATTGTTGAACCATTTGGTTGACTTCCTGGATGACGCCCAGGGTGTTGATGAGGACGTAACCGTCGGGGATGGTATTCAACAGGGCCTTCATGCGCGTTTCACGTTCGTGCAGGGTCACTTCGACCTGGCGTAGTTCTGTGACATCGAAAAAGGTGAGCACCACTCCTGAGTAGTGGTTGGGAGATATCTGATAGGGACGAACGCGCAGCAGAAATTTCTTACCATCATCGGTTAGGATATCCTGTTCCAACCCCCGATTGTTCTGTTGCACCTGGGTGGCGAGGGCATGCAGATCCAGTCCTCCCATACTGTGTGAGATATGTTTCAGTGGACGGCCGATATCCTGATCCATGAGTTGCATCAACTCCATTGCTGCCAGAGTAAAACGGCGAATATCCAGGCTTTCGTCCACAAACAGGGTGGCAATCCTGATGTTCTGTAGCAGGTTGTCCAGATCATTGTTAACTTCTGTTAGTTCAATAATCTTACCCTGATACTCGGAGTTAACGGTGTATAGCTCTTCGTTGACCGATTGCAGTTCCTCGTTGGTGCTCTGTAGCTCTTCGTTACTGGCCAACAGCTCTTCGTTGGTGGCTTGCAACTCCTCGTTGGAGGTCTCCAGCTCCTCCACGGTCGCTTGCAGGTTTTCCCGGGTGAACTGCAGTTCGTTTTCCAGATCTGAGATTCTTTGTTCTGCTTCGCGCCCCACATCGTAGCTCTCCACGGGGGAGCGTTCTTCATCCGCATCACGCCGCAGCTCCTCTATGAAAACGCCGATTAATCGTGCCTGTCCCTTCTTGCCCGGCAGTGGTTTAAGCCGCATGTTGACGGTGTGCGGGGTATTGCTGTCGTGCAGATGAATATTGGAATAGATCAGCTCATCTCCACTATTTACAACCTTTTGTACCCCAGTGCTTATGGGTATCGCCAGGTCTTTGATGGCCAGCTTGGATACATCGTTAACCGGTTTTCCTGGTGAGAAGCGCAGATAGTTATTGGCGTCGCCAACCAGGTGCATCAGCTCCATATCTTCACTGATTACCATGCAGAAAGGTAGATAATCTCCGGAGAGGCTTTGCAACAGCCGGTCCAGCAGCCGCTCTTCTTCATGAGTTTGAATGACCGAATGCCTGCTTGCCAGACGGCTGCTGCTACGCCAACGGTTGGCATCTAATGTGGCGGCCGGGGTGGAGAGTTCCATATGTCTCTTGCGGCCTCTGGATTGATAGATACGCCACTTATGGTCGACGGGTTCGAAATACTCCGACATATCTCCGGTGGTTTCACTACTGCCCAGCAGTAGAATGCCCTGGGGATTGAGGGCGAAATTAAACATCTCAAGCGCCCGTTGCTGTAGCACCGGCTGCAGATAGATCAGCAGGTTACGGCAGCTGATCATATCGATACTGGTAAAAGGTGGATCCTTAATCAGATTGTGTTTGGCGAACACCACCATTTCACGGATCTGTCTACTGATCAGATAGTTGTCTTCTTTTGGATAGAAGTATTTCGATACCAGACTAGGGTCAATCTCGGCCACGGCGCTTTCGGCAAAGGTGCCGGTACTGGCGCGCATGGTGGCGTCATGGTCGATATCGGTGGCAAAGATCTTTACATCCAGATGTAGGTTGTGCTTCTCCATTACCTCCTGACAGAGTATGGCCAGGGTGTAGGCCTCTTCTCCGGTGGAACAACCGGCAACCCACAGTCGCAGGCTGCGGTCTTTTGCGTTCTTCATCAGCTCCGGTAGATGTTTATGTAAGGCGTCGAAGGCCGGTGGGTCACGGAAAAAGCTGGTTACCCCGATCAACAGATCCTTGTATAGATTATTGATCTCAATGGGGTAGCTTTCCAGATAACGCACATAATCGTTCAGTTGGTGGATCTGGCATACAGCCATGCGCCGCTCAATACGCCGGACGATGGTTGTTGGTTTGTAGAAAGTGAAATCGATCTTATTGTGTTCCCGCAGCAGGGCAAAGATACGGGTCAGGCCATCATCATCGGTCAGCAGCTTACCGGCAATCTCATCCTTGGAGGCGAAGGGGTGATCCAGGTAGGAGAGCAGCTGGTTCGGCATATCTTCCGGCGCCATAACGAAGTCGACCAGGCCGGTTGCAATGGCGCTGCGCGGCATGCCGTCGAAGGCAGCACTCTCTTCCGACTGCACCATGACCATGCCCAGTTCCTCTTTAATGGCGCGGATGCCACTGGTGCCGTCACTACCGGTTCCGGAAAGGATGATGGCAATAGCCTTGTCTCCCTGATCTTCTGCCAGGGAACGCAGGAATATATCGATGGGCAGGTTGATGCCCCGCAGATCCCTTTGCTGTTCAGTAAGCAGGAGAGTTCCATGGAACAGTCTAAGGTTGTGATTCGGCGGGATAAGATAGACACAGTCCCGTTCTACCGACATGTGGGTATGTTTAGACAGCAGTTCCACCATAAGGCTTTTGTGGTCAGGAGAAAGGTGCTGCACAACCACAAAGGCCACGCCGCTATTTGATGGCATGGCCTTGAAGAAAGATTCAATCGCCTCCAGTCCGCCGGCAGATGCTCCAACTCCGACTATATGACTGGGTGTGTTTTTCTCAGAGGTATCTTTTGTCTCTTTTGCGGCGGATTTCTTGCTCATAATTACGCTTATACTGTGGTCGAAGTAGGTGGATTCTAGGTATACATCTTATAAATATATATTATGTATGGATACAGGTTCTTGGTCTTGTTGTTAAGAATACGAATGTTTAGCCTGGAAATCTACTTAATCTAACTCTAAGAATAATGTGGTAAACAGCATGGAAATCATATATTCCAGGCGATTATGGCGTTATGCGATCTAGTTTGACTATGATGTATAGCGTCGGGAGTAGGTTAATCTTTAACTGTTTGCGACGGCCAAACACTGTTGTTCGCCATCTGGCTGGTTATAGCTGTGGCAGCCTGTGGTTTGCCGAAGAGATAGCCCTGTACGTAATCGCAGCCCCGGTCAGCCAGATGTGAAAGCTCTCCCTCTGTCTCCACGCCTTCTGCGACCACTTTCAAACCAAGGCCGTGGGCCATGTCGATGGATGCATTGACCAGTTCACGGTTTGCCCCATCCTCGTTAATATCATTAACGAAACTGCGGTCTATCTTGAGAATATCGAAGGGGTAGGTGCGCAGGTAACTAAGGGAAGAGTAGCCGGTTCCGAAATCATCCATAACAATGTCCACGCCAAGTTCGTTTAACGCCGTCAGGGACTCTTCGACATAGCCGTGGCCGTTCATCAGAACCCCCTCGGTGATCTCCAGCTTCAGGAGCTCTGCCGGTACGCCACTCTTGTGTAGTATCTGCTTGATAAATGGCGCCAGGTACGGATTGCAAAACTGTTTTGGAGAAAGATTGACAGACATACTGAGATCTTTGTTAAATTGTCGCCGCCATTGGGCTAACTGCTCGATGGATTTAGTCAAAACATATTCACCTATCTCCATAATCAACCCGGTACGTTCCGCTATGGGAATAAACTCCATGGGGGAAACTATTCCAAGCTGAGGATTATTCCAACGCAATAGCGCCTCTGTGCCCATAAGGGTGCGGCTATCGATATGTATTAAAGGTTGATAACATAGATAGAGTTCATTTCGTTGTAGGGCGCCGTGTAGCTGTTCCTCCAGCTGTAGACGATTGTGGACCTCTCGGTTCATCTCATCGGTAAAATAGTGGTAGGTATTTCGTCCTTGCTCCTTGGAGTGATTCATGGCCGTATCTGCATTGCGCAACAGTTCAACAGGAGCATGTCCATCATCCGGATATAGTGCGATACCTACGCTCACAGTGAGGACCAACATACGGCTGTCTAACAGAAATGGATCGCGAAAACATGTGAGCAGATTATCGGCCATAAATCTTGCTTCAGAGGGTTCCGTTAATCCTCCCTGCAATACGATAAACTCATCGCCTCCGAGACGGCCCACCATATCATCCTTGTTGCACATGGTATTTTGTATCCGCGCTGCGGCCTGCTTCAGAAGTTGATCGCCTACTTCATGGCCTAGGGAATCGTTGATCCTTTTGAAGTCATCCAGGTCAAGAAAAAACACCGCAACACATTTATTGCTATGCTGGGCATCAATGATCAACTGCTTCAAACGGTCCATGCAGAGAAAACGGTTGGGTAGATCGGTTAGGGTATCAAAGTTGGTTTGGTGCTGGATCTGCATCTCTTGCTGTTTTTGTTTGGTGATGTCGGCTTTTATAGCCAGATAGTGTCGTATGCGGCCCTCGGCATCCTGTACCGGCGCGATCTGGGCATACTCCCAGAAGATCTCACCATTTTTTCTCCTGCTCTGGAATTCACCATCCCAGTTATTTCCATTGCTAATGGTTTGCCACAACTCCCGGTAGTGGCTTGCTGGAGTGAGACCGGATTGCAGCAGATTAGAGTTTTTGCCCACAACGTCTGATGCGCTGTAGCCGGTTATACGTTCGAAGCCGTTATTTACGTACTCAATCTTGCCGTTGGTATCCACAATCATCACCGATACCGGACTCTGATCAATGGCCTGGGATAGAGTGAGGATATGTTCTTCAGCCTGTTGTAGTTGTCCCGTCTGTTGACTGTTCTTGTAGACACTTTCCAGGCTAAATTGAATGTTGTCGCGGAAGCGTTCCAATAGAGTACGATAGGTTTTGGAGTAGGCGTTATGTTTAATATCAAGTATGCAGATGGTGCCGAATATATCACCGTTTGGCCAGATCAGCGGCAGGCCGAGGTATGAGATCATCCCCAGTTCGATATCTGGATTGCTATTCCATAATGGGTCATTAAGTGCATCAGGAACCAGTAGCTCTTGGCGCGTACTCATTACCGTCTCGCAATAGAGGCCTGTATCCAATGGGGCATGCTCTCCCTTCTCGTAGACATTGCCATTGCTTTCGCTGCTGATAAACACCTCAATCTCGCGTGGATGCACGCGCATGATCAAGGCCGCAGGAACCTGCACCAGTTCTGCTAGAACGTTAATCGTCATTTGCCAATTCGCCACTACATCACCAGGTACTTCCAGGTCATCTAGCAGGGGATATTTGGAGACGACGTCTGCTCTCATGCCGAAAAATCCTTTTTTTATGGAAAGCCAAACATCTAAAGGATAGAGATAGAAGTATAGAACATATAATATGGGTAAGGGGATTTGCCTGGATGTTTATACTGAACTTGGGAGATTTAACCTTTTGACTGAGCTTGCAGAGGTGAGTCATCACCAGTAGGAGCCCAGTCCTCTGGGCGATGCGGGATTGGAACAGATCGCCCATGTAAGAGCCCAGTCCTCTGGGCGGGCATTGTGCTCTGTTCTATCGCCCGCGGGAGCGGGCTCCTACATCCAGCAATGCAGATTCAGCCATCCATCACCTGTAGGAGCCCAGTCCTCTGGGCGATGCGGGATTGGGACAGATCGCCCATGTAAGAGCCCAGTCCTCTGGGCGGGCATTGTGCTCTGTTCTATCGCCCGCGGGAGCGGGCTCCTACGGGTTTGTAGTCTTTCCTACAATTGAGCTTTATTCGACATACCTATATGAAGGTGTGATTTTGTAACATACTGAATATTAAATAGAATTAATTGTGGCACGGTGCTTGCTCTTACATCTGCATATCGGTAAGGAGTGAGCAATGAACAGACAAACACCGAAAGCCATTATCAACGACACCACTCTTCGGGACGGTGAACAGTCCGCTGGCGTAGCCTTTTCCCTGGAAGAGAAGCTGGCCATAGCCAAATCGCTGGATGGCCTGGGCGTGCCTGAGCTGGAGGTAGGTATTCCCGCCATGGGGGCTGAGGAGTGCGACTCCATACGCGCCGTGGCAGGCCTGGGACTTAATGCAGAGCTGATGGTATGGAGCCGGATGCGATCGGAGGATATCAACCTCTGTGCCGATCTTGGTATTCACCGGGTAGATCTATCCATGTCGGTTTCAGATCAGCAGATTAGAGGTAAGCTCAGCAAGAATAGAGAATGGGTGCTGCAGCAGATCCCTAGGCATGTGGAACAGGCCCTGGAACTGGGTTTGGAGGTGTGTATAGGTGGTGAGGATGCCTCTCGTGCCGATCCGGAATTCCTTCTAAGGGTGCTGGAAATAGCGCAGCGTGCAGGGGCCAGCCGTTTTCGTTTTGCCGATACCGTTGGTATCCTCGACCCCTTTAATGTTTACGAAATTATCAGTTACCTGCGTTCCAATACCGATCTGGAGATTGAGATGCATGCCCATGATGATCTGGGTCTGGCTACGGCCAATACCCTGGCGGCCATCCGTGGCGGGGCTACCCATGTGAATACCACGGTACATGGCCTGGGTGAGCGTGCCGGTAACGCGCCTCTGGAAGAGGTAGTGATGGGGATGCGCCGTTTTCATGGCCATGGTCATGAGATTGATATGGCCCACTACCCTGAGCTTTCGGTATTGATTGAACATGCCTCCGGACGTTCCGTGGGCTGGCATAAAAGCATTGTGGGAGAGGGGGCATTTACCCACGAGTCTGGCATTCACGTAGACGGCCTGATGAAGGATCGCATTAATTACCAGGGGGTTGATCCGGCAGAGGTGGGACGAGACCACCGCATGGTACTGGGCAAGCACTCGGGAAGTTGTGCGGTAAGCCACGCCTTTGCAGAGATGGGTATTAAGCTACTGCCAGGCGAGACCGAACAGATACTGCAGAGGATCAGACACTTCAGCGGTATGAGAAAACGGGCGCCGGACGAACAGCTGTTGCGCCAGTATTATCTGGAAGCCCATGCGGATAGTTCAGACAATCTTTGGCAGTGACACAGGAGTAGATGTAAATGAGTGAAGAGTTAGAGTTGGATATGGAAGAGTTGTGCAGTGCTGAAGAGTTTCTGGATTACTTTCAGATCCCTTACGAAGCGAGCGTGGTTCAGGTGAACCGCCTGCATATCCTGCAGCGTTTCCATGACTATCTGGAGAAGGCAAAAGATGAGATGCCACAGGAAGAGTCTGCACTGCGCGCATACTATGCCGAGTGGTTGCAAAAGGCCTATGGGGATTTTGTGGATTCTAATGCCCGCACCGAAAAGGTGTTTAAGGTGTTTCGTATGATGGAACCACAGCAGGTGGAGATTCCGTTGAGTGATCTTATGTCGGGAGCAAGCGGTGCAGCCACCAAGATATGAATTTGGCACAGAGGTGCGGGTAGTTAGAACCATCCGCAATGACGGCACCTTTCCCGGCAAGAACAGGGGTGAACTCCTGGTGCCTCAGGGTAGTGTTGGCTATGTAAAAGATATGGGAACATTTCTGCAGGATCAGGTTATCTACTCGGTGGATTTCCTGGAGAATGGCGTTATGGTGGGCTGTCGTGAGCAGGAGATACAGCTGGCCAGCGATCCCTGGATTCCAACCAGGTTTGAGTTCCGAGACAAGGTAACACCGAAGATTCAACTGGCTATAGATGGCGATGTTATAGCAGAGCCAGGTGACGAAGGGGAGATAGAAAAGGTTTTGCGCGAGAACGAGAACGGCCCCGCCTATCATGTGCGCTTTAGTGGCCGGACCTTGCAGGTGCCTGAGGCTGCTTTAGACTTCATTAATTTAGAACCGGTTGGGGAGTAATGACCTTGGCAGAGAAGCAGCAGGAGCATTCAGCGGAATTTAACTATCACCTATTGCGCAATGCCCTGAACGATTATGGCAAGAATCTGGTGCAGCTGGAGCAGGCTGAATACCAGCAGGTATATCAAAAGGCGACCAAGAGTTATGAATTGGAGTCTTTGGTTGTCGCCGCTCCAGAGACAGAAGATATTGTGATTCCGGAAGAGCAGTTGAGCAGATCGGTGGCAAACATCGAAGCGCGCTACAACAGCCGCGAAGAGTATCTACAGGACCTGAGTGCCAACGGTTTAGATGAAACTGGCCTGCGCCACTCTCTCTATCGTGAACTGATGTTTGATGCGGTGATGCAGCTGGTTTCGTCAGGAAGTCCAGCAGTTAGCGATAGTGAATTGCAACAGTTTTATGAGAAGCATCTGGATGGTTTTGAGCAGCCGGAGCTGCGCACTGCCCGCCATATCCTGATCACGGTAAACCCCGAGTTTCCAGAAAACACCATAGATGCGGCCTTGGCGCGGATGGAGCAGGTGGCAGAGAAGTTGAATGGCCAGTCTGATCGGTTTGACGAATTGGCGAAAATCCACTCCGAATGTCCTACTGCTGTGGATGGGGGAATGCTCGGTGAGGTTAAGCCTGGTCAGCTCTACCCGGAACTGGACATGGCTCTCTTCGCTATGCAAGAGGGTGAAGTAAGCCAAATTATAGAGTCGGAGATGGGCTTCCATATCCTGTTATGCGAAAAGATCAGACCAGGTAAGCTTGTCTCTTTTGCCGAGGCTGAACCCAGGATCCGCAGTACATTGGAGGAGCGCAACCGGCGTAGTTGCCAGAAGGAGTGGTTGGCTGGGTTGAAAGAAAAATTGTAGAGTTCACTGTTTCTAGGGGTCGGAGTCAAACCAATAACTGATTTGGTTTGGCTCATCGTTTCCCCATGTTTGACTCCGACCCCTGAGGGCTATCATGATTTTCCAAGAGATCGCCTGGCTGGAAAATGCCAGTAAAGAAGAGATAGAACAACAACTGCCCAATAGCCTTTCCCCACGTCCCCCGACCCGCACTCTACGCCGCAGCGCCCTGATGGTATCAGCCCATCGCGTGAAGCATTTGAATAAACTGGATGAACTGGCGGCAGACATGGCCATCATTAATCTTGAGGATGGGGTGGCCCCGGAAGAGAAGCCCCGTGCCCGTGCCCTGGCGGCCCTGTTCGTGGCAAATGCCCGAGAGGCAAGATCGGAGCTGGTGGTGCGGGTGAATCCCATGGGAGAGGGTGGTGAAACGGATATCGAACTCATCAACCGGTCTATGCCCGATGCTATCCGTATCCCCAAGGTAAGGACGCCGCAAGAGGTGGAGCGGGTGTGCAGTCTGGTTGATCCCTCTATTCGAATCCATATCTCCATAGAAACCGGTGAGGCACTGAAGAACCTCGCTCTCCTAAGAGTGGAAGAGCGGGTGGATACGGCCTATCTGGGCATCCTTGATCTCTGTGCTGATCTCAGGCTCTCCCAGTCGGTCATGACGCCGGATTGTCCCACGGCCCAGTATCTGCTATCCCGGTTTCTGGTGGATGCCCATATCGCCGCTCTTCATCCCGTCTCCTTCGTATATCAGGAGTATAAAGATCTGGATACATTCGAGCAGTGGTGTCTCCTGGAAAGGGGCATGGGCTTCTCATCCAAGGGGTGTATCTCGCCAGGACAGGTGGAGGTGGCCAATCGTGTATTTGCTCCCAATCCCGAGGAGATGGAACGGGCCAGGGAGATTGTGCGCTGTTTCGAGGAGGAAGCGGCCCAGGGAAATACCGGATTTGTCCATGAGCAGTACGGCTTTATCGATGAGCCTATATATCGGGGCGCGCTGGCTGTTCTCGAAAGATAGGTCTGTTTTCAGATCTTTTAGCATGGATAAATAAGTAAATTGCCTAAGAATATTGGAAAAAACAGATAAATAGAGTATTATCCTCACCACTTACGGAAGAGCAGCCCTATTTGGATGTTTTAGTTGTGATTTATGTCCCCATGGCTGCCAGTTTTGAGTTTTAAAAACCCCGAATTCGGGGTTTTTTTTGGTGACCGGGTTTTGGTAAGAGCCAATTAAAGCGGTATAATACCGCCTCGGTTATTACGGTTTTTAAGAAGAAGTGGGCCTTTGGCCCATTTTTTCGTTGTGGTGAAGTACTACACAAGATATGCAAAGCGCACCAGATAGATTAAATCAGCTCATCGAACAGGTCGTTGAGCCAATGGGTTATGAGCTGGTTGGGGTCGAGTACCGTAGAGGTAAGGATTCCGGGCTGTTGCGTGTGTATATAGACCAGGATGGCGGCATCCTGCTGGACGACTGCGTTAAGGTGAGTCGTCAGCTCAGTGCGATGCTGGATGTGGAGGACCCACTGAAAGAGGCGTATCAGCTGGAGGTGTCTTCCCCTGGTGTCGATAGGCCGTTGTTTGTAAAGGAACATTTTGAACGCTTTGTCGGCAATAAGGCGCGTATAAAGCTACGCATGAAGTTGCATGGACAGAGAAAATTTGAAGGGGTTCTTAAGGGTATCCAGGATGAGAACGTGATGCTGGAGATTGATGGTGAAATGGAGCAGTTGCCGTTGGATCAGATTGATACCGCGCGGCTGGTACCGGAATTCTGATTTGGGAATTGACAGATGAATAAAGAGATTTTGCTTGTCGTTGATGTAGTTTCCAACGAGAAGGATGTAGAGAAAGAGATTATCTTCGATGCAATCGAAGCCGCTCTGGCGTCTGCTACCAGGAAAAAGAATGGTGGTGACATTGACGTGCGGGTTGAGATCGATCGTGAGACTGGAAATTACTCCAGTTTTCGTCGCTGGGCTGTGATTGAAGAGCCGGACGAAGATGGGTTTGATGAAAATACCCAGATCATGCTTGAGGATGCGCAGAAGGATAACCCTGAAATCCAGGTGGGTGAATATGTAGAAGAGCCTATGGAGTCCATAGCCTTCGGTCGTATCGCCGCCCAGACCGCCAAGCAGGTAATTGTGCAGAAAGTGCGTGAGGCTGAGCGGGCCAAGGTGGTTGAGGCCTATCAGGATCGCATAGGTGAATTGGTGACCGGCGTTGTTAAACGGGTAGAGCGGGGTAACGTTACCCTGGATCTGGGAGCCAATGCCGAGGCCATTATCCCAAGGGAGGAGATGATCCCGAGGGAGTCTGTGCGTAGCGGAGATAGGATTCGTGGATACCTATTTGATATACGTCCGGAAAATCGCGGCCCTCAGCTATTTGTAAGTCGCACCAGACCTGAGCTATTGATCGAGCTGTTCAAGCTTGAAGTGCCTGAGGTAAGTGACGGTATGATTGAGATCATCGGTGCAGCACGTGATCCAGGTCTGCGGGCCAAGATTGCAGTCAAGGCCCATGATCAGCGTATTGATCCTGTGGGTGCCTGTGTTGGTATGCGTGGCTCTAGAGTGCAGGCCGTATCTAATGAACTCAATGGTGAACGTGTAGACATCATTCTGTGGAATGAGACCCCGGCGCAGTTTGTGATCAACGCTATGTCTCCTGCCGATGTCTCCTCCATTGTGGTGGATGAAGAGAAGGGCAGCATGACCGTAGCAGTGGAAGAGGAGAATCTTTCTCAGGCTATCGGCAGAGGCGGGCAGAATGTGCGTCTGGCTAGTGAGCTCACCGGTTGGGAGCTCAATGTCATGAATGAGGACGAGGCCACTGAGAAGAGCGAGGCAGAGGCCCGCGAGCTGGTCGAGAAATTCATGGGTTGGTTGGATGTGGACGAAGAGGTGGCAATAATATTGGTCCAGGAAGGGTTTTCTACACTGGAAGAGGTTGCCTATATCGACATTGAAGAGATGTTGGCAATCGAAGAGTTCGATCAGGATATTGTCGATGAGCTGAGAGAGAGAGCCAAAGACGTGCTGCTGACCCTGGCAATCGCCAAGGAGGAGAAGCTCTCCGACGCAGAGCCGGAAGAGGATCTGCTGAACATGGATGGAATGGATCGAAAGCTGGCCTATGAGTTGGCGCAGATTGAAGTAACCAGCATGGAGGATCTGGCGGAGCAATCAGTTGATGAATTAATGGTAATTGATGGTATGGATGAAGAACGTGCTGCGAAATTGATTATGACCGCACGTGCTCCATGGTTTGCGGATGAGGAAGGTTAAGCCTAAGGCTGTCCAGGAGGCCCTAGCATGAGCGATGTAAAAGTAGAACAACTTGCCGGAGATGTCGGTATACCAGTCGAAACTCTGCTGTCCCAGCTGGAGAAGGCCGGGGTGCCGAAGAAAAGTGGCGAGGACATGGTAACAGAGGCCGAAAAAGCCCAACTGTTGGCTCATCTGCGGGAAAGTCATGGCAAGAAAGGTGGTGATGGCGCAGGTTCCAGCAAAAAGATAACCCTGAAACGCAAAAGTGTAAGTGAATTGCGTCAACCTGCGGCGGCTGGACGTACCCCGGTTAGGGGAGTAGCGCGCGGTGGCAAGACTGTCAGTGTTGAGGTGCGTCGCAAGCGTGTAATTTCAAAGGTTGAGTCTGAATCTGAGAAAGAAAAGAGGATGACTGAAGCTGAAGCTGCCAGGAAGGCTTTGGCGGAACAGGAAGAGCTGAAAAAGAAGATCGCTCAAGAGGATGAGTCTAGACGCAAGGCGGAACAGGCAAGACGAGAGAGTGAACTAAAAGACAAGCAACAGGCTGAAGAACAGAAGCTTAAGCAAGAGCAACAGGCCAGTAAAACAGAAGAGGTAGTAGAAGAGGAAGTTAAGCCAGTCTCCGAGAGCAAGGCCAAAGAGACAGTAGAGCCTGCGGAAAAGGAAGTCAGTAAACAAGATGCCATTGAAGAGGCGAAAAAGAAGGCGGTTGAGGCAGAAGCCAAGCGTGTGGCCGAAGAGAAGAGCGGCAAAAAGACAGCGCACCGAAAAGATGAGCCGGCTCGAGGTCGTCCTAAAGAACGCCAGACCCGCCATGGCCGTCAGGAGCTGCACGTAGCAAAAGACAAGAGCGGTCGTCGTAAGGGCAAAGCTCAGAAAAGACGTACGGTTCACGTCCAGCAAGATACACAGCACGGCTTTGTGAAACCTACAGCGCCTGTAGTGCATGATGTAGAGATACCTGATTCAATCACGGTCGCTGATTTGGCGCAAAAAATGTCAGTCAAGGCGGCTGAGGTGATCAAGGAATTGATGAAGATGGGTATGATGGTAACCATCAATCAGCCGTTGGACCGCGATACTTCAACCCTGGTGGTTGAAGAGATGGGACACAATCCGGTTGCGCAGAAGGCCGGGGATATCGAGGCTGAGCTTATAAGTTCCATAGATGAGGTGGAAGGTGAGCGTGTTCCCCGTGCTCCGGTTGTAACCATCATGGGACATGTTGATCACGGCAAGACCTCACTGCTAGACCATATCCGCGCAACTCGAGTGGCGGCAGGCGAGGCTGGTGGTATTACCCAGCACATCGGAGCCTACCATGTAGAGACGGACAAAGGGATGATCTCATTCCTGGATACACCTGGACATGCCGCATTCTCAGCTATGCGTGCCCGTGGCGCCAAGGTGACAGACATTGTAATCCTGGTAGTAGCAGCCGATGACGGAGTTATGCCACAGACAGTGGAGGCTATACAGCATGCCAGGGCGGCTGAGGTCCCTATTATTATTGCGATCAATAAGATGGATAAACCTGAGGCCCAGCCAGACAAGGTTACTCAAGAGCTTACACAGCATGAGGTAGTCCCGGAAGACTGGGGTGGCGATACCATGTTTGTACAGGTCTCGGCCAAAACCGGGCAGGGCATTGATGACTTGCTTGATGCCATTCTGCTTCAGGCCGAGGTGCTGGAATTGAAAGCGGTGGAGGATGCACCGGCTCGCGGCATTATCGTAGAGTCCAGCCTGGATAAAGGGCGCGGACCTGTGGCAACGGTGCTGGTGCAAACAGGTACCCTGAATGCTGGTGATATTTTGGTCAGTGGTCAGGAGTTCGGTAGGGTACGCGCCCTGCTGGATGAGAATCGTAAAACCATCACATCGGCAGGACCATCCATGCCGGTTGAGGTGCTTGGTCTCTCCGGTGTTCCCAATGCCGGTGATGATGTGCTTGTAGTCGGATCTGAACGCAAAGCGCGTGAACTTTCTGATATGCGTAAGGAGAAGAACCGTGACAGCCGCATGGCAGACCAGAAGGCAGCCAAGATGGATGAGTTCTTCTCGCATATGGCAGAAGGAGAAACCAACTATGTCAATCTGATCATCAAGGCCGATGTTCAGGGTAGTGTGGAGGCGTTGAAAGAGTCTCTGCTTAAGATCGAGGCCGATAACATCAAGGTCAAGATCGTTGCATCTGGCGTAGGTGGAATCAACGAGTCTGATGTAAACCTCGCCCTCACATCTGGCGCCTTTATCATCGGCTTCAACGTCCGTGCGGACGCCACAGCCCGCAGGGCTGCAGAAGACAAGGGCGTGGATATTCGCTACTACAGCATCATCTACGAAATCATAGATGATGTTAAGAAGGCCATCTCTGGTCTGCTTACTCCTGAAATTCGCGAAGAGATTATTGGCTTGGCAGAAGTTCGTGATGTATTCCGTTCCTCTAAATTCGGTTCGATTGCCGGCAGTATGGTGACTGAAGGAGTGATCAGGCGCCACAGTCCTATCCGTGTGCTGCGTGATAACGTGGTTATCTATGAAGGCGAGCTGGAATCACTGCGTCGCCATAAGGATGATGTCAATGAGGTTAAGGCCGGAACCGAATGCGGTATCGGCGTCAAGAACTACAATGACGTCAAAGACGGTGATCAGATCGAGGTGTTTGAACGCACCGAAGTGGCGCGCGAAATTAAATAGACCCTAAATGGCTAGAGAATTCAGCAGAACCGACCGAGTTGGTTCCCAGATTCAGCGTGATCTTGCACAGCTGGTGCGGGACGAACTGAACGATCCTCGCTTGGGCATGATTACCATCCAGGCAGTAAAAGTGGTGCGTGACTTTTCCCATGCCAAGGTCTATTTCACCTTCATTGGAGGTGAGATGGATGTGGCTGAGACCACCAAGGTATTGAAAGATACAGCACCATTCTTCCGACATGAGTTGGGTCATCGCCTGAATATCAGAAGTCTGCCACAACTCCACTTTGTTTATGACGACTCCATAGAAAAAGGGGCCCATCTATCTGCTTTGATAGACCAGGCGGTGGAGAGTGATAAGAAGAAACACCATGAGAAAGAGTAGGCAGTAACTATGGGAAGGCGTCGTAAGAGCGGGCGTAATGTTCGCGGCATTCTGTTGCTAGATAAGCCATTGGGTATTACCTCCAACAGCGCGTTGCAGGATGTAAAGCGTATTTTTAAGGCACAAAAGGCTGGCCATACCGGTAGTCTTGATCCTCTCGCCGATGGTTTGCTGCCGATCTGTTTTGGGGCTGCCACCAAGGTGTCCGCATTTCTGTTAGACGCAGATAAACATTACCAGGTGCGGATTAAACTGGGCGTAACTACTACTACCGCTGATGCAGAGGGCGAGGTGGTGGAGACCAGGCCGGCAGAGGGTATTTCTGAGTCCGATATCCAGCAGGTTCTGGTGGCATTTGAAGGTGATATCGAACAGATTCCTCCCATGTACTCGGCCCTGAAGCACAATGGCCAGAGGCTTTATAAACTGGCCCGTGATGGTATCGAGGTGGAGCGGGAGCCACGCCAGGTGACTATTCACAATATCTCCATGCAAGGCTACTCAGCGCCTGAATTCGAGCTGGATGTACACTGCTCCAAAGGAACCTATATTCGTACTCTGGCGGAGGATATAGGCAACAAACTGGGTTGTGGTGCCCATGTAACCGCGTTGCGACGTACCGGAGTTGGTCCCTACGGATCCGATAATATGGTTACGATGGAGCAGATTAATCAGTTAGCGGAAGAGGGATTTTCTGCCCTGGATGGTCTACTGCTGCCCATAGATAGTGCCCTGGCTGTCTGGCCTGAGGTGAAGCTGACCCCGGATGGTACCTTCTATCTGAAGCAGGGGCAGCCGGTGCTGGTGCCAAACGCACCCACAGAAGGCATGGTAAGAATATATGATGCCAACGGCTCATTTATGGGGGCAGGTGAGATATTGGATGATGGCAGGGTTGCACCACGTCGTATGATGTAAGCATGCGTCAATCTCCTCTCCCAAGATTGGGGAGAGGGAGAAAGATGCTACAGTTTGAAACCAGGGAGATTTACAATTTCAGGCAATATTTTAGGCTTTATATTTGCTTGGTTTGGATAAACCTAGGATAATGCACGGCCTATTTTTGTAGTTAACGGATCCTGAACGGCTTTGCCAGCTGATCAGGTATCTTGGTAAGACCTCTTTTGGAGGTCGAGGTCCGGACTCTGAACCCATTGTCGGGGTGCGGATTTTTGGTGGGAATGATCTCACCATTAAATCATCAATGAGGAGAAATTATTATGGCAATGAACGCGGAAGAGAAACAGGCAATTGTTGAGCAGTATGCTCGTTCCAAAGGCGATACAGGATCCCCAGAAGTACAGGTGGCCCTGCTGACAGCCAATATCAAAAAGCTCACTGAGCATTTCGCAGAACACAAGCATGATCACCACTCCCGTCAGGGTCTGGTGCGGATGGTAAATTCACGCCGCAAGCTTCTGGACTACCTGAAAGGCAAAGATGTGGAGCGTTATCGCGCTCTTATCTCTAGTCTTGGTCTGCGCCGTTAAGTCGCTCATCTCAAAGAATACGAGGAGATTCAAAGTGAGTCTGATAACCAAAGAGTTCCAATATGGCGACCACAAGGTCGTACTAGAGACCGGCGAGATTGCTCGTCAGGCCGATGGCGCCATCATGATCAACATGTCCGACACCGTAGTACAGTGTACTGTGGTTGGATCCAAAAGGGCGATGGAGGGGCGTGACTTTTTCCCTCTGACCGTGGACTATCAAGAGAAGACCTATTCAGCCGGCGTAATACCTGGTGGTTTTTTTCGTCGTGAAGGTCGCCCAAGTGAGAAAGAGACCCTTACCTGTCGTCTGATCGACCGCCCGGTGCGTCCACTGTTTCCAAAGGGATACACCAATGAAGTACAGATCATCTGTACTGTTATGTCCCTCAACCCTGCTGTAGATCCTGAGATCCCGGCTCTGATCGGCACATCTGCCGCTCTGGCCATTTCTGGCCTACCTTTCCAGGGTCCAGTGGGTGCAGCACGTGTTGGCTACAAAGATGGTCAATATATCCTAAATCAGGATATGACCGGTCTGAACGAAGATAGCGATCTGGATCTGGTGGTAGCCGGTACAGAAGAGGCGGTGCTGATGGTTGAATCAGAGGCCAACCAGCTATCAGAAGAGGTGATGCTGGGCGCGGTAATGTTTGGTCATGAGCAGATGCAGGTTGTGATCAAGGCCATCAAGGAGTTGGCAGCAGAAGTTGGTAAAGAGGTTATTGAATTTGTTCCGCCTGCTGTTGATACCGAGTTGGTTGACGCAGTTGCTGCAGCTGCTACCGAAGGCCTGACCCAGGCGTACTCTGTAGCAGACAAGATGGAACGCTACAGCCGCGTTGATGCGGTAACCGCCGAGGTTGTTGAAAAACTCTGTGCAGGCGATGAGCCAAAGTGGAGCGAAGGCGAGGTTAAAGGCGCTGTAGACAGCCTGAAGAAGAAGGTGGTGCGCGGACGGGTACTGGCCGGTGAGCCACGTATCGATGGCCGTGATACCAGGACAGTACGTCCTATCAATGTACGTACCGGCGTTCTGCCACGCACCCACGGTTCAGCCCTGTTTACCCGTGGCGAGACCCAGGCTCTGGTGGTAACCACACTGGGTACCGAGCGTGATTCTCAGATCATTGATGCCCTGGGCGGCTCCTATCGCGAACCATTCATGCTGCACTACAACTTCCCTCCATTCTGTGTGGGTGAGACCGGGCGTGTAGGTACCCCCAAGCGTCGTGAGATCGGTCATGGTCGTCTGGCCAAGCGTGGTGTTCTGGCCTCTATGCCAACCATGGAAGATTTTCCTTACTCCATCCGTGTGGTTTCCGAGATCACCGAGTCCAACGGTTCCAGCTCCATGGCCTCAGTATGTGGCACCAGCCTGGCCCTAATGGACGCAGGCGTTCCACTTAAGAGTCCTGTTGCCGGTGTAGCTATGGGCTTGATCAAGGATGAAGATAAGTTTGCAGTTCTAACCGACATCCTGGGTGACGAGGATCACCTGGGCGATATGGACTTCAAGGTTGCTGGTACCGAGAATGGTATCAACGCCCTGCAGATGGATATCAAGATCAACGGCATCACCAAGCAGATCATGGAGATAGCGCTGGATCAGGCCAAAGAGGGTCGTCTGCATATCCTGGGTGAGATGAACAAGGTGATAAATTCACACCGTGAAGAGATGTCAGAGCATGCTCCGCGCATCATTACCATCAAGATCGATCCAGACAAGATCCGTGACGTGATTGGTAAAGGTGGTGTAACCATCCGCTCCATCACCGAGGAGACAGGCGCCACTGTTGATGTGACTGATGACGGAGTGGTTAAGATCTTCTCAGTAGACAAGGCAGCAGGTGAAGATGCCAAGAAGCGTATTGAGCTGATCACCGCAGATGTTGAAGTAGGCCAGATCTATGAAGGCAAGGTTGCTCGCCTGATGGATTTTGGTGCCTTTGTGACTATTCTGCCTGGTAAAGATGGTTTAGTGCATATCTCTCAGATCTGCGAAGAGCGGGTTGAGAAGGTCAGCGACAAACTGTCTGAAGGGGATGTTGTGAAGGTGAAGGTCCTTGAAGTTGATAAGCAGGGCCGTGTTCGCCTCAGCATGAAGGCGGTGCAGGAAGCAGAAGCTTAATTTCTTCCTGACTGTTCGAGCATAAAGTAGGGAGTCTTCGGACTCCCTATTTTTTTGTCTCAGGGGTTTTATTTCAGAATATTCGTGCCATGATTAGATAATGTAGTTGCCTGATATATTAACGGGCCGTTGTGGCGCAATGCCATGAATATGCATTGGGGATGGGTTATATTATTCAAGAATAAAATTCCCGTGGACGATTAATCTAGTTGATAGAGGTAAGAAAAATGAACAGGTGGATTACTTTTTTATGTGTTTTAGCCCTTGTAGTCTCGACCCCAGCCTATTCCGGTAAGGCTACTCGGGCAGCGGTACTAGGTTTTATCGGTGGATATGCAGTAGGTAAATACACGAATAAACCTACTTATCGTGCGCCTAGATATAGTGGCTATAGGGCTCCCAGATATTATGCGTCGCCAATGGAGCAGGCGTTTAGAACTCAAAGCAGATTTATCCGTCGTCAACTGCAGGCGCGATTACAGGAGAAGGGTTTCTATTACTCCTATATCGACGGTGCTTGGGGGCCAGGTACAAGAGGTGCCTTTGAAAGCTATGCGACAAGCTCCGGCAAGACCCATATGTTGACCACATATGCTGGAGCAAACGAAATGATGCGTGCGTTGTTAAGCCCGGAGGAGGCACAGCAATACACAGTAACAGAAGAGCCAGCAAACAGTGCAACATCGGATGATGCGGGTGACGTAACGCAAGATGTTGCGCAGGATACAGCACCTGATCCTGCGGAAGTACAGAAGAAGCTCAAGATAGCTGATGATCAACTTGCCCTTCTAAATGAGGTTCTCAGAGTCCAGGTAATGGGATCAGGCAGTGGGGATTTTTCCAAAGATAAGGTCAATGCAGTTAAGGCGCGTATCGCTGCAATCGAGGCATTTAGAGGTCAGTCAGTTTCAGATGCGGGCGCATCGGTGGGAGCCACAGCAATGCCTGCATCTCTTTCAGGAAAAAAGGTTGCTGGGATCTATCCATTAATCCCATTTTATACACCTGGATCAGGGCAGGTCGGAGAGTTGGAGGTTGCCCCGCGAGCAACAGGTAAAGGCGTCGTTTATGATTTAAAATTTGTTCTGCATATCAGTGGATCAAACGATAGCAGTAACACTATTTCTATTAACAGCGCTGACATAGAGCAGGTTAACTACGGTATTGAGAAGAGTCACGAGTGGAGTAGTGTCGCCACGAAGAAAGGACTACGTCAGTTGCATCAGAAAGTTGCAAGCTGTTTTCCAGAAAAGATGTGCGATGACGACAAGTCCGACACGCCAACAAAGGTGTTGTTTATGCTGTATGAAGATGGTTCAACTGCAGCGAAGATCCAACAAAAGACTAGCGATAACATTTATGGCTACAATCTTTCGATTGACTCCGCACTCCTTCTTGCTTCATACCTGGACTATATGAAGAGTAAGGGTGAGGCAGAGTACAGCGTTGGAACCATGACCGACGCCGATCTTAATTCGGTATTTAAGTAGCAGCAACAAACGCTAGAAACTTTCGGGGAGCCTTTTGGCTCCCCATTTTTTTATGGTGAAGGGATAGGAAATCTCTTGTGAATCTGCTCAATTTTCTCCAGAACATCATCACTTAGTTGTAGATCAATGCTGGCGATATTCTCTTGTAACTGTTCCATGCTGGTGGCGCCGATGATATTGCTGGTGAGAAACGGTCTGCTGTTAACATAGGCCAGGGCCATCTGGGCCGGAGTTATGTTCATTTCGTTGGCCAGCCCCACATACTCCCTGGTGGCAGCCACCGCCTCTATATTGCTGTACCTATCATATTCCGGAAACCGGGTGAGACGATCTTGTGCTCCGCCTCCGCCATCCAGATATTTGCCAGATAGAACGCCGAACCCAAGGGGGGAGTAAGCCAGTAGCCCTACTTGCTCTCTATGGGCGATCTCTGCCAACCCTACCTCAAAGCTGCGATTAAGCAGGCTATAGGGATTTTGGATAGATAGGATACGTGGCAGATTAAGCCTTTCCGCCGTTTGCAGGAACTTCATTACACCCCAGGGTGTTTCATTGGAGAGGCCAATCTGGCGTATCTTTCCTGCCTTAACCAACTCTCCAAATACACTTAGAGTCTCTTCTATCGGGGTGAACTTGTCATCGCTATGGGTATAACCCAGGCGTCCAAAATAGTTTGTGGTACGTTCCGGCCAGTGCAGTTGATAGAGGTCTATGTAATCAGTTTGCAGTCTTTTTAGACTATCGTGCAGGGCTTTCTCTATATTCTTGCGATCAAAACGGCTTTCGCCATTGCGGATGTGATCAATCCAACCCTTGCCGGGGCCGGCTATCTTGCTGGCTATGATAACCTTGTCCCGGTTGCCTCGCGTTTTTAGCCAGCTGCCGATAATCTCCTCAGTTCTACCCTGGGTCTCCGCCTTTGCGGGAATTGCATACAACTCTGCGGTGTCGATGAAATTGATGCCCTGTTCAATGGCATAGTTCATCTGCTCGTGGCCTTCCGCCTCTGTGTTCTGTTCACCCCAGGTCATGCTGCCCAGACAGATCAGGCTTACTTTGATGTTGCTGTTTCCGAGGGTTCTGTATTGCATATTTGTCTCACAAATATAATTTAGTAGATAAGTTCTAGCTGTTATTTGTTCGCAAGTTGTGCGATTTTATTAAACCTGAAACAGTCTGTGGTGTGGTCATTTACCATGCCGACGGCCTGCATGTAGGCATAGCAGATGGTAGGTCCTACAAATTTAAATCCACGTTTTAACAGATCTTTGCTCATGGCTTCAGATTCTGGGGTAGAAGATGGGATCTGTTTGGTTGATTTCCAATGGTTCTGAATAGGTCTGCCACCGACGAATTGCCAAATGTAATCGGCAAAGCTGGGAAACTGAGACTGGGTCTCAAGAAAGGCATGTGCGTTGCTGCGAGCTGCAGCGATCTTTAATCGGTTGCGGATGATACGCTTATCCTGCCTGAGCTCTTCCAGTTTTTTATTGCTGTAATTCGTTATCTTGCTGGGATTGAAGTTGTCAAACAGCTGACGATAGCCTTCGCGCTTATGCAACACGCAGGACCAGGAAAGCCCGGCCTGTACCCCCTCCAGGATGATCATCTCAAACAGGTGTTGATCATCGTAGGAGGGCACGCCCCATTCGCGATCGTGATATTCCAACTCAAGATGGGAGCAGTTTTCCACCCAGGTGCAGCGTTTCATATCCATATCCATACCAGATTGATTCTAGTAAATTGTATACAATGGCAGCTAGTTTAAAGAAACCTAATTATGAATCATATCCTGAGATAGAGGGTTATATGGAAGCCGATCATATTCAATGTCCCAACTCTGGTTTCGAGATTGAGGTGGGCGAGGCGTTGACCAGCAAGATTGCTGATGATGTGGAGATCCGTATCAAGGCCGATGTGGCTAAGGGGCGCCACAAGATGTGCCCATACGAATCTTCAACTATGAGGAGAATAATTAGACATGCATGAAATCATCTGCCCACACTGCGGCAAGGCATTCAAGATTGACGAAGCGGGGTATGCCGACATACTGAAGCAGGTTCGCGACAGCGAGTTTGAGCAGCAGCTGCATGAGAGACTTGAGTTGGCCGAAAGGGATAAGCGAAATGCGCTTGAGCTAGCTAAGGAGCAGGCCGCTAGCAAAATACAGAGGGCTGCCGCAGCCAAGGATGCAGAGATTCAAGAGCTAAAGGCGAAGCTCGACGCCAACGAAGTTGCACAGAAGCTGGCAATCACTGAGGCAGTGGGCGCGGTTGAGAAAGAGCGCGATGAACTGAAGAGCGGCCTTAAGCAGGTGGAACTTGAAAAGCAACTCTCCGAGAAATCGCTCAAGGATAAGTACGAAACACAGATCAAGGATCGCGACGATGCGATTGAGCGTCTCCGGGATATGAAGGCCCGTCTGTCGACCAAGATGGTTGGCGAAACTCTCGAACAGCACTGTGAGACGGAGTTCAACCGTATTCGGGCTACAGCGTTTCCGAGGGCCTATTTCGAAAAGGACAATGACGCAAGCGGTGGTAGCAAGGGGGACTACATCTTTCGCGATTCGGATGAGGCTGGTACTGAGATCGTTTCCATCATGTTTGAAATGAAGAACGAAAGCGATACCACTGCAACCAAGAAAAAGAACGAGGACTTTCTAAAGGAACTCGATAAGGATCGTAGCGAGAAAGGGTGCGAGTACGCTGTGCTGGTCTCCCTGCTCGAGCCAGACAGTGAGCTCTACAACACCGGAATTGTTGATGTGTTTCACCGCTACCCGAAGATGTACATCGTTCGACCACAGTTCTTTCTTCCCATTATTACGCTGCTGCGGAACGCAGCGATGAACTCGCTGGAATACAAGTCAGAGCTTGCGCTCGTTAAGGCGCAGAACATCGACGTTACAAACTTCGAAAATGACCTAGATACATTTAAGACCGCATTTGCAAAGAACTATGATCTTGCATCCAGGAAATTTCAAACAGCAATCGATGAGATCGATAAGTCAATAAGTCACCTGCAGAAGACGAAAGAAGCCCTAATTGGTACGGATCGGAATCTTCGTCTTGCAAACGACAAGGCGCAGGATGTTACGGTTAAGAAATTGACTCGACGCAATCCTACGATGGCGGCTAAGTTTGAGGAGCTCAAGGATCAAGAGTCTTCCGATACCGAATAAGTCGTATTTAAGATAGTCACAATAAACCGAAGAATAAACCGGACACCCACCCATAATGGTAAATGAATTGATTTCTCCCAGGATTAGGGTGGGTGTACGTTTAGATGGTTTCCTCTCTTCACGGGGGAGAGGGTGAGGGGGATTGTAAAGCTAATGCTTTAATATTTATTACCCCCTCATCCCCGGCCCTTCTCCCCCGAGGGGAGAAGGGAGCAATAATAGGGGGAAGTCCATAATTACATAACCAATCGCCCTGTAGGTAAATGGATACCCGCCTGCGCTGGCATGACAGATGGCGAGAGGTTACGATGCTGGATGATGGGTGGATGTTTCCTGGATCCCGCGGTAAAGCCGCGGGATGACGATATAGAGAGTAGCGGGATGACGGTTTTGAGAGTATCGGGATGACGGTTTTGAGAGTATCGGGATGGGTTAGGTGCATAAAACAGTACGTCTGTATTTCTCATATACATAATACTGAATATGGATGTATCGACCTTTTCTAGCTAGCTAAAATAACTCTGTTTCTGCCGCTAGCCTTGGCTCTATATAGAGCTGCATCGGCCCTGGCAAACAGAGTGTCATCACTTGCACTTGGATCAAGTTTGGCAATTCCGCAGGAGAGGGTCACTTGTACCAGGCCCAGTTCTGTTTCATGGTCGCATTGAAAGATCTCTTCGCGAAGTTGTTCTGCTAGTTGTACAGCATCGGTGGTGTCACAATCGGGCAGCAGTGATACAAACTCCTCTCCGCCGATTCGGGCGGTGAAGTCGCTTCGGCGCAGTCGTTGGGTGATTATTTTTGCTACACATTGCAACACGCTGTCACCTGTCTGGTGTCCAAAACGATCATTAATGGATTTGAAGTGGTCGATGTCCCAGACGGCCAGACATAAAGGCTTGCCGTCTCTCATACAACGCATGCGTTCCTGCTGTAAACGGATCTGATAGGCGCGACGATTTGGGATGCCTGTCAGTAGATCGATATTAGCATGATAGCGTTCACGGACGAGTTCCGCTCGGACTTGTTCTATCTCACCCTCCAGCTCCATGATCCGGTGCCGCAGTTGAATGATCTCATCTTCCTGAGCCGGGGCACTCTTAATCGGGGCGCATCCGAATAGTTTATTCTTATTAATGATGACTCCCCGTATCTGTTGTGTAGTATTCAACATGGTTGAGATTACTCCATTGAGTTATCAATAACGGCTATTCCATGCTAATAATGCTAGGGACGGAATGGGGAGAAAGCGTGTCAAAATTGAGGAAAAAATGTGAAGATTGATTTCCTAAGTGGAAACGAGTCTCTCGCTTACTCATACTTCTAATATGCGTATAGGTATCACAAGCAAAATGGTCCTGGTCCTTCTGGCCATTAGCACCTTGTTGGTAGGGGCTATGGCTGCGGCTATGCGCTTGAGTTTCCAAAAAGGGTTTATCGATTACCTGACCGAAGCTGAATGGGTGCGCCTTGATCGGACAGTTGAGGATCTTGCCAACGCCTATCGCCGCGAAGGTTCCTGGGAATTTATACGTGATCGGCACCGGGTCTGGGCGAGCTTTATGCCACTCAATGAGCAGGGGCGTCCTCTGTTACCGGGCGCTTCCACGCGGTTTGCTGATGCACCATTTTTTAACGATAGGCAGGTACCTGCACAACGGGTGAGTGGTAAGGTGCCGCCTCCAGCTCCGAATGATCGTTCCGGTCTGACCACTAGGTTGCGCTTACTGGACGCCCAGAAACAGAACCTGATCGGCCCGCCTGATACCTCTGGAAAGGTAGCGTTACGCCCCATTAATCTGGATGGCGAGGTGGTGGGTTGGTTAAGCCTTACTCCCCAGTCTGTCCCCACTACAGGTCTTGAAAAGAGCTTTCGTGACGAGCAGCTCGATGCTATCTATCCCATTGCCGCTGGTGCGCTGCTGCTGGCGCTGCTGATCGGGATCCCCCTCGGACGTCATCTGTTGAAGCCGGTAAAGGATGTGGCCCAGGGGGCGCATACATTGGCGCAGGGACGGTTTGATATGCGGTTAGAGCCTCGCAGCAGTGATGAGCTGGGACAGTTGGCCATGGATTTCAACCTCCTGGCTGAGGCCCTGCAGCGCAACGAACTGCTGCGTCGTCAGGGTATGGCGAACATCTCCCACGAGCTGCGCACCCCTCTGGCCCTGTTGCGAGGGGAGATCGAGGCTATGCAGGATGGTATCCGTTCAGTCGACGAATTCCAGCTCGGCAAGCTGCACGGATCTATCATGCAGCTGAATCGGCTGGTGGACGATCTCTATGATCTGGCCCTGACCGATGCCGGGGCGCTGAGCTACCGCAAGGAGTCGCTGAACCTGGCGGACATACTGCGTCTCTCTGCTGATTCAGCAGAACACCGTATCAACCAGAGTAGTCTGACTCTGCGACAGGATATACCGGATCAACTAGCCGTGTTCGGTGACGCCAGGCGTCTGCGTCAGGTGGTAGACAATCTGCTGAAGAACAGCCGTCGTTATACCGATCCGGGGGGTGAGATCCTGATCTCTGCCTGGCAGACCAGTCGACAGGTCCACTTTAAGATCGAGGACAGCGCGCCGGGCGTGGATGAAGAGGTGTTGCCACATCTTTTCGATCGCTTCTATCGCACCGAAGGATCGCGCAATCGCGCCCTTGCTGGAGCTGGCCTGGGCCTTGCCATCTGCCGCAATATCGTTGCTGCCCATCAGGGGGAGATCCTGGCAAAACCATCCCCCCTGGGCGGATTGCAGATCGTCGTCACTCTGCCCCGTCAGACATAACCCAGCTAGAATAATGATTATGAGCACAAAGAAACAGGTATTGATCGTTGAGGACGAGGAGGGCATTGCGGAGCTGATGCGCGACTACCTTGTGGATGCTGGTTATGCCACCCATATATTTTACCAGGGCACAGGTGTGGTTGAGTGGGTGAAGGAGCATGAGCCAGATATGATCCTGCTGGATCTGATGTTGCCGGGGAAGGATGGCATGGAGATCTGCAAAGAGGTGCGCGCCTTCTCCAATGTTCCCATCATCATGACCACCGCCAGGGTGGAGGAGATTGATCGTCTGCTGGGACTGGAGCTTGGGGCCGATGACTACGTCTGCAAACCGTATAGTCCACGCGAGGTGGTGGCGCGAGTGAAGAGTGTTCTGCGCCGGGTCGCCATAGTGGAGAGTGGTTCGCCTCTCGAGCAGTCACCCATTGTACTGGATGAGGCCGGCTTTCGGGCGGTCATAAACGGAGAGCCGATGGAGCTTACGCCGGTGGAGTTTCGTCTGTTGAGGACCTTCCTGGCGCAGCCAGGCCGAGTGTTCTCCCGAGGCCACCTGCTGGACAATCTCTATACCGATCAGCGCGTGGTCAGTGATCGCACGGTGGATACCCACGTCAAGAATCTACGCAAGAAGCTGGAGGCCCGTCTGTCAGGCCAGGAGGTCATCCACTCCATCTATGGTGTGGGCTACAAGTTCGAGCCGCCGGTTTAAGCCGCTGCGGTGTTACACCGGTGTGGCTCATCTCACTCCTCCCCCGAAGCCACCAGGCGGTGGTGGAGGAGGATTGTTTCCAATCTCTCCTTTGCTGATAAAGCCGTCACCATTTTCATCATGAAAATCGAAACGATCCGGCGGCCCGTCAAACTCGTTACGTGATATCTGGCCATCGCCGTCTCTGTCCAGACGCTCTACAAAATGCTCGCCGAAATTGCCCTGGGGCCTCTGTCTGCCGCCTCCGGGTGGCATTGTTTGTCCACCACTGGGGGGACTCATCCGATCATTACCACTCCGTGGCATCTGCCTGTTATTGCCTGAGGAATTTTGCTGGCCGCGACGTTGCTGGCCCAGGTAATCTTCGTCACCCTGGGGTTGGGTGAGCAGATGATTCACGTTGTAGGGGTAGGCGCTACGGTCAGCCTTACTGCTTGCATCCGCTTGACGTGTCTCGCCGCCACGCACCACTCGCACATAGTTGTTAACCCGTACGGCATCGCCCTGGGGACCGTGTCCGAGCATGGCATTACCTCTCTTGGGGTCGCTACGCTGTGCACCGGCGCCGTGTACATCCATGGTCTGGCCACGCATCTGACCTATGGCGCGACCGAAGGCGATATAGACCCCATGGCTGCCGGGGCGGGGTCCGTCCAGATGGGTGGTGGAGGTCCAATAGAATGGATAATCCTTTTGGCCTTTCTCGTTCACAATGGAGCTGGACTGGAAAACAGGATCAATGGCGGCCGAGCCGGTGGTGTCCGGCGAACGGCTGTAGTCCACGATGTATTGCAGCTCCTTGGCGTTGGGTAGACGCCAGTCGCTGTGTCCGGCCAGGCTGAGATGTTCGGCATAGGCCAGGGCCTGTTTCCAGTCCATACTGCGGCCACTGTCCATCTTGGCCCAGGTCAGGCCGGTGGCGTTGTCGGTTACCGAGCCATCGCCGTTGTCTATGAATTGGTTATGACCGTAAGGGCCACCCCTTACATAACGCACATAGAATTTTTTGTGCGCCCGTCCGCCGGGGCGTTTATAGCCATATCCCTTGATGCGCCCGTCGGCAAAGTTCACGCCGAACAGGGTCTCCATTGCATTCATAGTGGTAGCGACATATTTGGTGCTAGAAAGCCATTGGGCATCGATATAGCGTTCACCACTACTGCCGTAGAGAAAATCGAAATAGTCGGTATTGATGAAAGGGATGGCGTTGGAGGGCACATTGTAGAGATTTCTACGTCCGGAAAATCCGGTGTAACCTCTAAAATCGATCAGGGAGTAGAGCTCTTTTATGTTGGGCACCCGCCAGTCTGTGTGGCCGCCCAGGGTCATCCTGTCGGCCTTGCGCTGCGCCTCGTTCAGGCTCAGTTTGTCTGGAGAGACCGCCTTGGACCACATCAGCCCGGTATTGAGATCGGTGACCGTGTCGTCTCCATTGTCTCGGTAGGCCGGTTTATGTCCCTGGTATTGAGCGTCCTGTTCAAAAAAGGCGTTGCCCGGTTTGGGACAGACGATGGCTCTGCTGTTGCTGTAACAACGGTTCTGTCCCGTGTCTGGGATTTTGACCACAGCCGCTGCCACACCCGCTGAGATGGCTAGCAGAAAACTGGCCATGAATATTTTGCTCGAATAATAGGTTTTCATCTTTACACTCCTACTGGTACATCATCCTGGTCAATGGCGATATCCGCCGCTCCAGATATTGTCCTGTTCCCGGCGACCTCTTCTGATACGCCTCTCCTCGCTATCCATGTCGAAGCGAAGTTGGCTGCGGCGGTCATGGCTGAAACGGCGGTGGTGCTTTCTTCTCTCAGTGACGGCTGCTCTCTTGCAGGTACAGACCGCTTTGTCGCAACCTGGCAGTGGCAGTGAAAACCTGTCCCGATAGAAGAAGGTTACTCTCTGCAGTTCTGATGAAGCCTGACAGCAATC
Organism: Sedimenticolaceae bacterium; assembly: GCA_050291365.1. Classification (GTDB taxonomy): domain Bacteria; phylum Pseudomonadota; class Gammaproteobacteria; order Chromatiales; family Chromatiaceae; genus JAAGZL01. Next base: position 96,230 of record JBNKJS010000041.1, on the reverse strand, counting down.
AGATCCCGGTTCAATAACGAAGCCGCGGAATTTAGATTTCGTGCCAGAGCGAATAGTATCGGCGGCACAAAGGGTATCTTTTTTTCTGTGGGCTATTATGCGGGTGCTGGCTACACTCCTGTTTCTTTGCAACATAAGGATGCTTGTTGCAGATGCCACCAGCACAATTACGATATATACAAGGTACATATTTACTTTCCTCCAGCCAAACATTTAATCTCTGGTTAATAGAAAAGATAGGGGAAGAAAGTGGAGCGAAAATGGTGGAAATGAGGAAAAAGTGTGGAGAATATTGATAAGTGGGGTCAGATGAAACTATCCAGATTAAGTTGTTTCATTGCCCTGTAGGAGCCCAGTCCCCTGGGCGAAGGGTTGCGGCTGTTTCGTCGTCCGCAGGAGCGGGCCCCTACAGGTGGAGTGTGCAAGGTATTCGGCGCAATGCCCGTTGGTTATTGCGCCCTACGGTTCTAATGACTACCGTCATCCCGGCGTATGCCTGGATCCAGAGAACCACCCATGCTCAGGGAAGGCGCGTAACTATTTTATTCCCCACCCTGTAGCCAAATGGATACCCGCCTACGCGGGTATGACGGATGGCGAGAGGTTGTGGCTGGTTCATCGCCCTGTGGGAGCCCAGTCCTCTGGGCTAAGGGTTTCGGCTGTTTCATCGCCCGCAGGAGCGGGCTCCTACAGGTGGAGTGTGCAAGGTATTTGGCGCAATGTCCGTTGGTTATTGCGCCCTACGATTCTAATGACTACCGTCATCCCGGCGTATGCCGGGATCCAGAGAACCACCCATGCTCAGGGAAGGCGCGTAACTATTTTATTCCCCACCCCGTAGGTAAAAGGGATACCCTCCTACGCGGTATGACGGATGGCGAGAGGTTGTGGCTGGTTCATTGCCCTGTAGGAGCCCAGTCCCCTGGGCGAAGGGTTGCGGCTGTTTCATCGCCCGCAGGAGCGGGCTCCTACAGGGGAGGTCAACCGTGGGGTTACGCTTTTTAGAGTGGCGGGATGAGCTAGGTGCGTAAACGGCGCGTCTGGCCAAGGTATCTGCTTCTCCACTATTGGGTTTTTATGGGGCGTTGGTTACCATGTGTACCCTATGAATGATAAAGAAAAAATAGCGGTTCTCTTCTGCTGTATGGGCAATATCTGCCGCTCACCCACAGCCCATGGTGTGTTCGAATCACTGGTTAAGGCTAAGGGTCTGGATGATGTAATTATGGTGGACTCAGCCGGTACCCATGCCTACCATGTGGGCGAGCCGCCAGACAGTCGTTCCCAGCAGACTGCTCTTGCTCATGGCATAGATCTAAGTTACCAGCGGGCGCGCCGTGCTGATCCTAATGATTTTCATCGGTTTGATTATATTCTGGCTATGGATAGGGATAACTACCGCAATCTTGCTGCAATATGTCCCAATGGTAGGGAGGAGAGGTTGTATCTGTTTATGGACTTTGCCCGTGAGTTAGATGAGGAAGAGGTGCCTGATCCTTACTACGGCGGTAAGACCGGTTTTGAGCGGGTGTTTAATATGGTACAGATAGCAGCGGATGGGCTTTTAGAAGATATACGTTCGCGCCATCTGGTTTAGCCGCAAAGCACCCTCTCCCTGGGGGGAGAGGGTGAGGGGCAAGCTTAAATGTCGCCACTTGTAGGCGGCTTGTCATCCTGCTTCTTTGTCTCCACTAACTTAGGCTCTACTTTTGGTTTAATCTCCTGCCTGGTAGAGATATCCGTTACTGGTTTAGGCGGTTCCTTGGACTCAGATGTGATCGGTTTAGGCTGCTGTTCCGGTTTGGGTTCAGCGGCTGCAATCGGTTTTATCTGTGGCTTTGTTTCAACCAGCTTTGGAGCAGGTTTTTTACTGCTCTGCTCTTGTACGGCTTTTATCTCTGTCGGCTTTGGAGCGGGCTTAGGTTTCTGTGCTGATTCAACCGCCTGTACAGGTTTTTTCTGAGGATCGGTTTCCACCAACTTGGGAGCTGGTTTCTCCTCAGTTTTAGTCGCTACAGCGGCTGGAGCCGGCTTTATGTCAGGTTTGGGTGCAGTGTCCTGAACCGGTTTAGGCTCTGTTTTTGTATCAACCAACTTAGGCGCTGGCTTGGCAGAGTCGTTAGCGCTCTTTGTTTCTACAGGAATGAATGCAGGTGAATCTTGCTTGGCCTCCTCATTTGCGCCGGCTGCATTATCTCTTCTTTGAGTCTGGTCGCTGCGCGGTTTGCGTGGTCCTCTGCGGCGTCCACCTGATTTCTGTTCATTAGGTGTGTTCGCATCTGTAGATTTTTGCTCTGCAGTACTCTCCTCAGGCCCCTGTTGTTGATTCGATGTTGTTGCTGACTGATCCTGGTTACTGCGACCTCCACGACGTCTGCGACCTCCGCGACGTCCGCGGCGATTGCCGGATGCTCGTTTCTGCTGTTCCTCAGATGCGTTTTCATCGCCGCCTGCTCCATTAGTAGCAGAGTCCTGTTGCTTTTTGGCCAGATCATTAGGTTTGACCTGTTCCTTGCTGATATTTCCACTGCCGCCGCGACCGCGGTTGGATTCTGGACGTCTGTTTCTTTGGTTGCTTGAACGATCCTGTCTTGGACGGTTAGAGCGCCCGCGATTACCCTCGCCAGATCTGGCTTGACCGCTAGGCTTGCGATTATGTTGCTTCGGTTGCTCTTTCTTTTCAGCTTCACTCTCTCCACCGAAAAGCGATGTCAGGATGCGTTTGATCAACCCCGGTTTCTTTTGGGATGGGGGCTGGGTAGTATGTTTAGCCACAGGCTTGGGTGAAGGAGTTGGAGCAGGTGCAGACGGGCTAATACGTTTTACCGCCGGTTCTTCGCTCTTGATCTCTTTCTGTTTCACGTGATCAGGAACATCGGCTCCAGGTTCAACTGTCATCTGATAACTGGCAGTTTCACTATTATGTTCGTGGAGGTCCTGACTGCGGATACGTTCTATCTCATAGTTTGGAGTTTCAAAATGACTGTTTGGAACTAAAACTACATTTACCGATTGGCGATTCTCAATATCATGAATCGCATCGCGTTTTTCATTAAGAAGGAAGGTGGCTACATCTACCGGTAGCTGGGCAATAATGCGTGAAGTATTCTCCTTCATTGCCTGTTCTTCGATTATTCGCAATACAGATAGCGCTAGTGACTCTACGCCGCGGATGAATCCGTGTCCTTTGCAGCGAGGACAGACAAGTTGACTTGACTCACCAAGTGATGGACGCAGTCTCTGTCGCGACATCTCCAGCAGTCCGAAGCGTGAAATACGGCCGATCTGAACCCGAGCTCGATCCTGCTTCATAGCATCTTTAAGCCTGGTTTCGACTGCACGCTGGTTTCTGGATGGGCCCATGTCGATAAAATCGATCACAAACAGTCCGCCCATATCCCGCAGACGTAGCTGGCGGGCTACCTCATCCGCTGCCTCCAGATTGGTGGTGAACGCCGTATCTTCAATATCAGACCCCTTGGTGGAGCGGGCAGAGTTGATATCAACAGAGGTGAGAGCCTCAGTGTGGTCTATTACAATGGAGCCGCCAGATGGTAAGCGCACTTCTCGTTGAAATGCTGTCTCTATCTGGCTCTCGATTTGATAGCGGGTAAAAAGCGGTACTTCATCCTGGTAGTAACGCACCTTTTTAAGGTTTTGTGGCATTACCTGTTGGATGAATTCGGTGGCCTCTTTATGCACCTCCGGGTGATCGATTACGATCTCGCTGATGTCGGCGCGCAGGTAGTCACGAATAGAGCGTATGATTACATTGCTTTCCTGGTAAATAAGGAAGGGAGCCGCTTTCTCTTTGGCTGAAGAGTCAATAGCTGACCAGAGCTGGAGTAGGTAGTCTAGATCCCACTGTAGATCCTCTTTACCCTTTCCGACCCCAGCAGTGCGGACAATCAGCCCCATACCGTCCGGTATGGTCAGGTGGCTCATGGCCTCGCGCAGTTCGCTACGGTCGCTGCCCTCAATACGGCGGGAAACACCACCAGCGCGAGGGTTGTTTGGTATCAGTACCAGATAGCGTCCTGCCAGGGAGATGAAGGTGGTAAGGGCTGCGCCTTTATTGCCGCGCTCCTCTTTCTCCACCTGGATCACAACTTCCTGACCTTCCTTGATTGCCTCTTTGATATTAACTTTACCACTTGATTTGCTGGCCGCTTCGGAGAAGTAGCTGCGAGAGATCTCTTTAAGAGGCAGGAAACCGTGGCGCTCAGATCCAAAGTCGACAAAGACCGCCTCCAGGCTGGGCTCCACCCTGGTGATACGGCCTTTATAGATATTGGATTTTTTCTGTTCTCGACCAGAGCTTTCTATGTCGAGATTGTGGAGTTTTTGGCCATCAACAATGGCTACACGCAACTCTTCAGGCTGAGTTGCGTTAATCAGCATACGTTTCATTAATAATCCTTTTTTATGCCACAATTCCCTGACTTCTCAATAGCTTATAGCGTATTGAGGTTGCAGCGAAGAAGGCGGTTTTCCATCGGACATGGCTGGAATACCAATTTTTTTTGGTCTCGTCAGCATCGCTACTCAAGAGACCGGTTTTTACTGGTTCTCAGGGTGCCGAATTTGCCGCCTTCTGTGGCAAACAGTTAAATTGTTTATAGCCCGCAAGTTAAGCGGGTTGCCGTTTGACCAGGCTTTAATTCTGTGCACCAGCTTTGTGCATGAATCTCTGACCTGGTCCGGCGCTGCTTTTGTCATGGCTGCGCCAATAATCTTAAAACTTGAAACAACCTTTGCAGTAATAGCTGTTATCTGGCTGCTTCTCTCTATTAACTATAGGGCATGGATTGATTAATTCCATCAACCATGTGTGTTTATATAGCCAATGGCAAATAATAACAGTCTTAAACTGGCGCATCAATTGGCTGTGACCTGTTATTATGTGCAAATGTCGGAAAATAAAGAAAAATCGTATCCAGTCAGGCAGATTGTGGTGCAGGAAGGTTATGAAGGCCAGAGGCTGGACAACTTCCTGCTGACTCATCTAAAAGGTGTCCCTAAGAGCCGTGTTTACCGAATAGTAAGAAAAGGCGAGGTTCGGGTAAATAAGGGACGTACTAAGGTCAGTTACCGCCTGAAACAGGGAGATATGGTGCGTATACCCCCTGTTCGTATCGCAGAAAAAGAGGCCATACCAAGTCCAAGTAGCAGAATTCTGGACCTGCTCCAGGAGTCCATCTTATATGAAGATAAGCGCCTGATGGTGTTGAATAAGCCATCAGGTCTGGCCGTGCATGGAGGTAGCGGCCTCAAGTTTGGGGTAATTGAGGCGATACGAACCATGCGGCCGGAAGAGAAGCAGTTGGAGCTGGTGCACCGACTAGACCGGGATACGTCCGGCTGTTTAATGATTGCTCGACGCAGAAGCGCCCTGCGTACCCTGCACGAACTCTTGCGTAGCAATGGGGTCGATAAGAGATATCTAGCACTGGTGTCTGGCCGTTGGAAAAATGATCGTGAGACAGTGGATGCACCTCTCTCCAAGAATCAGCTACAGGGTGGAGAGAGGGTGGTGCGAGTTGACCCAGATGGAAAAGCGGCAAAGACCAGATTTAGAGTGATTGAGCGTTTTCCTGATATGACGCTGGTTGAGGCGGAACTGTTGACCGGACGCACCCATCAACTGCGGGTACATCTTGCCTATTTAGGAACACCAATCCTAGGGGATGACAAGTATGGCGATGGTTCTGCCAATCGTGCTATGAAAAAGCAGGGTTTAAGCCGACTATTTCTGCATGCTAAATCTTTAAGTTTCGACTGGACAGAAGATGTTGGAAGGCTAAAGGTGGAGGCATCACTAGAACCAGCGCTGGAGCAACTACTGGCAAAGCTTAGAAAATGAATAACTATAGATTTAAACTTCTCGTCTTTGATTGGGATGGCACCATCATGGACTCGCAGGCCAATATAATAGATTGTGTGCGAGAGGCCTCCAAAGATCTTGATCTGGAAATTCCTGCTGATGATGCGATCAGAAATATAATTGGCCTGGGACTGAAAGAGGCTGTCACAGAGATATTTCCAGGCATTGATGATGATCTGATATGGAAGGTGGTAGAACGCTATCGGGTTCACTTTCTTGATCATAGGCGTAATCCGTCCCAGCTATTTGCTGGCGCCGAAGACACCCTGCGCGAAGTTGCAGAAATGGACTATCTCATGGCGGTAGCTACAGGCAAGGGCCGTGCTGGTTTGGACAGAGTGTTTAATTACACAGGTCTGGGTGATCTGTTTCACACTTCCAGATGTGCAGATGAGAGCTTTTCCAAACCAAATCCTGATATGTTGCTCCAAATAATGGATGAGTTGGGAGTAAATGGTGATGAAACTCTAATGATAGGCGATACTGATTATGATATGTATATGGCAATCAATGCTGGGGCACATAGGTTAGCTGTCAGTTATGGCAGTCATACGCAGGAAAGGCTGATGAAGGCAGAGCCGTTAGGTTGTCTTGATGATATTAGAGAGCTTACTGCCTGGTTGAATGAGATCTAATAACAAAATTAATGATTAGAAGAGGAAGGAAATGGACTACAACAGTGATAATGATAATGGAAGTGAACAGCCAACTAACTGGGAAAGGAACCTGATAGAAGAGATTGCTCTCTCATCAATTAAAGAGAAGCGCAAAGCTCGCAGGTGGGGCATATTCTTTAAATTACTTTTCTTCTTTTATCTGTTGGTGATATTAGGTGTATTGATGCCAGAGGGGTTGCAGGAGGCAAAGATCTCCGATGGCAAGCATACCGCAGTTGTCGAAATAAAAGGGGTTATTGCTGATGATGCCAAGGCTAGTGCTGATAACGTCATCAAAGGGATACGTAACGCCTTCAAACATAAGAATACGAAAGGGTTGATTCTGCGTATCAACAGTCCTGGTGGTAGCCCGGTGCAGGCCGGTTACATCAATGACGAAATAGTCCGACTGAAAAAGAAACACCCAAATATTAAGGTTTATGCTGTAGTTACCGATATATGTGCATCTGGTGGGTACTATATTGCGGTGGCGGCTGATCAGATATATGTAGATAAGGCCAGCATAGTCGGGTCCATTGGAGTTTTGATGAACGGATTCGGATATGTAGATACGATGGAAAAGATTGGAATAGAGAGGCGTCTGCTCACCTCGGGTGAACATAAGGCGCTAATGGATCCATTCTCTCCCCCGAAAGAGTTTGATCGCTCTCATATGCAGGGGATGCTAGACCAAATCCATAAGCAGTTTATAAATACAGTTAAGCAGGGTAGGGGTAAGCGTCTGAAACAGGACGATAAGATTTTTAGTGGTCTGTTCTGGACCGGCGAAGAGAGTATTTCCCTTGGTCTGGCAGATGGGGTAGGCAGTAGTAGTTATGTTGCCCGCGAGATAATAGGCGCCGAGAAAATGATCGACTTTACCAAAAGCGAGGATATGTTTGAGCTTTTCGCCAAGAAAATGGGTGCAGGCGCTGCATCGGCTCTGTCTGGAGTTGTTGGTATAGGTAAATGGATAGACCTGCGCTAAACATATAAAAAAGACATTGGCTAAAGTATGTTTGTAGATCTTTTAAATAACGCCGTATATCTGCTGGCACTCGGCGTTATCTACGATGTCCTTGAATTGCGCTCCATTAAGGACAAGCATGTACGTGAGGTGTTAACCGGTCTACTGATTGGATGTATTGGCATTGTGGTAATGCTGACTCCGTGGGAAGTAACCACCGGTGTGTATGTGGATACCAGATGGGTGCTTATTGGCCTTTGTGGTTTGTTCTTTGGTCTGATTCCAACCCTGATTGCACTGATTGTAACTGTAGCATTTCGGCTTATTTTAGGGGGTGACAATGCTCTCGTTGGCAGCTTTGTATTATTGCTTGCCGCTGCTCTGGGGTTGGGTTGGCGTTATCTTATTAGACATACTCACCTGACTCTCAGCTGGATCCAACTGCTTGCTTTCGGAATGGCTATAGCGTTGCTAATGCTATCGTCCCTTAAGTTCTTACCTGATGATATTGTACAGAAAATATTGTCAACTGTGACACTTCCGATTTTATCTATATTGCCGGTTGCAACTCTTCTTCTCGGACTGATACTCAGGCGACAACGGGATAAGCACTTTGCTGAAAAGGCCTTGCTGATTAGTGAAAATAGATTTAGATCCATGTTTGAGAGTTCTGAAATAGCAATCTGGAACATGGGGTTTATAGGTGTATATGAGAAGCTAAACGAGTTGCGGCAGCAGGGCGTAACCGATCTGCGCCGGAGCATGGAACAGGAGTCCCAGCTACTTACGGAACTCATATCCAACTCTAAGATTATTCAGGTAAACGATGCGTTTTTAAGACTGTTTGGCGCAACATCTAAACAGGAGTTTCTGGAGTATAGAGAGAGGTTGTTTACTCCAGAAATAATTGAGGTGTTTGCAGATGCCTTTTGCGCTGTATGGGAAGGAAAAAAACAGTTTCGGGCGGAGTTAAGAGCGCAGACTTTAGGCGGTGGGGAGAAGATATTATCCAGCTATATGCCGATCCCAGTAAATAGGGATGATTGCCACAGTATCCCGGTAAGCATTCTCGATATAACTGAACTTAAGCAGGCAGAGGAGCGTATTCATACTCTTTCCCAGGCCGTTGAACAGAGTCCGGTATCTGTATTGATCACTGATCCACGGGGAGGCATTGAATATGTGAACAGTACCTTTGAGCGAGTGACCGGGTATAGCGCATCAGAGGTAAGAGGCTTAAGCCCTAGTATATTGCAATCGGGAAAGGTTAATCCGGACGAGTATAGAAAATTGTGGGAGACCATATCAAAAGGCGGTTCATGGAAAGGGGAGTTCCAGAATAAGAAAAAGAGTGGTGATCTGTTTTGGGAGTCTGCTCATATTGCGCCAGTGGTAGATAAAAACGGCACCATACGCCACTATCTTGCTGTTAAGGAGGATATCACTCACCAGAAGGAACAGGAACAACGCATACTTTATCAGGCCCACTATGACAGCCTGACAGATTTACCGAACAGATTTTTGTCACTTGATAGATTATCGCAGCTAATAAAAGAGGCTGAACGCACTGAACTTAAGGTTGCGGTAATCTTTTTGGATCTGGATGACTTTAAAAAGGTCAATGACACCATTGGCCACGATGCTGGAGATCGACTCTTGATGCAGGCAGCGCAGCGGTTGAAGGAGGCTGTGCGTGATGGCGATACCATAGGCCGTCTTGGCGGTGATGAATTTATCATGCTGTTAGGTGGTTTGGGTGACGTGATGGATGCTCGGGCTGTCGCCGAGAATCTATTGGAAAAATTCCGCACCCCATTTAGCCTTGATGGACGTGAGTTGATCATAGGAGCCAGCATAGGTATTTCCATCTACCCGGATGATGGTGAAACAACCATAGAGCTACTGCGCTGCGCCGATACCGCTATGTACTGTTCTAAAAACCAGGGCCGTAATACCTATAACTATTTCACTGAGTCAATGAACAAAGATGTATCCAGGCGCTTGATGTTGGAAGAGAAGTTGCATGGTGCATTGGAGAGGGGAGAGTTTTCTCTTTGCTATCAACCAATCATTAAAATAGCAGAGCGCAGGGTGATTGGTTGCGAGGCACTACTACGCTGGAATAGCCCCTCCATTGGAAATGTTTCGCCTGATGAATTTGTTCCAATAACTGAGCAGAGTGGGCTGATAGTAACAATAGGTAAGTTTGTGTTAGCGGAAGCGCTACGCATGACAGCTGATTTGCAGCATAATTGCATGCCGGATTTCGCTATTTCAGTAAACTTTTCACCAAGACAGTTTCGTGATCCAGGCCTGGTGGATGATATCAAAGCGATTCTGCAGAAGTCGGGTATAGAAAGCAGGTTTCTGCAACTGGAAATTACCGAGGGTGTACTGCTAAGCGGTATCTCAAAAAATGACGCCTCCCTCAACTCTTTGAGTGAAATGGGCATAAAAATAGCTATGGATGACTTTGGTACAGGTTACTCTTCGCTCAACTATTTGCGCAGATACCCGTTCAACTCCATCAAGATAGATCGTGAATTTGTAAGTGACATGACTTACGATATGGGAGACCGTGAACTGGTGAATGCCGCCATTGTGATGGCTCACAGTATTGGTCTGAAGGTGGTGGCGGAAGGGGTTGAGACGGAAGAGCAGCTTGCCGATTTGGAAAAACTTGGGTGTGACTACGCTCAGGGTTATCTACTCGGAAGGCCGATGTCTGCTGAAGAGCTTACCGCTCTGCTGCAACGGCAGGTGTGCCTATTAGAATAGATGTCCAAGATTTAGCAGTGACCATAAGAAAATACTCCTAATCCGACCGACAAAACCCCATCTGGTCTGCTAAAATGCCGGTCTTTTGGACAACGAAGCAATCTTATTTATGACAATCACCACCCGTTTTGCCCCTAGCCCCACAGGATATCTGCATGTAGGAGGAGCTCGTACAGCTCTGTTTTCCTGGCTCTATGCCCGTAAGCATGGCGGTCAGTTTGTTCTGCGTATAGAAGACACCGACCTGGAACGTTCAAGCGCAGAGTCGGTAAACGCTATCTTGGAAGGTATGACCTGGCTGGGCCTGGAGTACGACCAGGGTCCGTTCTACCAGACACAACGCTTTGATCGATACCACGAGGTTATCCAGCAGCTGATGGAGAAGGGTCTGGCCTATCGTTGTAACTGCTCCAGAGAGCGGCTGGATGAGATGCGGGATGAGGCTATGAAGCGCAAGGCCAAGCCTAGATATGATGGCCACTGTCGCAACAAAATGGTCGATCCGAACGAACCCCACGTGATCCGTTTTGCCAATCCTGAGGATGGGGTTGTGGTGGTGGACGATCTGGTGCGTGGTCGTGTGGCGTTTGCCAATGAGGAGCTGGATGATCTGATCATAAAACGTACCGATGGATCTCCCACCTACAACCTGACTGTGGTGGTGGATGATATGGATATGAATATCAACGTGGTGATCCGCGGCGATGACCATCTGAACAACACTCCAAGACAGATAAATATCCTACGCGCCCTGGGCCAAGAGCCGCCCAAGTATGCCCATGTCCCCATGATTCTGGGGGATGATGGAGCCCGTCTCTCCAAGCGTCACGGTGCGGTGAGTGTGATGCAGTATAGGGAGGAGGGCTTTCTACCCGAGGCCCTGCTCAACTATCTGGTGCGTCTGGGCTGGTCCCACGGCGATCAGGAGCTGTTCACTCTGGATGAGATGATCGAACTGTTTGATATAGACGCGGTAAACAAGTCGGCTTCTACCTTCAATACAGAGAAGCTGCTGTGGCTGAACCAGCACTACATAAAGAGCAGTGATCCGGCGCGCATCGCCCATCTGTTGAGTCCCCACATGGGTAAACTGGGCATAGATCCAAGCCAGGGACCAGATCTAGTTGATGTGGTTCGCGCCCAGCAGGAGCGGGCCAAGACCCTGGTTGAGATGGCGGAAATAAGCGCCTTCTTCTATAAAGATTTTGCTGAATACGATGAGACCGCAGCCAAAAAGAACCTGCGGCCGGTAGCGCGGGAACCTCTGGAGAAGGCGTTGGAGGCGCTGCGTGAGTTGGAGGAGTGGACACCTGAGAATCTACACAAGCTAGTGGAAGAGGTGTCTGAGTCTATGGAGTTGAAGATGGGCAAGGTGGCCCAGCCTCTACGTGTTGCCGTGGTGGGCCGTGCGGCCTCACCCGGTATTGATGATACTCTGTACCTGGTAGGTAAAGATGCCAGCCTGAGGCGTATTGAGCGGGCGCTGGAATATATTACACAGCGTGAACAGAACGCCTAAACTAATTGGGTAGGATACAAGGGAAAGTCTGATTAACTCTTTTTTTTCGTCATCCCGGCGTATGCCGGGATCCAGGAAAATCAAACATGTAGATTCCGGCCTTCGCCGGAATGACGGGTTAATCAAGGGTTTCCTAGGTTTAATAACACAACTTAAGAAATATATATGAGCGAGCAGGAAACAAACTCACCAAGCAATTTTATCCGTCAGATCATCGATGCAGATCTGGAGGCCGGAAAAAACGACGGCCGGGTACATACCCGCTTTCCGCCAGAGCCTAACGGCTATCTGCACATAGGCCATGCCAAATCCATCTGTCTGAACTTTGGCATTGCCCGGGACTACCCTGGTGGTAAGTGCAATCTGCGCTTTGATGACACCAATCCCCACAAGGAGGATGTGGAGTATGTTGAGTCTATCCAGGAAGATGTGCACTGGCTGGGATTCGATTGGGAAGATCGCCTGTTCTACGCATCAGACTATTTTGAACAGCTGTACGGTTATGCCGTTGAGCTGATCAACAGTGGCAAGGCCTATGTGTGTGATCTGGATGCAGAGCAGACGCGGGAGTATCGCGGCACCCTGACCGAACCAGGTAAAGAGAGCCCCTATCGCAACCGTTCTGTGGAAGAGAATCTGGATCTGTTTCAGCGCATGCGGGCAGGGGAGTTTGAGGATGGGACAAGGGTACTGCGGGCCAAGATCGACATGGCCTCGCCCAACATGAACATGCGCGATCCCACCCTGTATCGCATCCGCCACGGTGTTATTCATCACCAGACAGGCAGTGAGTGGTGCCTCTACCCCATGTACGACTACACCCATCCTATCTCTGATGCCATAGAGGGGATTACCCACTCCATCTGTACCCTGGAGTTTGAGGATCATCGTCCTCTCTACGACTGGGTGCTGGATAATATCAGCATAGGGTGCCATCCACGCCAGTACGAGTTCTCACGCCTCAATCTGCAATACACGGTCATGAGCAAGCGCAAGTTGACCCAGCTGGTGGACGAGGGCTATGTTAGCGGTTGGGATGATCCAAGAATGCCCACCATCGCCGGTCTGCGTCGGCGCGGCTATACCCCTTCCTCGATTCGTACCTTTAGTGATCGAATTGGCGTCACCAAGGCCGATAACTCGGTGGAGATGGGTATGCTGGAGGCCTGCATCAGGGAGGATCTGGACCAGAATGCCCCCCGCGCCATGGCGGTGTTGAATCCCCTTAAAATAGTGTTGGAGAACTTCCCGCAAGATCAGGTGGAAGAGCTACAGGCCCCCAATCACCCCAAGGATGAGACCATGGGTAGCCGCACCCTCAAATTCACTCGGGAGATCTATATAGATAGGGCTGACTTCAGGGAAGAGGCCAATAAGAAATATAAACGCATGGTCACCGGAGGCGAGGTGCGCCTGCGTAACGCCTATGTGATCAAGTGCGAGCAGGTGATCAAAGACGACAATGGCGAGATCACAGAACTGCGCTGCAGCTATGATCCTGACACCCTGGGCGCAAACCCGGAAGGACGCAAGGTCAGAGGTGTGATTCATTGGGTATCCGCCACTGAAGGAGTGAAGGTCGAGGTGCGGCAGTACGACACCCTGTTCAGCCATCCAACACCAGATGCCGACAAAAATGTTGAGTCATTTCTCGACCACCTTAATCCTGAATCGCTGGATGTCCTGACAGAGTGCGTGGTTGAGCCTAGCCTGGCCCAGGCAGAGCCAGGCAGCGGCTTTCAGTTCGAGCGGGAAGGGTATTTCTGTGTGGACAGCAAAGACTCAACTCGGGACAGACTGGTATTCAATCGCACAGTGACCCTGCGCGACTCTTGGTCCAAGATTGAAAAGCAGGTAAATTAGGGCCAAATATGCGAAATACACGGTAAAATGGGTAGACAAAACTGCCAGCTTCGCCTAATATTCGCCTCTTGTTTTTGAGGGGCCATAGCTCAGCTGGGAGAGCGCTACACTGGCAGTGTAGAGGTCGACGGTTCGATCCCGTCTGGCTCCACCAAATTTTAAGATCCGGTCTGACGATGGGCCTGATTTTTTACAAGTTTAATGTCCCCATCGTCTAGAGGCCTAGGACACTGGCCTTTCACGCCGGTAACAGGGGTTCGAACCCCCTTGGGGACGCCATATCTACATGTAATTCATTGAATTATAATGAAATAAAATGCCTTGTGTTTTGCTAAAAGCACAAGGCATTTTTAATGCTATGATTTTCCTCACAATAATTCAGGGATTCGAATCGCCTCCCGGACGCCACTTTATTCCCTGAGCGGGGTAATAACTGCGTGTGAGACGCGCTGTTTCTTGAAAGAAAAAGTCATGCAATATCCTTTCATAAATGCCATGACGTTTTCATGTGGTTTCGTTTGCGGTGTCTTACCCCGTATGGTGCAAAAATTAGAACGAGCCTTATGAGATCGGAATTAGCTGTAAATTAACAGCTATAATATGAATCAGCACTAGACTTCACCAGATTTCTCTAGTGCATTATGAAGCCGCTTGTGTTCCTGCTTGGCCTCATCCAGTAGTGAATTCCAATCATCCGGTGGGTGACCACTCTTGATCATGCGGCGAAAAACACGGTAGGCATCTGTACTACTTCCATAGGCGCGTTTAGTACTGTCATCATTTACCCATGCATAGATGATGATCTTGCTCTCCTGGTGATAGCGGAAAAATAGCCGGTACTGCTGAAAGAATTTGGCGCGGAACCAATGCTTGTGCTCATCGCCTAAAGTCGAGCCCTGGCGATAATCCGTTCGAGACGGGTCCTGGGGTATGATTTCGAAAGCCAATTTGGAGATAGCGGCAAGTTGTTTGGTAGCGTTCTTTCTAGTGTAGCCTTTAGGATCTTTCCGACGCAGTTTCTCTACCTTCTTTAGGAGAGTCTCCAATTGCTCAAGAAAGAGCGAGTGAGCGAAGATGGTCCAGCCATTGATGACCAATGGTTTATTGGCAGGCAACCTTAATCTTCTCCGTCCAGATCGTTGTCAGGGAGTGGTGAATCAAGATCGATCTCAACATCGCCAACCAATGTTTGCACCTGTTTGACCAGATCGGTACCTAGGGTCTGTACGTGTTGAGGGTGCTTTGCGATATCCTCGGCGAGGAAATCTAAAAACTGCCCGATAACCGGGTCAGATCCAGAATCGTCGGCACGGGTTAATATGACTTTACCATCCGGTTGCAGCGAGAAGCGGATCTTGTCGCGTTTTCCGAGGTGCAGGGCCCGACGCACGGATTCTGGCACCGTTGTCTGGTAACGATCGGTAAGGGTTGATTCCACAGTCAGTGTTGCGGCCATTGTGACCTCCACAAAAATATTAATACATACAACAAAGGTAATGCAAATGCATTACCATGTCAAGTGGGTGGTCCGTTGAATAATGATTTGATGAAAGATTGCATTGAGTAGCACTTAGGATGATTGTCATGATGTAATGCTAACCCATAGATATTTAGTCAATACATAATACTTTTGAACTTACCTGCAACCGGGGAATAAGGTCGAAGCCATAAATCAATATCATTGATAGCTATATTAAATTTCACCGCAATGGCACCAATCAGGGAGTGAGTTCTCTCATGCCTGCAAAACGCTTGGAGTGTGAGTTCATCCTGCGTGTCCTTGCTGAGCATGACGGTAACATCACTGCTGCCGCTGGGGCTATGAAGATGCAACGCCGTACCCCGCAAAGAAAGCATGCGAAGAGGCCGCTCGCCACATAAAAATCTTCTAAATACCCAGGTTAATTCTATATCTTAATGTGGCAAATGCCACAAGCCTGTGTCAAATAACATATTGATAATAAATGTAAATATGCTGCACAATCTTAGGAATTGTTATGGGGGGGTTGTGCAGTCACAGAACAGAAAAAAAATAGACATCGCCAGCCTGTACAGCGAGTACGGTGAGGCCTTGCATAGGTTTCTTACCAGAAGGTTACCATGTCACGACGCTGCTGATCTATTGCACGATACCTTCGTGCGCGTGTTGTGTCTGGCTGATGGATATGAACTGCACAGTCCACGACCTTTCTTGTTCCGGGTTGCCCGCAACCTGATGTTGGATCATCGCAAGGCAGGATATTCAAAGATGATTGAAGTCGATGCAAGTGGTGATGTTGAGCAAAGGTATACAGATAATATCACTCCGGAGGTTTCGGTATATTCTCAACAACGTTTGACTGTACTGCAACAGGCCATTGATGATCTCCCTCCACGTTGCAGACAGGTGTTCCTGTTACATAAATTTGAACATAAGAGTCAAGCAGCTATTGCTGAGATGTTGGGTATTTCTGTCAATATGGTGGAGAAACATGTCATCCGTGCCTTGGCGCACTGTCGCCAGCACTTAGCTGCCCTTGACTGAAAGCAACTGAAGGGTTCATTTCCTGGAATGGTAGCGATGGTGTGGCGCTTCTCCCCTTCATTAGAATAAAATCCGTCCTATGCCATGTCCTGATGATTTCAACGAAGGAAAATCACCTGCCCGCAGTGAGCAGGCGGCGGAGTGGTTTGTACGCATGAGCGGTGGTCAGCTCTCAGAAGAAGAAAGATGCGCATTTCAACAATGGCTGGATGCCGATCCGCAAAATAGAATGGAATACCGGGCGGTTCAAGATGTATGGGTGGAACTTGACGATCTGAAGGATACGATCTCATCCAAGGCTGACAATGTCAGTGAGAGCAGAAGCGACCAATGGGCATGGAGGCCGCAGGCCCTCGCTGCATCTCTGGCGTTATTTGTGCTAACTGGCATATTGGTGTTGTTCTATGATCCAGGTAGCTATGAGACCGCCAGAGGGGAGCTGCGAACAATACGCTTGGCAGACAACTCCGTAGTGCGTTTGAATAGCGATACTTCGATTAAGGTAGAAATGACAGAAGACAGACGTACAATTCGTTTGCTTAGAGGTGAGGCATATTTTGAGGTCACGCACGATCCGTACCGACCGTTTGTCGTTGCATCAGCTGGCGGTTCCACCCGCGCAGTTGGCACCAAGTTTGATGTTTACCGGAAAACATCCGATGTGCACGTGACGGTGGTGGAGGGCCGCGTGGAGGTTGCTACTGATAATGGGGATAGACGTCAGCTAGATGCTGATGAAATGGTTGTCTACAAGGGTGATGGGCGCGCTATTTCACTGGTGGAAAGCACTAAAAGAAGCACGTTAGATTGGTTGGATGGACGCCTTCGCTTTGAGGTAACTCCGCTAATAGATGTCGTTAAGAAACTTAATCGTTACCTGGAAAAACCTTTGTATATTACCGATCCTAGGCTGAATGATATTAGTCTCAGCGGTACTTTCCACATCGCGAATCTAGAGGGTTTTCCGGAGCTGTTACCACGTTTGCTACCTGTATCACTTAAGGAATCCGGTGATAGGGTTTTGCTACTCCCTTCCCACTAATGCTTCTATAGATTACAAGCCGCTGTAAATAATTTTCTCGTTGATGTCAGGTTTTCTATCTGTCATTCGTCTCTATTTCTGTGGCGATGCAGTTTGTTCTGGATCCTGCTTGCAAACAATAACAGATGAAAATAAGAATTCAGGAGAAAAATGTGGAGTTAACAAAGGACCTGGACCTAATAAGTTCTAATGTTTTTAAACACGCTGTCTGTGCAACTATTATGGCGCTCTCTTTCAGAACCGGGATTGTGTATGCGGGCAATGCCGTTGAATTCGATATTGCACCTCAACCTATGGAATCTGCACTGCGTACGTTCTCTGAGCAGTCTAACGTAGACCTGCTTTACTCAGCTGACACTGTTCGCGGCCTGCACACGGATGGAGTTCGTGGCGTGCATGACCCTGATGAGGCGTTACGCATACAGTTGGCCGATTCCGGTATATCTGTTGAACGCAGAGGTGATGCATATCTGCTCGTGGACGTCAAAAAGGAGGGGCAAAGAGGTGACTTATTGCCGACCATTGTTGTAACCGCTACTCGTACTGAGAAAGATCAATTGGACACCCCAGCCAGTGTATCGGTGGTAACCTCAGATGTGATTGAGAGGCAGCACGCGACCAAGCCAGAAGATGTCCTGCGTACTATCCCAGGTTTGGATCTCGTATATATGGGCGGTGAATCGTCCGCCAGTATCCCGATTCTGCGCGGCCTGGGCCAGAGCTTTGCCGGTACCACCACCCAGGCGTATCTGAATGGCATGCCGGTTGAGCCGCTGGCCATCACACGGCGTTATCTCTGGTACATGCTGGATCCGTCTTCGATAGATCGTATTGAAGTGGTACGGGGTCCTAGTTCTGTTTTATACGGTCCAAGCGCCATGGGTGGTGTAATCAACGTCATCACCAAACGTGGCAGCGGCGACCCCTTTGCCGAGGTGGTGCTTGGTATCGGTTCCCACGATAGGCGTTCTGCCACGATATCGGCCGGAGGTGCTTTTGGTGATTTCGATACCTACTTTAGCGCCAGCATCAAAGATACTGATGGCTATAAACAGCTTTCAGAACCACCGGCCCCATGGTCTGCATGGTATTCTTCCGGGTATGCCGATCTGGATGGTAGGGACAGCGAGTCGATGAAGCTGAACGGGCGTTTGACTTGGTGGATCACCGAGGATACCGATCTATCCCTTGGAGCCTACCGTTTCGAGAATGAAGGTGCGGTATTAGGCGGCCATCCTAATTATCGTCTGAAGCAGGAGGGGTCTGTGTATGATGTTGCTCTGACCCACCGTTTCTCAGGTGGCCATGTCTTCAAGGGTAAGCTTACCTATTCGGATGTATCTGCACCGGAACGTACCTACGACGATATAAGCTGGGGCGGCACCGGGCTGGAACTTGTCGGATGGGATGATGAGTATGAAGAGTCTCTAGCCTTGGATCTCCAATTGGATTTTAAGCTATTGCCGAATAATACATTGACTTTGGGAAGCACCTGGTGGGATGGAAAATATTCGGCGGCAGAGTACGATACCTCTGACGTCGAGGTATGGAGTGGTGAACACAAGAGTCGTACCTACGGCATCTTCGTACAGGACGAGCATAGTTTCGACCGTCTTACCGTTACCCTGGGTGGACGTTATGATATCTATGAGCACTATAACTACGAGTCCAATGGTGTTGGTGTGCCAGATGCTGACGATGAGGTATTTACCCCACGTGCCGCATTAAATTATCGACTGAATGAGGGGCTTTCACTATATGGCTCTGCCGGCACGGCATACATTCCAGCATCGAACAATCTAAAATATCGTACCGGTGCGATCTGGCTGGATAATCCAGGTTTGAAACCAGAGACCTCAACCTCATATGAGGTCGGGGTAAAGTTTCGTTCCCCGGCCAATACTCTGGAAGGCAGCGTGGCGCTGTATCGCACGATCTACCAAGACAAAATTGCAGTGGCCACCGTGGGGGCACAGCGGCAGTATCAAAACCTTGGTGAGACCCGTGTACATGGCTTGGAATTGGATCTGCGTTCCCGTCTTGGGGACCACTGGGAACCGTTCTTTAACTATACCTATACCGACTCAGAGATCACCAAGAACCCATCTGATACATCGCTGGAGGGCAATAATACCGCGAATACACCTAGGCACAAGGCCAACATCGGTCTGGTCTACGATAATCCTGGATGGATGACAGCACAGGCCACTGGCAGGTATGTTGGAAAACGCTACTACCAGGACAACAATGCAGATAACACAGAGGTCAATGACCACTTTATCGTGGACGTAAAGCTGTCTAAATCTTTCAATCTCGGCTCAGGACCTGAGTGGACGGCAAGTCTGTCAGTCGACAACCTTTTCGATGAGAAGGCTTACGGTTTCTGGTATGACGAGTTGGATGGCAGAAACTTTTGGTTGGAACTTGGGGCCAAGTTCTGATGATATTGCAACGTATTTTTTTTGGTTGGCTCTTTCTGGCCTTTTTCGCAACTCCGGTTTGGGCCTGCAGGCCATTTGGTTCCTATCAGTTTATCGAGGATTTGACTGGAGGCATCTGGTTTACCGAGGGAGATAATAACTCAATTTCGCGCTTGGCCCCAGACGGGGCTGTTACAGCACACCTATTGCCGACACCACAGTCAGAGCCATCGTCTTTGGCTGTGAGTCCATCTGGCGCCATCTGGTTCGTCGCTATGGATGTGGCAAAGATCGGTCGTATTGAGCCGGATGGACACATCGTCGAATACCAGACCCTAGATGGTCATCCGGGGTTGATTGCAGTAGATAGTAGCGATGAGGCCTGGTTCACCCAGATGGCAGGTAATGAAAGTGGTGCAAGCCAGGGGGGACACGGTGCTCGTCGTGTCGCCAAGGTGGGACGTATCGACAGAAACGGACAGATGCACGATTATCCTGTACCACAGGGATGGCCGACATCCATCGCCCTTGATGGCCATGATCAGGTCTGGGTGACTATCCTGGTGCCTGGCAGTAAGACCGGGAAACCCAGGGGTATCCTGGCCAATCTGTCACGCCAGGGAGAATGGAACATAGTCGAAAGTTGGGGAAACAGTTGCCCGATGAATTTGGCACGTACTCCAGGAGGCGGGCTGGCCTTCTCTGATCATTGCCAGGGGATCCTTGGCCGTGTCGATGCGGAGAGCAAGATCAGCATACAAAAGTTGCCGCCGGATACCTATATCCAGCAGTTAACTTCTGCTACCGACGGTACCTTGTGGTTTACCGGTGATGAAAAAGGCCGCCTTGGTAGTATTGATCTCCAGGGCAGGGTTAGTTATGTAGAGCGTCCTCCCAACGGAGATCAGACCATGGCTGTACTGGCCGCAAGCAATGGAGATGTAGTGTTCTCCGAGTTCTACAACTACAACATTAATCGCCTTAAAGTCAGTGGTGAGTTCGTCGAGCATTTAATAAATGTCGATGATCGCAAACAGGTGCGCAAAGTTACTGAAGGAGAGGTGTGTCTCATCAAATTCGCTGCCCGTATCGCATCCAAGTCTGTGATGGACCGACGGCGTGCAGAAGAGGTGCGTAAAGGCAGTTTTCAGCAGGATGGCAAAGGTACCGAGAGGCTGGTTCGGCAGAAGTGTCTAGTCTGCCACGACGCACGTCGCCTGTTGTTGTCGCGCCGTAGTGACTGGACCCCCAGTATCAATCGCATGCGGAATTACCGTGAGGTACGGGATGTCGTGCAGCTGACTGATAATGAGCGGAGGCGGTTGATAAGCTACTTCAATAAATATTACGGCATAGGTCACTGACATTATGTTAGATCTGTTCTGCTAATCCTTAACTAGTTGAGGCCATTAAATATTTAGTACGATAGAGGTTATATGTAACCGGGGAATAAGGTCGAACCCTCTTGGGGACGCCAAATATAAGAGGCCTACGAATCATCGTAGGCCTTTTTTTATGTCTGCAAGAAGGTTATCTGGCGGTCTCGAAAGCCCATCAATGGAGCTTAAGCACACACTCTGAACGGTCGCGTATATTACAGATGCGGCCTTCATTCTTTGGACTGATCCCCTGTTTACCAGCTTGTTGCAGGGACTTGATGACAATATCCCTCAAATCCGGGCGCTTTGCAGCTGGCTCCACCAGCAATTTCTCGCTTAGCATGGTGTAGCCGTCCTGGTCGCCACTGCTGTCGATTAGGTAGTCGTTTACCACCGCTACTATCTCATCCTCCTGAGCGATCGGTTTCAGGCCAGATTCCGTTATCAAGTGTAATCGGTCTGCCGAGTTATTATCCGGGTCATGCCGGAAGGCCAGGCCGCTGACTTGCAGCCAATGACCATTACCAGTCCAGTCACTAACGGAGTGTGACAACACCTGCTGTAACTGTGCTCCGGTCAACTTGATCTGCACCAGGCGTGTAGGGTAGGCAAACAGGGTGCCGATCTGTCGAAGGGTAATGGTGCTGCCTGCTGGAATATTCTGGTTAAGACGCATGCTGCCCGAGTTGAGTAGGGCTATCTGCGCCCCCTTGTCGACAAACTCTTGATGCGCCAGGTCCGCCAACCAGTCTCCTAAGTTGGTCTCGAAACGCCGGATCCTAAGCTCCTCTGCATTTAATGCAACTTGGGTTTTGCCCAGAGGTCTATCCAGGCAGTTGGGCTGCTCCTTAAGCTCCTGACAATAGACCTGGTCAAACCGCTGTTTCCATTCCGCATTTCTTTTAACTATTTTTTTATCTGGGACATAGCCACCCGGGAATTCGATAAACTCCAGTTCTACCATCGGTAATCCATCCCTGCTTTTGCGATCTGGATCGATTTGAACCAGGGCCGCAGTGGTGGCGTCCGCATCGGCCTTTACCACGCGGCGGCCATTTATCAGGGCTGTCTGTCGGTCGTGTTCATGGCCACCGATAATCAGGTCGGGCCCATCGTCACCCAGGGCTTGCAGCAGTGCCTTGTCTCGACTCATACGGAGATGTGTCACGGCAATGACGATCTCCGCCCCTTGTTTGCGTAAGGATACAATGCTCTCCCGCATTGCCTGTTCTGGCGATATGAACCGTTCAACATATTCCGGCATGCTGATATCGGTCACAATGCCGAGCAAACCAACCTTGACACCGTTTATCTCGACAATACGATTGGGCAGCATCTGTTCTGCCTGCACCATTGGACGACCTTTGGAGATGGCGCGAAATACCACATTAGAGTTCAGCCAGGTGAACTGAGATTCCCTAATCCTACTTTGCAGCATCGTGGCGTGTTTTAGCCGGCGCTTGTCGAACTCGTGGTTGCCGAAAACGATGAACATTTTGGGATCAAAGGCCTTGGGGTCACCATCCAGATGGTTGAGTACATCGATCATATGCTCGCCATTGAAGTGTCGACTGAGCAGGGAGGGAAAGAGAAAATCTCCAGCATGTAGCAATAGCACGTCGCCATACTGTTTTTCTAGTTGTTGTCGTAGGTTGCGCACATAGGCCAGATTATCCAGGCGATAGATATCGTTGATTGCAAGGAGCGTGACCTGACGCGCACCATCTCTCTCAGCGGAATAGAGTGGAGAGAGCCCTAGGAGCATCAGTAGGGAGAAAATAGGCAAAAGGTGCAGGCGTTGAGACCAGGACTTTTTATTCATAAGATATGTTTGCTCTATGAGGACAGTTAATATTGGTCTTCACCGCTTACCAACTCGCGTTCTAGGGTCGAAAATTCTGAACACAACTCTACTTCCTAGGCCCTGGATTGTCTACGGATATGGAAGACGTCATAGGGACGCCTAATAAAAAAGCCCACGATAGTTCGTGGGCTTTTATTGTGGATGAAGCTGGTATCACTGTCAGAATCTACGTTTCCCCATTGGGCCCATCTGATCAGCGATCTTCTGCTGTTCTGGAGTCAGTGTGCTATATAGCTTTTCAATGGCGTCAGCCATCTGGGTCATACGCTCCGCGCCATCTCGCATCAGTTTGACCTTTTCCGTCACGC
The DNA here is from genome assembly GCA_050291365.1 of Sedimenticolaceae bacterium. Lineage (GTDB taxonomy): Bacteria > Pseudomonadota > Gammaproteobacteria > Chromatiales > Chromatiaceae > JAAGZL01. Next base: position 73,026 of record JBNKJS010000041.1, on the reverse strand, counting down.
TCTTTTGCTCACCACGATTTCCCTTACGGTCGCGCATGGTGGTGAACTTGCTCTCTAAAACCTTGGTGAACTCCTGCCAGGCCGGTTCCTGCTTTTCTGTTATCCCTAACTTGTACTTCATATAACCGACTCTGTCCTGCATCCTCTCTTGCATCCGTGACTCTTGTTTCTGTGTCATTTGGCCTTTACCCTGTTGCCCATAACCTCCACCATGACATCCACCGAATCCACCAGGTCCGCCGAAGGCGGATACCATGGAGATGGATCCCATGCTGAGGCCAATAACTGCAACTGTGCTGATTAATAATTTCTTTGAACGTTTCATGTCGTGCTCCTCATTGAGTTAACAAGCAGGCAATTCGCCTGGTGTGGGTATATAAGAACACCGGAATGTATCTGTTGGATGTCAGGAAGAGGCTTTTTTGTAATAGATTGTTGCTGTTGCTGCTTTGTTACATTCTGTTACAAAAATGGGCCTGAATATTTGTATTTATCGGTATAACATAGGCCCATGGATAGACAGCAGCACATACTAGTAGTCGATGATGACCCCGAGATCAGGGAGTTGTTGCAGGAGTATCTCACCCGTAACGGCTATCGCACATCTGCCGTGGGCGAAGGGAAGGGGATGTGGAAAGCCCTGGAAGATAGCCTTGTTGATCTTATTGTATTGGATCTGATGTTACCGGGGGACGACGGTCTGGAGTTATGTCGCAACCTGAGGGTTAACTCCAAAGTGCCAGTGATCATGCTGACAGCCAAGGGTGATGATATGGATCGTATCCTTGGTTTGGAGATGGGTGCAGATGACTATCTGCCAAAGCCATTTAATCCGCGTGAGCTGTTGGCTCGAATCAAGACGGTTCTGCGCCGCAGCTCTACCATGCCTTGGAATGAAACAGAAGAGTCGGAAAGTGAGCCAATCTGTTTTTCCGGTTGGAAGCTAGACCCAATCACCCGCCACCTCACCGGTGAAGATGGGCTGGTGGTCCCTTTGAGCGGTGCGGAATACAAACTGCTTAACGTGTTGCTGGCACACCCCAATCGCATCCTTAATCGTGATCAACTACTGGACCTGACCCAGGGGCGTGAATCCGATCCATTCGACCGCAGTATTGATGTGCTGATCAGTCGTCTGCGCAAACGCCTGGGTGATGATCCCAAGACTCCACATATTATTAAGACGGTAAGGGGTGAGGGCTATATCCTGTCAGTCAAGGTTACCAAAAAAGAGGGAGTAGCATGACTCTACTCCCACGTTCACTGTTCTGGCGCTTGATGTTGGTACTGGTACTGGGCCTGATACTGGCGCAGATCATCGGCTCCTTGATTCTATTAAAGGATCGGGAAGACGCACTGCAATACAGTCTTGGAAGACATCTAGTCGACCGTGTGGTTACAGTGGTTAGATTGGTAAACGAAACCAGATCAGAAGACAGGATAAGGATCATCCAGGCCTTCGATTCTCCTGAGTTCCGGGTTTCCCTAAGTGCCACACCCAGGTCGCAAGCAGATAACGCAGTGTCACCACCATGGTTGGTGACAAAGTTACGCAGAAGTCTGCCGGAAAATGAAAGAGTCATCGTTTCAGTAATGCCGTTGCGTGAAGAAGCGGATTACCGTAAACCAGGGCGCTATGCGCGTCTAATGGAAAGACCTCCGCATAATGACAGACCAACAAGATTTTGGAGAGCAAGACATGCAGGGTTTCAGGCACAGGTTCGGCTCCAAAGCGGCGAATGGCTGATCTTTAATCGCCCTGTTCCGTCAGACATTCAATCAAGACACAGAAATGTTTTGGCCTATCTTGCAATACTGGTTATATCTATTGTGCTGCTCTCATTCATCGCGGTGCGCTATGTCACACGACCGCTTGGTCTGCTTGCAACTGCAGCGGATGATCTTGGGCGTGATATCCAAAGTCCACCCCTGGATGAGAAGGGGCCGGCAGAGGTGAGGCGGGCAGCGCGGGCCTTTAACACTATGCAGAGCAGACTGAGGCGCTACATTGAGGACCGTGGAGAGATCCTCGCAGCCGTATCCCACGATCTAAAAACACCTATTACCAGACTGCGTCTACGCACGGAGATGCTTGCAGAAGAGAAGATCCAGGAGAAATTCAAACAGGACCTGGACGACATGGAGCATATGGTAAATGCAACGCTGGACTTTATGCGTGGAACAGAGAGTAGTGAAACACCGGTTCCGGTAGATATCATGGCCCTGCTGGAGGCACTACGGGATGATATGTATGACCTAGGCTCTAAAGTAGAACTGGAACCGGCAGAGCTAAAACCATACAGAGGTCGTCCACTGCTACTTAAACGCTGCCTAACCAACCTGATTGAAAACGCAGTGCGTTATGGAGGCGAGGCTAGAATCAGGGTGGAACAGACCAAGGAACAGCTTCAGATAATTATTGCGGACAGTGGCCCAGGCATACCAGAAGAGGAGAGGGAGAGAATCTTCAAGCCGTTCGTTCGAGGTGAAGCATCCCGCAGCCGCGATACCGGCGGCAATGGGCTTGGCCTGAGTATCGCCCGCAATATTGCCCATGCCCATGGTGGTGAACTTGTACTACGAGGCGGTGAAGGCGGGTTTGGGTTGGAAGCTGTGGTGTCTCTTCCCGTGGTTTCAACATAATCCAGTTGTTTTACACCAGTATCTCGCATTAATTGGCGTGATACTTTATACAACCATTCCCAAATCCCCCGGGTTGCAGAAAACCTACTAATATTATGGACAATTGCTCTCTAACCAGGGTTTCCTATACTTCTGGTTATGCTGCTAATACTCCACCACCTGCTGTTTGCTAGGAATTGGTAACTGTTATATGGACAGAACGGCTGCAAAAGTTCCTGTAATTTTCGATGAAAATCACAGAAGAGCTCTGCTCGAATGCAGGGATCTCTCCCTGGTGTATTTCACTGCTCAGCTGGGTGAGATGCACAACAATGTGAATGATATTCTGTGGGATTTTGCAGATAGGGCAGAAACCAACGAACTCCAACGCCGCTTCATTGATGCTGCAACCACTGTAACTAGCGGGAGAATGGAGCTGGAATTCGCCTTCCGTGAGTTGATTTCCAAGGGGTTTAGTGATTTCGCTGCTGGTCGTGATATTTCCCGCATCTTTCAGAATCTGCCTCAAGAGTATTGCGAGGATAAGGAACTGGAGCTGTTAACAAAGAATGAAATTGAAGAGTTTGTTGCAATAAAAAACATTGTAGATAAAACAAAAAGTAATTGTTATCAAAATCTTTACGCACTGGGTCAAAGGTTATCACTTATTCGCGGTGGGGTGAAAGTTAATGATTTCAATATCCCTGCCGGACCCTTACACACTGTGTATTCATTCAGTAAGGCAGTAGAGGCTTTTGATCTTTCCATGGATATAAAGTTAGTGCTTTTCTTTCTATTTGAAAAATATGTAATGAAAGAGATAGATGGTGTTTTTGAAAAATATAATGAATGTCTGATAAATGCTGGAGTTTTTCCAAATCTGAAGTATGTGGCCCCCAAGGTTCCTAGCGCTGAATCAGATAAAAATAAAGATGAATATGTCGACGATTTCATGCCAAGTGGGGTAGAGGAACAAAATCGATTAGTACAAGGTATGGGGGTTGCAGATAGAGGTGCAAGTAGTGGTCAGGTTATAGCAGTTAGCGAGGAGATCTTTAACTCCATATGTAATCTTCTCACAATGCGCAGAAAAAATGATCCGCTGTTTGCTCAACACCCGGAACTTAATCCAAATGCACCGCCAGTAGTGATGGCAACCAAACCTGCCTTGGTTGCGGTGATTGATGAAATTCAACATGCTGTGAGTAAAAGATATACTCCTCTGTTTTCGCCTGCAGCTCATGATGATCATGCTTCTTTGATAAATACAGCAGTTCTGGAGCAATTACACAACAGACCTACCGAAGAGCAGAATCAACTATTTGAAGGAGTAGAGCGTCGCAGAATTCCATCTGCTGACCTGGATACGATTGAGTTTGTAGGGATGTTGTTTGATTATGTGCTGGATGACGAGGAGTTACCCAACGTGGTTAAGGCACTCATCAGCCATCTGCATACTCCATATCTGAAAGTCGCTATTCTCGATCAGGGGTTTCTCGTAAATGATCAGCACATTGCCCGCAAACTGTTAAATCTTATGCTTGAGGCTGGCCGGAAATGGGTAGATGAAAATAAGCTTTTGCATGGCGCTTTCTATCCGATGGAGAGGCAGGTAGACAGAATACTGCATGAATTTAATGAAGACATTGCGCTGTTCGAGGAGCTGCTGGAAGATTTAACTAAAGATATCAATGTGCTGGAGCAGAAGGCCTTATCCAACGAAGAGAGGTCACGCGAGAAAGAGCGTGGTCGCGACAGACTTGAAGCTGCTCGTATGCGAGCAACAAAGGTTATTGAGAAGCATATCGGAACACGTGAATTGCCTTCGGTCATGTCAAATTTTCTGTTCCAGGTCTGGATGGATAGAATGACATTGTTGTTGCTGCGCAATCCCCATGCGGAGGAAACCCCTGCCTGGAAACGTACGCTAATAATTATTGATGCTTTGCTATGGGCGCTGGATGCGCCTAAGGACAAGGTCAAGCAGCAGAAACTGCGCGAGATATTTCCTGCACTAAAGCGTCGCATTGAGAAATATTTATCTGCTGTAAGTGATTATTACGAGCCAGAGGCTCAAGCACTGTTTGATTTGCTTTTAGAATATCAGTCAGATGGGGTACGACTACCTGGAGATGATATACATCCAGAGGCTGTAATAGAGGATGAAGAGATCAGGCAGATAGACTCATTGCCGGATGATTCAGAGGAAATAGAGTTGGTTGGTCTAACCGCTGATATGGATAGTGTTGATGATACACCGGTGGATGCAGAGGATGAGATTGAGTTTACAGATGATGAAGAGCTTATAGCGAAGCGTTTGCGTATTTCAGAGTTTGGTACTTGGTTTGAGATTCTTGACGATGCCACCGGCAATCCGATACAAGCCAAACTCTCTTGGTATAGTCCGTTGAGCAAGAGATACATGTTTGTAGATCACAACGGTGTTCAGGTTGCGATTCGGCCACTAAGGACGCTAGTAAGGGAGTTGTCTGATGGAACTGCCCATATTCTTGAGCCGCCTGTGCGCTCGTTTCTTGAACAAGCAATGAGCGCAATAAAAGAAATGCTGGAGCGTGCAACTGGCGCAGTAAAATCGGTGTCGTAATAGGGAACCGCTATGGAAGAGAAAAGAACTCACCCACGCAAATCCATTGATGGTTTAGTAGAGGTACTGGATCTTACAACGGGTAAAACGGTTGGGCATCTTGCAAATATAAGCGCCAGTGGATTTATGTTGGTGGCAAGACAACATGCCATACAACCAAATATGGTATTTCAGTTTCGTTTTTATTTACCCATACCTATAAAGAGTAAAGAAACCATTGATTGCGGGGCTGAGAGTTTATGGAGTGATAGTACTCAAACAGAAAATGGTTGTTGGGCCGGGTTTCAAATTATTGATATATCCGCGTCCGATGCCGATGTGCTTAATCATCTAATTGATAATATTTAACTTTGGCAGTGGGGTAGCCTGGTCACAGGGCAAAAAAAAGCAAGCCCGGAGGCTTGCTTTTTTAGAACTTGCAGCAGAATTATACCGCTACAATATTCTCGGCTTGAGGGCCTTTCTGTCCCTGGGTAATGTTGAATTCAACTGACTGGCCTTCTACCAGTGTCTTGAATCCAGACCCTTCGATTGACTTGAAATGTGCAAAAAGATCTGGCCCTGATTCCTGCTCAATAAACCCATAACCTTTAGCTTCGTTGAACCATTTAACGGTTCCTGTTGATTTCTCAGACATAATAATATCCTGTAATGTAAATAAAGATGCCTTCAGTAGGCGACTAGCAAAAAAATTAAACTGAAATTTAAAACTACAGGACGACGAACTAAGGAATTGCGGCGAAATGGAGATTGTAAACTAGAGACTTATTTTTTTGACTGACCTTGAGAGTATAGGTAAAAGGGTAGTAAGTCAATGGTTATTTCAGGGGTTTTGATATATACCGTGATCAGATTCCGATTAACCAGTTTGGCGAAGTGTCAGTTGGGTTTTGTGCTCTACGGTCCTATCTCTTTCCGCCCTAACTTTTTCCTCAACCTGGCATGGATCTTATAACCTTCATAGCCTCATTTATAGCGCCATCTGTATCTCTTGCATATTCATACGGATAACCCCAGTACACCAGATTCCCATTCCACTAATAACTTCGATTCTCGGTGTAACATACTGGTTAATGAGTGGTTGTTAGAAATAACTTTGTGATTTCGTTCGGAGCCATGCCCGCTGGTTATTGCGCCCTACGGTCTATTTATAAACATTCTTCATTCTAGATTTATAAATATTCATCATCCCGGATCTATTAAATTCGTCATCCCGGCACAGGCCGGATCGCCTATGGCAACGGCGAAGCCAATCCAGATTGCTTGATGATGACAATATTACTGGATTATTCGCCCCGTAGGAGCCCAGTCCCATGGGCGAGGTGTTGTGGCTGTTTCATCGCCCGCGGGAGCGGGCTCCTACAGGTGGTGTGTGCAAGGTATTCGGCGCAATGCTCGCTGGTTATTGCGCCCTACGTCGGAATTACGATATTCAGTAGTTTAATGTGATATTGAAACTACCGAACCTTAAACCGCATGGAATAGTTGATTGGAAGAGGGCATCCGACTCCGCCAGGTGGTTTGGAAAAAGGTGCAGCCTTGCGCACGGCCTTGGCCGCTGCTTCTTTCAACAGTTTATGACCGCCACTAACTTGTAGGCCGCTGATACCGCCGTTGCAGAGAACAGTGACGCTTACGCGGATTTTCCCCTGCAGGTTTCGTCTTCTGGCCGGTTTTGGATAGAATTTGTTTCTCTCTATTTTTCGTATCAAAGAAGATAGATAGGCATCCCGCTTCTTTCGGCTGCCTGATTTTATCTCTTTCTGCGCCATTTGCGCTTTGCGTTGCTTTTCTACCTTAGGCTTGGGTTTTGGTTTCGGCTTAGGTTTCGGCGTTGGTTCAGGCTCAGGCTCAGGCTCAGGTTCAGGTTCCGGCGCTGGCTCAGGTTCTGGGACAAAATCCAGTCTTATCTGGGTTACGACTGGCTGCTCGGTCATTATCGCATCCGCACTCATGGTCGTCTCTTTTAATACAAAAAAGAGGACTGCCCCGTGGAGCAGTATTGAGACAGCTATGGCAAATAGACGCCTGCCATTATCAGAAGGGTTCATGGACGTTCAGTGAGTATATCCAGGGATTCGGCGCCGGCACGGCGGGCTGCGTCCATTACATGCACGGCCATTCCGAAGTTTGATTCATGGTCTCCACGCAGGCGCACGAAGCGTTTATCAGGGGCGTGCAGGGCACCGCGTATGATCTCTTCCAGGTTCTCTTTCGCTACCGGTTTGCCACCTACCATCAGTTCCCCTTCCGGCGTTAGCACAATCTCCACATACTCATCTTTCTCGATGGGTTTAGCGTTACTGGCCTTGGGTAGGTTTATATCTATGGCCTGGTCTTCGATAAAGTGTGCGGTCAGCATGAAGAAGACCAGAAGCAGAAAGACGATGTCGATCAGCGGCGTCAGGTTGAGGACGACGTTGGAACGGCGGCGTTGCTCATACGCCATCTGTTATCTCCTCCCAGTGATGGGGTGCATCCGTGGTCTCTTCGGAAACATGTTTGCCGTTTCTGCGTTCCATCAACAGCGAGAGAGAGTTGTCCATGGACTGAATACGTCTTCTGACAGCGCCTTCCAGCAGATGCAGCATAATCAACAAAGGAATGGCTACCGCAAGGCCGACGCCTGTGGTGATCATGGCCTCCCAGATGCCCCCAGCCAAGGCCTGAGCGTCCACCTTGCCGCCAGCCTGTTCAATCACCATGAAGGCCTTGATCATACCGGAGATGGTGCCGAGCAGGCCGAGCAGGGGGGCGGTGTTACCCAACAACCCTAGAGTGGCAAGTCCGGTCTCCATGCGCTGCATCTCTGCCGCGCGTATTCTGCCCCCAACCCCTTGCAGGTCTTTTACGCCCTGGTCATTTGCCTCTACGACGGCTTGAATGAGTCTGGCCTCTGGTCCTTTAATATCCTGCACAACAGATTTAGCATCTCGACGATCAAGCAGGCTGTTGAGATATCGAGTAAATCCTTTAGGCAGACGCTGTTGGCGCAGGTAGAGGATATAGCGATCCAGGACTATGGCGATTCCTACCATTGAGTAACAGGCAAGGATCCATACAACAGGACCGCCGCGGGTAAAAAGTTCTTCTATATTCATGCTGCAATCCATCCTAATGCTGTAGCTGTACCCATAAGCAGCAGAAGTGCGACGCTGAATTTCTCCAGTGGTCCGCGCCACTCCCGCAGGTGTTCACGTATCTGCGCTCCCATGTGCGCTACGCCGAAGGCGAAGATTATACTAGGAATGATAACCGCGCCCATACCAAATCCCACACCCAATGAAAAACCTCCCACTGCGCTGGCGGTAGCGGCAGCGGCAAAGATTACGGTGGTGAGTGGTGCGCAAGGGTTTAGCGCCATTCCCATACCCATGAAGAAAAGACCTCCTGGTAGCAGGGTGGGAGGTTTCTGAATATCGGTTATCGCTATCTCTGTCTGGCTCTGCTGATTTGATTGTTTGTTACAGCTGTTTTTGCCTCGGTAGTTGCGCAGTAGCAGGGCGATGGCAACTGCTATGGTGGCTCCGCCCAGCACCAATCTGCTAGAGGGGTGGCTGACCCAGTCCTGCACCAGCAGTCCGGCCCAACCGGCAATCGCCCCCAGCAATGCATAGCCGCTGAGCCGTCCAGACGAGAATGGAATCAGGGTGCGCCATGAGCTGCGTATTCCTCCCTCCGTGGCCATGAAGACTGGTCCCAGGTATGGCAGGCAAGCAATGTTGCATGGACCTGCGCCGAAGGTGAGACCCAGGATCAGTGCAGCGCCGAAGCTGAGAGTTACCGGTTCAAGCGGTGTCATGTCGGGCTGTCCTCGGCCGCTGTTTTACCGTTACCAAGTTTGGCCAGGAGATTGTTATTCTCCCACTTCTTCTGTGCCTTGATGCGTCGTTTAAAGTAGTGTGGGTCGGCAGAGAATACCGGAAAAGCGGTGTATTTCATCTGCAATACATCCTTCTCCGGGCAGAACTCTACACAGCGTCCGCACAGAGTGCAGTCTTCGTGTAGTACGTTCTTTTTCTCCATCTCGGTGTGGATTTCACTTATATCCATAGGGCAGGCTTCTGCGCAAAGACCACATTTTTCACAACGAGGTGAGGCATTCTTAATCAGGCGCAGTAGGCCCAGTTTGCGGAACACCGCATGCAGGGCCAGCATGGGGCAGACGCGGCAGAATGGCTGACGCACGGTTAGGGACAATACAATGATCAGTCCGAACAGGAAGTCAGCAATAACAGAGAGCACTATAGTGGTGGTGCTGGCCATATCCACATGCAGCTGCTCGGTATTGCCGTTGGCCAGGGTAGTAAGGATACGGCTGGGACAGATTTTACAGAACGGGTCCATTAGGTCATGATCAACGAACCCCATACCTGAGAGTAGTGGAAAGCCAAACACCAGAAGGGACAACATAAACCATTTTACCGGGCGGGTGCGTTTTACCACCTTGTCATCCACTGTCTCGGTGCGTTGCAGCCCCAGCTTCTGGCCAATCATATACATGAATTCCTGGAAAGTGCCTAAGGGGCAGATCCAGCCGCAGAAGGCCTTATTCAGGATTATAAATAGGATCAGAAAGGTTCCGAGTGTAATCAGGGTCGGCATCAATCCCTGCAGTATATCTCCTCCTGAAGCTACAACCGGACCCAAACGGTGTCCAAGCTGATGTTGGAACGGGATCAGGGTACAGATATCTGAACCGTTCAGATCGAAGGCGCAACTCAGGGCGGGCAGGGCATGGGTAAGCTTATCTGCCAGGTGATAGGTGCCAAGGGATGCACCATATACCAGAATGGCAAAGGCAGTAATCTGAACTAGTTTGCGTATTACAGATAGATTCTTTAGCGGGTTCATTTTTATGCTCCTTTGTTTTTTCTGGAGCGGCCAATGAAACCGCCTGCGACCATGCCTACCACCATTACCATGCTTCCCCAGCCAACAGAGCGCCAGTTGAGTCGGTTGATTTGATATTCGGCGCTTAAAGCACTCTGGTAGCTTATGCCTTGATCTTTATATTCAGCAGAAAGCATGAAGTCAGAGCTGACTCTTTCCCGTTTGCCTGGAACCAGATCTGGAAAGTCAGCTGGTAACAGAAAGCTGACCTTGCCGTTAGCATCTGATGTGGCTTCGATCCTGGTGCCGTTGCTGGTCTCAAATACCACAGGTAGGCCTGGTATAGGCCTATCTTTAAAACGGGTAATGAAACTCCACTCCTGCCCCGAGTAGTAGTGGTAGTGTCCACGGGGGATAGGATCAGGGACTATCTCGAACTCGGTCTTTTGTGCGGCAGAGAGAATGGTAGGGCTGTTCTTGCTTGGCCTTCCGCGTAGATACTCATAGCGCACAACTGCTTCTTTGCTATCACCCCAATCCTTTTCTGCCACTATGGCGTGGTAGTTAGACACGCCGGTGGATGGCAGGGTGATAGTCCCATGCATTACATGCTTTTTTCCCAGTTCTATGGTGGTCAGATCTGGTTTCCATAGTGTGATCTTTGCGCCATCAGCTCCAGCTAGAGCAAGTTGCTTAGATCCTCTGCGGCCATGCTGATGCTGGTTTTTTTCTGATCTTGGCTTGCCTGCCCTTGAATCCGCATCGTCAGGCTTGCCAGGAGCAGCTGTGGCCATGCTAAGCATGGTAGTCAGAACTAGACCTGAAATTGTTATTGCTGTTTTCATGTTGATGTTCTGGTTGAGTCCCGTTTAGAAGTCGATTGAGATTCCAGCTGTGAGGGTTCGACCCTGGTTGACCACTAGCGATAGGTCTTCTGCGTCGTATACACCATCGTCATTACTGTCGCCGCTGGCTCGGGCGGTGTTGTAGTAGGTCTTATCGAACAGGTTGTCCACCCGGGCGAAGAAGGACCAGGTGGAGTTCTTGATCTCGCGGTCGTAGTTGACTAGCAGGTTGTAAACGCTATGGCCTGAGATATCCTCCTGATTGATCTCATCTGCATAATAGGATGAGCTGGTTGTCATCTCACCGGTAATGGTCCAGTGTGGCGTTGCTCGGTAGCGGGCAATCAGGTTAAGTTTGTGGTTGGGTACCCGGGGAACATCGTTGCCGGTGTTGTTATAGGCCTTTAAACAGTTTGAAACTGTTCCTCCCCAGCCCACAACCGGTGTGTATCCGGCCGGACAGGCGTTAAGAATTGGCTCTACTTGAAGATTGAAGTTGTCGTATTTGGTATATTTGGCATCCAAGTAGGTGTAGGCCAGTTCCCAGGAAAAGGTATCTTGAGCATCGGTTTGGATGGAAATTTCCAAACCTCGATTACGTACATCTCCAACATTTTCCCACTGGTTGTCAGGTCCAGTGGAGTAGAGGCCATTGGAGGACTGGATGAAGTCTTTGCGGTCTATCTGGAATATTGCCATATCTATATCCAGCGGGGTGCCGAACAACTCGGTCTTGGTACGGATACCCAGTTCCATATTGATGGCCTCTTCCGGAGTTAGATTTGGGTTCGGAGATGTGTTTTGGGTTGGGCTACTTGTCCCTACGAAGAGTTGCTTTACCGTGGGGGTGCGAAAGCCGGTGGAGAGGTTGGCGTACAGATCAAAGTTTTCACGTACAGCGTAGTTTGCCCCAAGCCGCCAGGATTTAACTTTGAAACTCTTGCTTCCACTCTGGGTTGAGTCCAGGTTGTCTGTATAGTCGTAATCCATGCGGTCATAACGGCCGTTAGTAGTCAGAATTAGATCATCTGTGACTTGAAATTTTATTTCGCCGTACAGGGCCGCCATCTTTTCTTCTGTAAAATTATCGCTAGATGCATCTCCTACTGTGCAACTACCCCAACCCATATCAAGGCAGCTGATGTACTCAACATAGTTTTCGTATTCATTGTTACGCAGGTCGATACCAGCCATCCAGCCTATACGTTCTCCACCAGCGCGGTATTCCGTCTTTAGTCCGCGCTGCACCTGGGCATAGTCATTGTCATAGCGGTAGACGGATGGATCACTGTCTGCAGGGCTACTGTTGAAGAAGGTGTTATCTGAATACCGATATACATTGACCATGAGGTTGTCTGTATCGGAGATATCACGGGAATAGGTGAGAAAGTACTTTTCCAGTTCTACATCATAGTGGTTGGCGTAGTCGTTATTGTTGGTTAGGTCTGTACTTTTCGGATCGTTCTTTGCGGCGGTTACGCCACGTACCGCACCATGGCTATTCTTCATGCGTTCGGCCTGTTCAAAGCCGAAGGTTAGATCACTAGAGTCATCAATGTAGTACTGGAGTTTGCCGTTGAGGTAATCGGACTGGGATGCGGAGTCATCATAGTAACCATCGGTTTTACGGCGGGATCTCTGGATATGTCCACTCCAGTTTTCCCCGGCATAGCCGGCGCGTATCAGACGTTTTTGATAATCGAAGCTACCGACGTCATACGATATTTTTACCCCTTCCTGACTGGCGCCGCGTTTGGTGGTGATTATGACTGCCCCTGCCAAGGCGTCATCTCCGAACAGGTATGAGGCTCCGCCCTTGATTACCTTGATGGACTCTATATTGTCCAGGTCGATATTCACTCGGCCGGTACGCTCGAATACAGGTACGCCGTCGATGACCACCGCTACACCAGGGCGTTCCCCCATGTAGGTCTGGTTTTCTACACCACGGATATGGATTTTTAGGGAATCTCCAGACTGTACCTCGGTGGTAATGCCTGGGATGGATTGCAAGAGCTGTTGGATGTTCTCGGTGTGGGCACGGTCCACGGTCTTGCCGCTAATAGCGCCGACATTAGATGGCTCACCACGCTTGGCTTCGAACTTGTCATCAATGGTGGTGGAGTCAACCTGGATGATTCCCAGATCTTCAGCCATTGCTGTAGTTGAGCTACATAGAATAAGGATTGAAATTAAGCTGCTGTAGATTAGTCTCTTTCCTTCCCCTTTATCTCCATAAAAACCAACTTCGTTCACGTTCGTCATGGCGCACCTGCTTATTAATATGAATAGATCGTTATTTGATTTTTGTTATTTCGCAGGATTTTTATTGTCGGTATTAATCCTTGCGAATGTGCGATGATACTTGTGAGTGATAAAAGTTCAAAGTTAAAAAGTGGAAAAATGCATAAAATACAGCAAGTTATGTTATTTGACACACTGAGGTGTGGCATATGACACAGTTAGTTAGATTTTTTAACAATTATTCAGGATTTCGTTCAGGAAACATTCAGGCAGCCGGGGCTAATCTTCTTTACAAGATTAAAACAATCATTATTTGATGAAGGAGAAATAAAATGAAAAAGAGTAGCCTGATTGCAGCAGTAGGATTCGGACTGTTAATGGTTTCCCAAGCTTCCATGGCAGGTAAGCATGGTTATTATGATACCGCCCGTGTTCTTAAGGTTAAACCTATCTATGAAACGGTTCAGGTGAACCATCCAAGGCAGAGATGCTGGGAAGAGCCTGTATACCATCGTGGCGGCAGAAACTCTGCAGTACCCATGATTACCGGAGCCATCATCGGTGGAGCCATTGGAAACCAGTTTGGCCGAGGCCACGGTCGTGACGCCATGACGGTTGCCGGACTCCTGCTTGGCGGCGCCATAGGCGATGATATAGGACGTCAAAACAGTTACGGTCGTGGCTATCAGACCACCGAGCGTAGATGTGAAGTAGTTAATCACTACAGGACAAGACAAGAAGTGGTTGGATATCGTGTAAAATACCGTTATAACGGACATGTAAACTGGACCCGTACCCAAACACATCCTGGCAGATACATTAGGGTAAATGTTAAGCCAGCTCACTATAACGGCCATGGATATGGTCATGATTCTGGCTTTGGGATGTTCTAAGAATAATTTGGTTGGGGTAACTTTGAGACAGATAGGATAGATGATGCTGATCAGAAAGATTACAGGAAAAGCTAAATCGGTTATCACTTTGATACTGTGCGGTGTACTGGTAAGCGTGCCAGTCGCCGCACAGCGGTTTGCGGCTGATGGAATGATGCGGTTTGGTGAACAGCGAATCCATCTGGCCCAAGCCCGGGTGGAGAGTCTGGATAGCGCCGTATCCAGAATCCGCAAGCGCACGGGGGGCAGGGTTCTGTCGGCTGAGACCAGAAATGAAGGTGAGCGCATTGTGCACCACATAAGAATCCTCACCAGAGATGGCAAGGTAAAAAACATAAGAGTTGTAGCAAAACCAAGATAATTAGGTCCTGTTAACACTATGCGAATACTGGTAATAGAAGACGAACAAGCCCTGCGCACCCAGTTACATGAACAGTTAAGTTCCCGCGGATATTCGGTAAACAGCGCTGAAGATGGAGAAGAGGGTCTGTTCTATGGACGTGAATATCCTCAGGATTTGGCGGTTGTTGATATTGGATTGCCAAAGATCAGCGGTATTGAGGTAATTAAAAAACTGCGGGCGGAAGGATTCAATTATCCGATTATAATTCTTACGGCAAGGGGTAACTGGCAGGACAAGGTAGAGGGCCTGGAGGCTGGGGCCGATGACTATCTGGTCAAACCGTTCCACATAGAAGAGTTGTTAGCGCGCCTGAATGCGTTACTACGCCGTTCTGCTGGGCTTGCCACACCCGAGTTGGAGTGTGGTCCACTCAAGCTGGATACAGTAAGCCAGTCAGTTCAGATCAATAAAGAACCTGTCTCTCTCACTGCCTATGAGTACCGAATTCTGGAATACCTAATGCTGAATAGCGGCAAGGTGATCTCCAAAACCGAACTTACCGAGCATATATATGAGCAGGACTTTGATCGCGACAGCAATGTGCTGGAGGTGCTGGTTGGTCGGCTGCGGCGTAAGTTGGACCCGGAAAACACCATTCAACCGATTGAGACTCTACGCGGACGCGGTTATAGATTTACCTTGGAAAGGAGTGGAGTGTAGTGTCTTAAAATGACAGGATCCCTGCAGACCAGGCTGGTAGTTGCCGGTACTCTGGTATTGGCGGCATTTCTGGGCCTGACCGGGTATGCTTTGGATCGTGCCTTCCGTGACAGCTTGGAAACGGCCACCATTGAGAAGCTGAAAGGACAGATCTATGGTCTGCTAGGCGCAGCAGATGTGGATAGGAGGGGCCGGTTACGGCTACCTGAGTCACTCTCTGATCCGCGTCTTTCCGAGCCAGACTCAGGACTTTATGCCCAGGTTCAAGGTGAGAATGGGGCCTACAGTTGGCAGTCACCGTCCATGGTGGGACGAGATCCTGGGAAGATTGAGCCCACACCCACTGGAGAGTTCAGGTTTCGTAGATCCGGTATATCGGAGGAGATGTTTGTCCTTAGCTTCGGTGTGCTGTGGGAGGATAATAGAGGTACCGAACAGGCCTATACCCTGATGGTCTCCCAAACCACCGATAGCCTGGTCTCTCAGATCGAGAGCTTTCGTTTTACCATGTTTCTCTGGATGGGTGGATCTGCCCTCATACTGTTGCTGGTGCAGGTGTTTGTGTTGCGCTGGGGTCTGACTCCTCTGCGCCAGGTTGCGAGTGATCTCAAACTCATAGAGGCAGGAGACGCAGATGCTCTGGATGGAGAATATCCTAAGGAACTGTTGGGGCTGACCCAGAATATCAATTCATTGATCAGTCATGGCAGGGCCAGTCAGGAGCGTTATCGCAACAGCCTGGGTGATCTGGCCCATAGCCTTAAGACGCCCCTGGCGGTGATGCAGGGGGCGATGGATAGCCATGATGACGCTAGCCTGCGCGAAGCTGTTACAGAACAGTTGCCGCGCATGGATGAGATAGTGCGCTATCAACTGCAGCGGGCTAGTGCCTCAGGTCGTTCCGATGTAACCCGCGCCCAGCAGGTGGCGCCGGTGGTAAGCAAGATTGTGAATACCCTGCAGAAGGTATATCGGGATAAGGGTGTGGTATGTGAGCAGGAGCTGGACAACGAGGCCATGTTTTATGGTGATCAAGGTGACCTCATGGAGTTTTTAGGCAACCTGCTGGAGAACGCCTTTAAATATTGTGTCGGCTCGGTTGCTGTTAGTGTTGAGTGTCCAGAGCACGAGGAGGGTGCGCGTCCACCACTGCTGTTAACCATAGAGGATGACGGAGCTGGTATACCTGAGTCAGAGTGGAAACGGGTGCTGGGTCGTGGTGAGAGACAGGACCAAAAACAGCAAGGGCAGGGGATTGGGCTCGCTGTTGCGGATGATATCATCCGCCTCTATGGTGGTGAGCTTGAAATTGGCCATAGTGAGCTTGGTGGCGCTGAGATAAGAGTGCAGTTCGGTTAAACGACCTCAAGCCAAGATATTACCTGCACCAGAAATTATCAGCAGGGCGGCGCTGAGGCGCACGATATATTTATGGCTGTTGCTCAGTTTTTCACGCAAGCGACTACCGAACCAGGCGAAGCCGATACCGTAGAATATGGTGGGGATAACTATCGCGCCTAGCCCGAAACAGAGACCTAGCCACAATCCATGCCAGGCGGTGGCGCCAACTGCTGCTGAGAAGACTACGCTGCCAAGGGGTGCGCATGGAGATAGAGCCATACCGGCACCAAGCAGAAACAGTCCGCCCGGCATCAGCGCTTCAGCCGATTCATTACGCAGGTTCTGTTGAAGTGGGACCCGGTTGTTCGATTTCTTTTTGCACTGGCTTTGTTCGGGGAGGCGCAGCAACATAGCTATACCCAGCAACAATGCCGCTAATCCTAATATCCAGCGCAACTCCTGACCAGCAAAACTGTTGCCCATGATCTGGCCGGTGAACCCTGCAGCTGTAGCAAGCAGAGCATAACTGGTGAGTCTACCAAGGGAGAAGGGCAGCATAATACGCCAAGATTTACCCACACCACCTTCACTGGCAATGAATACCGGTCCCAGAAACGGTAGACAGGCGATAGTACATGAGCTCATGCCGAACACCAGGCCAAGCAACATAGCCATGGGTATGGTCAGCAGAGTCTGATCAAGCGGTATCACGCTAGCTGTTCACTCTCAGCAATGAATTCACTGCGTGCCAGTATCGCAGCACCTAAGGCGGTGATGGTCTGTGGATGTTTCGGCACCACGATCTCCCGCTGTATCTCGTCCTCAAGAGCGGCAACTAGCCCCTTGTTCAATGCCGGGCCACCGTCGAAAAAGACACGATCCTCAATACCAACGCGCTTGGCCAGACGCGCAGTTCGTTTGGCTATGGAGTAGTGGATACCAGCCACGATCTCTCCCTTGCCATGCCCATTGGCCAACATGCCGATTATCTCCGATTCGGCAAATACGGTGCAGGTACTATTTATTGCAAGGGGGGCGTTGTTTGTACTGAAGTGATAATCACCCAACTCCTCTAGGTCGATCTCCAGGTTGCGTGCAGCAACGTCGAGGAAGCGACCAGTTCCGGCGGCGCACTTGTCGTTCATGGCGAAGTTGGCAACGTGGCCGTCACTGTCGAGCTGGATCGCCTTGGAGTCCTGACCGCCAATATTGATAATAGTACGCACGCCACCAAAGGCCTTGCCGGTCTCGTGGGCGCCGATGGCGTTGGCGGTGATCTCGCTGATGGAGTCATCAGCTTCTTTGAACAGCTTGCGACCATAGCCTGTGGCGATGGTATAACCAACATCTTGGGCGGCAATATTGAGACGGTCGAGCAACTGTATTAATGCCTCTCTGGTGTTTTTGTGAAACAGACTACCGGAGGCGGCAACATGGGTGCCGACCAGTTGTTCATTTTCGTCCACCAGCGCAATCTTGATTGCGGTCGATCCGATATCTAGTCCGGCAAAGTACTTCATGCGTATTTTCTCTTTCTGGTCTTTATGGATTCGATAAAGGCCTCAATACGGGTGGATAGTTGTCCCATATCATCCAGGCTGTAGTCGGTCTCGACAAAGAGCATGGGTATGTTCTTTTTAGAAAGTGCCTCGGCTATACTGCGTTGTTCCATCTCGTATACCTGACAGCCAGACAGTACCTGGTAGACTACACCATCGGCGTTAAAACTTTCGGCTAGTTCCAACAGACGGCGCTGACGATCTTCATTGTTGGGAAAGATGGGGCAGGTGCAGGGCTTAAGATACCGGTCGGCCAAGCTATCCACCATATCGCCAACCAGCCACTCATCCACAGCAGTCATATCATAGAGCATGCGGTTGGCTGAGCAGGTCTCGTCTGCCACCACAACACCTCCTACCTCTTCAATAAGCAGCGGCAGTTTCAGATTTGGGAATATGGGCGGAGAACCGGTAAACACTATTCTAGGTGCCTTGCGCTGCGCCGCTTGATAATTTTCTTTTTGCCGTTGCTCCAGCTCTTGATTGAGATTCTCTACCGCTTCAGTCCAGCGGTCGATGTCATCGAAAAAGTATGAGTTGGTGACTAGAAATGCATCTTTGCCCAAGAATAGGGCAGGGCTGCTTTTGCGCAGATTGTGCATGGTACGAAATGCCGCCTGGGCACGGGCAGTTTTTGCCATAGCCTCCTTTAGGTTTTTGCGGGTAATTTTTTTTCTGGTCAGTTTACGCAACTGCAAGGAGAGATTGCGTACAGAGCGTTGCCAGTATATGCGCGCCTCTTCACTATCTTTAGAAGGTGGTAGTTCCATATCATGGACGCTATAGCCCATATCGCTAATCATTGCGCCAGCCTTTTTCTTCTGATCACATGTGGTTAGATTTACCACCAGATCAGGCTTGCCTGTTCGCGGTACTGGGTTTTCTGATTGCAGCATCCCCAGTGTGGCTTTGACTAGGGAACAAGACTTGGCAGGCATAAAATCACCGCCGATCTGATCGTAGTGATAGGAACCGTTGCACAGGCGAACTGGAGTTGCGCCTGAGGCATAGATCAACTCCTCCGGCACATGAATGCAGGTGGTTCCTACAAGAGGACCTTCGCTTTGTAGCGTCTCCCCCCGGCAGTAAACCCGGCGGAACAGGTCATAGAAATATTCCATGCCTTGGGGATTATCATCGAATTGATCAGTGATGTGATCAAGGATGTTTTCCGCCTCGCGTGCCTGCCGGCTGCGGTTGAAGGTATTTGATTCATCTTGCATCGTTGTTTGATTCACGTTTAGGTTCCTGGTGGTGATTCATGCGTTTGATAAAGCCCTCTTCGGTAGACTCAAAGACTGGCAGTCCGACAAAGGTAACCTTTAACGCCCCATCTTCCGGACAGGCAGCAACGCATTTGAGGCACATAATGCAGTCGTCCTGCATTATGTGTGACTGTTCCACATCGTCGGCGATCTCTTTGATGTCCATATCACAAACCCGGTAGCAGTCGCCGCAACGAGTGCATTTATCCCCGTCTTTCTTCAGGTTGAGCAATGCAGGTTTTGCAAACAGGTAAAGCAGTGCGCTCATGGGGCAGAAGAAGCAGAAGAAACGTTTTTTTACAAATGCTCCGACAAAGAAAAGTCCTGTAATCAGCATCCCAATGGCTGTTAAAATCATACTGCTATTACTGGAGAAGTCGATAGTGAGCTGTGATGTATCGCCCGAGAATAGAGGAAGTATCATCCTTGCAGGACAGATATCACAGAACGGCGTGCCCATTGAGTGCGGTAGCAAAGCGCCGCCTATGCCCAGGGGAATCAGAACGGTCAGTGCCAGCAAGACATATTTTATTACCTTTAGTTTCTTAAACTGTTCCTGGTTATAGCGAGAATAGCGCACGCCAGTCTTGGTGCGCAGAGATGTGATCCAGTCCTGAATGGTCCCTAATGGACAGGCATATCCGCACCATGCCTTATTAAGAAAAATAAACCAGAGGGCAAAGGTTAGAAATGCAATTAGTACTCCTATACCCATAAATCCAAACAGTCGTGACCAATTGGAGGCCAGGAGGTGTTGCATCGGTAATAGAAAGCATACCCCAGCACGACCTTCTTGATTGAAGCCGCAGGAGAAAGTTGGCAGATTGTTCCCCAGGTTTATTGCAAAATAACCGCCGTATACAAATAGGAAAAAAAAACCAATCTGGAGCCAGAAACGAAAGCTACGAAGATTAACGTTGTTAACTGCCCTTCGCACCCTACTCATTGAAACTCACCTCGCGATATGGGCGGTTACGTCTTCGACGATAGAGATAAATTGCTAGGCCGCTAAATACTATGGCAAATAGTCCGAACGATAGTCCGTAAGCATATGATTCATAATCACGTGGGGAAGGGTAGTAGTTGCCGGAGTAACTGGAACGGTATAGGGTGTTGTTGTAGTACTCTCCTTCCAAGAACCCCGACACTGGAGCTTTGTATTCAGCTGACACGATGTATGGTTGGGGATTACGTTTATTGAATTCATGCCATTTTGGATAGTAGTCGCGAATCATTTCGTAGCTAACGCGCCCACTGTCATCGCTGGTTACCATTTTGCTCCAGCCTTGTGCAGTGGTAAGGGTTACCTCGGCGCCTGGTTGAGGTTTGCCATTTCGCATCACAATAAAAGACACCGTGTCGCCGTGGCCGAGTAGGGTATGAAAATTCTCTTTGGTTAGACGCTCCCGCACAATCTCAAGGGGTACTTTAGAGTTGTGCCTTGGGGGCATCTTCTCCTGTACATTGTCATGGCCTTCCCGGCAGCTATGTTTCAGTACCTCGGCCTTGGCTATTAGGAACAGGCGTTGTCCTTTATTTAGCCACTGATGATTGATGTAAACGTTATAAAAGCCTTCATCCGGCATTGGGAAGTTAACATTAAGCATTCCATGCATCTTGTCGCGCTCAATCTTCAGCTCAATTAGCTGGCCCTTGGTGTCCAGCAGCATTAGAGGGGAAAAATGGGTTCCACCGACAAGATAGTTACTTTCTTGCGGTTGATTTCCATGGCGTAACCATAGGTTTTTGTAGTAGACACCGCGGCGAACCTTTACCGGTCCTCCATGTGCGTGGGCACCGCTATGCCCGGCATGGGGTGACTTATCCGATAGCCAAAATGTGTCTCCAATAGCAGTACTGGAATATAATAGTATGGCTAACACGCCAGCAGCGAGCCGACATAGCTTGGTTGGCATTAGATTCTCTCCAAACAACAAAACGAACTTGTTAGTACTGAGGCACATTTTTTATGGGTGAAGTATTATTCTTTTATGTTCTTGTATAGCTCATGTAGACATGACTACGGGTGCACACAATACATAATAATGCAGTCAAGATTCAATAGGCCATTTCACACACCAATATGCGTGAGATAACACATGTTGTATGGAAGTTAACTACGTTGGTAAGTCTTGTTAATTAGAATTGTGAAGTAATTCTAGCGCTGTGCGCTTGCTGATTATGGGTGGATTAATTGGATAGGCTGTCGAGCTTGCTATTCACCTAACCCCTTGGGCATGGCATCTGCCAAATGTAGAAAATTATCCAGGCGTTGTGGCGATATTTTGCCATCTTCCACCGCCTGTTTAACTGCACACCCTGGTTCATGTATATGTTTGCAATCGTTGAACTGACAGTGACCGCTAAATGGCCGAAACTCTTTAAAGCCGTTCTCCAACTCACGGCGACTAAGCTTTAGTAGCCGAAAACTTCTTACCCCGGGCGAATCTATCAACTCTCCTCCGGTTGGGAGTGAATAACAGGTGCTGGCTGAGGTGGTGTGCCTGCCTAGGTTAGAGGCCTCTGACAGTCTGCCAACCTGTAGATCAAGATCTGGCAGCAGGGCGTTTATGATGGATGATTTACCCACGCCTGACTGACCGACCAGGATAGATGTCTCTCCCCGCAGGCGTTCGATCATCGGGTCCAGCCCATGTTTGGTGTGGGCGCTGATGCGAGCTACGGGATAGCCAATTGCCTCATAGAGCTGAATACGCTGGTTAAACTTCTCTCCACTATCTCCCTTGATCAGGTCGGATTTATTAATAGCGATAAGTGCCGGGACGCCAATGGTCTCAGCAGTTACCAGATATTGATCCACTAGATACTCGCTGGGTGCTGGCTCAGGCGCCACCACTATCACCAGCAGGGTGATATTGGCTGCCAGGGGTTTTTCCCGGCCGCTGTAGTCTGGTCTGGCAAGAACGGTGTCTCGCTCCATGCGGGCGGTAACCACTCCGTTGCCCTGCTCAGTAGCCTGCCACACAACCCGATCGCCGCAGACCAGATGCCCGATGTTCTGACGGGAAAGACAGTGATGAATGTTGCCTTCACTATCTGCCACAGCGAGGTTCTGGCCATGTTTGGCAATCACCCGTCCTTCGAGAGGTGCATCCTCACCAGATTTATCCAGAGATGAGTCTGCACGTTTGTCCAGACGTTCACGTCGCTTTTCCTGGATTCGCTTTATATGCTCTTTCTGTTTTTGTGTGAGTCTGCGTTGGGCCATCTGATCCCTATTTGAAGTTATAGAACTCTTTATTGAGATATTCAGCTACGCTCTCTGTCTCTTCATCAAACCAGGGTAGATTTAGTTGTTGTACGCAAAAACGTACCTGTGACGAAAGCTTTTCTCTTGAGGTTACACGTCGATTGGGTTTGGTGTAGAGCTCTGGCTTATGGCAGGAAACACAGTTATTTTCATGCAGCTCTTTGCCTGATGCCTTTGCAGCATCATCGCCATAGGCGCTGGATACTCCAAGGCAAATAGTTGCTGCAATAATATATATTTTCATTCTAGCTTCTCCATTTATAGCTTGGATGAAAGATATGCAATTCGCACTGGCGCCGGCGGGTGGCTGTCATGAAAGGCCGAATAGAGAGGGTCCGGTGTCAGGGTGCTGGCATTCTCTTTGTAGAGTTTGACCAGGGCTGAGATCATAGGTTCTGCACCGGTTTGTTCTACCGCATAGTCGTCAGCCTCGAACTCATGTTTGCGTTGTAACTTGGCCATCAGTGGGTGTAGGAACTGGCTGAATACCGGAGTTACCAATACAAACAATAATAGGGCAATGGGGTTGGACTCTGTGGAAACTCCCAGTCCATTGAAGAACCACGCTTGCTGAATCAGCCAGCTAAGCAGGGCCAGTCCAAGTAGAGAGCTGATCATCATTATCAAAAGCCCTTTATAGATATGACGATGTTTGAAGTGCCCCAGTTCATGGGCCAGCACTGCCTCCATTTCATCTGTTTCCAGATGTTGCAACAGGGTGTCAAAGAAAACAATGCGTTTATTTTTGCCTAGGCCGGTGAAGTAGGCATTGCCGTGGCTGGAGCGTCTGGATCCATCCATCACAAAGATGCCTTTGCTTGTGAAGCCGCAGCGGTCCAGCAGTTGCTGAATGCGCTGACGCATCTCCGCATCATCCAGGGGGGTGAACTTATTAAAAAGAGGTGCAATCAGGGTTGGATAGGCCCAACTCATCAGCAGGGTGAATCCAGTCCAGAACAGCCATGCCAGCAGCCACCACAGATCGCCTGCACTCTGCATCAGCCACAGGATAACCCATATTATTGGCCCCCCCAGTAGTAGTGAGAGCATGAGTTGTAATAACAGATCTGCTACAAAACGTGCTGGCGTGGTACGGTTAAAGCCGTAGTTGTTTTCCAGTACGAAGGTGCGATAGAGGGAGAAGGGTAGGTCTAGAATACCTGAGATGATGAATATAGAGAGAATAAATCCGGTGCCGAGGAGCAGTGGGCTGTAATCAAGGGCCAATCCTTGCCAAATGTTCTCAATATACTGAATGCCGCCACCCAGGGTCCATGCAAGTAGAATGGCAGTGCCAAACAGCAGCTCTTTAGACCATAACCCTATCTGGGCCACAGTATAGTCAGCCGCAGTATGGTGCTGTTCAAGGGATACATAATCACTAAAGGCCGCTGGCACCTCACCGCGATGAGCAATTACATGGTTGCGTTGCCGCAGCATCAACCAGAACTCCACCAGCAGTCCGCAAACCAGTGCGATGAGAAATACATAGGTAAACAGGTTCATAGGATGTAAGGATACATCCGCAGAGGCCCTTCTGCTAGAATCATTAAACTTTAATACGCAGTGCGAACAAGGAATAGCTGATGGCTCAAGAAGCGACAAACCTGATTTGGATAGACCTGGAGATGACCGGGCTGGATACCATGAATGACTGGATTATCGAGATCGCAACCATAGTTACAGATGCGAAATTGAATATACTGGCAGAAGGACCAATGCTGGCGATCCATCAGCCGGACCATGTTATGAACGCTATGGATGAGTGGAACACCAACCAGCATGGCGAGTCCGGTTTAACCGAACGGGTAAGGCGGAGCAGCTACGATACAGCACAGGCAGAGAGAGAGACTATAGAGTTTCTGCAGCAATATGTGCCTAAGGGTGCTTCGCCTATGTGCGGAAATAGCATCTGTCAGGATCGTCGTTTCATGGCCCGTCTCATGCCGGAGCTGGAGGAGTACTTTCACTATCGTAATCTGGATGTTAGTACTCTTAAGGAACTCGCTAGCCGCTGGGCTCCAGAGGTGGCAAGCGGGGTAGTCAAGCAGGGTAAGCATCTGGCCCTGGATGATATTCGCGACTCCATCAATGAGATGGCCCATTACCGAGACAACTTTCTAAGGTTGCCTTAGGAGTAGAGGATACATATGGTTCAATATGTAGGAATTCACCACCCAGCATTTGGCACCTGTGATCTGGATGGGACAATTCGTTTCTGGCGTGATCTGCTGGGAATGCGGATGGTCTACACCACCAACGAGGGCACTGGTCGTCAGGTCTTCTTCTCGGTGGGTGGAGACAATTACATAGTCTTTTTCGAGTGGCCAAATGCCGTGTGTATCCCATACCGTCGTCACGGAGAGCCTAAATCTGGGGAGCAGGCCTTTGATCATGTCTCTATTCAGGTTGCAGATGAAGAGCAGCTTTGGGAGATCATGAGCCGTCTGGATGCCGCCGGCATGCCAGCAGGTGATATCGTAGATCACGGCTTTTGCCGTTCCCTCTACAGCTTTGACAACAACAAGATACCTATCGAATTCCTCTGCATGCGCAAGGATGTAGATCTTAAAGCCAATCCGGTATTTGCCGACCCGGAACCGCTACCCGCTATGCTTGATGGGGCAGAGCCGGTTCCTGGTCACTGGCCAGATGCTGATGAGATTGAATCAGATGAGCGCGAGGTAAATCCAGGGGCCAGTTTTAATGATTTTCCACTGCCAGATAGTTGATTGGCGATAAACCCTATAAATACCAACAAAATTACTATGATATTTGTCAATGCATAGTTCAAGCTCGTTAACCTAACATGCTGTTTATAGTCGTAAGACCCTAATTTCGGAGTAACCAGATGGATCAAGAACCAAGACTTCAATATTTCCCTGTTGCATTTTTTGCCATGGTGATGGGCATGTCCGGCCTCACCCTGGCCTGGGAAAAGTCCCACTCACTGCTGCATATGCCTGCTATTGTTTCCAAGGCGCTGTTGCTGTTTACTGTGGTACTGTTTTTGGTGTTGGCCGGTTTCTTTTTGGTTAAATTGGTGCGTTATCCAGCCGCGATTATGAAGGATCTGGGTCATCCTATTAAGCTTAGCTTCTTTCCAACCATATCAATCAGTCTAATCCTTCTGAGTATCTGTACCCTGCATGACTATAAGGCAATCTCGTTTGGTTTATGGGCTGTTGGCAGTACTGCCCATCTGTTTTTTACCCTCTATGTGATCCAGATCTGGATGCATCATGAACACTTTGAGATCCACCACTCTAATCCTGCCTGGTTTATCCCCATAGTAGGAAATATCCTGGTACCTATTGCTGGTGTTGCCCACGGTTATCTAGAGGTGTCCACCTTCTTTTTCAGTATCGGGCTGTTGTTCTGGATTGTGTTGCTGGCGATTATATTTAACCGGATCATTTTCCATCAGCCCCTGCCTGGTAAGCTGTTGCCAACCCTGTTTATCCTGATTGCACCACCTGCTATTGGGTTTATCTCTTACGTTAAATTAAATGGGGATGTAGATCTATTTGCCCGCGTACTCTATTACTCGGCCCTGTTTCTGACTCTGCTGCTGTTTACTCAGATTCCCCGTTTTACCAAAATAAAGTTTTTTCTCTCCTGGTGGGCCTACTCATTTCCTATGGCTGCGATCACCATTGCTACCATGTTGATGTACCAGAAGACAGGTCTGGTCTGGTTTAAGATAATGGGGTTTGGGCTGCTAGGAATTATAACGTTACTGATCTCGGTTCTTCTGTATAAAACAGTTAGTGCCATAAGCAGTAAGCAGATCTGTGTGGATGAGGGTTGATGGTACTTTTTGGCGCTTATCTCAATGGATAGATTCACCAGAAACTATTCAATCTTTCTAGGTGTTATCACCCTGCTGCTCCTGGTCTGGACCCTGTATGAGGATCCGATGGTGTCTGATCTAAATGTCCTGCTGGAGCAGGACCGAGTGGTATCCAGTTATCCATACAGGTTTCATGTGCTGCGTGTAAATAACGGTGTGGCTGTGATCAGCTCACCGCGTGACAGCATGTTTCCTATGTTCAAGGCACTAGGGGTAATCTTCCCGCGCCTGGCCAATCGCCCCCAGGATAATCCTGATCTTATGCGAGCTCAGCAGCAGTTGGCCGAGGTGCAAAAACGAGTAAAGCGCATTGTTATTGAGTCAGGCCAGGTGCAGCGCATGAGGTGGGAGTTGGACCGCGAATGGCTGGCGAATCATGGTGTCAGGCCGTGATTATCAAGTGCGAGTGTAGTATCTAATTAAATTTATAAGTTGCCGTTCCTGCTGACATGGGTGTTTTTATGTAGGAGCAGGGACCTCTGGGCGATTGACTCAGAAACCTTAATCCGGAGTTTTCTTAAAATATCTGCCTCTACGAATAACATTCCCTCCAACTAACTGTTTGCCCGATGTTTTTCTAGAATAACTCTAAATTTTTGTGTAAAATCCCCAATTATGGAAATGTGAACTGGTTCACATTATGTGTAGTTTTTGGCATAGATGTAAATTGGCAGGGATAACAAAAGGATGTTGCCATAATTTGCTTTTTGGCGCGTCCTTTTTTGCATATATGAAGCTAAGGAGAGGCATAGATAACACTAGCCATATATCTGCGTTGAAAATACCAGAAACAAGATTTTATTAATTTTTGTTTGATAGAACTAATAAGAATCAAATCAGTTTTATGAGCGAAACAGCTTTAGGGAATAATACAATGGCAAGAAAACAGATAATAAAGGCACTATTTCTACTTCTCCTCGTAACCTCCTTTAATGCATCATCCAGTACTATTGTATTCGATGCTACTGGTTCAAATGTAGGAGCAGATGTAAAGGTTAAATACGATGGGGATAGAGATTACTACGAGGGATTTGGTGGATTGATGGGGTTTGACCAGACTGGTGGAACCTTTACAGGAAGCCTATTGCCGGACAGTGCAGACGTGTCTAAATTCACTGCATTCTGCATAGATGTGACCAATGGTTATGCTCCAGGTGAAGTTCACAATGTGTCACCGCTGTCGCTAGGTACTAATATGGGGCAGGCCAAAGCGGATGACATAAGTAGACTTTTGAATAATGTCTATCCGGATTTTAGTCAAAGTATTTCTAGTAAAAATGCATTGGCCCTACAGATCGCCATTTGGGAGATAGTGCATGAGGATTCAGGCACGTACGACGTGTTCGATGGGAAAATCGAATTCAGATGGGATGATTATTCTGAAAGAACATGTACAAATCACCGCTGTACTGTTACCGATGAAGGCGCCAGGGGTCTTGCTCAAGACTGGCTTGATCAATATGTAATAAACCAAACTGGTGATAAGCTGGACAATTTACTTGCTTTAACCAGGGGCGGGGCACAGGACCTGTTGGCACAGACGGTCAGCGCGGTACCGGTTCCAGGGGCAGTATGGCTTTTCGGCTCAGCCTTTGCTGGTTTGATCGGTTTTGGTAAGCGTCGTAAAAACCAGTCTTAAGAACTAGTATACAAATGCTAAACAGACGGGGGCTGCAGCCCCCGTTTTGTTATCTGCTTGTTATATGGCGATCAAAAGCCCAGGCCACATGTTCCTGGACTAATTCTGAATCGTGATTTTGTCTACTCTTCAACGCACTAATGACATGTTCTGAGCTCTCAGCATTACCCAGGGCTACCGCAATATTGCGCAACCAGCGTTCATGGCTGATTCTTCTGATAGGTGATCCTTCCAGCCGCTTTAGAAACTCATCTTCATTCCAGGCAAACAGCTCCACCAGATCTGGTGCATCCAGTCCGTTTCTGGGGAGAAACTCCTGTTCGCTGGTTGGTTGAGCAAAACGGTTCCAGGGGCAGGGTAGCAGGCAGTCATCACAGCCATAGATGCGGTTGCCAATCAGCGGTCGCAACTCTTCCGGGATGGAGCCGCTAAATTCGATTGTAAGGTAGGAGATACAGCGCCTTGCATCCAGTTCATAGGGCGCAACTATGGCCTGGGTGGGGCAGGCCACCATGCATCTGTCACAGCTGCCGCAGTGGTCATGGATTTCACTATCCTGCGGCAGCGGCAGATCGGTGTATATCTCTCCGAGAAAAAACCAGGATGCCGCAGACCGGTTCACCAGCATGCTGTTTTTACCCACCCAACCCAAACCGGCCTTGGTGGCCAGGGGTTTTTCCATGACAGGGGCAGAATCGGTAAAGATCCGGTGGCTATATGCGCCTATTTCGTCCTGGATGCGCTTGGCCAGTTTCTGCAATCGGTTGCGTATTACCTTGTGATAGTCACGGCCCAGGGCATAACGTGATATGTAGCCTATATTCTGGTCAGCAAGAACTGTGTCCGGATTGGTGTCGGGCGGTAGATAATCCATCCTGGCAGAGATAACACTGATGGTGCCTGGCACCAGCATCTCCGGGCGACTGCGTTTGCGGCCATATCTGGCCATGTACTCCATATCTCCATGCCGGCCAGCATCCAGCCACTCCTCCAGATGCTTTTCAGCTCTCTCCAGGGTGGTGCTGGATATACCGATCTGTTGGAATCCAAGCTCCTGGCCCCAGAGTTTTATATCTTGTGCCAGTTGCTGATAATCTTCACTCTTCATAGCGCTAGAACTATATCATCTATTCCTCGACCATAAATCTCAGATACAATTCGATAATTCACATGTGAGCCGTGGTGACTGGATCTGTATGAAGACAATGAAACTGAATGAGACCCTGCCGGTAGATCTGTATCGTGCCGAACAGGTGCGGGAGCTTGATCGCACAGCGATTGAGGATTTCGAGATACCTGGACTCACCCTAATGGAGAGTGCCGGCACGGCCTCTTATCATTTGCTGAGAAAGAAGTGGCCAGATGCCCAGGATATAACCATAGTCTGTGGCACCGGAAATAATGGTGGCGATGGGTTTGTGGTTGCAAGGCTGGCCCTGCAAGATGGTATTGCGGTTCGGGTATTGCAACTGGGGGATCCTGACAAGCTGTCCGGCGACGCAAAAACTAACGCCGATGGGTTTATGGCCATGGGCGGTGAGGTCATCCCGTATGAGTCGGTGCCGGAACAGACTGAGGTAATAGTGGATGGTGTATTCGGTACAGGTCTGGAGCGCGAGGTAACTGGTGCCTGGGCGGAGGCATTGGGAGAAATTAATGACCACTGGGCTCCGGTGTTGGCATTGGATATTCCGTCCGGTCTGCATTCTGATAGCGGTAAGGTGCTGGGGGTTGCGGTAAAAGCGGACGCAACCATCAGTTTTATCGGTCTGAAACAGGGTCTGTTCACCGGGGATGGCCCGGAGCAGTGCGGTGAGCTACATTTTGACGATCTGTCTGTTCCGTCAGGGGTATATTCCAAACAAAACCCTTCTGCATCCATAGTGAGCTGGGACACCCTTTCTGGTCACCTCACTCCCAGAAGCAGAACAGCGCATAAGGGTAGCTTTGGGCACCTGCTGGTTATTGGCGGCGCCCCTGGATTCTCCGGAGCTGTGCGCATGGCGGCAGAGGCCGCGGCCAGAACCGGCGCAGGCTTGGTTTCAGTTGCTACCAGCCCGCAGCATGCTACACAGATAAATATGGCGCGGCCGGAGTTGATGTGTCATGGGGTTGAAGATCCTGAACAGTTAAGACCACTAATGAAACAGGCAAATGTGGTGGCGATAGGGCCTGGATTAGGCAGGTCAAAATGGGCCATGGGGCTATTGGGTTATGTCTTGGAGTGCAAACTACCTCTGGTGCTGGATGCCGATGCCCTGAATCTTCTGGCCTATGAGCCTATGCAGAGGGGTGACTGGATCCTGACCCCTCATCCTGGAGAGGCTGCACGTCTGCTTGATTGTTCAGTAGCTGAGGTTCAATCAGACCGGTTCCAGATTGTACGCAAGCTACAGCTCAAATATGGTGGAGTTGCGGTATTAAAGGGTGCTGGAACTCTTATTCAGGCAGGTCAGGCGAGAGCAACAGATCTCTGCACCGATGGCAACCCGGGTATGGCCAGCGGTGGCATGGGTGATGCACTGACCGGGGTGATCGCCTCACTGCTGGCCCAGGGCTATGCCCCGGAACTTGCCGCCAGCATGGGGGTATGTCTGCATGCAAAGGCTGCCGATATTGCGGCAGAATATGGCGAACGCGGCCTGCTTGCGGGCGATCTTATGCCGCTGATCAGGAAGCTGATAAACCCTGAGATGGCTGAATGCTAAAGTTGCAAACCAATAGCCCAGAACAGCAGGAGGCAGTGGGTGCGGCCCTGGCTGTAGATTGCCCCAAAGGCAGCATCATCTACCTGCACGGTGATCTGGGAGCTGGCAAGACTACCCTGGTGCGGGGGTTCATGCATGGGCTTGGTCATGAAGGGGCGGTAAAGAGCCCAACATACACGCTTATGGAGCCTTACCAGATAGGTCAGGCCAGTTTCTGTCATATCGACCTCTACCGCCTGGCCGATGCAGGAGAGCTGGAGTACCTGGGGATGCGCGACCTACTGGAGGAGGGGGCAACCCTGTTGGTGGAGTGGCCGGAAAGGGGGCAGGGAGGGTTGCCGTTACCAGATTTGCTGATCCATATAGATCACCTCCAACATGGTAGAAACCTGGAATTTACAGCTAAGACAGAGAGGGGAGAACGGCTTCTGAATGCGGTATTTGCTAGATTACAGGATGAACTTAACAACTGAATAGAGAAAAGTCTGCTATCCTTAAGAAAACACTGGAAATTTCTTCTTTTGCGTGCTAGTTTTATCTATCATATTCAGAGCTTTTATGTGTGATGGTTGATGAAAATGAACAAGATTGCCGCCATCCTGTTGTTATTTGTTAGTTTTACCCTCCAGGCAGGGCAGACTAGTGTCAATAGTCTGCGGCTTTGGAGTGCCCCGGACCATACCAGATTGGTCTTTGATATCAGTAACTCTGTACAGCACCGCATATTTACCCTCCGCAGCCCTGATCGTCTGGTAATCGACTTTACTGATGCCAAGCTGAACACCTCTCTCGCCGGGTTTTCCGGAAAAGACCGTTTTGTGCAGAATATCCGCAGCGGCGCACGTGGTGGTAACGACCTGCGCATAGTCCTGGATCTGAAATCCAAGATAGATCCTAAGATCTTTGCTTTGTCACCAAACCGTGAATATGGCCACCGCCTTGTTCTGGATCTTTTTGATACCAAGCCCACTGTTGCTGTCACTCCGGTAAAAGTTACTCCCGCCAAAAAGATAGTGACTAAGAAGAAACCCCAAAAACAGCTCCCGGCGCGAGACGTGGTAGTCGCTATCGATGCCGGTCATGGGGGTGAAGACCCTGGGGCAATTGGCAGGCGCGGGACTCGGGAAAAAGATGTGGTCCTATCAATAGCACGCAAGTTGGCAGATATGATCAAAAGGGAAAAAGGTATGCGTCCGGTATTGATCAGAAATGGTGATTACTACCTGGGTCTGAGGAAACGCTCTGCCTTGGCGCGCAAGCATAAGGCCGATCTATTTATATCTATCCACGCAGACGCATTTAGAGACAGGCGAGCCAGGGGGTCATCGGTCTTTACCCTCTCCAATAAGGGGGCCTCAAGTGAGGCTGCGCGCTGGCTGGCTGAACGGGAAAATAGCGCTGACCTGATAGGTGGCGTTGAGCTGAAGGATAAAGATAATGTCTTGGCATCCGTGCTTCTCGATCTCTCCCAGACCGGCACCAGACAGGCCAGTCATGATGTGGCTGACAAGGTTCTGAAGAAGATGCGTCGGGTAGGAAAGGTGCACCATAGTAGTGTTCAGAAGGCGGGTTTTGCAGTGTTAAAGTCACCAGATGTTCCTTCAATACTGGTGGAAACGGCCTTCATCAGTAACCCAGGAGAAGAGAGTAAGCTGAGAAGCCGCTCGCACCAGAGCAAGCTGGCTAAATCAATTCTCTCCGGGGTAAAGGACTATTTCTACACCAACCCACCTCCAGGCACCCTGTTGGCACAGAGGCTGAGGCCGGAAAGGGTTGTGAACCGGAAACATGTGATAAACCGCGGAGATACCCTTGCCCAGATTGCCGAGCAGTATCAGGTTAGTGTGCATGGTATACGTGATGCCAACGGCCTGTCTGGAGACAGGATCAGGGTTGGACAGGTCCTGCAGATCCCTTGAGAATCCATGCGTTACCGTCTCAGCTGATAAATCAGATCGCTGCGGGCGAGGTAGTCGAACGTCCGGCTTCCGTCGTCAAAGAGTTGTTGGAAAACAGTCTGGATGCTGGCGCCAGCAGGATTGAGCTGGATATTGAGCAGGGCGGGATCAAGCTGATCAGGGTTAGAGATAACGGCAGTGGTATCTTCAAGAACGACCTGGCATTAGCGCTCTCCCGCCACGCCACAAGCAAGGTTGGCACCTTGCAGGATCTGGAGCAGGTATCCACTCTTGGTTTCAGGGGCGAGGCGTTGCCGAGCATCGCTTCTGTATCCCGTCTTATCCTAACGTCAAGAGAGCAAGAGGCGGATTCGGCCTGGACTATCAATGGCTCAGATAGTCCATCAGAGCCTGCACCGGCAGCTCATCCGGTGGGTACGACCATCGAGGTGCGTGATCTGTTTTACAACACCCCAGCTAGACGAAAGTTCCTCAAGACAGAACGAACAGAATTCATTCATATAGATTCCCTGATAAAACGTCTGGCCCTAAGCCGTTTCGATGTAGGGTTCGTGCTGCGCCATAATCAGAAGGAGATACTCTCTCTTGTTCCCGCGATAACAGATGCTGAAAAAAGCGCTCGTGTAAGCAAAATACTAGGGAATGCCTTTCTGGAAAACTCCCTGTTTATTCAACTGGATGCCGCCGGTATGCGTCTTTCCGGCTGGATTGGCAACCCAACCTTTAACCGCAGTCAATCTGATATGCAGTACTTCTACGTGAATAACCGCATGGTGCGGGACAAGGTGGTAAGCCACGGGGTACGCCAAGCCTATCAAGATGTTCTATATCACGGCCGGCATCCTGCATATCTACTCTTTATGGAGATGAATCCAGCCCTGGTGGATGTTAATGTGCATCCAGCCAAAACAGAGGTGCGTTTTCGCGAGAGTCGCCAGGTACACGACTTTATCTTCCGAACCTTGCAGAGGGCGTTGGCTGAGACCGTATCCGGACAGCAGACTAACGACCCTTACGAGGCGCAATCAAGCCAGCCAGAATCACAAGGACAACACAGCTTTGAGCCAAGACCTCTCAACCTGGAGGTCTCCGAAAGCAGAAGTGGTTACCAGGCCTCCTTCCAGGCCCAACGCCCCACGGGTGGTCATACAACAGACAGCTCAAATGATCAGGGCATGCCACCACTTGGGTTTGCCCTGGCCCAGTTACAAGGGGTCTATGTACTGGCCCAGAACGCATCTGGTCTGGTGTTAGTGGATATGCATGCAGCCCATGAGCGTATAGTATACGAGCGTTTCAAGCAGACCTTTGAGGATACAGGTATCACCTCCCAGCCACTGCTGGTACCGGTAACCGTTGCCGTTTCTGAGAGAGAGTCAGATCTTGCAGAAGAGGTTACGGAATTGTTGTCCGAACTGGGCATGGAGGTAGATCGCCTGGATAGAGAGAAGCTGGTGGTACGCTCAATTCCCTCTATTCTGCAGGGAGCAGATCCGGAACAGCTGTTGCGGGATCTGCTATCAGATATGATTGAACATGGAACCTCAGAGCGCATTCGTCAGGAGATAAATGCGGTGTTGGCCGGCATGGCCTGCCACGGTTCTGTCCGCGCTAATCGCAGACTCACCCTGGATGAGATGAATGCATTACTACGTGATATGGAGAAGACCGAGCGCATAGGGCAGTGCAACCACGGTCGGCCCACCTGGGTACAGTTGAGTATGGATGAACTGGACCGGCTGTTTATGCGTGGCCAGTAGCAACCTGGTTATATAATGGGTAAACAAAACAGAAAATCCGAATCAGCAGTAATCTTTCTGATGGGGCCTACCGCATCCGGTAAGACCGATCTTGCCATTGATCTGGTGCAGGAGCTGCCATGTGACATCATTAGTGTGGATTCTGCCCTGGTATATCGGGAAATGGATATCGGTACCGCCAAGCCTACTCCAGAAGAGCTGGAAAAAGCCCCGCACAGATTAATCGACATATGTGATCCCACAGAGAGCTACTCGGCAGCACGGTTCCGACAAGACGCCTTGCATGAGATAGAGCAGATTCTTGCGCAGGGTCGCATACCTTTGTTGGTGGGCGGGACCATGCTCTACTTCCGGGCGCTACAATATGGTTTGTCGGATATGCCGGAGGCAGATCCGGCTATAAGGGAGCGGCTGGACAACGAAATGAGAGAGCATGGTTTGGCTAGATTACATGCGCGGTTACAACAGGTGGACCCGCTAGCCGCAGAGAGAATAAATCCTAACGATCCTCAAAGAATCCAGCGAGCTCTGGAGGTGTATGAGCTAACCGGTACGCCCCTTTCCGAACTTCAGAATAGCGATGGTGAACCAAAGCTTCCCTACCATGTCATAAAGCTGGTACGCGCGCCGCAAGATAGGTCAGTATTGCACGCCAGGATAGAGCGGCGGTTCCATAAAATGCTGGAGCAGGGTTTTGAGGGCGAAGTTAAGGCCCTTTTGCAAAAATGGGACTTGGACCACGAAATGCCATCAATGCGTCTAGTAGGATACAGGCAGATGTTGCGTTATATACAGGGCGAGTACCAATACGACCAGATGGTAGAACAGGGAATAATAGCAACCCGCCAATTAGCAAAAAGACAGTTTACCTGGCTTAGGTCAGAAAAAGATGCTAACTGGTTGAATGAAGAGAATAAAAATGTTTTGGATCAGGCCTTGAAAACAATTTCTGAGCCCATATCTTAAGCCTAACAGAAAATATATTCCCTTGTGCTACACTAATATACTCAGGAAGAGAGTGTCGGTGTATACATAATGTAGTTTTTCCGTCTAAATCGAGGCGGAGTATAAAAAAAAGGAGAAAACAATGTCAAAAGGGCAAAGCCTACAAGACCCTTTTCTTAATGCACTAAGAAAAGAACGGGTACCAGTCTCAATATTTCTGGTGAATGGGATCAAATTGCAGGGACAGATAGATTCGTTTGATCAGTTCGTAGTGTTGTTGAAGAACAGCGTAAACCAGATGGTATACAAACATGCCATATCCACCATTGTTCCGGCCCGCAATATTCGTATTCCAACAGGGCAAGAGGCTCAGCCCGAACCTGGAAATTATTAGTCTCAATATTGGGTACCGCCATGCGGTACCCAGATTCCCATCTAATGTTTGAACGCCCTGATACCGGAGAGCGTGCCATCCTAGTGCATCAGGATATTGGGGTGCGCTCTGATCCGGAACAACTAAGCGAATTCGAAGACTTGGTCGTGTCTGCCGGTGCAGAGCCGTTGGCGACCCTGGTTGGTAGCAGGAAATCTCCAGACCCACGTTTCTTTGTTGGGCGTGGTAAGGTGGAAGAGATAGTTGATGCCATAGCTGCAGCCGAGGCGGAGGTAGTGATCTTCAATCATGATCTCTCTCCCAGCCAGGAGCGCAACCTGGAACGAGAATTCAAATGCCGGGTGGTAGATCGAACCGGATTGATCTTGGACATATTTGCTCAGCGGGCCCGCTCATTTGAAGGTAAGCTCCAGGTGGAGCTAGCCCAACTGCGGCATCTCTCCACACGCCTGGTTAGGGGCTGGACCCATCTGGAAAGACAGAAAGGTGGTATTGGATTGAGAGGGCCTGGTGAGACTCAGCTTGAGACAGACCGCAGGTTGTTGAATAACCGCATAGCCCAGATCAAAAAGCGTCTGGAAAAGGTAGACAGCCAGCGCGACCAGGGACGCAAATCCAGAAACAAGGCAGATGTGCCTACCGTCTCACTGGTCGGATACACCAATGCTGGCAAATCCACCCTGTTTAATCATCTTACTGACTCAGTGGTTTATGCAGCTGACCAGTTGTTTGCCACTCTGGATCCAACCCTGAGACGACTAGAACTGCCGGGGGAAGGGGCCGTGGTATTGGCGGATACGGTCGGTTTTATCTCCCATCTGCCCCATGAACTGGTGGCAGCCTTTAAATCGACTCTGCAGGAGACGGTGTTGGCTGGACTATTGCTACATGTCATCGACTGCGCCAGTCCGCAAAGGTCAGAATGCGTGTCTGAGGTGAACTCAGTGCTGGAGCAGATTGGTGCCAGTGAAATACCCCAGATCGAGGTCTACAACAAGGTCGATCTGCTAGAAGGGGAAGGGCCTCGTGTCGAACGTGGAGATGACGGGCTGGTGAGAAGGATCTGGATCTCAGCCAAGGATGGGACAGGCATTGAGCTTCTGACAGAAGCCGTAGCAGAGTTTTTTCATCAGGGTCATGTGCGACATAGGCTTCATCTCAGACCTGAGGACGGCCGTTTGCGCTCCAGGATATATCAGGTGGCAAATGTGCTATCTGAGGAAATGTTGGAGCTTGGTGGCTGGGAGATGGAGATCGAACTACCCAGACATGAGTATGAACGTCTGGTAAGCAGGGAGCATGATCTGGAGAGCAGACTGATTGCTTGAGCTTATATCTACATTTAGTTGAAATCAGCCAAATCAGCTCCATGTAGGGGTGATGGTCTTAATATACAGGCAGCAGGCTTATTTGAAACATTGATGTAAACCAATATAGCCACTATTTAGGTTCATTTTATTAGACATGCAGGCTAGAATTAGCCCATTTCGCGGTAAAACCGCATAACTGAATAATTACAGGAGTAGTAAATGGCCTGGAACGAACCCGGTGGGGACAAAGATCCCTGGGGCGGAAATGGTAAAGATCAGGGTCCACCAGATCTGGATGAAGTGGTAAAGAAGCTTCAGGATAAGATGGGTGGACTGTTTGGTGGTGGTAAAAGACCATCCGGCGGAGGGTCAGGAGCCGGTGGAGGAGCCCATGGTCCAAGCTCAACCGGTATCGGCATGATCATTGTAATCGCCTTTCTGGTGTGGCTGGCAAGCGGTATCTATATCGTTGAGCCTGCCCAGCGGGGTGTTATTCTCCGCTTTGGCGCCTACCAGGAGGTGACCGATCCAGGTCCGCACTGGCATCTACCTTTCCCTATTGAGACAGTCAGAAAGTTCAATGTGGATGAGATATCATCCTTCCGGCATCAGGCGCTGATGCTGACTCGGGACGAGAACATTGTAGACATTGAGCTTACGGTGCAGTCTAAAGTTCAGGATGCATCAGATTACTGGTTCCAGGATCAGGATCCTGATAAGACCATGCGCGATGCCACCGAGACCGCAGTGCGTGAGACTATTGGTAAAAACAAACTGGACTTTATCCTTACCGAAGGCCGTAGCGCCATCGCCAGTAACATCAAGAGCCGTGTTCAGGAGTTGATCAATGACTATCGTACCGGTATCGAGATCATCGGCATCAACATGCAGCCGGCGAAACCACCTGAGCAGGTTAAGAGCGCCTTTGACGATGCCATCAAGGCACGTGAGGATAAGGAGAAGAAAGAGAATAAGGCCCAGGCCTATTCTAATGAAGTTATTCCTGTGGCACGCGGTAATGCAGCCCGCAAGCTGGCCGACGCAAACGCCTACAAAGAGAGGGTGATAGCTGAGGCCGAGGGTGAAGCCAGCCGCTTTCTGGCAGTTCTCACAGAGTATGAGAAGGCCCCTGAGGTAACCCGTCAGAGGCTCTATCTGGATACTATTGAAAACGTACTGAGCAAGACCAATAAGGTGATTATGGATACGGATGCAGGTAACAGCCTAATGTATCTGCCTCTGGATAAACTTATTCAGCAGGGTATCAAGCCCTCTGGCACCAGTGCTCCAAGCCCAATTACTGATCAAGACAGAAGGAAGGCGGAACAGCTCCAACGTGAAGTAACTCGTGGCAGGAGGGTTCGCTAATGTCATCTAAAAAACTTGGAATACTCATTATCGCCGGATTGGCTGTTATAGGTGTCTCGCTCTCTGCCTTTACTGTAAAACAGTGGGAGCTGGCCATTAAGCTGCGTTTGGGTGAGATCGTTGATGCAGACTACAAACCGGGCCTGCACTGGTTGATCCCATTTGTAAATAACGTCAAGATTTTCGATGGACGCATCCAGACCCTGGACGCCAGCCCGGAACGTTTCCTTACCATTGAAAAGAAGGATGTGATCGTAGACTCCTTCGTTAAATGGCGTATAGCAAATGTAGGGCAATACTACCGTTCCACCGGTGGTAATCCGATCCGAACCTCTTCCCTGTTGGCCGAACGTATCAACACCAGCCTGCGTGATGAGTTTGGTAAACGCACCATTGTGGAGGTTGTATCTGGTGAGCGCGCTGAGATCATGGCCCTGCTGACCAAAGATGCAGACGAGAAGGCAAACGAACTGGGTGTAGAGGTAATTGATGTAAGGATCAAACGTATCGATCTGCCCAAAGAGGTAAGTGGCTCGGTGTATGAACGTATGCGTGCAGAGCGTGAACGGGTTGCCCGCGACCTGAGGGCGAAGGGTGATGAGGCTGCTGAAAGGATCACTGCAGAAGCAGATCGCCAACGCACTGTTATCCTGGCAAATGCCTTTAAGAAAGCTGAGACACTGCGTGGTGAGGGCGACGCCAAGGCGGCGGCTATATACGCCAAGGCCTATGAGACCAACAGCGAGTTCTACGCCTTCTATAGAAGCCTATCTGCCTATCGCTCAGTATTTTCCAACAGCGGAAATATGATGGTGATAAAGCCTGATTCAGAGTTCTTCAAATACTTTAACGAGAAGAAAGAAGGGCAATAGGCAGGCTAATAGTCAAACCATAGGCAAATAACAGCCGGGCGGTATACGCCCGGCGTTTTTTTGCAGTAAAGGGAGGGCATAATGTGGCAAGATCTACTTGCTGCCCTGGCGCTGGTATTGGTGATTGAGGGAATTATACCCTTCCTGAACCCAGGCGCCATGCGCAACATAATGCGAACAATGAGTGAGATGGACAACAGATCCCTGCGCATCAGCGGTTTGGTCAGCATGGTGTTGGGAGTGGTAATGCTCTATCTGGTACATTAATTATTCTGACAGGTTCAGGTTATGCAAAGAGAAAACTGGTTACTGCCGGAAGGTGTAGATGAAGTGCTGCCACCCCAGGCTGCAGTGGTGGAGAGATTGCGGCGTGATTTACTGGATCTGTATGCCGGCTGGGGATATCAATTGGTGTTTCCACCATTCCTGGAATATCTGGAGTCCCTGCTGATCAATACCGGTGGTGACCTGGATCTGAAGACATTCAAGGTCACAGACCAGATAACTGGCCGCAGCCTAGGCATAAGGGCTGATATTACCACTCAGGCCGCACGCATAGATGCCCACCAGTTACGGGAGGAGAGTCCAACCCGTCTCTGTTACGCCGGCACAGTTCTGCATACCAAAAGTGATGGATTCGCCGGATCCCGTGCTCCACTGCAGGTTGGGGCCG
The DNA here is from genome assembly GCA_050291365.1 of Sedimenticolaceae bacterium. Taxonomy (GTDB): domain Bacteria; phylum Pseudomonadota; class Gammaproteobacteria; order Chromatiales; family Chromatiaceae; genus JAAGZL01. Next base: position 33,044 of record JBNKJS010000041.1, on the reverse strand, counting down.
AGCTATATGGTCATTCAGGGGTTGAGAGCGATCTTGAAATAATCTGCCTGATGATGGAGACCATGAAGCTTGCCGGTTTGGATGATATATACATAGATTTGGGCCACGTTGGAATATTCCGTGGGTTGGTGCGACAGGCAGGCCTCTCAGAGCAGAACGAGATGGAGCTGTTTGATGCCCTGCAACGCAAATCAATTCCAGAGATCAAGGCGCTGGTCGGCAGATTAGAAATAGGGGAGCAAGAGGCGGCCATGCTGATAGCCTTGCCTGAGCTGTGCGGGGAGGATGCCATAGATCGGGCCAACGCACTGTTCACCGGGGCAAACCAGGAGGTCCAGGATGCCCTGGGCGATCTTATACGCCTGGCGCAGTTGCTAAAGAAGCGCATGCCGGAATTGTCACTGCACTTTGATCTAGCAGAACTGCGCGGCTATCACTATCATACCGGAGTTGTGTTTGCGGCCTTCGTCTCTGGATTGGGGCAAGAGGTGGCCAGGGGCGGACGCTATGATGACATCGGCGCGGCCTTTGGTCGGGCCCGTCCTGCATGCGGCTTCAGCTCTGATCTGAAGTTGTTGATGCGACTGAATAAAAATATGGAGCAAACCGTCAATAATGGTATATTTGCTCCTTGGTCAGATGATCCTAGCCAACACCAGGCAGTTGCAGAACTGCGAAAAGAAGGGAAAATGGTGGTCTTGGGCTTGCCAGGGCAGGTTGGGTCAGCTGAGGAGATGGGTTGTAATGAGCTGTTGACACACCGGGATGGGGAGTGGGTGGTAACAGCTGTTTAACAGCCCAAAAACAATCATAAAAGATATTCACATTTAGAGAATCAAATTATGGGTAGAAATGTCGTAGTTATCGGCACCCAGTGGGGTGACGAAGGCAAAGGTAAGATTGTCGATCTTCTTACCGATCGTGCAGAGGCCGTAGTTCGTTTTCAGGGTGGACACAATGCCGGGCATACGCTGGTAATTGATGGTGAGAAGACGGTTCTGCATCTGATCCCTTCTGGCATACTGCGTGAGAATGTGCGCTGCCTGATCGGCAACGGTGTGGTGCTGTCACCCGAGGCCCTGTTGCATGAGGTGGATAAGCTGGAACAGAACGGTGTGCCGGTAACGTCACGCCTTGGTATCAGTGAATCCTGCCCGCTGATTCTTCCTTACCACATAGCCCTGGATCAGGCGCGCGAGGCGGCACGCGGCAATAAGGCAATCGGTACTACCGGGCGTGGCATCGGCCCGGCCTACGAAGATAAGGTATCACGCCGCGGCATACGCCTGGGTGAACTACAGGATACAGAGCGCTTTAAAAACCGACTGCGCGAGGTGATGGATTATCACAACTTCGCCCTGGAACACTACTTCAAGGCCGACCCTGTGGATTATGAACAGGTGTTGGATCAAACCCTGGCTCAGGCAGAACGCATTCTGCCTATGCTGGAGGATGTAACCGGTACCCTGCACCAGATGAGAGCCGCAGGACATAACATCATGTTTGAAGGGGCCCAGGGTGCACTGCTGGATATCGATCATGGCACCTACCCTTATGTAACATCATCCACCACTACGGCAGGCGGTGCCGCCAGTGGCAGTGGTCTGGGGCCATGCTACCTGGATTACATTCTTGGTATCGTTAAGGCTTACACTACCAGAGTAGGTTCTGGGCCGTTCCCGACCGAGCTGTTTGATGAGGTTGGTGACCACCTGGGTACCAAAGGCCATGAGTTTGGGGCTACCACCGGACGTCAGCGTCGCTGCGGATGGCTGGATATGGTCTCTCTGAATCGCTCTCTTCAGATTAATAGCGTGACCGGTATCTGTATTACCAAACTGGATGTGCTGGATGGTTTGGAGAAGATCAAAATCTGCGTAGGCTACAAGCTGGATGGAAAAGAGATTGATGTTCCACCTGTAGGGGCCAATCGCATCGAGAAGTGCGAGCCGGTGTATATTGAGGTTCCAGGATGGAGCGAATCCACTGTCGGCACCAAGAGTTACGATGACCTTCCGGCAGCAGCCCAGGCCTATCTTCAGAAGGTGGAAGAGCTTAGTGGTACTCCCATTGATGTTATCTCTACCGGCCCGGATCGCGCTGAGACCCTGATAGTGCGCAATCCGTTTGATAGTTGATCTCTTTATCTCCTGGCTTTGTCTAAAACCATAGACAACGTAGAAGAGTCTGTTAAACAGTTCTGGCTCCAGCGCTGGCAGGAGGGGGATATCGGCTGGCATCACCAGGAGATAAATTCCCATCTGCTATCGTTCTGGCACAGGTTGGGTATGGAGTCAGGCTCCCGGGTATTTGTTCCTCTCTGTGGCAAGAGCCGGGATATGGTCTGGCTGCAACAACAGGGCCACTCCATTGTCGGAGTTGAGATCAGCGAGATTGCGGTAGAAGAGTTCTTCTCTGATCAAGGATTGACCGCTAACTGCAGCAACCAGGGGCCATTTAAGCTGTTTCAAGCAGAAGATTATCAACTTCTGTGTGGCGATATATTCCAGCTCAAATCCCATCATCTTAATGATATTGATGCGGTATATGACCGCGCCTCTCTTGTGGCGTTGGATGCTGGATATCGCCAGGCCTACGCTAAATTGCTGGCGGATATTTTACCTGTCGGATGCCTCGTACTCTTGGTATCTATGGACTATCCGCAGGATGAGATGAATGGTCCGCCATATTCAGTACCTGAAGATGAACTGTTTGCCCTGTTTGGTGATGAATTTCAGATATCGCATCTTCATAACCTGGATCTGCTGAAAGATACCGATCGTTACGGTGGTACGGGACTCAGTAGATTGTCAGAACATATCTATATGCTGCAGAGAAAATAGTGCAATATACTGGTTACATGATGGCTACCATGCAACTCTCTAGAACACTCAGATATATGGCCCCGGCCATTCTGGCCATGTCCCTGTCAATGCCGGTTATGGCCATATCACGCTCCGACACTGATAAGATGTTCGCTACATGGATCAAGAGTGACCTCTGGCCAGAGGCCAAGCGTAAGGGAATATCCTCCACTACATTCAGGCAGGCCATGTCTGGTACCAAACTGCGCTGGGATCTACCGGATCTGGTGCCGCCTGGCAGCAAGCCTCCCGCAAAACGTGAGCAGAGTCAGGCTGAGTTCCGCTCCCCCGGGGCATATTTCAACCAGAAGAGACTACAGCGGTTGGCTGATTACGGAAGCTCTCTTTCCAAGAAGTGGAGCAAAACCATTAGCCGTATAGAGAAGAGATATGGCGTGCCTGGGCGAATTATCCTGGCCATCTGGGGCAAAGAGACCAGTTACGGGCGTGCCAAGCTGAGTAATTACGCCCTGAGGGTGTTGGCTACCAAGGCCTTTATGTCTACCCGCAAGGAGTTGTTTAGGAAGGAACTGCTGGCGGCACTGCAGATACTGCAAAAGGGTTATATAAAAAAGAGTTCCATGAAAAGCTCCTGGGCCGGTGCTCTGGGGCAGCCCCAGTTTATGCCATCGGTATATCTAAAATACGCGGTGGATTTCGATGGGGATGGCAGTCGTGATATATGGAATTCGGTCCCAGATACCCTGGCCTCTATAGCCAACTATCTGGCTAAATCAGGATGGCAGAGTAGTCGTGACTGGGGATTTGAGGCGGAGTTTTCACCCAAGGTGTTTTGTGCCCAGGAGGGTCCAGATAGGGCACGACCTATCACTGAATGGGTAGGTCAGGGTATTGGCCGTATCAATGGCAAACCATTCCCCGGGCAGGAGTTAAAGGCAAAAGGGATGATGTTGGTTCCGGCTGGTGTCCATGGCCCGAAGTTTATTGTCACCCCAAATTTTTATGTACTGAAGGAGTACAACAACTCAGATCTGTATGCACTCTACATAGGTAACCTGGCAGACCGCATAGCATATGGTTCAGGCCCCTTTAAGGCAAAATGGGGGAGTGTGGGACGACTGCTGCGCTCAGATATTGCAGCTATGCAGCGCAAGTTGGAAAAAGAAGGGTATGACGTGGGTGGAGCCGATGGTCTGCCCGGGTACAAGACCCGCCGCTCCATCGGCGAGTGGCAGAGTAAAAATGGTATTAAGGCTAGCTGTTTCCCCACATCGAAGCTGATGCCTAAACTACCTTAAGCAATCACTGACACCACATCCCGCACAGCCGTTGTCAGCTCTTCCAGTTCATTCTCGCTGATAATGTATGGCGGCATCAGGTAAATAAGCTTGCCGAAAGGTCGTACCCATACACCTTCTTCCACCAAGGCTGGCTGCACCAGCTTCATATCAATCGGATTTTTCATCTCCACCACGCCTATGGCCCCTAGCACCCTTACATCTGCGACCTGGGGTAGTTCGCTGCAGGGTCCAAGTCCCCGCATCAAACCAAGCTCAATCTTTTTAATTCGAACATGCCACGGGGATTCAGTCAGAAGGTGCAGGCTGGCAAGGGCGGCGGAGCATGCTAGGGGATTGGCCATAAAGGTAGGGCCGTGCATGAACTGTCCGGGTTGGCCATTGGATATGGTCTCACTGATCTCCCGTGTAGTCAGGGTGGCGGCCAGGGTCATATAACCTCCGGTGAGGGCCTTGCCTACACACATTATGTCTGGTGCAACTCCTGCGTATTCACAGGCAAACATCTTACCGGTACGCCCGAAGCCGGTGGCTATCTCATCCAGTATCAGCAAAACATCGTACTTATCGCACAGCCCTCGTACCTGTTTCAGATAGTCAGCCGAGTAGAAGCGCATGCCTCCAGCTCCCTGAACAATAGGTTCTAATATAACAGCCGCAATCTGATCACAGTTTTGTTTAAGCTGTTGTTCCATCGGTTCTATATCCGACTGGCTACACTGCTCGCCAAAACCACAGCTAGGGGAGTCTGCAAAAAGCTGCCTGGCAAGGACTCCGGAAAAAATTGAGTGCATGCCGCCAACTGGATCGCAAACAGACATGGCGCCGAAGGTATCGCCGTGATAGCCGTTATGGATGGTCAGAAACAGATCCTTCTCCGGTTTTTTCTTGGCATACCAGTACTGAATAGCCATTTTCATGGCCACCTCTACTGATACAGATCCGGAATCAGCGAAGAATACGGTTTGCAGTGGCTTTGGGGTTAGTTCAACCAGTTTGGCCGCAAGTTCCACAGCTGGTTCATGGGTTAGCCCGCCGAACATTACGTGAGACATCTTATCCAGTTGATCCTGAATGGCCCGGTTTATGACCAGATTATTGTATCCATGGATAGCACACCACCATGAGGACATGCCATCTATTAGCACGCGGCCATCGCTAAGGTGCAGATGTACTCCGTCTGCAGAGGCAACTGAGTAGACGGGAATTTCTGAGTTTATTGAACTATAGGGGTGCCAGATAATGCTGTGGTCCAGCGCCAGTATTTGCTCTTGGTCCATGCCCATATTATTGTCATATCCTAGAGGGGAAATTATATATGTATATTATAGGATATTGAGCGGAATGCCCTAGGCATTAAAGAGGTTTAATTTGGGCAAAAAAAAGCCAACTGCAGACGACGAGGAGAGAGATGCTGCGCAGTTGGCTGTTGTTGAATATTATGTGAATACACATATATTAAACCAAGTAAATTACTCAGGATCATTGATAATTCTCATCCAGAAGGTAGAATTTAGCTAATGATCCTCTTCGCGAGCCCTAAACTCACCCTCACCAGAGTGCTGAAGAAACAGCAAATCTGCATTTGATGGTCTGCAAACAATCATGGGATATATATGAAGCTAGCTGTAATATCTGATGTTCATGGCAATATGCCGGCTCTGCAAGTAGTGCTGGAGCATATTGAGCATTGGGCCCCAGACAAATTAATAGTAAACGGTGATCTGATCAATCGCGGGCCTTCCAGTCTGCAGGTGCTGCAACTGTTATTGGACAGGTTTCCCAATGCAATTTTTCTTAAAGGGAACCATGAGAGTTTTGTGCTTAATTGCGGAACCGAAGATGAGCCAAAGAGCGGTTTGGTGTATGAGATGCGCCGCTTTAGCCACTGGACCTATGCCCAGATAGGTGAGGAGTTAGGTCGCGTAGCCGGCTGGGATGAGAGCATGGATCTTGATGACCTTGAGGGCGGAGTCCTGCATATCACCCACGGTACCAGACTGGGTAATCGTGACGGTATAACCCCCAGAACAGAAGATCATGAACTGCCAGAAAAGATCGGCAGTGAAAAGGACCTATTTGTCACATCCCATACCCATTGGCCGTTTATACGCAGATACAACGGAACAACTATAGTTAACAGTGGGTCGGTGGGTACTCCCTTTGATCGTGACTACCGACCTTCCTATGCACAACTCTGCTATTCGCGTGGAGGTTGGCGGGCAGAGATTATCCGGCTAGATTATGACAGATCCTTAACCGAACAAGATTATGAACGTAGCGGATTCCTCGACGCTGGCGGCCCGCTAACCAGGTTGATGCTCATGGAACTGCGCCATTCTCGAGGATTTATCGGATCATGGTTGCTTGATTATGAATTAGCAGTGATCAATGGTGATATTACACTGGAGCGATCTATAGAGTTACATCTGGAGAGGGTGTTGGGCAGCTAAGAAAACCTGATGATTATTTCAATCCAAGAATTATATATCCACCTTGATGAACATGTCTGGGTTCCAGAATAGTCTGAAACTGAACCAATTCTCAATCAGCTGATCAAAAAAACTATCCGATTAGGGGATATATTTTGTGGAAGGATTTGAAGAACTAGAAATAAACAGTTCCACCTACCAATGGTCAGTGAGGGTTGTCTCTATCCTCAAACGCCTGTTGAGCGTCAATATCAAGATGCACCATGATGAAGGACAGGTGGCTGATGGTGAAATCTTCCTGTTCAATCATTTCGCCCGTTTCGAGACCTTTATCCCTCAGTACCTCATATATCAGGAAGATGGGTCATATTGCCGTTCCATTGCTGCCGGTGAGTTTTTTAGTGAGGAGGATGGTTTTTCCAACTTCCTACTAAGTGTTGGCGCCGTTCCAAATAAATATCCAAGGTTAATGCCATTTCTTGCGGCAGAGATATTGCGTGGTCGTAAGGTAATCATCTTCCCGGAGGGGGGGATGGTTAAAGACCGTCGGGTTAAAGACAGGAGAGGGCGCTACAGTATCTATTCCAGAAGCGCCAAAGAGCGGCGCAAGCATCACTCCGGCGCTGCGGTTCTGTCGCTCAAGGTGGATCTGCTCAAACAGTCAATCAGGAACTCCTTTGACAAAGGCTGTGAAGACAGCATCGACTACTGGATCAATACATTGGAGCTTGATCGAGACACCCTTTATGCCGCCGCCCAGCGCAAATCAACCATTGTTCCTGCCAATATCACCTTCTATCCCATGCGGGTTGGCGACAATATATTGCGTCGTGGAGTGGAGCTGTTTAACAGTGGGGTAAGTAAGCGTCTATCTGAAGAGCTGTTGATAGAGGGTAATATTTTGCTAAAAAACACGGATATGGATATCCGTCTGGGTGACCTTATAAACACAGAGGATTATTGGAGGCCTTGGGAACGCCCGCTAACCAGATTTTGTACCAGATGCATTCAAACCATGGACGATCTGCTGGTACCAAACCCGGCTGAGAGCAGTATGGATCGGCATTATCTCTCTGCCAGAATTCGCCGTAACTCAGGGAAACTGCGCGATAGCTACATGCGCGCCATATATGACGAGGTAACTATAAACCTTAGTCATCTCGCATCGCTGATAATATTTAGCCACCTGGAGAAAAGTGTAGAGGATGTGGGATACGATGATTTCCATCTTATGCTCTATCTAGCGGTTAAGTACGCTCAGAAGCTGTCACACATAAACCTGCATCGCAGCTTGAGAAACCCAGATGCCTATTCAGGACTTCTGTCTGGAAGCTGTGAGGGGTTAGAGCAGTTTTTTCGTACCACATCTCAGTTGGAGTTGGTTGAGTTGGAAGGAGGAAGATACAGGTTTCTACCAAAGCTCTGTGAGGAGCATGATTTTGATCTGATTCGGATGGAGAACCCGGTTGAGGTGTATGCCAATGAGGCAAAGCCGGTAGAAGGTATTGTTGATATCATTAATCGGGCGATTCGAAAATCATCTGTCCCAGACGTGGTAGAGGTGGCCAACTTAAGGTTTAACGATATGGGTATCTCTCTTGAATGGGATAGAGAGTGTTTTGATAAGCCACAGTATGAAAAGATAAACCAACAAGAGACGGCAACAGAACCAAGTGATCCTTTCTTTATTCTACCGGAAAATCATAAGAATATAGGTGTAGTACTTGTGCATGGGTTTCTCTCTACACCTGCCGAGGTAAGGGAGTTTGGAGAGCAGCTTACCGCTCTGGGCTATCCGGTTATAGGGCCACGTCTCAAGGGGCACGGTACATCACCATGGGACCTGAGGGAGAGAAGTTGGGAAGATTGGGTGGATTCGGTACGTCATGCCTATGATGTGATGCTGGCACATTGTGATCAGGTCTGTTTGGTTGGTTTCTCCACAGGTGCTGCTATCTCACTTGTTCTAGCTGCAGAGCAGTTGGACGGGTTGGCTGGGGTAGTGGCAATCTCCGCACCAATAAAATTTGTAAACAAGAACATGATGTTTGTGCCGCTGCTGCATACAGCCAACAGGCTGGTCCGTTGGGTGCCTGCCTATGAGGGTATATTGCCATTTAGATATAACAGTAGAACTGAAAACCAACATATAAACTACCGTTCAATGCCGTTACATGGGTTGTTTGAATTGCGGTTATTGGTAAGTGGACTGGAGAAGAGACTACAATATGTTCACTGTTCCGCATTGATTCTACAGGCAGATAGGGATCCGGTTGTTGATCCAGAGAGTGCAGTTATAGTTATGGAGAAGCTTGGGAGTGAAGATAAACGCCTGGAAATGATCTCTTCAGATCGTCATGGAATTCTGTATGGCGATATCGAAGATACCAGAAAACTGATTATTGAATATCTGAACAATCTATCAATTTAAGGGTGATAGCATGCCAAGATCAATAAAATTACTATCTCTTGTCGTTGCGCTATCTCTACTTGCTCTATTAACTGCCTGCGCGAAAACAGAGAGGGAGGAGGAGGTCTACCAACTCATTCAGCAAGCCGTTGAGTTGGCGCAGGGGCATGAGCTGGGTGGTCTTATGGATCTGACTCAGGACGGTTTTACCGCTGACCCTGGAAACCGTTCAAGCAAAGAGGTAAGGAGAATACTCTTTGTAACCTTCAAACGTTTTGGTCGATTTCGCATTCACTATCCAAAGCCGTCAGTAAGACTCTCTGAAGATGAGGAAACAGCCATTGTTAAGATGAATTTTCTCATAGCAACAAAAGATGATCTATTTCCTGAATTGAAACTGCTGCGGGAGGATACAGTTGCTTGGTTAGAGGCAGTGGATAAGCATGTGGACGTCTATACACTATCCATGGAGCTAGGATATAAATCCGGAAGCTGGCTGGTAACAAAAGCAAGGATTACAGGTTTCGCCAGGCCCCATGGTAGGATGTGATTAATCCAGCTTTTAATATGCTGGTAAACTGTTTTATCAATATCATGATGAAAGAGTACTAGAATAGAATATACATTTACTACTTATGGAATGAGCAATGGCTGATGAACGGCGAATAAAAGAGGCGTCGGCATTACGCAACTTTTTTCATGATCAGTTGCAGTACTTGACTGAACTGCTGGGCACGGATGAAAAAGAAATACCAGAAGATAAAGCTTACGAAATACCAGTAGGGAAGGCCATAGATAAGATGGTTCAAGGTACGGATGCAAGGGTGCGTGCAGTTTCCAATTATAAAGACAGTCTACGTTCTGGCACTCGGGCTCTGTTAGACCATATAGACTCAATAGTCGAGCAGATCTCCGGAGCAATCAAACTTTCACGCAATAGCTTTGTATATGAACATCAAGTCAGTTCCCTGTTGGGTAGTATGAAGGAGGTGAAAAGGCTATGCGATGAAAGCGACGAAATTAAAGAGTATATAAAAACAGTTCGTTCTGCCGAACAAGAGAGCTTTTTTGCTCTGTTGTTTTTGAACTATCATGAAAAAGTGATATTTGGCGATGAGCTGAGGGGGGATGTCATACAGAGAGAAGTGAAACAGACCAGCGTCTTTTTCTCCGGTCATAGGTTACTGGCACCAGCAGCAAACGAGCTTGAAGTCAGATGTGAGCTTAAACATATACTGTTTGAAAACGTTGTCGAATATCTGAAATTATCACTAAATCGTGAACGACAATCTGAGAAGAGCACCCCTATAGATTACAGCTACTTCAGTAATGGCCTGGAGAGCCTAAACAATCCATCCCGATATCTAAATAAACTAGTGCACATACTAGATCTACCTCTGGAGTTGATATCTCTGCATGAGGATACGGTATGTTTGAACAATATGGGTATAAAGATACCCGGCGCAGCTAAAGCAGGCGATGAAATTCATTTGCAAGAACTTGAGATTGGCGGGGATCACAATAATATACTGGCCCTGGTAGAGATAGCATTTAGCGATATTGGCGCCTAGCACTGGCATTAGCATTGCAGTCAAACTGAGTGTTAATTTTTGCTTGAAATCTGTTTTAAAATGGGGCAATCTCACTCCGTGGATTCATAATAAATAATGAGCATGGAGCAGAGGAAAGGATTCCGTACCGCTTAATATAATTCTTCCCTCTAATTAATTCGTTTTTCCAAATATATATTGCTCACTGCTCGATGCATTGTTTCAGTGCGTTGTCGAGTTGTTTGGCAAATGGAATCTGCACGTATTCAAAATAGCTATAAATTCTGAATGAACTTTTAGTGTTGTTTTATGTGTAAATTATAGGGGATATAAAAAATGAAAAATGGACTTCTTAAACTGATACATGGGGTAGCGTTTGTTTTCTTCTGCCAAAGTTCTATGGCAGGTCTGTTGGACTTTACTGATTCTAGTCTGATCGGCTCTCTCACTACTGTTACAAATGGCTATAGCGGCACCTATAATGGAATTGGTTTTACCCTCACATCCACTAACGGGGCTGTTAATTTTGAGCAAGGTTATGACGGCAGTGCTCAAATTGGTTGCCAAAGCGGTGGTGGAGTATTGAAGTGTGACCAAGATGGTGCCGGTATCCATCCTTTGCATCACGGTAAAGATGATGAAATAACCGGAGGCAGTCAAACTCTCACTCTTACATTTGATCAGGTAGTAAAAATATCAGGATTTCATTTTCTTGATCTGTATGTAAATCCTGACGGGAAAGGAAGTAAAGAACAGGCAACGATCATTTTAGATGGAGCTTTCTTTAAAACGGTTGATGCAACTGCAACAGTCGGTGATGGTGGATACGCCAATTTAATAATAGGTCCAATCCTTGCCCAGACTCTCGAATTCAGCGCTAATCCATACTACATTTTTTGGGATGATCATAATAATGACTATGCCTTGGCTGGCGTTGATGTCAGTGCTGTGCCGCTCCCTCCGGCTGTTTGGCTGTTTGGCTCAGCAATAGCTGGCCTGATTGGGTTCAGAAGAAGAGCATAATCATTAACGACCAAATTATTCTTTAAACAGCCCCGCCTTGGTGGGGCTGTTTTTCCCTCATTGACTGTGTGCCTCGCATCAGCCGCAAACAAATCCCTATCGCTCTCTACCTTCCTTTCCTATAAAATCACTCTCTCTCCCTATGGGGCAGGATAACGTGATTTCAGACAAGACCACCATCGAAGGCATTCACTCGGCCTTCACCTTTTTGCGTCAGGCTGACGATGCCACATGCGAGCGGTTTCTACAGACCGCCTCTTTTGCTCGCCTGGAACAAGGGCAGCATGTCTGCACCCAGGGGGACGAATGTGCTCATCTGGCCCTGGTGATGAGCGGTACCGCCAGGATATACAAGCTGGGAGAGAGCGGTAGGGAGATCACTCTCTACCGTATCGGGCGAGGTGAGAGCTGCATCCTGACCGCCTCCTGCATTCTAAGCCAGATGCCATTCCCAGCCTTCGCTGTGTGTGAAGAGCCGGTGGAAGCCGTTGTGATTCCAGCTAATCAGATCAGACAGTGGCTGGCCGAATCCGCCCTGTGGCGCGACTATGTGTTCGGACTGGTGGCTCACCGCATGGCAGATATCATCAGCCTGGTGGAGGAGGTGGTATTTCGCCGTATGGACCAGCGTATTGCCGACTATCTGATACAGCACTGCCAGCAAGAGAGCCAGCGTATCGAAATCACCCATCAACTCATGGCATCAGATCTTGGTACCTCCCGCGAGGTGGTGAGCCGAATCCTTAAAGACTTTGAGAGCAAAGGACTTATTCAAGTGGCGCGTGGTTCGGTGGAGATCATCGATCAAGTGCAACTGCAAAGCAGAGCTATGGTGTAACTTCTGTGTGACATAGTCACAGACAAACTGTGCAGATAGGGCTATCTTTATGACCTATAAATCGTCGACCAGACTACTTAGTAGGGTTGACACCCTTTGTAGTAGTTTATTTGGAGAGCATTATGAAACAGAACGTTGGTGGAATTGACCGAATTTTACGCCTGGTAGTTGGCCTGGGGCTGATTGCCTGGGGTGTTGTAGCCCAGAACTGGTGGGGTGCAGTTGGCATCGTACCTCTTTTCACTGCAGCCATCGGCTGGTGCCCAGCCTATCCGCTGATTGGTCTCAGCACCTGCAAGACTAAGCAGGATTAATACCTGCAATATCCTGGTAGCGGGGTAGTTGATAAACGCCCCGCTGCCTTGGAGACTTCCTCCTGTTTTTTCTTAGTTCTTAGATTCCCCTCTTGCCATCCCCACAGCTACAATTTCACTAGTATTAGATTTCTGGTGATTACATGCTTAATTTCCTCTATTAGGTCTATACTTTTCATAACGACAAACAGTTGTACCAATATTGGTGTTGCTTCAATAGCAACTATTTCAACAATCCAGCAGATAATGGTTTTACCAAGGAAGATCTAGATAAATATCATTTATAAAATTTCCATGTTTATCAAATTAAGAATTAGAGATAACAGAATTGCCAAAACCTGTTCGCACTGCTTTTTCCTCTGCATAGGAATGTGGGGATAACCGGCGGTGAAACTCAGAAACAAATTCTATCTGTTTTCATTCTCGATCCTGTTGGTGATGACTATATTGCTGCTTGTGGCAAGTTCGGTGGTCATCGATAGACTGCCCCATACTCTCTATGATCAGGCCCTTAGGGCCGAACTCAAACTCTTGCGTGAAACAGTATCTGATACCTTGAATAGTTCAGGTGAACGGGCTGCGTCACAGGCCGCTTCTGCTATTAATGGCAGGCTAAAGAAGGCCCCTCTGCTTCTGGAAACCGGTCATGCTTATGTCATTGAGGCACCCGATCGGGTTATTTTTCACCCCAATTATAATATGGGTGACCGAATCAACCGTAAGGATCTTGCCCGGCTATTTCAACAGGGTGAGGGTGAGGTTGAGTATGAGCATGAAGGTAGCTTGTACTACGCACTTTATTCCACGATTGATCCCGTCAAATGGATGGTCTTTCTCTCCATTGCCGAAGATGAAATACATAAAAAACAGGAGGGATACCTCCGTACCATCACTCTCATCACAATAACTATAGTTGCGGTTATTGTTCTGTTGGTCACTCTGTTCATAAGACATTTTGTGGGGCGTCTGCAATCCACTCTAGACAGTGTTAAAAAGATTCAAGATGGAAATCTGGATACGCTTACTGCCTCCGAAGTTCATGATGAAGTTGGCAGTTTGCAGAGAGGAATTGCGGCTATAGGTGGCGATATCCAGATGCGTACCCAGCAGCAGGCAGAGCAGGCCCTGAGAGAGAGCGAAGCGAAGTACCGCAAACTATTAGAGACTGCGAACGAAGGGGTCTGGACGCAAGACGAAAATTACAGAACCACTTTCGTCAATGAGCATATTGCCAAAATGCTTGGCTATACAGTAGACGAGTTGATAGGGCACAAGGTCACGGAGTTTATGTTCGAGGAGGAGGCGCTGGATCATGTGCAAAAGATGGCCGAGCGCAAGAAGAATATCTCCGCAGTATACGAACGGCGTATGCGGCACAAGGACGGCACGCCGAGGTGGATGTTGATCTCAGCAACGCCCACCTTCGACCACGATGGCCTATTTCGCGGCTCCTTTGCCATGCTCACCGATATCACCGATCGCAAGCAGGCTGAGAATGCCCTGGAGGAGCAGGAGATCAAATTCCGCACCGTTGCCGATTACACCTACGATTGGGAATACTGGCTGGGACCGAACCGTGAATTGCTCTTTATATCCCCGTCCTGTGAGCGGATCACAGGTTATACACCTGAGGAGTTTGAAGCTGATCCCGACCTGCTCAACCGTATAATTTTTCCTGCGGACCAGGAACGCGTGGATGTGCATATGCTTGATATGACAGGCCATTGTGATGAGTTGCTGGATTTTCGTATTGTGAATCGTGATGGTGACATCCGCTGGATCGCCCACGGCTGCCGACCAGTTTATGGACCGGATGGGCAGTTCCTGGGGCGTCGCGTCAGTAACCGGGATGATACTAAGCGCAAGATAGCGGAGCAGCAGCTTGCCGCTAGTGAACGTCTGTTTCGTAGTATGGTGGAGAATTCCCCCGACTTCATTGCCCGCTATGACCTTGAGCTGCGCCGTATCTATATCAATCCAGCTCTTCAGAGGCAGTTTGAGATACCAAACGGGGAGGCGCTTGGCACGACACCCAGGGTGTATTCGCCGCTAACCGACCCCGAACGCTATATGGCCAATTTAAGGCAAGTCGTAGATACGGCGGAGGAGTGCAAAGACGAGCTCTCCTACCGGAATCCTGAGGGTGAGCTTCGCTGGGCCGACATGCGCTTTGTGCCTGAGTTTGACCTTGATGGCAAGGTTGCCACGATTATGGTCATTGCTAACGACATCACAAATAGAAAGAGAATGGTCGAGGATAGTAATGAGTATTTAAATTTTCTACAGGGTCTAGATCGTATTAATCGAGTGCTTAAGAGAGAGGGCAATATAGAAGTTATATTGAACAGGGCCATGGATGAAATACTTGATATCTTCAGTTGTGACCGTGTCTATCTGGTTTATCCATGTGATCCAAAATCCCCTACCTGGAGCACTCCTTTCGAACGCACTAGGCCAGAGTATCCAGGAGTGATTGAACTTGGTTTAGAGATTCCAATGAACGATGCGGTGGCCTGGGAGATGGGTCTGGCGCTAGATTCCTACCACCCTGTACGTGTTGGGCCAGGAACCGAATACCAGATAACAGAAGTCATGCAGACGAAGTTTAGTACCCGTTCCTTCATGACTACCGCACTCTACCCAAAGGTAGACCGGCCATGGCAGCTATTTATACATCAATGTTCTCACGATCGAATCTGGACCGAACAGGAGATGCGTCTGTTTGAGGAGATTGGACGTATATTATCGGATGGACTGAACACCATACTGAGTTCGCATAACCTGCAGACGAGTGAAGAGCGTTATCGCTCACTCTTCGATAACTCCCCTTTGCCTATTTGGGAAGCCGACTACTCTGCAGCCAAAGAGCGTCTGGAACAACTCCGACCAGACTTTGATGGCAATTTGGAAGATTATCTAATTAATAATCCAGAGTCGTTGCAGGAGTGTGTGCAGTTGGTGCGCATCATCAATATGAATAAACCTGCATTGGATTTCCATGAAGTCGACCGCAAGGAATCCTTATTGTGTAATCTCTCGCAGATCATTCATCCTGAGGCCATGAAAGACTTTCGACAGTTACTGGTTTCTCTTATGCGTGGTGAGACCAAATTTTCCCTGGAAACTGCTTTACAAACCATGAATGGCCGCAGGCAAGATGTCCTAGCCCATTTCTCTATTAGTCAAGGGCATGAAAAAAACCGGAATAGACTGCTGGTATCGTTTGTTGATATCACAAATCGCAAGAAATCAGAGGAACAACTGAGATTGGCGGCCAGTGTTTTCGCCAGCAGTCATGAGGGAATTATGATCACTAATTCCGATAATCAGATTGTTGATGTCAATCCAGCTTTTACCCACCTAACTGGTTACACGCGCGATGAGGTGCTCGGCCGCAATCCCAAATTACTGAGCGCCGGAAAGCAGAGTGAAGAGTTCTACCAGGAGATGTGGGACTCTATCAATACCAAGGGAGAGTGGCAGGGCGAGCTATGGAACCGGCGAAAGTCTGGTCAGCTCTTTGCAGAGTTGCTCTCCATAGTAGCAGTCAAAGATGAAAATGGTCAGTTGCAGCACTACATGGGTGCTTTTACCGACATAACTATATTCAAACAACACGAGGCAGATCTCGACCGTATAGCACATTATGACATGCTTACTTCGGTACCTAACAGACGCCTGCTTAATGATCGTATGGAGCAGGCTATTGCCAGTTCCAGAAGAAATAATGTGAATCTCGCTATATGTTATCTTGATCTCGACGGCTTTAAACCTATTAACGACGAGTTCGGTCACGAGGCAGGAGATTTGGTACTGGTTGAGATCGCACGCCGTCTACAAAAAATGCTGCGTGCCGCAGATACCATTGCCCGTCTGGGCGGAGATGAGTTCGTACTGTTATGGAATAATATTGGCAGTGAGGAAAATTGTATCAAGGCACTGGAGCGTGTTCTGGATACGATTTCTCAACCGATGCTTCTTGGAGATGAAGAGGTATCTGTTTCTGCCAGTATCGGCGTCACGATCTATCCAAATGACGATGAAGATGCAGACAGCCTGTTACGCCATGCAGACCATGCGATGTATTCTGCAAAACAGCTGGGCAAGAATCGTTTCCAAATGTTTGACACGCGACTGGAGCGTCAGATAAGTGCTCAAGTTAGTTTTCTGCACAAAATTATTGACGCACTAGAGCAGGAACAGTTTGAGCTTTATTATCAGCCCAAGGTGGACTATTTTGCCAACCAAGTAGAAGGGGTTGAGGCCCTTATACGTTGGAATGATCCTGTCCTAGGCTTGGTCGGTCCCAAAGAGTTTCTCCCATTGATTGAAAACGATAACCTGGCATTAGATGTAGGGCGTTGGGTGATGCAGCAGTCAGTACAGCAGGCGAAGATCTGGAATGATGTGGGTATTGCTATACCGATTAGCATAAATGTTTTTCCGCGCCATCTTAAGCATCGGAGCTTCACCCAAGACTTACGCGTGGCCATAAAGTCATCCTGGCCGGAAATACCTCATAATCGTCTACAGATTGAGATAGTAGAGTCATCCGCCTTGGAAGATTTGGACCTGATTGAGAATGTGATCAAAGAGTGCAGGGAGATGGGGGTTGGCTTCTCCCTTGACGATTTTGGTACCGGCTACTCCTCACTGGTATATCTGAGACGCCTGACAATAGATGAACTAAAAATAGATCAATCATTCGTCCGTGACATGCTTAATGATCCCAGCGATGAGGCGATCGTCATGAGTGTTATAGGTTTAGGTGAGTCCTTCGGCTTGCGCGTAGTTGCAGAGGGCGTGGAAACAACACAACACGCTTGGCATCTCATGGATCTGGGATGCAGGGTGGTGCAGGGGTACGCATTGGGACGTCCAATGCCAGTTAATGAGTTTGAACGGTGGTATGCAAATTTTTTGACTAACGGGGTGAAAATGAACAAATGAACAACTCTTTTCAATCCATTGAATGGTCGGACCGGATGGCCACTGGTATCCCTGCTATTGATAAACAGCACCGTTTCCTGGTTGAAACCCTGCGGGGAGCGAATGAAAAACTGCTTAGTGATCGTGATGGTTATCTTTTGTCTAAGATTGCCAAGGATTTACTTGGTTATGCTATAACCCATTTTGAAACTGAGGAGGCGCTGATGCTGCGTTATGGCTACAACACGGCCCATCCCGAAGAGGCAAAAAATCACATTGCCCAGCATAGAGAGTTTTCCCGTAAGGTGGTTTCTGTCTGTGAACAGTTACGTGAGGGTAGTAAGGTTTCGCGTATTGAGGTGTTAACCTTTCTCAATGACTGGCTGTATGATCATCTGCTTGGTGTAGATCAGCAGTATGGTGAGTATCTGCGTAAGGCCATGGAAAAATAGGATTGCATATCGTATTTATTGTTATAAATAACCCTTATGTTGTTGGTTAGACCAAGGGTTAAACGTTTATTTCCAGGTCCCTTCTCTGCACAGGGGTCTATACTTCTCATTAGATGGTAACCAGTGATCCTTGCCACCCGGGCAGGATTATTGATGCAGTTAGGCTAAAGCTGCCCCATTTTACTCAAAAGGTTGGCTGTCTTGTGCCATAGGTTGGGCGCGGTACTTCTATGTTCTCTGGAATGCATTGTTGTTACTTTCATAGAGATAGCCATCAGATGGATGGCAGATAGGGATGTAGAGCCGGCCCCGACCTGATCTAAAGTAGTCGAAGGTTTGGGTTTTCCGACTATTCTTGATGCACTCAGGGAAGGGGGGTAGGTATGAGTCATATACCCAGCGTAGTGAATGCATCGTAAAAGCTCCCCGGTGGATAGGTGATAAGAAGCTACTTTTGTGAATGGTAGTAGTTACAGTTTTTTGTTGGCACGATGCCATAGAGGTTGTGACTCTTAGCCTAAGAGTCGGCAATGATAGTTTATGGCTTAACTATTAGGTTGTTTTTTATGAAGGAACCACTTGCCAATTCGCCGATATTTAGGCGTTACGATCTCGACGCGGAGAAGGAGAGCCTCCAGGGTGCACGTCTGGTTTCCGAGGATCTGCAACTGCAACTGGTTGTAGACTGTCTGGTGGACGGAAATGAAGAGGAAACTCGTAGGGCCGTAGTTGATGCGCTTGGCACTCATGACCCGCTTGAGGTCATTAACCATAGTTTGATTCCAGGCATGCAAGAGGTAAGCCGGCTGTGGGATCTTGGTCGTTATTTTCTGCCCCAGGTTATTCTCTCCTCAGATGCCATGATTGCCGGTATTGATCTCTGCGAGGAGAAGATGGGGCGGACCATGGAGAGGAAGGCCAAGGTGGTCACTCACACCGCAGAGGGCGACATTCACGATATAGGTATGCAAATTGTTAATTCCTTACTGCGTGCGGCCGGCTTCGAAGTTATCACCCTGGGAGCCGATGCGCCGGTTGAGGATGTAATTGAAGCCTGCCGTATTCACAAGCCGATTATGGTTACCGGCACCGCACTGATGACCACCACCATGACCGCCTTCCCCAGAATCGCCACACGCCTGAAGGAGATTGGACTGGAAATCCCCTTCGTCTGTGGCGGTGGTGCCGTAAACGAGGAGTTTGTGACCAGTTTTGAGTTGGGCATCTGGGGTAGTGATGCCTCGCAGGCCGAGGGTATGGCAGAGGATATACTGAACGGGCTCGATTGGCACCAGTTGCGGAAAAAATGGAACGGGTGATGTTATGAAATTGACCAATACAATGAGCTATAGCACTCCGGAAGAGATGATGTTCGGTTTTTCCAAAAAGCCCGTGACCACACGCCGGGGTCTTGTCATCGGTGGTGGATCTGTCATCGCCGAGCTTGTTCCTCACCCACGTCCCGGCAGCGAAAAGACATTGAGTACACTGCTGCGGGAATTCGAAAGGGCCCACAGCGATGTGCTCGAGCGTTGTGTCAGCATTGGTGTGCCGAACCTGGTGTTGGAGAACGAACATGTATCCCAGATGACCGACGATCCAAGATGGGGTAAGGAGATCGCCGCACTCGCGGCCCGGCAGATCGACGAGTATGCAGCTCAATACGGTCTGGTGGTGGCTTACCGCGTAACCATTGCAGATTTGCGTAAACCAGAAATGGTGAACCTTAGGGACTCGGAGCGTACCAGCAAGGTTCTGGACTCTTTCCGCGCCTGTGCCCCATACGCAGATATCCTCTCTATTGAATCAATTGGTGGCAAGGAGATCTTCGACTACTGCATCATTCGCAACGACATCACCGGACTGCTGTTCTCCCAGGGGGTATTGGGCAGCCGTGATATGGCGTGGTTATGGCCGCAGATTGTTTCTATTGCCACTGAGCATGGGGCTACACCAGGTGGGGATACCAACTGCGCCCAGGCCAATACAGCCATGTTCATGGCAGGTGGCTTCAATACTAAAAATCTGACCCACAGCCTTGCGGCCCTGTCCCGTGCCATCGCCGCTGGGCGTTCCCTGGTGGCATACGAATGCGGTGCCACCGGGCCTGGCAAGGATTGTGGTTACGAGAATCCGATCATCAAGGCCGTTACCGGCCTGCCTATGTCCATGGAGGGAAAGAGCTGCGCCTGCGCCCACTCATCCCTCTGCGGCAACGTGACTGCAGCAGTGTGTGATCTCTGGTCGAACGAGGCGGTGGAGTATCACAGCATGTTCGGAGGTAGTTCGCCGGCGGTGTTCACGGAAATCCTGGGTTACGACGTCGCTTCCATGAACGCTGCGATAGCGCTTGGTCATCAGCGGGAGTACCAGGCCAGTCTGGTCGCTTCGGATCGCTATCGCAGCATGCATGGCTTCATACTCAGTCCCGATAACGCCTGGACTATTGGTAAGGCGCTGGTGGATAACAGTGACAGCTACTATGCCCGGGCGCGGGCGGCCGCCATGACCTGCGGAGAGCTTATGCTTGCCGATTCGCAACTTCAGTTCACCGCTTTCGAGAAGGAGTCTCTATTGAGTTACATGAAGGAGATGGAGGGCTTGCCGGATGATGAAGAGGCTTTCATCGACCTCTGTCTTGGAAAATATAGCCAGGTAAAAGGCTTTTTGCCAGAGGCGTATGGTCTGTGAATATGCCGGAACAGTGACGAGTTAGTTATGAGTCGATTAGCCATAGCAATGGATTTGGGTACTAGCGGCCTCCGCGCCCAGGCACTGGAGCTGCCGAGCGGGGCAATAGTCTCTACGACCATCACTACCAGCCATCCGCTACCCGGCGCCAATGTCATGGATCATCTTCATTTTGCCTTGGAGCTGGGGGTGGAGATAGTCCGCGGCCTAGTGATTGAGGCGGTCAATCAGGTGTTGGCGCAGTTGCGAGTTGACCTCGGAGATGTAGTTCGTCTTGCCGTTTGCGGCAATCCAACCCAGTTGTCCCTGTTTCAGGGGATGGAGATACGCGACCTTGCCTTTGCCGGTTCGCGCAAGTTACAGGCCTTAGGTGTCAAGGCTCAGGAACGAGCAGCTGCGGTCCGTCACGCCTGTGACTTCCCCGGTCTGGAACTAGCCGCCGGCTGCGACATCATCATTCCTCCTGCAGTGCAGGACGAGGTGGGAGCCGACGCCCTCGCGTTAATCATGCAGAGCGGGATACTCAATTGTGGTGAGACGGCGATAGCTATCGACTACGGCACTAATGCAGAGATGGTACTTGTCCATCAGGGCCGGTTGTATACCGCATCTGCTGCTGCTGGCCCCGCCCTAGAGGGACAGCACATCAGATGTGGTACTTTGGCGATGCCGGGTGCTATCTCCGATCTGGAGCCGCTGGATGGTGGGAACCATCGGCTGCTGGTGCTGGACGCAGAAATGCAGCCTACGGAAGGGGCGGTAATTAATCTGCGCCAGGCAACGGATATCAATCAAGGCGACGGTGAGCAGGCGAGGGCCATAACTGGCACCGGCGTCATCGCCGCCCTGGATCAAGCCATTGCGGAAGGTATTATCCTCCTTCCAAACATTAATACCGCCGATCATCAGCTCCACTTCGGCCGGGATATATTCCTGACCGAAACAGACCTGGGCGAGGCGGGCAAGGCGATCGGAGCCATACGTGCCGGTTATTTCACCCTTAGCTTGGAAGCGGGCATAACCCCTGCTGAGATCAACATGGCCTATCTTGGCGGCGCTTCGGGTACCTATGTGGATGCGCGCAAATCGGGACGGCTGGGCCTGATTCCACCATCTGTTGACACCATACATCAGGTTGGTAATACCTCCCTGGCTATGGCCCGCGAACTGGCGATAACCCCTGCAAAGCTTGATGCGATGGCCGATCTTGCTACTAGTTTGCGTCAAACCCACACCATGTTTGCCAAATCCAAGACTTTCGCACGTATCTTCCTGCTGGAACTCTCCCATTGGACCGAGGGGATGCCGATGGAGACCTATCGGGATATGTTGCAGCGTTACCAGCTGCCGGACCTGCAGCCCATGGATAAGATGCCGGAGGTGGTCTGTAGTCTGAAGCGGGATATCGGCGATCTAGGGCGCCTTGGATTGGTAACCCTGGAGCAGATCGGCAGGGTTACAGCCTTGCAACTGGAGGGGTGTCTCGCACACATGACCTGCATGGAGTCTTGTCCTACCGGGGCGATCTCCATGGATATGACCACCCAGCCTCCCACAATTTCACTGGCATACGCACTCTGTAACGGTGTGGCCTGTCGCCGTTGTGAGCCGGCTTGTGAGCCGAAGGTGTTTCACCTGGAGGCGTTCTTCGGCGCCGTGTCGAAGGAGCAGTGACATGGCGGTAATTGGCATCATTACCTGTGAAATACTCGATCTGGAGTGTGCCACCTTGCTAAGCGAAGAGAGTGAAGTCAGCCGTATTTCTGTCCTTGAGGACAACTCTTCGGCGCATTTTATAGAGCTGCTTGAAGAGCGGCAGGTGCTTCATATGCAGCGTCTACCCCATCCACACGCCTTTGTTCCTGAACCGAGTATGCCGTTAGAGGTGTTGGTGCAGGTTATGGAACTGGGTCTGCACCGCACCCGACGCCTGTTAAGGGGAGAGCTAACCAAGGCGGTACAGGCCATGCGACCATATGTCGATGCTATCCTCCTCGGCTACGGCATGTGTGGCGGTGCGCTGGCTGATGTGAGGGAGGTGGCAGATATGGATGTGCCGCTGTTCCAGCCCATGGATGGCGACCATCCAGTAGACGACTGTGTGGCGCTCTGCCTGGGGGGTCGCGAGCGCTATTATGGTGAGCAACGTAAGAGAGCTGGTACCTTCTTTCTTACGCCTGGATGGTCACGGCACTGGCGGAAAATGCTGGATATGGGCAGCGGCAGGGTGTCGCAGCCTGGGCTTGGGCGGTTGCTATCCGGTTACGAGCGGGCATTACTGGTGGAGACCCCGGCCCTGGCCGGTGAGGAGTTGCAGCGCAACTCTGTTGAGTTTGCTAGGCAGACCGGGCTGCGTCTGGAGATGCAATCTGGAACCATGGCGCCGCTGATAGAAGCCTGGGATGCCGCTAAAACATCAGTTCTAAACAAGTCTAGATCCGCCTCAGCAGGAAGTTCACGATGATTACGGCTAAGCTGAAAAGTAGTGAACTGTTGGCACTGCCTTTGCTCTATGAGGGCCGGGATTACCAACTCCATCTGCAGACCGATAGTGACTATGGCAGGCCTGTGGTCATCAAATCACTGAAGACAGAAACTGGAGATCATGCGCCCGAAAGGCTGGCCAACGAATATCGCCAGACCTCAGATCTTCAGCTGGTGGGAGTGCGGAGCGCCCGCGGTAAAATGATGATTGATGGGCGTTCTGCTCTGGTCTTGGATTACGTCGAAGGCAAGACACTGGAGCAGACCCATATTAAAAAGCGTCGGTCGTTGATGCAAAATCTGGAAATGGCCATCGCTATAGCCATGGTCCTGGAAAAGATGCATAGTCGGCATTTGATACACCGCAATCTAGCGACTTCCCACATCCTGGTATCATCCCCGTCTCTTGCGGTGACGCTCATCGGTTTTGGCAACAGCTCCTTAGAAGGTGCGCCCGATCAGCAGGAGACAGATATATCACAATGTATGTTGGACTATATCTCTCCGGAGCAGACAGGACGGACCAATCTGAGTGTGGACCATCGTGCCGATCTCTACTCCTTCGGCGCACTGCTTTACGAACTGTTTACCGGAAAGCCACCCTTTGAAGCGAAGGGGTCGGCCGAACTGGTTTATGCGCACTTGGCTCAGAACCCTAGACCACCACATGAATTGAATGCCCAATTGCCGAAGGTGGTTTCGGATATGGTTGTGCGTCTACTGGCTAAAAAGCCGAATGAGCGCTATCAGTCAGCCTTCGGGATTAAGAGCGATCTGGAGGCTGCTGTGAAGCAGTTACAGCAGACCGGGCGGATCGGAGATATGGAACTTGCTAAAAACGACTACAGTAGTCTGTTCCATCTGCCTGATCACCTTTATGGTCGTGAGACTGAATTGGAACTAATGAGATCGGCAATTCGCGATGCAGATACTGGCGGCGTGATACTGGTGTCTGGCCGGGCTGGCAGTGGTAAGAGTGCGTTGGTTGAGTCACTTCGTTCTTATGCAGCGGAGCAGGGCACCTATTTCGTAGCCGGTAGCTATGAAAGTTCCAAGCGGCATGTGCCCTACGCTGGTCTGCGCCAGGCACTAAACGAGTTGATCAATACTATATTGAGTCAAAGCTCAGAACAATTGGAGCAGTGGAAGCGAGAGCTGCTTGAGGTCAGCGGCAGTGGAGCCGGTCTCTTAGTGGATATGCTGCCGCGCCTTAAGCTTGTTGTTGGCCCACAGATCGCTGCACCTGAAGTGGGACCGGCACAAGCACATCATCGATTCCATCACTTGCTACTCAATTTTGTCCACACCTCTGCAAGAGAGGATCGACCTCTTCTCCTGTTCTTGGATAATCTTCAATGGGCTGATCAGGCATCACTACAGTTGCTGGAGCTACTGCTGTCAGATATCCACTCTCAGCCTATCCTGTTTGTGGCGGCCTTTCGGGAAGATGAGGTGGGACCTGGGCACCCGTTCAGGGATCTACTTGATTCTTTGATCTCGCGAGATGGGAAGGTTAAATCTCTATCCTTGCAGGCTCTTCCTTTCGAAGAAACAAACCAGTTGATAGCAGATGCCCTTATGGTTGATTCATCAGTCAGTTCCTCATTAACGCACCTAGTGACTGAAAAGACTGGTGGTAACATATTGTTCGTTAGGCAGTTCCTGCAGACACTGCATAACAAAGGTCTTCTAGTTTTCGACGCGGAAAGTCGCCACTGGGTCTGGGATGCTGATGCCATTCGTCAGCGAGCTGTTATCGGCAGCGTCGCTGAACTTATGGCGGAAAGAGTTGGCGATCTGCCTGAAGACACCAGCGAAATTCTCGCTCTGGCGGCCTGCATAGGTATCAGTTTTTCTACACAACTCTTGGCCGTAGTGGCCGAACTGCCTGAGCCTGAAGTTGCCAACCGCCTGAAGCCAGCCCTTGAGGTTGGGTTTCTGCAAACTGAGGCTCAACATGGTGAGCCTGGTAAGGAACCAAACAAAGGTTCTGGAACCGTCTTTAAATTTATCCATGACCGAGTGCGCCAGGCAGTCTACGAGTTGTTGCCGCAGAAGCAACGGCGTTTGAATCACATACGCATAGGACGGTTGTTGTTATCAGATACACCTGAAAACCTCCTCGTAGAGCGGGTGTTTAATATTGTTGATCAGTTTAACGAGGGCTTCGAGTATCTCCAGAACGAGGAGGAAAGGGATCGCCTCATCGCCTTGAACCTGATGGCGGGCCGCAATGCCAGGCGAGCTGCAGCTTATCTTTCGGCCATCCGCTATTTGAGCATGGGTATAGGTCTTCTGCCGTCTGATCACTGGGAAATACGCGCCGGAACCACCCTGGAACTATTCACCGAAGCTGTTGAGGCCGAGTACTTAAGCGCAAATTACGAACGGGCGGCGCTGTTATCTAGAGAGGTTCTGAAGCACACGAACGATATATTTACCCGATCACATATCCATGAACTACGTATTCTTTTTCTTACTGCCCAGAGTGAAGAGATTTCTGCCATTGAGTCAGGCATGGAGGCACTTGAGGAACTCGGTATTACCATATCTGAGGATCTCCCCGCCTTGGAGCAACAGGAGCTGAAGGAACTGACCAGCCGTGTTAAATCGTTTGAGCGTTTGCCCGCCATGAGCGATCCACGTCAACTGGCCTCTCTGCGCATTCTGATGCAGCTGGCGGCACCGGCTCTACGGGTTAATCATCGCCTGCTGAAATCAATAATAGGGAAGATGGTTCTGCTAACGGTAGAGCATGGTAATTCCCCCATGGCTGCATTCGCCTATGGCTGGTATGGGGCCATTTTATGCGGGAACGCAAAAAGTATTGAGGCAGGCTACAGTTTTGGGCTTCTATCATTGGAGGTTCAACGCCAGTTCCACTCCTCTGAATTAGAGCCCAGGGTCAACCTCTTATTTAATGCCTATGTTCAGCATTGGAAAGAGTCGGTACGGGAGGGTATTTTCCGTTTACAGGAGGTCTTCCATTGGGGTCTAGAAACTGGTGACTTGGAGTACACCAGCCTGGGTGCAGTTCACCATTGTGGATATCTGCTGGTTTCCGGATGGCCATTAGCTGCAGTGCAACAGAAGCAAAAGTGGTATCTGGAAATATTAGAACGCTGGCGGCTGCCGTTCCAAGGCCAACTGTTGCGTATCTGGCAACAGACTGCATCCAATCTATGTGGAGGTAATGATGATCCAACCAGGCTGGTTGGTGAGTTTTTTGATGAGAGGAAATATGTTCCTGGCTGGATAGAACAGAACCGTGCCCTAAGCATGTTTAATGTTCTGTCTAGCCGGATCATGCTGCAATATATATTTGGTGACTACAGTGCTGCAGTAGCTTCAGGTAAACAGGCGGAGGAGTATGAGGTAGGGGTGCTAGGACTCTACTACCGTGTGAACCACAGTTTTTATTATGCGCTGTCCCTGCTGGCGCTCCAAGAAACGGAGAAAAGCGCTAATAGCTCCGAGCTATTAGACCTTGCTCAGGATCATATAAATCGTCTGCGTCAATGGGCTGCGCATGCGCCAACAAATTTCGCCCATAAGCTGGCACTTGTGGAGGCAGAACATGCGCGTGCAAGAGGTAATCACGGAAGTGCGATAGAGCATTTCAACCATGCTGTCCGGTTAGTGCGGGAGAATGACAATCTGATGGACGAAGCTGTGATATCAGAGCGTGAAGCCATGTTTTATAGTGCGATTGGTCGTGACGACATTGCTGACGTAGCTTTACGCAATGCACTGGATAGCTACAGATCCTGGGGAGCGATACGCAAGGTTGATGAATTGGTATGCAGCTTCAGGTCACCGATACATCGTGAATCACAGCTGATTGATACCGCGGCGATACTCAAAGCGTCACATGCGCTTTCCCAGGAAGTTCATCTTGAACAGTTGTTGGATAAATTGATGCGCATAGTCATCAGCAATGCTGGAGCGGAAAAGGGTATCTTGATTCAGAAGAGTGCTGCCGGTCTATTGATACATGCCCGTGCAGTAGGCAGCGACGTTGAGATAATGCAGGAGGCACCAGTTGATAGCAGCGGTGAGGTAGCACATTCAGTAGTCAACTATGTGGCGCGTACACAGAGAGAGGTAGTACTTAGTGACGCAACCCGTGATCCAACCTTCAGAGGTGACAAGTACATAACTGAACACAAAGTGCGATCTCTGTTATGTCTGCCAATAGTTTTTCAGGGGGAGTTATACGGTCTGCTCTATCTGGAGAATAACCTGGCAAGTGATGTGTTTAGCAAGAACCGACTGGAATTGCTAAAGGCGCTTGCATCTCAGGCGGCGATCTCCATGGAGAATATAAATCTCTATACAGAACTGGAGAACAATATCAATGCACTGCGTGAAAGTGAGCAGAAGTTCCATGCGATTTTTGATCAGACCTTCCAGTTTATCGGCGTATTGGATACAAAGGGTACGCTATTAGAGGCTAATCAGAGCGCTCTGCAGTTTGCCGGTGTTGGTGAAGATGAGGTTTTGGGAAAACCATTTTGGGAAGGCCCATGGTGGGGGCATTCTGAAGAGTTGCAGCAGCGCCTTAAACAGGCGGTGCATGATGCCTCGAATGGTGATCTGGTGCGTTTTGAGGCTACTCATGTTTCGCCAGAGGGAAATGTCAGGTATATCGATTTTTCCCTTAAGCCTGTTACCGATTCACAGGGACGTGTTGTGCAGTTAATCCCTGAAGGACGCGATATCACTGAGCTAAAGCAAGCTGAGAAAGATGTTATGCTCATGAGTTTTGCCCTAGATAATGTACGCGAAGCAGCCTTTTTGATTGATAAAAACTCACGCTTTCGTTTTGTCAACGAAGGCGCCTGCCTGGCGCTGGGTTACAGTCGTGAGGAACTACTGAATATGAGTGTTGCCGATGTGGATCCAGATTGGCCAGAGGAGCGCTGGGAAGAGCATTGGCGGGAACTCCAGGCCAAGGGTTCTATGGTGTTTGAGGGGCAGCATCGAACAAAAGATGGTGTGGTATTTCCCGTTGAAATCAGTGCCAACTATTTTCAATACGGTCAGCAGGACTTCAATCTGGCACTGGTGCGCGACATTACCGAACGCAAACAGGTTGAGGATGAAGTCAAGCGTTACAGCGATAGCCTGGAGGATATGGTGCAACGGCGTACAGAGGATTTACGCCTGGCTCGCGATGCTGCAGATACGGCCAACAAGGCCAAGAGCACATTCCTTGCGAACATGAGCCACGAGCTGCGTACGCCGCTCAATGCCATCCTCGGCTTCTCCCACATGATGCAGCAGGACAGTAGTGTTAGTGAATCTCAGCGCCAAAATCTAGATATTATCAATAACAGTGGTGAACATCTGCTAAAGCTGATCAACGACGTACTAGAGATTGCCAAGATAGAGGCGGGCAAACAGCAACTGGACACCGCCACTTTCGACCTGCAAGCCCTGGTGCGGGAAGTAAGCGAAATGATGCAACTACGGGCTGGGCAGAAGGGCGTGGAACTAAAACTTGAACAATCATCGGGGTTCCCGCGCTATATCAAGGGTGACGAGGCGCGCTTAAGACAGATTCTGGTCAACCTAGTTGGCAACGCCGTGAAGTTTACCGATAAGGGCGAGGTTGTCATTCGCCTGGCGATCAAAGATAACGCTGTTCATCATCTTCTGCTTGAGGTTGAGGACAGTGGGCCGGGGATAAGTGCAGAGGACCAGGATAATCTTTTCCAACCCTTCGTACAAATGCCGGAAGGTAAAATGCAAGGCGGCACAGGTCTGGGACTATCCATCGTACAACAATTCGTCAGGTTGATGAACGGCACCATTAGCGTAGAGAGTGAGCTAGGGAAGGGCTCTCTATTTCGCGTAGAGCTACCGTTGGATGAGGCTGAAGAGGAGGATGTAATCTACCTGTGTGAGCAGAGTCACGGCGATGTCATCGGTTTGGTGCCGGGGCAACCTACCTATCGCATTCTTATAGCCGAGGATCAGTACGACAATCAGCTGTTGCTGGTAAAACTTATGACTGATATTGGCATGGAGGTAAGGACCGCCAGCGACGGTGGTGAGTGTATACGTATCTTCAAAGAGTGGAAGCCGGATCTGATCTGGATGGACCGTCGCATGCCAGTGCTGGATGGGGTCGAAGCAACCAAGCGTATCCGGAAACTGCCAAAGGGCGACGAAGTAAAAATAGTTGCTGTTACCGCATCCGCCTTTAAGGAGCAGAAAGAAGAACTGATGGCATCCAAGATGGACGGCTTTGTGAGCAAGCCCTATCGCTTCAACGAAATCTACGACTGTTTGCAAAGTCAGCTGGGGTTGAAATTCCTCTACAGCGACGAAAACCATGGCACTCAAGGAGTGTCAGCCACCCTTAATCCTGAGATGTTGGTCGGAGTTGGTGAAGAGTTGTGCACAGCGCTTGGGGAGGCGATTGATGCACTCGATAACAGGCGCATC
Source organism: Sedimenticolaceae bacterium (assembly GCA_050291365.1). Taxonomy (GTDB): domain Bacteria; phylum Pseudomonadota; class Gammaproteobacteria; order Chromatiales; family Chromatiaceae; genus JAAGZL01. The sequence goes on along the minus strand of JBNKJS010000041.1, from coordinate 3,345 downwards.
GAGGAAATCATCCGCCGCATCGGTGAAAAAGACCGCCCTCTGGCACTAATACTCTCGCGGCTCGCTGACAATTACGACTATCCTACTATCCTTAATGTACTGGATAGCGCGGATTCTGCGAAAGAGGATTTACCATAGTGACACTGAAACGCCCGAAAGCCTAAGCAGCGACCAGATAGGGATAGTCTGGATTGAAACGGTGCTGAGGATCTAAATCAGAAGAAGGAGCCGAAACTATGTTTAGGAAACGATTGTTGTTAGGCGTGGTGTTGGCCGTGGCGGCCATGTCACCGATGCTTTGCGCCGGGCAGTCCGGCGAAGCCATTGGGAAAAAGTCCATTTATTGGATTGGTAAGACCCTGAACAATCCATGGTGGATTATGGTGAAAGATATTGCCGTGCGAGAAGCCGCAGAGTTAGGGGTGGAGATTACCGCCAACCTACCTGATGAAGAGGTTGATATGGAACGACAGGTCGTGATGATCGAAACGGCAATCCAGAAGAAAGCCAATGCGATTGTAATTTCCGCCATTAATTCACAAGGTGTGATCCCCTCTCTGAAAAAGGCCAAAAAAGCCGGGATTACCATAATCAACTTTGACACGCGCATCGCTGAGCAAGGTATTGCCAGGGCGTTTGTGGGGGCAGACGATTTCGCCGGGTCCTACAAAGCAGGGAAATATATTTGCCAAAAGTTGCAAGGCAAGGGTGAAGTAGCACTGCTTGAAGGTCTGTTAGAACAGTCCACCGGCGTTGATCGTAAAGCCGGATTCATGAAGGCCATGAAGGAGTGTCCTGGGATAAAAGTGGTCGCCAGCGTATCGGCGGAGTGGCGAACCGATCTGGCCCGTTATGCAACCGCGAATATGTTAGCTGCCCATCCAAATATTCAGGGAATGTTTGCCTGTAATGATCAGATGGCGGTCGGCATGGTAGAAGGGGTCAAGGCTGCCGGGAAAGATCCGAAAGATCTCGTGCTGGTTGGCTATGACGGAATTTTAGAGGCGGCGCAACTCGTCCTGAGTGGTGAGTTGGATGCATTTGTGGCTCTACCCACGCGCGAAGAGGGGCAAATGGGTGTCCGCCTGGCGGTCGCGAGTATGTTAAATCCGAACTTTACTTTTCCCAGAGAAATTATTGTGCCGGGACCGCTGGTAACCAAAACCTATGAACAGGACCTGACTGATGAGACGGTTGATGAGTATCTCGCCAGGGTCTATCCGTTGATGGGGGTAACAGCGACCGGGTATTAATGGCAGGTAAATGGATTAATGGCCCTATTCCGGCTGAGTGGGTTGAGGGTATATAGCCGGGAATGAAATCAAGGTTCGTAGTTGTATTTTTAGCAAGCTGAAGGGCGTTTGATGAACTAAGTGAGGGTGTATTTTGTGAAGTCCAAGCACACCAGAAAGCGGGTATTTTTCAGTCTCCGGGGTAGACTCATGGGGCTGACGGCTTTTTTGATTTTGTCTGCAACCATCTGCTTGATGATTGGGGCTTCCTACCTCAATGTTTCGCAAACGCGCGACCAAAACCAAAACCGGCTGATCGTCGCCACCCAGAGTATCCAGCGCACTATCACCCGGATGCTCTCGCAGGATACCTCTACATTGGCTGCCTTTAGCAACAAGCGGGGCGTGGCGGTTATGTTCAAAGGGATTCTTCTAAGCAATTATGTCAGACCGGAAATTCCGGCGATCCTGAGTGATCTAGGGGTCGCGCTCAACGCAGAACAGGTTGCTTTCTATCGCCCGCTTCAGGATCAGAAGCAATTCCAATTGAATCAATACTATAGCCGGGCACTCCAGGGGACAGTGGTGTTGACTCGCAAGGGTGAGACCTTGGAGCAGAAACTTTATGCGAAAGATGCCAAGGGCCTGGTGACGACCTCGGTAGTGGACAGTGACACCCTGTTCCCGGAGAGCTTTCCGTCCCAAGCTCAGGCCTATCTGCTGGAGTGTAGCGGCGATCAATGCCTTATCTCTATGGAGATCACCTACCTGAGCGCGTTTGATGATAAGAATTTCGGGATGAAAAAGGGAGAGGTTCTGGGGAAATTTTTGATCAAAAAAACTCTCGGGATAAACCTGAACGAACTGGATCAGGATATGGGAGTGTCGTTCAATCTTTATAGTCTCACCGGCCATATGGGACAGGGAGAGGTCGCCTTGCCTGATATCGATTCTGCCGCACCCGGTTTTGCGCTGAATCAATTTATCGAACGCGTGGATAGCCAGGGAGAGAGCTATGACGCCCTTATTGCTCCTCTGAAATATCGGAATATGCAACTGGGATATCTGTCGGGCAGTATCTCGCAAAAAACGACGGATCGAAAAGTACGGGCGACGATTGGTTTGCTGTTGACGATTGCCCTGGCGATCCTGGGCCTATCTCTGGTGGCATCCTGGTTTACCGTCACCGGCTTCGTGAAGCCGATTGTTCGAATTGTCAACTTGACCCAACGTATCGCGGCAGGGGATTTCAGCGAAACACTGGCCGTTGAAGATTGCTCCCGCGCAGATGAGATTGGCACTCTAGCGCGGGCGTTCGACTCCATGACCTCCCAGCTCAATACTTTGATCGTTAATCTGGAACAGCGATTGGCTGAACTTGACCAGACGAGTCGTGCGTTAAGCCTATCCTCCGAACGGCTGCAACTGGCCACGCGCGTTGCACAGATCGGTATATGGGACTGGGATGTGGTAAAAAACGAGTTGCTGTGGGAAGACTCAATGTACCAACTATACGGCATTCAGGCGGAAGAGTTCGGCGGTGCCTACGACGCATGGGCGAGCACCATCCACCCTGAGGATAAGGCGTACACAGAAGGTGAGATTCAGGCCGCCTTGCGCGGAGAACACGAATACGCACCGGAATTCCGCATTGTCCGTCCAGACGGTTCCATCCGCCACATCAAGGCGGAGTCTAAGACATTCCGGGACCAGGATGGAAAGCCGCTGCGGATGATTGGCACCAACATCGATATCACAGAACGCAAGCGGATCGAGGCCGAGCTGGATCGCTACCACCACCATCTGGAGGAGACTGTACAAGAGCGTACCGAAGAGCTGCGCCTGGCTCGCGATACAGCAGATTCGGCCAACAAGGCCAAGAGTGTGTTTCTCGCCAACATGAGCCACGAACTACGCACACCGCTCAACGCCATCCTCGGTTTCTCCCAACTAATGCGTCAGGATAACTCCCTGAGTTCCAGTCAGCGGGACACCATGGAAATCATCAATAACAGCGGTGGACACCTGCTCAAGTTGATCAACGATGTACTGGAGATCGCTAAGATCGAGGCAGGTAAACTGCAACTGGAGATTACCACCTTCGACCTGCACG
>JBNKJS010000040.1:0-60156 GCA_050291365.1 Sedimenticolaceae bacterium | reverse complement strand
CTACGGCTTCACCCCTTCGGGGCCAGCGCTTTGCGCTGTTTAGCGACACCTTCAGGTGTCTGGTCAAACCCGCTCGCGGCTTCGGAATACCAGCCTCTAAAACGCCAAAAGGCCGCCTGATGGCGACCTTATGTCGTTTGGTGGAGGCGGCGGGGATCGAACCCGCGTCCGCAAGTACTCCGCCTTCGGCTCTACATGCTTAGAGCTGTCGATTATGTTTAACTGGATACCGCCCGACAGACAGGGCATATATACAGCGATTCTGGTTAAGTTTTAGCGAATCCACCCCAGACGTGTTTCATCGCGATCTTATGAGATATGACGCCTGAGTGTCCCGAAGGACCTGGACGCATAAGCACGGCTCCAGTCAGACGGCTTCTACCGGTTATTAAGCGGCGAGAGCGTAGTTGTCGTCGTTGGCAACTATAGTTTTACAGACTTTTTAACGAGGATATCTGTATCCTCGGCATGCACCTTGGGTTTTGTGACCCACGTCGAAGCCAATGTCGCCCCCATGTGGTGATAAACAGTAGACATTATATATGGTGTAAGGGTTCCTTACCATGAAATCATGGAGCTCAGGCCAGAGTAATGGGATTGTTTATTGACATTGATAAACGGACAGATTAGGGTTTTCCCTACACTCAGGAAGGGTGTATTGCCTAACATTCGTGGGCAAAATAATGGATAAAATTTAAGGAGAAATTGATATGTTACGTTTGATAAGGATTCTGACCCTGCTTTTAACCCTATTCTTTTCCGGATTTGCAATAGCAAGCACTGTTAATGTTAATACGGCCGATGCAGCTACCCTAGCTGAGAGTCTTGATGGTGTTGGTGCTGCTAAGGCTAATGCTATTGTGGAATATCGTGAGCAAAATGGGGCGTTTGGGTCAATGGACGATCTGTTGAAGGTGAAGGGTATAGGGGAAGTTATCCTGGATCGCAATAAAGACAGAATTAGCTTTGAAGCTGGTTCAAAGTCCAAATAGCTCCATTTTCATCTAGCGGACGTCCTGCTTCTTATGGATGTCCGCTATTCATTTTCCTATTCTGACGCGCTCAATTGTATAAAAATTGCCCAGATCATAACTATTGTGTTGGTATCTATAATAAAATCTTTGGTGGGATGCGTTGATTGTTGTGATACGCTATAGTCATTGATGTTTTGCTGAATATATTACCAATAATAATTTGAATTAAAACAGTAAGATACGTAGTATCTAATACTTTTAACAGTCTGAATTATTCAAAACGACCGTACCTTTGCCATGCTTGATGTATGGGGTTTTAGGGCATATACAAGCTAGCTAGCATATAAGCGACTGGTCGTATAAATCAGATAATAAATAGATCTGAAGGAGAAAAGTTCATGATCAAGCCAATCGGTTCCGATACCCTGACACCATTATTTGTTTATGACACAGAGCTACATCATGAACTGATGCATGAGGCAGAGTCACTGCCCTCTGTAGTAATTAGTTCTCAGGCTGCTGGAAATGCAGTAATGATGGGCGGCGGCTATTTTACTCCACTGAAAGGTTTCATGACCGTGGGTGATGCAGTGGGTTGCGCTAAACATATGAAGATGTCTGACGGCTCTTTCTTTCCGGTTCCTGTACTCTGCCTGCTGGAAAATGCGGATGAAATCAAGGATTGCGAACGCATTGCTCTACGTGATCCCAATATGGAGGGGAATCCTGTCCTCGCAGTCATGGATGTTAATGCGATAGAAGAGGTCAGCGAAGAGCAGATGAAGATGATGACCGAGAAGGTCTATGGCACTCTGGACAGTGAGCATCCAGGGGTGGCGGAATTCAATAATCAGGGACGCATGGCAGTATCAGGCCCAATCCAGGTGCTCCACTTCAGCTATTTCCAGGACGATTTTCCTGATACCTTCCGTACCGCGGTTGAGATTCGTAACGAGATCAGCGAGCGTGGCTGGAAGAAGATCGTGGCCTTTCAAACCCGTAATCCCATGCATCGTGCCCATGAAGAGTTGTGCAAGATGGCCATGGATGCGATTGATGCTGATGGTGTAGTAATCCATATGCTGTTGGGCAAGCTAAAACCAGGTGATATCCCTGCGCCAGTTCGTGATGCTGCTATCCGCAAGATGGCTGAACTCTATTTTCCACCAAACACTGTCTCTATTAGCGGCTACGGTTTTGATATGCTCTACGCTGGTCCACGTGAGGCGGTTCTGCATGCATATTTTAGACAGAATATGGGTGCGACCCACTTTATTATTGGACGTGATCATGCTGGTGTGGGTGACTACTATGGCGCATTCGATGCCCAGACAATTTTCGATGAAGAGGTTCCAGAAAATGCGATGGATATTGAGATATTCAACGCCGATCACACCGCATACTCTAAGCGTCTGAACCGAGTTGTTATGATGCGTGATGCACCAGATCACTCCAAAGATGATTTTGTGCTTCTCTCCGGCACCAAGGTACGTGAGATGCTGGGTCAGGGGATAGCTCCTCCAGCAGAGTTCTCCCGCCCTGAGGTGGCTGAAATCTTGATGGATTATTATCAATCCTTACAGAAGGATTAGTAGTAAGAGTACTTTCTAATAAACCCGTCTCCTTACAGGGGGCGGGTTTTTTTCTGCCTGGATTTTTCTAGATTGCAGTGCTATTAACGCGTATGTTGCATAAAGGCAGACAAAGTTTTATTACAATCTTTGGTTAAACAGTATGAAATACTATTCATATAACATACGGATAACTATTGATGGATTATAAGTTCAGCATCATTCACACCGAAACCCTTACCGATGGCTTCCTACCGGTAAAACGTTATCATCTGCGTCACAGCCTGTTTGCTGGTGGCTTGAGCCAAGAGCTTGCGCGTGAACGGGTAGAGGGTTATAGGGCTGCATCTCTGCTTCCCTATGATCCGGTGAGGGATATGGTGGTTCTTATTGAGCAGTTCAGAATTGGGGCCCTGGAGGAGTCGGACGGGCCTTGGATACTAGAGGTGGTGGGAGGGATCATTGAGGGAGCGCAGGGGCCGGAACAGGTTGCATACAGAGAGGCTATGGAAGAGGCCGGGTGTCAGGTGGATGATTTGATCCCAATTTGTGAATTTATGGTAAGTCCAGGTATCTCCAGCGAACGGATCCATCTATTCTGCGGATGCGTTGATTCCAGCAAGGCGGGAGGAATACATGGCCTTGACCATGAGGGTGAAGATATAAGAGTTGTGGTAATGCCGGCGGATGAGGCAATCAAGGGCATTGAGTCTGGTCTTATTAACTCCACTGCTTCTATCATTTCACTACAATGGTTGGCACTGAATCGGGAAAATCTGCGTATAGGTTGGGGGAAAAAGGGCTAGAGTGCCACAATCAGTCTCACCGCATCTAACCTGAGTTTGGACGATGCCATATGCCTCTCCAGTTGAGACCTGTGCTCCTGCATTATCTCAATCTCTTCTGGCTTTATGTTTGGATTGACCTGTTGTAAGGATTCCAGTCTATCTATCTCTGCCTCGTATGTTGAGTGCATCTTGCCTACGGCGTTGGTAATAATCTCACTTGTTGTTAACTGAGCCTGTTGCTCCCCCTGTTGCAGTATGGTCTGAATGCGACTGCGTAACGGGCTTATAAGTTTGCGTAGTATGGACTTGTCCAGAAACTCTGTGTTGTTTGCTATAAAGTCTGGCGATAATGCCGCGCTTTGATCTATTTGGTTTTGATCGATTACTCTTCGTATCAAGGTGGGTGGTAGGAAACGCCCAGCTTGCAGCACTCTGGGAGCTGGACACTCCAAAACAAAAAGCTGTTCCAGGAAGATGGAGTTGGATGTAATATCTGGATGTCTTATAGCTGTGGCGGAACTGTTGCCATCCTCTCTCTCTAATAGCATCTCCATGACATCAAGCACCATTGGGTGTTCCCAGGTGAGGAACTGCCAGTCCTCATGGGCAAGGGCATTGGGGCGATCAAATGTTATAGTCAAACCATCTGCGGGTAGGTGAGGGAAATGCTCCACCTGCATATGGGCCCCTGGTTTTATCACCTGGCTCTGTTTGGAGTGAAACTCAACTTCAAGGTTAAAGGCGGCCAACAGGTCCTCCATAAAGTCAGGTAGGGTAGAGGCGCTATCCACAGACTCTATGGCCTGTTTCAAACTGTTGGCCTGCTCCATACGGCAGGAGTTAAGTTCTAGCAGATGGTCCCGTCCATGTTCAAGCTGTTGGTTAGCTTCCTGGTGCAGTTCTTTTGTTGTTTTGATCAGTTTTTGCAGTGCTTCAGGATTATCTCCAGCATCCTTTATGCACTGGACAATCTCTGGCATTTGTTGGGTGAATATCTGTTGCCCCGGTGTACAGGTATGTTCGAATGCGTTTAACCCATCATGGTACCAACGTAACAGTACCTCTTGAGCGCTATCCTTAAAGTAGGGCGCATGTAGCTGAATAGTATGGCGTTGGCCTATACGATCAAGACGACCGATACGTTGTTCCAGTAGATCTGGATTAGCAGGAAGGTCAAACAGTATTAGATGATGGGCAAACTGAAAGTTGCGTCCTTCGCTTCCAATTTCAGAACAGATTAACACATGGCAGCCTTGATCCTGGTCGGCAAACCATGCTGCAGCTCTGTCTCTTTCAATAATGCTTCTGTTTTCGTGAAAAAGAGCAGCAGCAATACCTTCACGTTGTCGTAATGCCTGCTCTAAGCTCATGGCAGTCTCGGCACTGGAGCATATGAGTAATACTTTTTCCTTGGCCAAATCGCGTAACTTTTCGATCAGCCATTCCACTCTTGGATCAAAGTGCCACCATGGCTTGTTGTTGCCTTCTGAGTAGAGTGTCTCCGGATATAGTAGTTGTAGTTGGTTGGTTGTATCTTTTTTTACAAGAATGGAGTACTCATCAGGATGCTTAAGTGGATAGTTGTGAAATTTACGTGGTGAAAACCCCTTTATTCGATTACGGGTGTTGCGGAATAGAACCCGTCCGGTACCATGCCGGTCCAGTAACATCTCAATAAGCTGTTCTCTTATATTACTGTTTTGCTCTGCTGAGCAGTTTGCATCCTGCAGCTTCTCTATCGTCCGTGCAGCTTGATCATGCTCCAGTATTTGTGCCAGGGTGTTTACCTGCTGCCTGGTAAGTGGTTTGGCTGATAGTAGCTGAGTTGCCGCATCAGCTACTGGTTGGTATTGCTCCTGCTCTTGTAAGAATGCATCAAGATTGTGGAAACGTGACGGGTCAAGCAGTCGCAGCCTGGCGAAGTGTCCAGATCGCCCCAGTTGCTCCGGGGTTGCGGTCAATAGTAGTACTCCCGGGATGGTTGCGGCCAGTCTCTCTACGGCTTGATACGCAGGACTAGGTTTATCTTGATGCCACTCCAGATGATGGGCCTCATCTACAATCAGGATATCCCAGTTGGCCTCTATAGCTTGGTTTCGACGTAGTTCTGAATCTGTCAGTAGATCAAGGCTGCAAATGACCAACTGCTCTGCCAGAAAAGGATTCTCTCCCTGTCCAGATTCAACTATGGCACGGCACCGCTCTTCATCAAATAGACTGAACCTAAGATTGAATCTGCGTACCAGTTCAACCAGCCACTGATGCAGCAGAGGTTCAGGGACCACGATCAAGGCACGATTGGTGTTTCCACTCAGTAACTGTCGGTGCAGTATCAGGCATGCCTCAATGGTTTTGCCAAGTCCAACCTCATCTGCAAGCAATACCCTGGGAGCAAGCCTTTTCCCAACCTCATGTGCTATATAGAGTTGGTGAGGTAGTAGATCTATGCGGACCCCACCCAGACCGATTAAATTAGACTTGGCAAGTTGCTGCTGATGTTCAATGGTTCTGCGGCGCAGATCGAACCAGTGGGTGTCATCAATAACTCCGTTCAACAGGCGCTCCTGAGGCCTATTGAATTGGAGGAAATTACTCAATTCCTCTTCTGGTAGATCTGTCTCCGTTCCATCCTCTTGCTGGCCTGTATAGATGTAGAGTCCTGCCTCCTGTCTGACTGAAGTGATCTTAAGAATATCTCCATCAGCACTCTCTGTTATGTCGCCAATCTGGAGTACGACTCTGGTAACAGGTGCGCTTTCCATGGCATAGATGCGGGTCTCACCACTTGCATGGAAGAGTAGGGTGATGGTGCGGCCTTCGTGCTTAATTAGTGTGCCAAGCCCAAGTTCAGGCTCCGCATCGCTTATCCAGCGTTGTCCAGAAATATATGTGGTGGCAGACATGTTTAGTATTACAGGCTCAAAAAGCTGGCAAGGATATACCCTATTTACCATTTAGCAAAGCTGTTTATCTCCATTTTATGCTGTAGGAATAAACTTACAAAAGATGTAGATAATTCTGATAGCTGAAAATATATACATGAACTACTTTCTAGGTTAGATCGTATGGAACAAGCACTGGATCATAGGGTCTACATACCCTTCCACAAAGGGTTGTGCAGGGAAGCGAAGAAAGGAAGCAAAACGTCGATCATACCTTCCGCTTTTGATCGACGTTTTTTTTGCGCCATGAAAAAATGCCTGCATAAATGCAGGCAATTCTTGTATATAAAAAGCTATTCTGTTTTGGCAATATGTAGATCCATTTGCGGGTAGGGAATGGATATACCATTTTCATCGAAGGCCAGTTTGATCTTTTCTGTCAGATCAAACCTAACCGACCAGTAGTCTGCAGTATTTACCCATGGCCTTACGTTGAAATTTACACTACTGTCTGCGAGTTCAGCCACAGCGACCAATGGTTCCGGGTCCTTTAGTATGCGTTCATCCTCACTGATTATGTTCAGCATAATATCCTTGGCCTTTTTAATATCATCTTCATAACCAATGCCAAAGACCATATCTATGCGTCTGGTTGCTTTGGCTGAGTAGTTGATGATGTTTCCATTGTAGATGGCACCGTTTGGAACAATAATCTCGCGGTTGTCACCAGTGCGCATTACGGTGTTAAAGATGGTAATAGATTCAACCATACCAGAGGTGCCGCCTGCTTCCACAAAGTCTCCAGTCTTGAATGGACGGAAGATTATCAGCATAACGCCAGAGGCAAAGTTCTGTAGTGAATTTTGCAGCGCCAGACCAACAGCCAATCCTGCAGCACCCAGGAGTGCAATAAGCGAATTTGTAGCTACGCCTAACTGGTCAAGAGCAGCGATAATGACAAAGATCAGTAAGACGCTATTTAAAATTGATGATATGAAGTTGACAAGAATGGGATCCATTCCTGTTTTGTGCAGTATCCGCTTTAATATTTTAACAATCGTCTTGGAGATAATGCGCCCGACCACGAAGATGGTAATAGCGAATACTGTATTTATTCCCCATGGGATTACATAGGTAGAAACGAGTTCTTTAATCTCTCCTGTTTCGAGCATGGACTTATTCCTGTGTGCTGTTATTGGATGGGTTGATTTTGTTTTTAATCGTTAACGGATTTCTTCAACCAATAGTTGTATTGAGTGTTGATTATGTCCTGATGTCTGCGACTTTCTAAGTATATCTGAACGGCTAGTGTCCCTACTACTAGCTACTCCACCTATTGTTACCCACTCACCTATGTTACCTCTGACAGTTGTGTCTGCCTCTGTAATATCATAGGTTCCGTGGATTGAACCCTGACGCTCCATGTGAGGAGATATATTGAGTGTTACCTGATCTCCATTTAGATAAGGAGTAACATAGAATCCAGTGGTTACATCGCGGTAGCGAACGGTATTTTGCTGTTGTACCACGCCGCCGCCAATTGTGGTTGTCTGTTCATTAATCGGAACAGATTTTCCTGTTGCTATGAAGGCAGGTCTGCCCTCAAGAGCCTGGATATGTTGAGTTGCATCCAGTTTGCTGTTGGTACTGCTGGATCTAACCCTGATGCGTGCTGTACCTGGTCTGGTGGTTCTACCTATGGTTAGGTTTGAGTGTTTCCCCAGCTTGGCGTTTATATCTGCACTTACTCCCTCTCTGTCCATATCATATGTTGCCCCATGGCGGACATATATGATTAGTTTGCGAGCGGGACGGTCAATTCTCTCCAGGATTTTTCTGACCTCTGCAATCTGTTCCGGTTTTGCTCGGATTATAAGTTGATTATTCATCCCCGTTACCATTCCATTTGGCTGAAGTAGCGGCTTAACAATTGGGATAACCTCGTTCACCGTGCGTGACTTCAGCTCTATGATCTCCATAGGGTCAGCCGCATATAGAATGCTGGAGTTAAACAGTAGGAGTAACAGGAGTAGTCTTTTCATTATCGCTTCCTATAGCTTGGTACTTGAGTTGCTATATGTGTAAATTACGCAGTTCTGAGAAAGGTTCACTCTGTTCCCAAACTTCATTGAAAAACATACTTAACCTACTCGTCTCAAATCTGGAGTTGAAGTCAACGATAGACTCATAATTAGTGTAGAGCCTTCTGTGTATATATCCCGTTTCATCCACCAGTAGGAAATTCTCTGTGTGATCGATATAGTCAGGAGATGGTCGTCTTATTTCGATCTTACTTGTTAGACGCCTCCAGAGCTGTATCAACCTATGACCTTCCCCTGTTACTTTCTCACTATTCTGTAGCAGGATTTTTACATGGCTGTGTTCGCTACGGATTGCGAGGTTCTTCACCGCTTCAAGAAAGTCTGTCTGGTTATAGATCTTAGCGTCTAGGTCGTAGCTGAATATACATATGGATCTTTTGGCCTGACTGACTAGGTTAAGTGCTGCCTCTCTACACTCTTCGATTCCATTCAGATGCATCTTTCCAGATGATTCTCCCAATATAGCGCCATCAATAGAATGCATGTTTACCATATCTGTCATCTGGATATACTAACCCATAAATACTCTGTCTATGGTTAAGTGTAGACATAAGGAGCCTCTGATCAAGTCCATGATGGCCCACAGGTTGCTTTAGTGTCTTTTGATGCAAGTCGGCCTGCGCAGATAGTGGCATTACTACATAGCGAGCAAGTTTTGTGGCTAGATAAAAAAGAACCCCGCACACCAGGATCGGCGAGCAGGGCAATCGGGGAACTGTGTGTTGAAATCGGGATGTCAACACTATCTCCTAACTATGGTCCCCATTCTAAAGAATTTGCCACTGACTGATTGTGAGATAGTTCACAATTATGCTTGGTTAAACAATATTATTGTAATATTTAAACCGAGCATACCAATGTTCTCTATGTAGATAACTATATGTTATTAAATGCTTTTAGCCTGCTTCGTTGCATTTCCGATATAGCTGGAAGGGGTGAGTTGCTTCAGGGATTCTTTAGCATCATCTGGCAACTCCAATCCATCTACAAACTTCTCTAAATCACTCTGAGTAATGCGCTGCCCACGAGTCAGCTCTTTGAGCTTTTCATAAGGTTTTTCTATGCCGTATCTGCGCATAACAGTTTGAATCGGCTCTGCCAGGACTTCCCAGTTAGCGTCCAGATCGTCAGCCAGACTATCAATGTTTACCTCAAGTTTAGATATTCCGCGTAGAATCGATTGCAGGGCAATACTGGTGTGAGCAAAGCCTACTCCCAGGTTGCGTAGAACGGTGGAGTCTGTCAGATCACGCTGCCATCTTGAAATGGGTAGTTTCGCGGCTAGATGACCGAACAGTGCGTTGGCAATTCCCAAATTGCCTTCTCCATTCTCGAAATCTATAGGGTTTACTTTGTGGGGCATTGTAGAAGAACCGACTTCACCTGCTACCGTCTTCTGCTTGAAATGGCCTATGGAGATGTAGCTCCAAATATCTCGGCAGAAATCTATCAATATAGTGTTGAATCTGGCTGTGGCATCAAATAGTTCCGCCATGTAGTCATGGGGTTCAATTTGAATGGTGTATGGGTTCCAGGTTATTCCCAGCGATTCTACAAAATCATGGGCAATTTGTTGCCAGTCTAGTTCTGGATAGGCTGCCATATGGGCGTTGTAATTACCCACAGCACCGTTGATTTTTCCGAGGATGAGAACAGACGCAACTTGATTGCGCTGATGTTGCAGGCGGTACACTACATTGGCCATCTCTTTACCTAGGGTGGTGGGAGATGCCGGTTGTCCATGGGTGCGAGACATCATGGATATATCAGCATACTCATGGGCCATGGCCTTGATGGCGCGAATTACATCATCCATCTGGGGTAGCAGTACCTGTCCTCGGCCCTCCCTCAACATAAGCGCATGGGAGAGATTGTTGATATCTTCTGATGTGCAGGCAAAGTGGATGAATTCGCTAATGGCCTCCAGCTCTATGTTGCCAGCGATCTTCTCCTTTAGAAAATACTCCACCGCCTTGACGTCATGATTGGTAGTCCGTTCGATATTTTTGACACGTTGAGCATCTTCCTCATTAAACTTCTCTAGGATACCGTTGAGTATATTATCTGCATGCTCGCTTAGAGGAGGGACCTCCTGGATCTTCTCCTGGGCCGCTAAAGCTTGTAGCCAGCGCACTTCAACCTGTACCCGATGCTTGATTAGTCCAAACTCACTAAAGATTGGTTGCAGGGCTGAAACCTTGCTGCCGTAGCGACCATCGACTGGGGAAATTGCTGTGAGGTGGGTTAATTCCATAGTTCTATACTCGTTGTGTCTGGAGAAAATTGTGCATTATAGCATCACCTTCAATCTGTAGCTTTTTCATAAAGCTCTTTCGATTTCTCTTTTGCACCCTCATATAGCTGTTTTGATGTATCTACTGCCTTGTTGCCATATTCCTTTGCCGTATCTGCAGCATCACTGGCCACCTCTTTGGTCTTATCCACGACTTCACCACCTACCTCCTTGGTCTTATCCCAGGCTTCTGCTGACTTTTCAGCAATGGCAGATCCAGTCTCAGCGCCTTTCTGTTTTACCACTTCATAGGTCTCTTTGGTTTTATCCACGGCAGTAGATCCATACTCTTTGCCTTTATCCACAGCCTTGGTGGTTATCTCTTTGGCCTTGTTCAAGGTCTCTGAACCAGTAGACGCCCCTGGTTGCTGTTCACTTGCTGGTTGAGTGGTGGATATATCCACTATTTCAGGTTGAGCAGTGGATTGTTCTGCTATATCAGGCGGTGTGCCGGCCAGATCCAAAACCGGGGCTGGTTCTGTTGGCGATTCTGTGACAGGCGCAGGAAGTGGCTTGAAAGACTTGGGTTTTGCCTGGTCTTGGCCAGACTCTGAGCAGGCCGAAGCCAAAAATATAAGCGATAGTAAAAGTGTCTGTATGATCTTCATTCTTTTCTCCGAAAAAATCCTGAGATTGTAATTAGCATTCTCAATGCCTGGCCTTTTTGATCTCGATCATTTGCTCAGTGGCACTTGCAATAATCTTTTTGCGTGACAGGATTACCTGGAGTCTTGAGCCACCGCATTGATGCCAGAGTATGGCTGATCTTATACCAGCTAATAGCAACGAGCGTATGATGTTTACATTATTTCTGTCTTGCAGCCTCATGGGGTCACCATGCACCATTATTCTTGGATGTATTGTGCTTATGGTTTCCGAATATATATCTGCAAGTTGTCCCAATATATTCTGGTGCATCATGGGGAAATGTGCCAGCCTGGTAGATGCTATATGGATGCCGTTAGATATGTGATCTAGCATTTCAGGTTGTTTTGCTAGCTTCCTTTCCAGATGCATCATGGTGATTACATATCCAGTGGTTTCTGTATTGCGCTCTTCCTTACCAGTAAGCTGTCCAATGAGTTGGTTAAGCCCCATTGTTATACCCTCAAGTCCACCATAAACAGCAGGAACAGATTCGGCATCAACTTGAAACAGACTGTAGATGCTGGCCTTTGCGCTCTCCTCATCGTAGTTGCCTTCATGGGCGATGTTATGCACAAGAGTGGCTGCCTGAAACATGCCTGCAAGTGCAATACAGCGGTCTCTGTATGATTTCATTTAATACTCACGAAAATTGAATATCTTAAGTTTGATCTCAGTATGCCTGATCGATCACCCCTCCACCCAGACATATATCATTGCTGTAGAACACAATGGACTGGCCAGGGGTAACAGCTCTTTGCTGCTCCGTAAAGCGTACCTGGCAGGCATCATCCTGCAAAGAGATGATTTCACACTGTTGCAGTGGTTGTCGATGCCTGATCCTGGCAAGGCAGGGCATGGGGATCTCGGCCGGTGGGTTGCCTGATATCCAATGGAGCTGACTTGCGTTCAGACCCTGTTTAAGCAGCATGGGGTGATCATGACCCTGTGCGACCACAAGGGTATTTGTCTCCAGATCCTTTGCTACCACAAACCACGGGATTTCCTCTGTGTCTGCCCGCCCTCCGATACCAAGGCCTTTGCGCTGTCCCAGGGTGTAGTACATGAGGCCATTATGTTCGCCTATGTATTCACCGTCGGGTTTACGCATAGGTCCCGGGGTTGCAGGCAGGAACTTACTCAAGAAATCGCTGAACTTACGCTCACCAATAAAACAGATTCCGGTGCTGTCCTTTTTTGCATGATTGGGGAAATTTGCCTCCAGGGCAATTGTCCTTACCTCTGCTTTGGGGATGTCCGAAAGGGGGAATAGGGCATGGGAAAGCTGATACTGGTTTAGCATGTATAGGAAGTAGGTCTGATCTTTGGCCTCATCGTGGGACAGGCAGAGATTTTCAGTTCCGTCATCCGACTGCTGTTTGCGGGCATAGTGGCCGGTGGCGATATAGTCAGCACCGAGCTCCAGCGCATAGTCCAGAAATGCCTTGAATTTGATCTCACGGTTGCAGAGTACATCTGGATTGGGGGTGCGCCCGGCCCGGTATTCAGCTAGGAAATGCTCAAATACACGATCCCAATATTCAGTGGAAAAATTGACCTTATGCAGTTTGATGCCGAGCATATCCGCTACGGCCTGCGCATCCTCAAGATCCTCTGCCGCAGAACAGTACTCTGCGCTATCCTCTTCGTCCCAGTTCTTCATGAACAGGGCTTCAACCTGCCAGCCCTGATCCAGGAGGATCTTTGCTGCCACGGAGGAGTCGACACCTCCGGAGAGGCCAATGATTACCTTTTGCTGTTTTTGCACGTATCTATCCAGACCTGTGGAGGAGAGGTCAGTCAAATCAGTCCTTCTCTGGACTCCAGCCATCACTCCATTGGGAGATAGGCAGAATATCAGGTTCAACACCATTGTCGCGGAACCATGAGTCCACGGCCCAAATCTTATTGGACTGGTTCTCCTTGATGACAGCAGTAGTATGGGGCATGCCGAAGATAAAGAACCCCCTGGTCTTGGTGGACTGCACCTGGTGCCATTTCAACAGGTTATCTTTCTGCATCAGGGTAAGATAGGTGGTGGTGTTAGATGACTCGTCGATGCAGTCCATCTGATAGCCATCGTGAATAAACATCCCATCGAAGTTTCCGCCTTTGTCATTTAAGGTATTTACCTTCTTGCCAATTACTACTTCTAATCTGGATACGGCCTTTTTAATCAACTGCCGTTCTGCTTCAGGGCTTTTAGCGCTGGGCTGAAAAATTTTCCTAATCTCCTCCCACTCTTTAGGGCTGAGTGAAACTGTATCCACCGCAGCGCAGGTATGTTTGTAACAGACCGGGAAGGCATCGAGTGATGGGTCTCCTGGTAAGTCAGGGATGCCACTGGGGGCATACTCTTTTGCTGTGAGAGAAAAAGAGGTTGGGCACAAGAGAAGGACCAGGAGTAATAGTTTTAGCTGTTTAGAAAATCCCATGGAACAGTTCCTACTTAAATTTGTTCCATTGTATAACAATTTCTGCTGTCAGTGATCCTAGGTTAGATTGAACTTATGGCACCTCTAGCTGCAACAACTTGCCTGGTTGCAGCTTGCCCAAGCGCCATTTGCCGATTCCGGTGCGTACCAGACGCAGGGTAGGGTGTCCTATGGCGGCAGTCATGCGCCTGACTTGGCGGTTGCGGCCTTCCCGGATCATTATCTCCAGCCATTGAGTTGGGATATTCTTCCTAAAGCGTACCGGTGGATCTCTTGGCCAAAGATCTGGCGGCTGGATTAGTCTGGCCTTGGCTGGTCTGGTAGGTCCGTCCTTGAGTTCAAGGCCGTTTTGCAGTTGTTGCAGGCTTTCCTGATCAGGAATGTTCTCCACTTGAACCAGATATGTTTTCCAGGTCTTAAATTTGGGGTTGGCCAGACGCTGCTGAAGTTTGCCGTCGTCAGTGAGTAGCAGTAGTCCTTCACTGTCACGGTCGAGTCGGCCCGCAGGATAGATCTCTTTGATGGAAATGAAATCTGCAAGTGTTTGACGGTTTTCCTGATCAGTGAACTGGGTGAGGACACCGTAGGGTTTGTTAAATAGGATAAGACGCGACATGCGCCTATTATCCATGAGATTTCTTATTTAGGCACTTTTGTCAACCACTACCCGATTGCGACCGTTGTTTTTCGCTCTGTACATGGCATTGTCGACCCGCATAAAGATAGTTTCAGAGCTCTCATCCTGGATCAAGGATACAACGCCCATACTTGCTGTTATACGCAGATCCAGATCAGGAAATATCTCTAACTCCTCTATTCTTCTTCTCATCCTCTCCGCTAGCAGTGCTGCGCCAGATATCTTTGTCCCGTGAAGCAGGACCAGGAACTCCTCGCCACCGAAGCGGAAAATCATATCAGAATCACGGATGGTATCTTCAGCCACATTTGCTACAGCACGCAAAACCTGATCACCTATCAGATGCCCAAACCGGTCATTTATGGATTTGAAGTGATCAAGGTCAAGCAGTATCAGTGATAGGTTATGTCCATGCCGGTTGGCAAGACCAAGCTCGCGCTTCATGGAGCTCTCCATGGCTGCCCGGTTCTTTACGCCGGTAAGGGGGTCAGTAGTGGCTGATTGAAGGGCTTTTTGATAAAGCAGAGTATTGCGCAGGGGGTAGAGTAGGCCCGCAAGCATATTTTCTGCCCCAGCAAGTTCGCGTTCTTGAAATTTGGTTTCTCGATGCAGAGAGATGTCGCCTAGGTGCTCATCAGTTATCTTGAGATCATAAGTGCATTTATTACTAGTAAGCTCCCCAAGTCTTATATTGATGCCCAGGGTTGGGAAATCGTACGATAGACCATCGAAAGGTATATATTTCCCTAGCTCACGTGCAAAAAGGGAGATTAGCTCCTTCGGCTCTAATGTTTTCTGTAGTACGCTCGCAAGTTCCAGCCTTTTTGGTTCAAGGTCATTATCTTTTGTATCAGACTCTGCTTGATTGATAGGCATTTGGGGCATCTGTGGTATCTGATCTCTGTTCCGCTTGGCTGAGATTGTCTGAATTTGAGCTTGCATATCGTGGATCCACTTTAGCTAATCTATTCACATAGCTACAAGCTAAAAGCGTGCCACAATTACATAATGTCTAATTAATCAATAAGTTATATAGCATTTCCGTTTGCACTAATAACAATAGGTCGAATATTTGACGCAAAATCAGCAGATATTGTGCATTTTAAAGGCTAAAGGGGAAAGGTTTTTCCGCCTCTGCATCGACAGAATTGCCGGTTTTGCCGATGCTGTCTGGCCCCATGAGCCATAGATATAGCGGCATAAGTGATTCCGCCGGCTTAACGCTGCTGGGGTCTTCCCCCGGAAATACATCAGACCTAAGTCTGGTGCGGGTGGGGCCTGGGGCTATGCTGTTTACTCGGATCGCGCTGCTGTCTCTGGTCTCCTCTGCCAGTATCTGCATAAGTCCCTCAATACCAAATTTAGATACGCCGTAGGCCCCCCAGTAGGCCTTGCCACACCGCCCCACATGATCCGAGGTGAACAGAATAGAGGCATCTTCTGCTTTGCGTAGAAGAGGCAATAGGGTTTGAGTAAGCAGAAAAGGGGCGTTCAAGTTTGTCTGCATGACACTCAGCCAGCTCTGGGGGTCATAGTCGTCAATCCTGCTTAAAAATGGAAGTATGGCCGCGTTGTGGAGCAGCCCTTCAAGGGACCCAAACTCCTGATCCAGTTTTTTCGCCAGTTCCAGAAAATCGTGTGGAGATGCGCCTTCCAGATTCATCGGGTATATGGCGGGTTGAGTACCACCCAACTTCTCTATTTCGTCATAGACCGCTTCCAGCTTGGCAATGGTTCTCCCCAGCAGGATTACGGTTGCTCCATGGGTGGCAAATGCCTTGGCCGCAGCACGACCTATTCCGTCACCAGCTCCGGTTACTAGGATGGTTCTGTTATTAAGCAGGTCTTGAGGTGGGTTGTATTCAAAGGTCATTTTGTACTTCTCGGTGATTTCATATCAGTATGGATGCTGTTTATATATTAGTTTTTTTCAGGGTGATTCAGCCAGTCGAGTATCTGAGACGGGTGCTCTATGTACCCATCCGCTTCCCACTCATCAGGACGGTCATCCGGATCTAAATAGCCAAACATCGCTACCAGGGTGGTGGTGCCAGCACTGTTGCCGGCTTCAATGTCCTTCTTTGCATCTCCAACAAAGATGCAGTCAGCAGGGTCATGGCCTCCGGCCAGTCTGCAGGCATGCAGGATCGGCTCCGGATGCGGTTTGGAATTGGGGGTAGTGTCACCACTCACGATGCATATCGCCCGCTTGGTCATATTCAACTGTTCCATTAATGGATTAGTCAGCCACTCTGGTTTGTTGGTCACTATGCCCCAGGGGATACCATTCTCATCCAGATTGGTTATGAGATCTTCCATGCCTGGAAACAGGTTGGTGTGGAGGCAGATATCTTCGGTATAGAAACGCAACAGCTCCTGACGCAGGGTCTCAAATCTACTGTCGTCTGGTTCGATTCCGAATCCAAGTTTAATCAGGGCGGGGCTGCCATGGGAAACGGCCGGCCTGATCTGCTCCAGAGACATAGCCGGTCTGCCGTGCAACTCCAAAGTCTGGTTTAGGGCATGGGCTAGATCTGGTGCGGTGTCGGCAAAAGTTCCATCCAGATCGAACAGGACTATTTTAGCCATGAGATTCCTTAGTGACACTTACCATATAGTTTACATCAACATTGGATGATAGCTTGTAGATTTGGGTTAGTGGGTTGTAGTTGAGGCCAGTGATCTCTTTGGTCTTTAGACCCGCCGCCCTGATCCATCTATCCAGCTCTGAGGGCCGAATGAACTTGTTATAGTCATGGGTACCTTTTGGCAACATGCGCAGGATATATTCTGCAGCAACGACGGCAAATAGATATGACTTAGGATTGCGGTTAAGGGTTGAGAAGAACAGACTAGCGCCGGGCTTGGCCAGTTTGGCGCAGGCGAGTATTACTGATGATGGATCTGGTACGTGTTCCAGCATCTCCATGCAGGTGACAACGTCATAGCTTTCCGGTTGCTCATCCGCCAGTTGTTCCACAGGGATGCGACGGTAATTTACATCCAGTCCTGACTCCAGTAGATGTAGTTTTGCTACAGAGAGGGGCGCTTCGCCCATATCAATACCAGTAACTGTAGCACCTTGTGCAGCCATGCTCTCAGAGAGAATGCCGCCGCCACAGCCTACATCCAGTACTTTTTTGCCTTCAAGCCCTACGTGTCGGTCTATGTAGTTGAGGCGCAGGGGGTTGATTTCATGCAGTGGTTTGAACTCACTGTCTGGATCCCACCAGCGGGATGCCAGCTGCTCAAACTTACCGATCTCATCTTGATCAACATTTACTGATTTGGTTGTCATGCTAACTATGCCTGCTCTTTAACGTTGTTCTGCCAGTGGGCAGAATCCGATAATATCTGGTCGTGGTCAAGGGTAGTCAATTCACCGCTCTTCACCACCTGTTTTCCTGCTATCCACACATCAGAAACCATGTTACGGCTGCTGGCGTAGACCAGTTGGGAGATTGGGTGATAGATCGGTTGGGATTCGATACCCCCAAGGTCCAGGGCCGTGATGTCGGCATATTTGCCGATCTCCAGAGATCCGGTATCTTCGGATATTCCCAGGGCCACTGCCCCGTTGTAGGTTGCCATACGCAGGGCCGTTGCTGCGGGCAGGGCGCTGGCATTACCTGCTACACCCTTGGCCAGAAGGGCTGCGGTGCGCATTTCACTGAACATATCCAGATCATTGTTACTGGCTGCGCTGTCTGTGCCTATGGAGACGTTAATGCCTGCCTCTAGCATCTTTACTATTGGAGAGAAGCCGCTGGCTAGTTTTAAGTTAGATTCCGCACAGTGGGCAACGTTGGCGCCGGATTGGGCGAACAGCTCTATCTCATCATCCTGCAGTTGGGTCATATGTACCGCAATGAGGGAGGGAGATAGCAGCCCCAGGTCATTTAGTCGCTGCATGGGTCTTACCCCATATTTCTCCATGCCCTGGTTGATTTCGTCTTGAGTCTCGTGCAGATGGATGTGGATCTGCATCCCCAGTTCATCAGCTAGAGTACGGATCTCCTCCAGAGGTCCATCCGAGACAGAATAGGGGGCATGGGGGGCGAATGCCGTAGAGATAAGTGGATGCTTGCGATAGTGATCATGCACCTCAATACCTTTATGCAGATACTCATCTGTGCTACTGGCCCAGGCAGAGGGGAAGTCGATCATGATCAGCCCCACAACAGCCCGCATACCGGCATCGGCGCATACGCGGGCGGTAACGTCTGGATAGAAATACATGTCGTTGAAACAGGTCACACCTCCGCGCATCATCTCCGCAATAGCGTGTCTGGTACCATCGGCTACGAACTCCTCATTCACCCACTTCTGCTCGGCAGGCCAGATATGATCATTCAGCCATGTCATAAGCGGCAGGTCGTCGGCCAGACCCCGCATTAGATTCATGCTGGCATGGGTATGGGCATTTATCAGACCGGGGATCAGGGCGTGTGATCCCAGACTATGTCTGGTTCCAGCTTGATACTTATCCGCTTCGGCGGTAGGTAGGATATCGTGGATGCGGCCATCATGAATAGCTACTGAGTGGTTATCCAGTACAGTGTCATGTGGGTTCACCGGGATTATCCAGCGGGCGTCTATTAAGGTATCAATGTTCAAGCTATTGCCTTCATTTATGATTGTCTGTTCGATGCTATGAAATCTCTGATAATTACAGGATGTAATTATTCAGACCTTCTCATAAGATACGCAGTATAAACAAATAATATTTTGGAACCGAACTAAACATGCAATCTATCCCACTCGATATTCAGGCAGACGCCGATAAGGCGATTGTTTGGAGCAATGACCGTCTTTACCTGCTTGATCAGAGGATTCTACCTAACGAAGAGGAGTACCTGGAGCTACAGACAGCGGCGGCCACGGCCGACGCCATAACAGACATGGTAGTACGCGGAGCACCTGCTATTGGCGTTACTGCCGCATTTGGTGTGGTGTTGGCGGCGAGGGACAGCTATCAGCAAAACAGTTCCAGCTGGAAGGAAGGCATGCAGGAAGATATGGAGAGGCTGGCGGCCTCCCGTCCCACGGCTGTGAACCTGTTCTGGGCCCTGGAACGGATGGGCAGGCTTATTGATCAACTTGATGGAGGCGATCCCACGCCCAGGTTGCTGGAAGAGGCAATGCAGATTCACCAGGAGGATGTGGCTTCTAACCGCACTCTAGGTGATCTGGGGGCCGGTCTGATTGAATCTGCCACCTCGGTAATTACCCACTGCAATGCAGGGGCCTTAGCCACAGGTGGTTACGGTACCGCTCTTGGGGTTATCAGAAGCGCCTGGAGGGATGGAAAAATCGAGCAGGTCTACGCAGATGAGACCAGGCCCTGGTTGCAAGGCTCTCGTCTTACCGCCTGGGAACTGCATAAGGACAAAATTCCTGTCACTCTCCTTACCGATGGTGCCGCTGCGAGCAGAATGAAGACTGGTGGCATAGGTTGGGTGGTTGTAGGCTCGGACCGTATTGCCGCAAACGGTGATGTGGCTAACAAGATTGGAACCTATAGTCTGGCTGTAGCTGCAAAGCACCACGGGGTAAAGGTTATGGTGGCGGCCCCTACCTCCACCATAGATATGTCGGCGGCCTCAGGAGAGGCTATTCCTATTGAATCTCGTGACCCGGACGAGGTTCTTATGTGTGGTGGTAAACGTATAGGTGCAATTGGGGTGGATGCCTGGAATCCAGTGTTCGATGTGACCCCGGCAGCCCTGGTTGACGCAATTGTCACTGAAAAGGGCATTGTGCTCTCGCCAAATGCTAAAAAGATGCGGGAATTGATGGCTTTCTGACTCAGAAGCCCTGAAAGGCGATTTCAGACGTTATTTTTTCAAGCAGCACTTACCCTAAGTATGTTATGATTCGTGGCTGTTATTCGTGCGGAATAATGGTTTCCCAGAATTCCCAACACATGGTTGGATAGATTAAGGATTTAGGCGTCGTTGATGACGATTTGATAGAAGTTCATGACAGAATTTGCCAAAGAAGTATTACCTGTAAACCTAGAAGACGAGATGCAGCACTCCTATCTCGAATACGCTATGAGCGTAATCGTTGGGCGTGCTCTGCCGGATGTTAGGGATGGTCTGAAACCGGTTCACCGGCGTGTTCTTTTCGCCATGAGTGAACTGGGTAATGATTGGAATAAACCGTATAAAAAATCAGCCAGGGTCGTGGGTGATGTTATCGGTAAATACCACCCCCATGGTGACACAGCAGTTTATGACACCATTGTTCGTATGGCTCAGCCATTCTCGCTGCGTTATATGTTGGTGGATGGTCAAGGTAACTTCGGTTCTGTAGATGGTGATGCCCCGGCTGCCATGCGTTACACTGAGGTACGCATGGCCAAGATCGCCCATAGCATGTTGGACGATCTGGATAAGGATACCGTTGACTACACTGCAAACTACGATGAGTCAGAACACGAGCCTACGGTTCTTCCGGCCAGAATTCCCAACCTGCTGGTCAATGGCTCTGCTGGTATCGCAGTGGGTATGGCTACCAACATCCCTCCCCATAATCTTACTGAGACCATAAATGGTTGTGTTGCACTGATTGATAATCCCGAATCAACGGTCGAGGATCTGATGCAGCATATCCCGGGGCCGGATTTTCCAACCGCCGCCATGATCAATGGCTCTCAAGGAATTTACGAAGCGTACAAGACCGGACGCGGCCGGGTATACATCCGGGCCAGAACTGGTGTGGAGGAGTATGACTCAGGCCACCGCCAGCGGATTGTGATCACAGAACTGCCGTATCAGGTCAATAAGGCCAAGCTGCTGGAGAAGATCGCCGAACTTGTTAAGGATAAGCGCGTTGAAGGGATAACCGGGATTCGTGATGAGTCAGACAAGGATGGAATGCGGGTAGTGATCGAACTACGGCGCGGTGAAGTTTCTGAGGTTGTGCTGAATAATCTTTACCAGCATACCCAACTACAAAACGTATTCGGTATAAATATGGTGGCCCTGGTGGATGGCCAGCCGCGTCTGTTGAATCTGAAACAGATGCTGGAGTATTTCATCCGCCATCGACGTGAAGTGGTTACCCGACGCACCCTGTTCGAATTGCGTAAGGCTCGAGACCGCGCCCATATCTTGGAAGGTCTGGCCGTTGCCCTGGCCAATATAGATGAGGTTATCGCGCTGATCAAGGCGGCCAAGAGTCCGGCCGAGGCCAAGCAGGGCTTGCTCTCCCGTCATTGGCAGTCCGGCACCGTGGAAGCGATGTTGTCACGTGCTGGCGCGGACGCCTCCAAGCCTCAGGAACTGGGTGCCGAATATGGTCTTAGCGAGAAGGGTTATCTCCTGACAGAGGTGCAGGCCCAGGCTATTCTGGACCTGAGACTGCACCGTCTCACCGGCCTGGAGCAGGATAAGATCCTGAATGAGTATGGTGAGATCCTGGACAAGATCAAGTATTTGCTGGATATCCTCTCCAATTCCGATCGTCTGATGCAGATAATACGGGATGAACTGGTTGCCATGCGTGATCAATATGGTGATGAACGTCGTACCGAGATCATGGAATCACACCTGGATCTGACCTTGGAAGATCTGATCACTGAAGAGGATGTGGTTGTGACCCTGTCCCATGCCGGATATGCCAAGGCCCAGTCCATGGATGTGTATCAGGCTCAGCGCAGGGGTGGTAAGGGTAAGTCTGCAACCACCACCAAAAATGAAGACTTTGTGGATCAGCTGTTTGTGGCCAGTACTCACGATACCATCCTATGTTTCTCCAATCGTGGACGTGTCTACTGGTTGAAGGTGTATCAGCTACCACAGGCTGGACGCGGGGCCAGGGGTAAGCCGATCAATAATATCCTGCCGCTGGATGAGGGCGAGCGTATCAACGCAGTCCTGCCGATACGTGAGTACAGTGACGATCTGTTTGTGTTTATGGCTACCAGCACCGGCACGGTGAAAAAGACTAACCTGGAGAACTTCTCACGGCCAAGGTCCAGCGGAATTATAGCGGTAGATCTGAAAGATGATGATCAGCTTATCGGTGTTGCTATCACAGATGGAACCAAGGATGTAATGCTGTTTACCTCTGCAGGCAAGGCGATAAGATTCAATGAGTCACATGTGCGCCCCATGGGGCGTACCGCCTGCGGTGTCAGGGGTATCAAGCTAGTCGACGATCAATCCGTTATCTCTCTGATCATTGCTGAGGATGATAAGACGGTGCTTACCGTAACCGAAAATGGTTTTGGTAAGCGCACATCTCTGGATCAATACTCAGCCAAGGGAAGAGGCGGTATGGGCATGATCTCCATCAAGACCTCTGATCGTAACGGCGGTCAGGTTGGGGCTGTACTTGTGGATAGTGAGGATGAGGTTATGCTTATTACCGATGGCGGCACTCTGGTCAGGATAAAGGTATCTGATGTGTCGGTTATGGGTCGTGATACTCAGGGGGTAAAAGTCATTCGTGTTAGTGATGATGAGCGCCTAATCGGCATTGAGCGGATTGCTTCTATCGATTCGAGTGGGGATATGGAAGAAGAGGATGAAGAACAAGAGCAAGAGTGACTCTGAACCAGTGCCGGAAAGTTAAAAAATCTTTTTTTGAAAAACAACCATTTTAATAAATAATCTTGGAGATCTAATAAATGTCCAGAGTCTACAATTTCAGCGCTGGTCCAGCGGTGCTCCCACAAGAAGTACTACAACAGGCAAAGGACGAGATGCTCGAATGGCATGGAAGCGGCATGTCGGTAATGGAAATGAGTCACCGGGGCAAGGAGTTTAGCTCCATAGCCGCAGAGGCCGAGGCGGATCTGCGTGAGTTGATGGCAATTCCCGAAAACTACAAGGTCATGTTCCTGCAGGGGGGCGCCTCTTCTCAGTTTGCCGCCATCCCCATGAACCTAATGCGGGGCAAGAAGGTCGCTGATTATATTAATACCGGTTCCTGGTCAAAGAAGGCCATTGCCGAGGCTAAGCGTTACTGTGATGTGAATGTTGCGGCTTCTACCGAAGAGTCAAAGTTCACCACCACGCCAGCACAGGATGAGCTTGCCCTATCTGCCGATGCGGCCTATGTACATTACACCCCGAATGAGACCATACAGGGTGTGGAGTTCCCATACATACCTGAGACTGGAGACGTCCCGCTGATAGCGGATATGTCCTCTACCATACTGTCACGTCCGGTGGATGTTTCCAAGTTTGGCATGATCTACGCCGGTGCGCAGAAGAATATCGGTCCTGCTGGTCTCACCGTGGTAATCGTAAGGGAAGATCTGTTGGGCGATGTCCTTGATATAACCCCTACCATGTTCAACTATGCCACCATGTCAGAGGGTGGTTCAATGTACAACACACCTCCTACATTTGGCTGGTATCTAGCCGGACTGGTATTCAAATGGCTGAAGAGAAATGGCGGGCTGCAGGAAATGGCGCAAGTAAATGAGCGTAAGGCTGCCAAGTTATATGCTGCAATTGATGATTCAGACTTTTATAGCAACCCAGTTCAGACCAACAGCCGTTCCTGGATGAATGTTCCATTTGTTCTAGCCAATTCCGACTTGGATGCCACTTTCCTGAGTGAGGCATCGAAAGTTGGTTTGGTTACACTCAAAGGACACAGGTCAGTTGGCGGTATGCGTGCTAGTATCTACAACGCAATGCCCGAAGAAGGGGTTGGAGCATTGATTGAGTTTATGGCGGACTTTGAAAAACGGAATGGCTAATTGCTAGTAAAAAATAAGTAAAAGGTAAATAAGCATGTATAAGATTCAGACCCTGAACAACATCTCTGTGGTTGGATTGGAGAGACTGCCGCGTGACAATTATGAGATTGCATCTGAGATGTCAAACCCAGATGCAATCCTTCTGCGTTCCTTCAAAATGCACGATATGGTATTGCCTGAGAGTGTAAAGGCAATTGGCCGTGCGGGAGCAGGAACCAATAACATCCCAGTTGACCGTATGACTGAGATTGGTGTGCCGGTATTCAACGCACCCGGAGCCAACGCCAATGCAGTACGTGAGTTGGTGCTGGCGGGAATGCTAATGGCTTGTCGTAATCTTGGTAGCGCCTGGGATTTCGCTCGTAGTCTAGAAGGGGAAGATGCAGAGATAACAAAACAGGTAGAGTCCGGCAAGAAAAATTTTGTTGGTTTCGAACTGCCTGGTCGTACCCTGGGCGTGGTTGGCCTGGGCGCCATCGGTGTAAAGGTAGCCAATGCTGCACGTGCGCTGGGCATGAATGTTATCGGCTACGATCCAACTATCACCATGAAGAGCGCCTGGCAGCTATCATCGGATGTGGAAGAGGCCCTGAGTGTAGATGATCTGCTCTCTAAGTCAGACTTTGTTACCTTTCATGTTCCGTTGGTTGATGCCACTAAACACATGATCAATGCTGAACGCATCAAGATCATGAAGGACAATGCGGTTATCCTCAACTTTGCCCGTAACGGCATCATTGATGATGAGGCCGTGGTGCCTGCCCTGGATGAAGGTAAGCTCTATGCCTATGTGTGTGATTTTCCTAGTAACCTATTGAAGAATCACCCCAAGTGTATAACCATGCCGCACCTGGGTGCCTCAACCGGTGAGGCGGAGGAGAACTGTGCTGTTATGGTTGCTGAGCAAGTACGGGATTACCTGGAGAACGGTAATATCACCAACTCGGTGAATTTTCCGTCTATCCGCCTAAGCAGGAACGGTGGTTTCCGCCTGGCAGTGGTGAATTCAAACGTTCCCAACATGTTGGGACAGATCTCAACCGATCTGGCAGATGCAAGCCTAAACATCATGGACATGGTAAACAAGTCACGCGGTGATATTGCTGTGACCCTACTGGATGTGGACAAGGAGCCGGATCAAAAAACCCTGGATCTGATTCTTGGTATTGATGGCGTTCTTTCAGTAAGGTGTTTAGGATAAGAGTCTAATCACAAGCGGATCCTCATTGCTATGAGTGAGAAAGAGAAACTACAGCAGATACGCCAGCGTATAGACTCCCTGGATAAACAGATTCAGGATCTAATCAATCAGCGCGCCACTGCTGCCCAAGATGTGGCGAAGGTAAAAAGGGAAGAAGATGAAGACACATTCTTCTATCGTCCCGAACGCGAGGCCAGCGTTCTTGCTGCCATAAAGGATCGTAATAGCGGCCCGGTGGGTGATGAAGAGATGACTCGCTTGTTCCGCGAAATCATGTCTGTATGCCTTGCGCTGGAACAACCTCTGCGTATCGCCTTTCTGGGGCCTGAGGGGACCTTCACCCAATCAGCCGCGCTGAAGCACTTCGGACACTCAGTGGAGACAGTTGCACTCTCTTCAATCCCAGATATCTTCCGAGATGTGGAGTCTGGTGATTGTCATTATGGCGTGGTGCCTGTTGAGAACTCCACCGAAGGCGTGATCAGTCACACACTAGATATGTTTCTTAACTCAGGACTACAGATCTGCGGTGAAGTCAGTCTGCGTATTCATCATCATCTGATGAGTAGAGAGAAGGATTTATCTGCAGTTAAGAAGGTATATTCCCATCAGCAGTCATTGGCGCAGTGCCGCTTGTGGCTGGATAGAAACCTACACCATGCAGAACAGATGCCTGTGGGAAGCAATGCTGAGGCTGCGCGTCTGGCAAACATGGAGCCAAATTCTGCGGCGATTGCAGGTGAGATGGCAGCTGAAATATATAAACTCGATTATCTTGCGGAAAGCATTGAGGACGAGCCAGACAATACAACCAGGTTCCTGGTTATAGGTCGCCAGAGCGTAGCCATGAGCGGTAGGGATAAAACAACACTACTGTTATCTGCGCGTAATGTTGCAGGTAGTTTGAATACTTTGCTAAGCCCGCTGGCTGAGCACGAAATAAGCATGACGCGTATTGAGTCCAGGCCATCACGACGCGGTACCTGGGACTATGTATTCTTTGTGGATATCGAAGGTCACAAAGATAACCCAGTTGTTGCCAAGGCCCTGGAAGAGCTCAAGGCGGACGCCAGCCTTTTCAAGGTGCTTGGATCTTACCCAATAGCGGTACTATAACCGGTTAGTCATCACTTTCAGATTAGAAACGACCATGGGTAATAAGCAGAACATATTCGTCAAACAGGCCGCAGCAGGTGTCGCTAACCTCAACCCTTATGTGCCAGGTAAGCCAGTGTCAGAACTGGAGCGAGAACTGGGTATAAGCGATTCGGTAAAACTGGCCTCTAACGAGAATCCCCTTGGATGCAGCCCTTTGGTCTTGGAGGCAATTAACGGTGAGCTGGGAGAGATCGCGCGTTATCCGGATGGTAGTGGCTTCAAACTACGCAACGCCTTGGCAGCAAAACATGGAGTAGATGCCGCCTGCATCACCTTGGGTAATGGTTCCAACGATGTGTTGGATATGATTGCTAGAGTATTTTTGGGACCTGGTAAGGAGTCGCTGTTTTCGCAGCACGCCTTTGCCGTCTATCCATTGAGCAGTCAGGCGGTTGGCGCTGAACTAAAGATGGCGCCAGCTAAGGATTATGGCCATGATCTTAGCGCCATGGCTGGGCTGATAAGCGAAGATACTGGCGTTATCTGGATTGCCAATCCCAATAATCCAACCGGTAACTGGTTGGGCTCAGGTGAGCTGCGTTCATTCATTGAGTCTGTCCCTGCAGAGACTATTGTGGTGGTAGACGAGGCATATATTGAATATGTGGACGAGAAGGATTATCCGGACAGCTCCAATTGGTTACAGGATTTTCCGAATCTGATTGTTACCCGCACCTTCTCCAAGGCCTATGGTCTGGCCAGTCTGCGGGTAGGTTATGGGCTGTCCCATCCAGATGTAGCAGATCTATTGAATCGTGTACGACAGCCGTTTAATGTCAACTCCATGGCATTGGCCGCTGCCAGAGCGGCTTTGGATGATCAGGATTTCATTCGTCGTGCTGTTGAGGTTAATAGCCAGGGCATGTCTCAACTCAGGCAAGGATTCAAGGAGATGGGGCTGGATTACATTCCATCTGTGGGCAATTTCATTGCAGTAGATGTGAAAAGAGCTGCACTGGAGGTTGATCAGGCCCTGTTACGAGAAGGTTGCATAGTCAGACCGATTGCAAACTATGGTCTTCCCAATCATCTGCGGGTATCAATTGGTCTGCCGGAAGAGAATGAACGATTACTTGTTGCCATGAAGAAGGTACTTGGCTAATGCTTATCAAGAGATTATCCATTATCGGTGTGGGTCTTATCGGTGGTTCACTGGCGCGTGCTCTACGCGCTGTTGGTGAAGTGGGCGAAGTGGTTGGATGTGGGCGCGGCAAGGGGAATCTGGAAAAGGCCGTGCAGCTTGGTGTTATCGATAGTTATACCCATGATGTGGGCGAAGCAGTGGAAGGCGCTGACATGATCTTTCTAGCTGTGCCCCTGGGTGCCATGCAAGACACCTTTGCCGCAATGCAAGGGCATCTGATGGATGGGGTGACCATTACTGATGGAGGCAGCAGCAAGGGAAGTGTGGTGGATGATTGCCGTGCTGTCTTTGGCACAGAACTGCCAGAATTTGTTCCTGGCCATCCGATTGCGGGTACAGAGAACAGTGGCGTCGAGGCATCCTTTCCCGAGTTATATCAAAACAGAAGAGTCATCCTCACCCCTACAGAAAACACATCCAGTGAGGCAGTGCAGCGGGTAACCGCTATGTGGGAGTTGTGCGGGAGTGATGTAACCATCATGTCGGTAGCCCATCATGATGAGATATTGGCAGCTACTTCCCATCTGCCCCACATGTTGGCGTTCGCATTGGTAGACTCACTGGCACGCATGAAAGAGAACGATGAGATCTTCCGTTATGCCGCAGGCGGGTTTAGAGACTTCACCCGCATTGCCTCATCCAGCCCAGTTATGTGGCGTGATATCTGTATCGCCAATCGGGGAGCCCTTGGCGCGATGATGAAAGGCTATATCAAGGATATGAATGACCTGGCAGAAACAATCAGCAAGGGCGACGGAGAACGACTGTTAGAGATATTTGAGCGTGCCAAGGAGTCACGTGACAAATATGTCGATGGAATTCTAGATTCAACAGAGTAGTTTCTCTAACTAGCATACCCATCTATTGTTAACACCATTCAGTAACTATCTGTTTTTATAGAGAATCGTGTTTACATATTAACCGGGAAGGGGTAAGCTTCTGCGCTTTCCGTAGCATCAGATTTCGCTGTTATTCGAGGTATGAATTGAGTTCACCCAGCAATCTTATATTCAGGGTTAAACCAGGAGGGGTTCTTTCCGGTAGCCTGCGGGTGCCTGGTGATAAATCCATTTCCCATCGCTCCATCATGCTTGGCTCATTGGCAGAGGGCGAAACAAATATCACCGGTTTTCTCGAGGGGGAGGATAGCCTCGCCACCTTGAATGCATTCCGTGCTATGGGTGTCCAGATAGATGGCCCGGATTCTGGGAAAGTGGTTATCCAAGGTGTGGGGATGCATGGCCTGACCAAACCCCTGTCTGAACTGGACCTGGGTAACTCAGGTACCTCCATGCGTTTACTCTCTGGGCTGCTTGCTGGCCAGAGCTTTGATACCACATTAACAGGTGACAGCTCGCTCTCCAGTCGTCCCATGCGTCGGGTAACAGAACCGCTGGCTAAGATGGGGGCTGAGATCATAGCTACTGAAGAGGGTACCGCTCCTCTGCAGATCAAGGGCGAGGCCAGGCTGCAAGGAATTGATTACCAGATGCCCATGGCGAGCGCACAGGTAAAGTCATCACTGCTACTGGCGGGGCTTTATGCGGAAGGTACAACCAGCGTCACAGAACCTGCACCCACCAGGGACCACACCGAGCGTATGCTACGTGGCTTTGGCTATGAGGTGAGGCGTGATAACAATTGCATCAGTCTGGATGGCGGCGGCAAACTGATTGCCTGTGACATTGATGTTCCGGCAGATATCTCCTCCACTGCATTTTTTCTGGTGGGGGCGAGTATTGCGCCAGACTCAGATGTGTTGCTGGAGCATGTTGGTATGAATCCTACACGTGATGGGGTTATCAATATTCTGCGGATGATGGGTGCGGATATTGAGGTAATTAACGAAAAAGAGATTGGCGGAGAGCCGGTTGCAGACCTCAGGGTTAGATCTTCCAATCTGCATGGAATCAGGATACCAGAGGATCAGGTGCCCCTGGCAATCGATGAGTTTCCTGCGATATTTATAGCTGCTGCCTGTGCAGAAGGAGAGACTGTTCTGACGGGTGCCGAAGAGCTGAGGGTTAAGGAGAGCGACCGTATTCAGGTGATGGCTGATGGTCTGCTTGCACTGGGTATAGATGCCCAGGCTACCGCTGATGGCATCCGTATTCAGGGTGGCTATCTCAATGGAGGGCAGGTAGAAAGCCACGGAGACCATAGAATTGCCATGTCATTTGCCATGGCTGCACTGAGGGCGGATGGCGAGATAATAATCAATGATTGCCGTAATGTGGATACCTCTTTTCCGGGATTTGTCGACCTGGCTGCACAAACCGGCTTGAAGATAACAACCATAGAAGAGGATTGACCATGGTGCCGGTAATAACCATTGATGGTCCCAGCGGTTCGGGAAAAGGGACCATAGCAAAGTTGCTGGCAGAGAGGCTTGGCTGGGCCATCCTGGATAGTGGGGCACTATATAGATTGGTTGGATATTCGGCGGAAAAAGCCGGTATTGGCTTCGATTTGGTGGATAACTTGTGCGAAATAGCGCGAAACATGGATGTTTTGTTTGATGGTGACAGTGTCTATCTTGATGGGGAAGAGGTAAGCAAACAGATTCGTACTGAAACTGCTGGGAATTCGGCCTCCAAGGTAGCCGCGGTGCCAGAGGTGAGAGAGGCGCTTCTGGAGTGGCAGAGATCTTTTGCCAAAGAGCCGGGACTGGTAGCAGATGGGCGTGATATGGGGAGCGTAGTCTTTCCAGATGCCCCAGTTAAGGTCTTTCTGACCGCTAGTGCCGAAGAAAGGGCGGAAAGGCGTTATAACCAGTTGAAAGAAAAAGGAATAAGTGTTAGTTTACGCGATCTCGTCAGGGATATACATGAACGCGATGAGCGTGATCGTAATCGTGACGTAGCTCCACTTGTAGCGCCGGTCGCAGCGTTGGAGGTGGAGTCGACCTCACTCTCCATTGATGAGGTGTTAGAAAAGGTCTTGGAAAAGGTGCACAGTACATTTCCAGATCTTGATGTTTAGGCGGTTCACGGCAAATTGTTGCGGTGGGCTTTTTTTTAACTTTGACCGTCGGTCACCATGTGATCTGACGATGATGCGGCCACTCCTAGGAATATCAACTCATGACCGAAAGTTTTGCAGAATTATTTGAAGAGAGTGTTGCTAACACTCAGCTACGTCCAGGCGCTATCGTAATTGGTACAGTACTGGAAATAACCTCCGATTCAGTTGTCGTTAACGCCGGACTAAAATCCGAAGGCGTTATACCGAAAAACCAGTTTTTAGATGCCAGTGGTGAAATTGAAGTTGCCGTTGGTGATCAAGTTGAAGTAGCACTAGATGCCGTTGAAGACGGTTTCGGTGCAACCCGCCTCTCACGCGAAAAAGCCAAGCGTGAACAGTCATGGACCTTCCTTGATAAGGCGTTCGAATCACAGGACACTGTTGTTGGACGTATCAATGGCAAGGTAAAAGGTGGTTTTACCGTTGAACTAGGCGAGATTCGCGCCTTCCTGCCAGGCTCTCTGGTAGATGTTCGTCCGGTCCGCGATACCTCTTATCTGGAAGGTAAGGATCTGGAATTCAAGGTGATCAAGCTGGATCGCCGTCGTAACAACGTCGTGGTTTCCCGTCGTGCGGTGGTTGAGACTGAGTACAGCGAAGAGCGCGAGACTCTGCTGGAGAATCTGGAAGAGGGTATGGAGGTCAAGGGTGTTGTCAAGAACCTGACCGATTATGGCGCATTCGTAGATCTGGGTGGAATCGATGGTCTGCTGCATATCACCGATATGGCCTGGAAGCGGGTTAAGCATCCTTCTGAGGTTGTGGAGATCGCCGACGAAATTATGGTCAAGGTTCTCAAGTTTGACCGCGAAAAGCAGAGAGTCTCTCTTGGTCTTAAACAGATGGGTGATGATCCATGGTCAAATCTGGCTCGTCGCTATCCTGAACATACCCGTATTTTCGGTAAAGTTACCAATCTGGCCGACTATGGCTGCTTTGTTGAGATTGAAGAGGGTGTTGAAGGCCTGGTGCATGTATCTGAGATGGATTGGACTAACAAGAACATCCATCCGTCCAAGCTGGTTCAGCTGGGTGATGAGGTTGAGGTTGTTGTTCTGGACATCGACGAAGAGCGTCGCCGCATCTCCCTTGGCATGAAACAGTGTCAGCAGAATCCATGGGATGAGTTTGCCGAAAAGCATAAAAAGGGTGATCACATCAAAGGTAATATCAAATCCATCACAGATTTTGGAATCTTTATTGGCCTAGATGGAAATATCGATGGTCTAGTGCATCTGTCTGATATATCTTGGGATGAGGACGGAGAAGAGGCAGTACGCAACTTCAAGAAGGGACAGGAAATCGAGACGGTTGTGCTTTCCGTGGATCCTGAGCGTGAGCGTATCTCCCTTGGTGTTAAGCATCTTGATCAAGACCCATTCTCCAGCTACGTTGGCACACATGCCAAAGGCAGCGTGGTTACTGGTGTAGTGAAAGAGGTTGATGCCAAAGGTGCTGTTATTACCCTAGAAGAAGGAGTGGAAGGATACCTGCGTGCTTCAGAACTATCTCGCGATAGAGTAGAAGATGCACGTACCGTCTTGAAAGAGGGTAGTGAGATTGAAGCGAAATTTCTGGGTGTTGATAGAAAGAACCGTACCATCTCACTTTCAGTTAAAGCCAAGGATGTAGAAGAGGAGGCGGCTGCAATCCAGAGTTATGCCTCTGGATCTAAGGCTGGTACTGCCACACTTGGAGACGTGCTGAAGGGACAAATGGGAGATAAGAGCGAATAATCACTTTTATCTTAGCTAAGGGTTAAGCCTGGGGTGTAATAACCCCAGGCTAGTTAAAACTAAAGGGGAACAACAAGAATGACAAAATCTGAATTGATTGATGTCATCGCAAAAGATCAGAGTCATCTTGCGTATCGTGATGTTGAACTTGCTGTTAAGTGTATTCTTGAACAGATGAGTCAGGCTTTGGCTTCGGGTGACAGGATTGAAATACGAGGATTTGGTAGTTTCTCTCTGCATTATCGTCCACCTCGCCAGGGAAGAAACCCAAAGACAGGTACTACGGTAGCCCTTGCTGGCAAGTACGTGCCTCATTTCAAGCCTGGAAAGGAACTACGCGAACGCGTTAATGAAATATTTCTGAAAGAGCGCGCTCAAAACCAGGGTGCTGAATAGCTTGGCGATGAATCTATATCCGTCACATTAGATTAAGTGACGGCATATAGACTATTTATTTGCTAACGTAATGCTGCTGGCTTTACCCTATCATTCTGATAGTACACCTCTATTCGCTGCTATAGCTGACCAACCGTGGTCTGTATTTCTTGATAGCGGCAGGCCATATTCAGATCATGGACGATATGATGTTATTTCTTCATATCCTGAAGCTACCATCACCACAAAGGATGGAATTACACAGACAATTACGGCCACAGGTACAGTTGAATCAACAGATAATCCATTAGACCTGCTCAGAAATATTCTTGGAGAGTCAGAGGAGAGTAGCTCAATCCCATTTATTGGTGGTGCAATAGGCTATATGGCCTATGGATTAGCAAGGTATCTACCAGAACTTCCAAATCTTGCTCATGACTCTAACGGCATGCCAGATATGTGTTTTGGTATCTATAACTGGGCATTTCTGGCAGATCATAAGGAACAGAAGAGCTGGCTAGTAAGAAACAGCAAGTGTGATATGCCACAGGATCGATGGGATGAACTAGTAGATATCTTTTCCAATCCAAAAGAAATACCAGCAAAAAGACCATTCAGCTTAAACGGTTCTATAAAGTCCAATCTTACGATACAGCGGTACGCTGATGCCTTTGAGCGTATTCAAAAATATATTCATGATGGCGACTGCTATCAAGTTAACTTTGCACAAAAATTCAATGTGAGTTGTTTAGGTGATCCATGGCACTCCTATATGAATCTGCGGAATATCAACCCATCCCCCTATGGGGCGTATATTAACTCCCCATTCGGGCAGATATTGTCCAGTTCACCTGAGCGATTTTTGCGAGTAGTTGATAGTCATGTAGAGACCAAACCCATTAAGGGGACAAGACCAAGATCAAATGAACCGAATATAGACAGACAACTGTTAGAAGAATTGCAGAGCAGCAGTAAGGACCAAGCTGAAAATCTAATGATAGTGGATCTGTTACGTAATGACCTAGGGAAAAGCTGTACTCCAGGCAGCATTGATGTTCCAGATCTATTTAAGGTGGAAAGTTTTCCAACGGTTCACCATTTGGTTAGCAGGGTTACTGGGGAGATATCAGAGAGAGATGATGCCATTTCTCTGCTATCTGGCTGTTTTCCAGGAGGATCGATAACTGGAGCACCAAAATATAGGGCAATGGAGATAATTGAAGAGTTGGAGCCAGATCCACGCGGGATCTATTGCGGAAGCATTGGGTACATCGGATACGACGGGAATATGGATACAAATATAGCTATTCGTACCATGATTCATAGGAGTGGGCAGATTCAGTTTGCAGTAGGTGGTGGCATTGTATCTGACTCAAATATGGAGTCGGAATATCAGGAGACCTTGGATAAGGCGAGCGCTATATTTGAGATGCTCGAGAGTAGTTTCCTAGGCCAATGAGATAAGTCAGATCATCAAGACAATGTCACAACCACTACAGTGGGGATAAGTGAATCTATTAAGCAAGATTCTACGACTAGCCTTGTATCTTCATCTTCTTCTGTAAAAATCCAGAATGATTTAATGTGTCAGGTTTAGCCATAGTGATCAGCTCTGCTTTATATGGTAAATATAAATATAGAGAATAAAATGATTGATGCTTGGCTCAATAATCTATTAAAAGTTAAGCCTCTTTCCTCTTTCATCAGGCTTTTTACTACATCAACAACTTGATCACGCATTATAAAACTATTTGAATTGTTCATCATATACCTCGTAAGTTGCTAATTAACGTTCTTAATATGTTCTATCCTAGCATATAAAGAACAAAAAGAGAACAACCGGCGTGAAGGATATATTATATATGATAAATCAATATGTTAGTGGTATCGCCTCATCTGTCCGACCAGGACGCCTTGTATAGCTACCTGATCTGGAGTGTATGTCATGGGTTCATAATCGGCGTTTGAAGGGTGCAGAACTACCTTACCTGGTTTCTGTTCTATTCTCTTTAGTGTAGCTTCAGAGTTGTCTATTAAGGCAACTACGATTTCACCGTTCCTTGCCTGTGAGCGTTCCTCTACAACGATGTAATCTCCATCGAATATGCCGTCATCGATCATGGAATCCCCCTTAATCTGGAGGACGTAGCAGGGCTTACTGGTACGCAGAGTTTCAGGCACCTGAACGGTTTCTTGGTGATCTATAGCTTCGATGGGTTGACCTGCGGCGATATAGCCGAACATTGGCAGGATATTTTCATCCAGATCTGGATTTGCGGTGAGGCGGATTCCCCGCCGTTGGTTATTCATTGGTTCAACCAAGCCAGCGTCGATCAGGCCTTGTATCTGTTTGTGCAGGGAACCCTTTGAGCTGAGGCCAAGGGCTATGCAAAGTTCATCTAGTGTTGGTGGATGAACGAAATCATCAAGATGATCTACCAGGAAATCGTATATTTCCTGTTGGCGCCGGGTAACAGTGTTGGACATGGTATATCCCTCCAGTTCTCTGCAGGTTCTATATTATCAGAGTTAGAACAAATAGAAAACAGAAGATTGGCAAATATTGGTGGATATAGGGGCTAGAATTTAGCCTGGGCAACCTGGTTCTTTCCGGCCATCTTTGCCTCATATAAGGCCTTATCCGCAGCACTAAGTAGATGATTGGCAGTGGTCTTTTTTCCAGGAATATTTGAGGCTATCCCAAGACTTAGGGTTACTACGTTACCAGCCGTATTTCTGGCGTGGGGTATTTTCAGATTTTCTACCTCACTACGAATACGTTCTGCAACAAATGCCGCACCATTCATATCAGTGTTGGGTAGGATTACACAAAACTCCTCACCGCCATAACGACCAACTAAGTCTTCGGGGCGACGTACAGTAGTTTTGAGCACCTTGGATACCTTCTTCAAACAACTGTCACCTGCTATATGTCCGTAGTTGTCGTTATAAAACTTGAAGTTATCAAGATCTATCATGATTACAGCTATTGGGTGCTCGCTACGTATAGCGCGTGCTGTCTCTCTCTCCAGATATTCATCTATGATTCTGCGATTGGCAAGACCGGTTAGTCCGTCTGCATTTGCTAGTTTTTGTAATTCATCATTGGCCTTTTCAAGTTCGTGCGAAACCGATATTAGCCGGTGTCGCATGGCTGCAATACGTTGCATAGCTGACATCTTAGCGGCCAGTATGGTTTCATCGACCGGCTTGGTTAGATAGTCATCGCCACCAGCCTCTATACCAGCGGCTATATCATCCGGGCTGGTGCGTCCACTAAGAAAAATAATAGGGACCCAGTCGTCTTCTTCTTTTCTGATATGTCTGGCAGTTTCGTAACCGTCCATGACTGGCATGATTACATCCATAAGCACCAGATCAAAATCATATTGCTCATAAAGATCTATTGCTTCTTGGCCGTTAGAGCAGCAGATTACATCGTGGCCCATCTCATTCAGACGGACTGTCATTATGTGCTGTTCTGTACGCGTGTCATCTACCAGGAGTATATTCATAACGTTATAAAGTGTTTAAGGACACTTGCCTAAGTATAACCTGTAAAATCAGTTTCACTTTGCATAATCTTAGCTTGTAACCTCATATTCCTGCATTAACATTTTTCCAAGAATAGACTGCCTCAACCTGGTTGCCAGGCTCTATAAACTTAAGAGAATTGCATAATTCATTTATAAGTTGTAACCCACGACCAAAGAGTCTGGAGTTGTCAGAGTTATCATACCGATAATTCTTATAATCAAAACCAGAACCGCTATCTGATATTGTCATAATAATATCACCGCCGTTCTGTGACGATGTCGAACTTAGATAGATACGAATATATCCATCTGTTAAAGTTTCCAGCCTTCTTTCGCGCTCTGTAAAATACTGGGTAAACCCGTCTTGGGTATCTTTGAGCGAAGAGTTCAGTCCAAGTACCCCATGATCAAGCGCATTGGTGTAGAGTTCGGTAAGTATTGTATACAGGATTCTTCTATGACCGCCAAGTCCATCAATCTCCTGTATGTGATTAATCAACAGTGGGATAGGGTCTGCGTCACACAGGCGATTTCCATGCAGTGTTAATAAAAAATCTATGGAGCCACCTGTAGTGGATTTAGTTACATGGTCAGTTTTATGTGCAGTATTAGCCAGTTCGGTATTTATATTTGGTAATAGTTCTGAATTACATGGTATTTCTGCAAGACTTATGTCATCGGCCTGAGTTGCATTACCACAATGTTCGTTTAGAGATCTTGAGATACTCTCTATTGCAGACTCACCTGGATAAGAGTTACAGATTGCCTCTTCAAGCCTGAGGCTACCAAAATGCTCTTTCTTGTCATTAACCGCTTCAGTAACTCCATCGGTAACAAGCAGAATTCTGTCGTCTGGAGATACGTTTATAACTTCAATAAAATCGTGAAAACCAACATCATCACTAATGCCGAGCGGAATTCCAAGTGAAGATATGCGATGTTTAATCTGATTATTTGTTCCATCAAGTAATAAAATATCAGGCATACCACAGTTGCACACAGAGACGTGATCAAGGGTATTTGCGACAGAAACAAACTGAGTTGCCATAAACATTCCGGTTGGAAGAAGACCTAGCAGCTTTGAATTTATCGCAGATAAAATTTGTTGTGGTGAGTAGCCTTTCTTTGTCATGGCACGGAAAACTTCCGACGCAGGCATAGCACCGAGTGCCGCAGCAAGCCCATGACCGGTAAAATCCCCCATCAATACATTTAAATCACCGGAAGGGGAATATGCGGTTAGCAAAACATCTCCGCTAAATAGTTCTGCAGGTTTTAATAGTGTATGGATTTGGTGCAGTGCGACATTCTCTGAAACCACGGCGCTAGCAAATACCTCTTCAGCCAGGTGTTGATCCTGTTGAGATCTAGCATAGAGCATGTTGACTTCTTTATGGAGATTGGAGAATCTTTCCATAGATTGTATCTTGGCCTTTAATAGGGTGGTGCTTATGGGCTTGGTAAGAAAATCATCACCACCTACTTCTATGCACTTAGCAAGATCGTCCTCACCAGATATGCCGGTCAGAAAGATTACCGGCGTAAATTTGTCAGCTGGTATGGATTTAATTGCATTAACCGCTTCATAACCATTCATCACAGGCATGACTACATCCATCAGTATGATGTCTGGAGACTTGCTCTTAAACAGATCAACAGCTTCAGCGCCATTCTCAGCCTGAATAACCTCGTATCCAATCTGTTTCAGAATCGCAGCTATCATAATGCGATTGGTGCGCTCATCGTCAGCTACGAGGGCCTTGCCTCTGATGTTCAAGTTCACTGCTTCTTTTGCAACTTCACTCATTGAAATTGGGCCGACTAATATTCCAAGTTGCTGTATTTACACTGTTATTTTTTGAGCAAGCTTGTGCATATGCAACGCACACAACTGTATCGGCATTGTGAATATAATTCTTTAATCATTCTTGATTGGATATTTTACGCACAAACATAGAGTTAGATATTATTGTTATCGTTCTGTATTACCTCGACTCAATTATGCCCACTTGACGGCAGGTATATATCCAATTAAAGTTCCCGCCACCTAAGGTATCTGCAGCGCGCAGATAAATGGGAAGTCGGTGCGAAAACAGTTTTCAATGCCGACACTGCCCCCGCAACGGTAGGCAGGGTAAGCAATCAGCAAGAGGCCACTGTGTAAAAACATGGGAAGGCGCTGATTCGTAGGAGAGATCCGCCCTGTGAGTCCGGAGACCAGCCTTTGGTAATAACCGGATGTTGCGGAGGGCGACACAGGTGAACATTTTTGACCATTTCGTCAGATCAGTTCCCTTCTTTTCCCCCACATATCCCTGATTTCACCAATAAGAAGCAGCACGGGTGAGTGCTGTTGGGGAAGAATAATGAAAAGATCCATCCTTTTTCTGTCCATCCTGGGCGTAATTTCAACCAATGTTGTGGCCGAACTCCCAACCATGCTGGGTACTGTAGTGGTCAGCGCTACCAGATCTGAGCAGCCTACAGTTCCAACACCGGCAAGTATTACCGTGATATCCGAGCAGGAAATCGCCCAAAGTGGCGCACGTAATGTGGCGGAACTGCTGAGGGGAAGGGCTGGGATTCAGGTCCGTGATTTTTATGGCGATGGTAGCAGTGGAGCTGTGTTTGATATACGTGGGTTCGGCCCAACTGCAATATCTAATACCCTAATCATGGTGGATGGTCGTCGGTTAAATAGCTCATCTGATATGACCGCTCCAGATATCTCGACTATCGCACTAAAAAATATAGAGCGCATTGAGATAATTCAGGGCAGTGCCGGCACCCTGTTTGGAAACCAGGCGGTTGGTGGTGTCATTAACATCATCACACGAACACCTCAGGAGTTTCATGCAGATGTAGATATCAGCTTCGGGAGCTATGGCAGTCACGGTCTTACAGCATCATTAAGTAACCGTCTGGATAATGGCATCTCCTATCGCATGGCTGCTGATAAGCGCGAGTCAGACAACTACCGTGATAATAATCAACTGGATTACCAAAACCTGATGGGGCGGATTGATTATGAATACGGTAGTGGAAAGTATTTCGCAGAATTTCATGGCACAAATGAAGACCTTGAAACACCGGGGCCGCTGTATACAAATGAACGGAACGCTGATCGTAAACAATCGCATTCTGCTTATGCTGGTGATTATCAAGATACCCAAACCTTACTTGGTAGAGTTGGTTTGAGTCATAGTTTAACTAATGACTGGTCATTCGATGCTGAGGTGGGGTTCCGAGATTCAGATCGGGATTATACTTTGGGATCGCGTACTATGGGGAAGACATACGGAGATCAGACCAGAGAGGTATTTAGCCTAACCCCGCGTTTTGTGGGATTGGTGCCAATGAACGGTGGTGAAGCTCAGTTTACTATTGGCGCTGACATAGAGATGACTGAATACTCTCATGATGTCATCTTCCAGATTGGCGGATACAAAAATACGGATATCGATCAGAGGATCTATGCCTATTATCTACAGGGTGTTCTGCC
The DNA here is from genome assembly GCA_050291365.1 of Sedimenticolaceae bacterium. GTDB lineage: Bacteria > Pseudomonadota > Gammaproteobacteria > Chromatiales > Chromatiaceae > JAAGZL01. The sequence continues at coordinate 20,432 of JBNKJS010000040.1, read as the reverse complement.
AATAAATGAAAAATGGTCGGTGACTGCAGGTCTGCGCAAAGCCCTTGTAAGGAATCATGTAACTGAAAACAGCAACTGGGGTAGTAACTTTGCAAATGGCGAAAACCTTGATGATGAGGTTACAGTTGGTACATTTGGCGTTGTGTTTCGTCCAAATGATTCCTGGCGACTGTTTGCACGTGCAGATGAAAACTTCCGCTTTGCCAAGGTTGATGAGCACACAAGTGTGTATACCAGTGCTTCGGGTGTAATGAATCAAACCGGAGTCTCTTATGAGGTTGGAGGTGAGTGGTTGAGTGCGAATGGCAGCTTTAAAGCGACTGCATATAGGCTCAATCTAAAAAATGAGATTAGCTATGATGCTGCTGCATTCATGAATGTGAACCTGGATGCTACTAAACGTAAGGGACTAATCTTAGAAGCAAATAGGCATATCAATGAGAATATTCAGGTAGGGTTTAATTATAGTTATGTGGATGCAGAGATAACCTCTGGAACCCATGAGGGAAACAGGGTTCCGTTGGTGGCAGAGCATAGCGCTTCTATACTGCTCGACTATTCCCCTATGCAGGCGCTAACTCTACATACTGAAGTTAAGTATGTAGGTAATAGAGTCTTAGATAGCGATTATGATAATACACATCGTACCCTTGATAGTTACACTGTGGTTAACCTCAGTGGTGAGTATAAGGTCGGTGCCTTGGGTATAGGGTTAAAGGTAAATAATCTATTCGATAAAGAGTACAGCGAGTTTGGGGTGGCTGCTGGCGCCCAAGATGCGTTTCACCCATCCCCAGAACGTAACCTCTGGCTAACCGCCGGTTACGATTTTTACTAGAGTCCTGGTAGGCACGGATTGCTCCTGGCAATCCGTGTGCATTCCCCACATCCATGTGGGTAAGAACTCAGTCCTGTAGGCGATAATCGATGTTTTTAGGCGTAAAAATCATGAAAAAGACTATTGTTCTATTGCTAACCATTCTGTCACTGTCAGCATGCGACCCAACGACTTACATCCTCAAAGGGAATGTAAGAAACAATAATCAAAATATTCACGATGCAAAAGTAACCCTACATTGCCCAGACGATAAAACACAAAAAGTGACAGAAACAAATAAAGAAGGGGCATTTTTACTAACATGCTCAAAGCTTCCGCCCAACTGTTTTTTATTAGTTGAGCATCCTGGCTATGAAAAAACAAAAATAGACATTGATCCACACGAATTCAATAACAACGAATACACACGGCAAATCAATGAAATTTACGTGCGGTTAAAAAGTAGATAGAGCAAACAAAAAACGCCTAACAGACTAATCAACCGTACGTAAAATATGTCTGCTTATGGCCAAAAAACAAAATCTAAAATTGCGGTGGTGGCCGTAACTTCGCGTCGCCGCCGGTTATCATGAACCGTTATCGCCCACAGGAGTGGGCTCCTACACTCCCTTATAACGTAAAGAGAATGCATCTGTTGCTGAGGCAAAATCAGGGTTCACACTAATCCCATAGACACCATTTAGGTTCCCATCAGATAACACAGTTGCCGGGTTACCCACTGCAACTGTTCGACCAGAATTCAGCAGTTGCAGGCGATCACAGAAATGTGAAGCTAGGGCCAGATCATGCAGCACAACGATCGCGGCACCACCTGTTTTGCAGTGTTCTTGCAGAAGCTGCATGACGTCTAGCTGATGGGCTGGATCAAGTGCGGCAACCGGTTCGTCAGCCAGCAGGATAGAGGGTTCAGTCACCAGTGCTCTTGCCAACAGGACACGCATGGCTTCGCCGCCAGATAGGGTATCGAAGATACGTTCTCGCAGCTGTTCTACATCGGTCTGCTGCATTACCCGATTGATCAGATCCATATCCTTGGCGGTTGGTTGTTGCCAGCCATCCAGGTGGGGCAGGCGACCCAGTTCAATCAACCTCTCAACAATCAGTGGCCAGTGCACCGGACCCTCTTGGGCCAGATAGGCAATCTTTTTAGCACGCGCCTTTGGTTCCATTTCGAATATGTTGGATTGGTCCAGCAGAATCGACCCGCTGGCAGATCTGTTTAGCCCTACAAGGGTGCGCAACAGGGTGCTTTTGCCAGCGCCGTTTGGACCGATAAGCCCCAACAGTTCACCTGCCTTCAGTTCCAGATCAACACTATCCAGAATGGTCGTGTCACCGATAGAAAGAGAGATGTTCTTGGCTTGTAGCATACTCATATCTGTACCCTCCTGGTCTTGAGGATCAGATAGAGAAAGAAGGGTGCTCCCACCAGTGAGGTGATGACTCCAACCTTGATCTCCTGGCCAGGCGGGAGCAGCCGTACGATTATGTCGGCGAGCATTAGTATCACAGCCCCACCCAGAGCGCTGCTGGTTAGCAGGCGGCTGGGCTGATGTCCAACAAATGGTCTCATCAGATGAGGTGTCACCAGCCCGACAAAGCCTATAGCCCCGGTGATGGATACAGCGGCACCAACCGCAAGGGCCGTAGCCAGGAACAGGCGCCAGCGAATAGATGAAAGATTGAATCCAAGTGTTGAAGCGGTATCTTCGCCCAGGGTCAATGCGTCCAGGGCCTTGCCTGAGCCTGTCATAAGGGTCCATCCGATCAGGGTAGGGAATAGCAGCAGCCAGAAATCATGCATCCCCTTGTCGGCAACAGACCCCAGCATCCATAGGGCAATCTCCTGCACAGCGTATGGGCTGGGTGCCAGGTTAAGTAATAGCGATACCAACGCCAGGGCCAGTGTATTGATGGCAACACCGGCCAGGATCAGGGTGACGATAGTTGCATCACGACCGGCCAGGGTGTAGACCAGAAGCATAGCGCATAGGGAACCAATCATGCCTCCGAGGGGTAGGGCTTCAGGTATCACGTCAGCCACTCCGAGATAGAGCATCAGCACAGCGCCGAATGCAGCACCGCTGGAGCTTCCGATAAGTCCAGGGCTGGCCAGAGGGTTTCGCAGCAGACCCTGTATAACTGCTCCGCATAGTCCCAGGGTGGCGCCTGCAAGCAGGGCGATGAGCGTCCTTGGGAGCCTGATCTCAGTCAGTATTAGAGATATGACTGATGGGTTATCGGCCATGGCATCACTTGCGGCCCTGATCAGGGGGATGGGATTGCTACCAGTTGTAAGTGAGATAAAAAACAGTGCAACAAGTGACAGTGACAGTAGAAACAGTAATTTCCTCTGAGAGATGATGAATCTACTGCTCATTTGTGGGCCGCTGCCAGCGCCTCGATTGCATCTGCGATCATGGGGCCATCACAGATCCAGAGTTTGTAATCTATCTCAACCATAGGCCGATTGTGAGTGAGTATACGAATCACCGGATGTTGCAACTGACGTTGAGCCATGGAGCTGGTACCTGGCGCATAGCTGGAGGTGAAGATCTGTGTAGGCTGGGCTACAAGCAGCTCTTCCAGACCAATATTGCTATACCCTTCGATGCCAGAGTTAGCGGCAACATTCTCCCAACCTGCCAGCCGTAACGCTTCATTCTGGAGAGTGTTGTTACCGCTGGTGTATCCTCGGGGTTGATAGAATATCGCCGTTTTTCTGGTGCCGGTAAATTGTGCTTGGATGCGTGCAATTCTCCTATCCATCTGCTCTATTAACTTCGCACCTTTTTCCTCTTCGCCAACTAGGGAGGCAAGTGTTGAGATATTGTTACGAATGCCTGCAATGTCGTTGGCCATAGGTAACACTTTTATTCTATGACCAAGCTTGCGTAGTAATTCAACAGCAGGGCGTGCTGCGTAGCCACTGGCTAGTACCAAGTCAGGATTCAAGGGGAGTATCTCTTCGGCCTTACCATGATTAGTGTTATGTTTTTTTGCCACATCCACCATGTAGGAGCTATGGGGGTCAACAGACAGAGCGCTAACGGATACTATCCTTTCATAGGGAACCAGCAATAATAATATCTGGTCAGTGCATAGGTTCATTGAGACGATGCGCTGAGGTTTAGTCTTTGCTTCAGCTACAGGTAGCATCATAGCTTGGATAATGACAAAGAGTATTGCTAACTGATTGTTTAACAGCATATATTTAGTACTGTTTATAGACATGTTTAATGGTTAGCAGTATTCACTTGTTGTAATGAACCGTTTTTTCATAGTTAAAGGCGATAGTAAAACAGGGTTATGCTGGAATAAACTTGAGTCGTTTATTAGACAGCAAATTACTGATCAAATAAAGGGGTTGGAAAAGTAAATAAGCGGGATTATCCGATAGTTAGAGAAGATCCCTAGTACTATCTACTTGACCGAAAATATTAGATATAGTGACTCTCTAAATCTCTCTTTTTGATGCTAAACTAGTTACATGATCAAGTGTGAGAAGGAGTTCGGATGAACAGTGAAAAGCAGTATTCAGGTCCAGAACGTCGCGTGGGGCAGCGTAGAAAAGAGTCTGACCGTCGTGACCTGGTCAGATACGAACGCAATAATGATCTTCGTCGTATGAACAATGGAAGAAGGTTAGGTGAGCTGCAAGGTATTTGGGAGAGAAGATAGGTGATATGTCTATAACCATTCACCTCATCGGTATCCCATTTGTTCTCTTGGTTGGTCTAATCCTGGGTGGTTTTGGGGGGTTTTTATTTGGTTTGCGTGCTGGGGCCAAACGTCGTGGAGAACCACGAGATGAGTCACACTCTACAGTAGATTAGTCAGCTCCAAAAAAGCTGGTAAGAAACTTGAGGCGCAGGGTAGTTATAGAGGGCAGTTGAAATTAGCTTGTTGTATCAGCAAGACATAAGATTTCAGCCAAGCTGATTTGTGTAACGAATTTGTTAAATGTGACAACCTTTTCTCATTCCCATCAAAGAAACCTATGAGCTACTTGATTAATTTGATAGTATCCCCTGTTGAATTTAAAACCCTCAATTGCCAAAAAAATCAACCAGGTTAGTTATAAAACCCCTTCATTATTGAGATAAAGATTGAAGAATAATAATAAGATCATACCGGAGAATCTAAGTAGTAATGATTCGAATTAATATAATTATTGCTATTGCAGTAGCTGCAGTTACATATGGTCTCCTGGCCTATATGAATCGCCCAGAAATTGAACCAGCCTGGCCAGAAAGGGTAATGGGTTTCTCTTTCTCCCCAATGCGTGCTGAGCATGATCCTACTGTCTTCAAAGTGCCGACAGTAGAGGAAATAGAGCAAGACATTGCCTTGTTGGCTGGTAAAACCTATGCGATACGCACCTACACCGTAGATGGTCCGATGGCCCATGTGCCTGAACTGGCAAAAAAATACAATCTCAACGTGGCGTTGGGTGCTTGGATAGATAAGCGATTAGAACAGAACCAGAAGGCGGTCGAGGACGTAATTAAGATTGCAGATAAAAATCGCAGCAATGTGGTGCGGGTGATTGTGGGTAATGAAACCATACTGCGAGACGAAGTGTCTGTTGAGCAATTAGGCAAATATCTGAACCATGTCCGGGCTGAATTAGGGATGCCGGTCGGTACCGCTGAAACTTGGGATGTATGGGTCAAAAATCCTGAACTGGCACAGTATGTAGATTTTATTGCCATACATCTGTTGCCATATTGGGAGGGGGTTGATGTTGATGTTGCGGTCCGCTTCGCCGTTGAGAAAATGGATCTTCTAAAGAAAATGTTTCCCGATAAGCCGATAATTATCGGTGAGGTGGGGTGGCCAAGCAACGGCCGAACAAAACAATCGGCCGTTGCTGATGTGGCAACTGAGGCCAAGTTTCTCCGCCGTTTCCTACACAAGGCAGGGCAAGAAGGGTACATATATTACATTATGGAGGCCTTTGATCAGCCATGGAAACGTAAACTTGAGGGTTCGGTCGGTGCCTATTGGGGAGTGTATGATGTAGAGCGTAACGCTAAATTTGAGTTTGTAAAACCCATCGTTGGCCTGCCTCAATGGCAAACACTTGCTGTTATCTCTGTTTTATTGGCCGCTATTATATTTACCATATTATTGACAGACTCCGTCTCGTTGAATCGTCGCGGACGTATCTTTTTGGCGATGATCGCTTATCTATTAACCACGGTAGTAGTATGGATTGCTTACGACTATTCACGTCAGTATATGACCGTTGGTGCAGTCATAGTCGGTATATTCCTCATGTTGGGTATGCTTGGCGTAATCATGGTGCTCTTGATCGAAGCGCATGAATGGGCTGAAACCCTGTGGGTTAGAGGTCGACGACGTGAATTAATACCTTTAACCCTTGATGATGACCAACTACCGATGGTGTCAATTCATGTGCCGGCCTACAACGAACCACCGGACATGCTGATTGATACACTTAATTCTTTAGCTAATCTGAATTACCCACGTTATGAGGTAATTGTCATAGATAACAATACCAAGGATGAAGCTGTTTGGAGGCCGGTTGAACAACACTGTAATACCCTGGGTGATAAATTTCGATTCTTTCACAAATCTCCCCTAGCTGGATTTAAAGCCGGTGCCTTGAATTTTGCATTAGCTCAGACCTCACCTCAAGCAACAGTCGTGGCGGTTATAGATAGTGACTATTGTGTTGAGCCTACATGGTTACGCGATCTTGTTCCCCAATTCAGTCAAGAGCACATCGCTATTGTGCAGGCGCCACAGGATTATCGCGATCTGAATGATAACGCCTTCAAGGCCATGTGTTTTGCTGAATATCGTGGTTTTTTCCATATTGGCATGGTGACGCGTAATGAACGCAATGCGATTATCCAGCATGGCACCATGACCATGGTCCGACGCGCTTCTTTGGAGGAAGTTGGCGGTTGGGGAGAGAAAACCATTACCGAAGATGCTCAATTAGGGTTTATGATTTTTTCTGCTGGATATCAGGCTGTGTATACCTCGAAGAGTTATGGCAAAGGTCTAATGCCGGATAGTTTTCTCGATTATAAAAATCAACGTTTTAGATGGGCCTATGGAGCCATGCAGATCCTGCGTTATCATGCGCGGGAGATATTAGGGCTAGATAAAAGCAAACTGACTACTGGGCAGCGTTATCACTTTGTCGCAGGATGGTTACCCTGGATTGCAGATGGTATTAACTTGATATTTAACTTCGCAGCTATTGCCTGGTCGATAGCACTTGTATCCATGCCGAAGACGATCGACCCGCCTTTGGTTATATTCTCAGTTTTACCGCTTGCATTGTTTACCTTCAAGATTGCTAAAGTGATATATCTCTACCACGGTGTACAGATTGTTGGCTCCATAAAAGAGACAGTTGCTGCTGCGTTAGCCGGTTTATCGCTGTCACATACTATTGCCAAGGCTATGTGGTCTGGTTTATTTACCGATGGTAGACCTTTTGTACGCACGCCCAAAAGGGAGAAATCCGCAGCCTTGGTTCAGGCAGTAGCAGCCGCATCTGAAGAGACATTGATCATGGTGGCACTATGGCTGTCTGCTGCCGCTATTTATATTATATTGCCTGTGGATACATGGGATATCATCTTGTGGGTTACGGTGCTGCTGGTACAGTCACTACCGTATTTCTCAGCATTTTGTTTGTCGGTAATCAGCGCCTTCCCTAACTCTATGTTTTATCAAAACCAGAGAAATATCTCATCCAGTGGATCTACAGGCCTGAAGTCTACTGATGCGCTGCCCCCAGAAGCTTGAATTTATACTATGTCCAGGTGGAAATCAGGCATAGAAAAAAGGGCCTAGCTGGATTGCAGCTAAGCCCTTGATTTGATATGGCTCCCCGGGACGGGCTCGAACCGCCGACCTAGTGATTAACAGTCACCCGCTCTACCGACTGAGCTACCGGGGAATGAAGGCGCGTATATTAATCATCTGGTGCGGCTGGGTCAATAGCAGATGTTAGTTTCTAGCTGCAATTCAATGGAGTTCCATCAGCTTTAACTTCAGAAAGACGTGCTCGTCCACTATTGCTAACTATAACTGCCTTGGGATCAACCCTGTTATTAGTGTCGCAAAAGGTGAAAGTGACGTTATTCCCCATGGAAAAACCGTTGGCATCGTATATTGCCTTTCTGCGCCCAGTAGTGGTGCTGATGCGGATTGATCTGGAATCTAGGTTTATGTGTCTTAGAAGCTCTTCTCCAGGCTCCAAGTGTCGGTTTTTGTTATTGTCAGAGAACATAATTATATGTTCATTCCAGATTATGGTGTTTTTACAATCCATTCCATCAGCTGATGGGCATAAAACGACGTCAATACCGCGCTTTACCGCCTCAATACGAGCCAGATTTAGGTGAGTGGAAATGGTGTTAATGGCCGCACTCATTCGATTGCTCTGGGTCAGGGTTTGAAGAGAAGGTATCCCAATTGCCAGTAGTATGCTGGCTATGGAAAGGGCTGTTACTAGTTCTAATAAGGTGAAGCCACCGCTATTCAGTGGCAAGGTGATAGGCTTGCTCATATACGATCCCTCGCTTACGTTCTATGCACATATCCGTGTGCATATTAATGTTTAAATTCCACCTTATTGTTAAGGTTGCTATTAGTGTATCTCTGGGAATAAAAAAAGGGAACCCCCCATTCTGGGAGTTCCCTGATAAGCAGGGTTTCTTAGCAGAACTTTAGGTTCTAACCTCCTAACGCTTTCTCTAGTCGGTCTAGGGCATTGGTCAGGTTTTCCTGGCTTGTGGCTATGGATATGCGGACATGTCCGTTTAAACCAAAGGCTGAACCTGGCACCAAGGCGACTCCAGCGTGTTCGATCAGATGCTCTGCCAGTGCTACATCTGTAGTAACACCGTCAATGCGGTCTATTGCCGCCTGGACATTCGGGAAGCAGTAGAAGGTACCATCTGTGGGTAGGCAGCTTACCCCGTTAATCTTGTTGAGGCGGTCTACTACATAATCGTGTCTCTGTTTGAAGTGCACCAGCATCTCCTGAATGCAGTCCTGAGGTCCCTCCAGAGCGGTCTGTGCGGCAACTTGTGAGATTGAGGTTGGGTTTGAGGTGCTCTGAGACTGGATTTTTTTCATGGCCTTGATGATTGGCGCTGGGCCGGCTGCATAGCCTATGCGCCATCCGGTCATGGAGTAGGCCTTGGAAACACCGTTTAGAACCAGACATCTATCTTTCAGGTCTGGACAGGCGTTGAGGATATTTACAAAAGGTTTATCTCCCCAGCGAATATGCTCGTACATATCGTCTGTGGCAATCACAACCTTCGGGTATTCGCGCAGAACATCACCCAGAGCCTTTAACTCATCTAGGCTATATGCCATACCAGTCGGGTTTGAAGGACTATTGATGACCACCAGACGGGTAAGATCTGTGATAGCTGCCTTTAGCTGGTTAGGGTTTATCTTGAAATTCTGTTTTTCATCTGCGTGTACGAAAACCGGCACACCGCCTGCGAGGATCGACATATCCGGGTATGAGACCCAATAAGGGCTAGGGATTACAACCTCATCATCATTGTCCAGAATAGCTTGAGCCAGATTGTAGAAACTCTGTTTGCCACCGCATGAGACCAGAATCTGTTCTGGGGTATATTCCAGACCGTTATCACGGCTGAGTTTGTCTATAATGGCCTTTTTCAGACCAGGCGTTCCATCCACTGCTGTATATTTGGTGAATCCATCCTGGATGGCCTTGATTGCTGCCTCCTTAATATGATCAGGTGTATCAAAATCAGGCTCACCAGCACCCAGTCCGATGATATCTTTGCCTGCGGCGCGCATCTCTGCTGCACGGGTGGAAACGGCCAGGGTTGGTGATGGCTTGACAGCCTGTACGCGAGATGAAAGTTTTATGCTCATTATTTGTCGATTCCAGTATGTTTGCAGTGTAGAAAAATCTTCCTTGGTAGTAGACTAACAATTTGTCAGATAGAGCTAATAATAGCTAATCCTTGCGGTAAGAAACATCCCTTTATGTCAAAACAATTTAAATTAATTTCCGATTTCGCGCCAGCAGGAGATCAGCCCCAAGCTATTCGTGACCTAATAGAGGGGTTGAGGGATGGCGAAGCAGGGATGACCCTGCTTGGGGTGACCGGCTCCGGCAAGACCTACACCATTGCCAATGTCATACAGGAGGTACAGCGTCCAACCATCATTCTGGCCCATAACAAAACCCTAGCAGCCCAGCTTTATGGCGAGATGAAGGAGTTTTTTCCGGAAAATGCGGTTGAGTATTTTGTCTCTTACTATGACTACTATCAACCTGAGGCCTATGTTCCTGCATCTGATACCTTTATTGAGAAAGACGCCTCCATTAATGAACACATAGAACAGATGCGTCTCTCTGCCACCAAGGCCCTGCTGGAGCGCCCTGACACAATCATAGTTGCCACCGTATCCTGTATCTATGGCCTGGGTGACCCACGATCCTACCTCAGCATGGTGCTGCATCTGGTGCGAGGGGAGAGTATAGACCAGAGGACAATCCTGCGACGACTGGCGGAACTGCAGTACAGCCGCAACGATGTTGAGTTGCACCGTGCTACCTACAGGGTAAGAGGGGAGGTAGTAGATATCTACCCAGCAGAGTCCAGTGGTGAGGCAGTACGTATTGAGCTGTTTGATGATGAGATTGAGACGATATCTCTATTCGACCCACTTACAGGAGAGGTGCTGCGCAAGCTCCCGCGCTATACCATCTATCCAAAATCCCACTATGTAACCCCACGGGAAACCCTGCTGGGGGCAGTGGATCAGATAAAAGATGAGCTAAAGGATCGGCTCGAGCACTTCCGGAATTGTGACAAGCTGGTAGAGGCGCAGCGGCTGGAACAGCGCGCCAGATATGATATGGAGATGATCCTGGAGTTGGGCTACTGTTCCGGCATTGAGAATTACTCGCGCTATCTATCTGGTCGTGGACCGGGAGAGGCGCCACCGACCCTGCTGGATTATCTGCCAGATGAAGCGTTATTGGTGGTGGACGAGAGTCATGTCTCTATCCCTCAGGTCGGAGGCATGTACCGGGGTGACCGTTCGCGTAAAGAGACCCTTGTTGGCTATGGCTTCAGGTTACCATCCGCTCTGGACAACCGCCCCCTTATGTTTGAAGAGTTCGAGGCACGGGCACCCCAGACTATTTATGTCTCTGCAACTCCAAGGGAGTACGAGCTGAACCACTCAGGCAAGGTGGTTGAGCAGGTGGTTCGCCCCACCGGGCTGGTAGATCCTGAAATAGAGGTTAGACCGGTCACCACCCAGGTAGATGATCTCCTTTCTGAGATTAATCTACGGGTGGCGGTGGAAGAGCGGGTTCTGGTGACCACCCTTACGAAACGCATGGCAGAGGATCTTACCGACTACTTAAACGAGCATGGGGTACGAGTACGATATCTCCACTCCGATATTGAAACCGTGGAGCGGGTCGAGATTATCCGTGATCTGCGTTTGGGAGAGTTTGATGTTCTGGTTGGAATCAATCTGCTACGGGAGGGACTGGATATGCCTGAGGTGTCCCTGGTGGCGATACTAGATGCGGATAAGGAAGGCTTTCTGCGTTCTGAGGGCTCCCTGATACAGACCATCGGGCGCGCAGCCAGAAATATAAACGGCAGGGCCATACTTTATGCCGATAGAATTACCGGTTCCATGCAGCGTGCAATGGACGAAACTGAGCGGAGACGCAACAAGCAGATCGCCTACAATCTGGAGCATAATATCACCCCTAAGAGCATACAGAAGGCGATAAAGGATGTGATGGAGGGTGCAAGAGCGGGAGCACCAGTCTCGGCACAGGAGTATGCTAAGGTGGCGGAGGAGCAACTGGAGTACGCCTCCATGTCTGCTGCACAGATGAGCAAAAAGATAAAACAGCTGGAAAATAAGATGTACCAACATGCCAGAGACCTGGAGTTTGAAGAGGCCGCAGCAGTGAGAGATGAGATCAGGCTGCTTCAATCTAAAGGCGTATTAGCCTGACAATAGTCTGGATATTGGGTAGTCTGTACGTTTATTTTCTTAAGTTAGCCAATTTTTAGCCGATAATATTCTGTGTTATTTGATATGCAACGGATACATAAATAAGAATGGAAGGGCGAATGGAAATAACCGAATACAAAGAGGTGCTGCGCAAGGCTTATCTCAACAGGGATATAGATGCGATTATTCGTGCCACCAAGGATTTGATGGCGTCACCTGAGTTTCCTAACTTCTTCAGCAAGCTGTGTAAACAGCACAAAATCACCTCAGCAAGTGTAAAAATAGAGGAGATTGTTGCCGTCCTGATAGACGAGATAGAGAGTGGTATTAAGGCCGATGGTGATGAATTCGCCAATGTCACTTATATGGATATCTCAGCAGAGTTAGGCAAGCTATTCGGCGATGAACTCTCGATGATATATGTCAGTACCAAGATGCCATCAGAATTCCTAATGGGGGTACGCGCTGGATATAACCAAAGTGATACAGAAACACTTTCGGATGAACTGGTGACTAGATACAGAGATGAGATGATCAGGATCGAAAAAGGTCGTCTTGTTGTGACAGATATTTTGCAAAGATTCAGCCATTTTCCGTTGAAGAACGCAACAACTATATCAAGGCTGATTGAGCGATTAACCCATGAACTTAAGTCTAATTATAAATATCTAACTATAAAGCCATATTTGATAGCAGTATTTGCATGCGGGGAACCTGAGGATTCTGATAGAACAATTACAACCAAGGAAGATGAGGACGATGAGCAGGTTCTATTCAAGTATTACCTAAACACCGGGATAGAGCCGAAGATTTTACAACAAGTCAGGTTCAGGTTAGCGGTAAACACACTTTTTAGACATATAAAAGAGAGTGATATTCTGCCTGACGAGAGCTTTAAGGCTTACGTAAAGATTATAAGCAGATTGTGGGGTTACAGATGTCCATCCAAGCTGACCAGGAATGCAAGAGATATACTGGAAGAACTTTTAGTGCTGGTAAACCATGACCAGCAGGCGATATTACAAAGGCTAGCCCGTACCTTCGTAGAAGAGTATATCCATGCTGAAGATCGCATGAAGCTTTATCATAATGGAATTCAAACTGAACTTGCTGTTACTAAAGAGTATCTGAGCCAGTTGGCTAAGGATACAAGCATGATAAATAGCGAAGAAAGAGAGAAAATCAGCATTGCTCAGGAGAAGGTCATTGGTCTAGAAGGTGTGTTCGAAATATCTCCCGCGTTACAGAAGGCCGCTGCATCAAAATCTTTTTTAGAGTTGGAGCGTACTTCCCTTGGTTTGTCTACTTCGGTTGGGGCTGAGCGCTTGGCAGAGTGGATAAGGATATACTCCATACTCTATTCAAATATTGAGTTTCTGGAATACTCGGATCAAAAAGTAGACTTCACTACAATGCGTAAGTACATATCAGACCTAAGTACATACCATCTTATTTTGAACATAGCGCAATTGAAAGAGGTTATAGATCGTAGTTTGGGTATTCCAGATGATGAAAAGATCAGCCAATTTAAGATGTTTAATGAGGCTTTGAAGCTGCGTCTACAAAACCTGATGGTGAAGACAGAGGAGGATAAAACACTCAAGGAGATGATAAATGACCTGGGTTTTCTCGGAAATAAAGCACTACAGTTTGTAATTGCAGAGACCTTTGAAGGCTTTCAAAAAATTGCTGATGCGTTTACCAATAGTGCAACAGACTATTTCATTAATGATAGGGAGGCGTTGCTCAAGGAATCCAAGGATCTCTATAAGCAGATATGTAATCAGTGTATGAAGAACTTCTTGGTGAGGCCTGTTAGACATGAGACGCATCAGGAGCAGCCTGGAGAACCTCCTAAAAAGACCTGGTTGAGTAAACTGTTCTCATAGTAAAGAAGCGATTAATAGGTTATTTATTGATAATTAACATTATTTTGTTGCGATAATCGATAAAGTTGATGAAAATCCAATCCTATTGATATAGAATTCACCGTTGCTATGAAAAGAATGAATAGCTTAGAGAAATATAACAAAAGATAATCGGGTGAACTGTAGGGGCAACATGGATAAAGTAGTCTGTCTCCATGATTGGATTAAGCAAGTTAGATAATTATAAGTAGTTAGGAATGCCTTACGCGTTACCCACCTTTTATGTAGGTGGAAAATGGCGCATCATTTTTTAAATGTACAAAACAGCTTTCCGCCTTTTACCAAAGGCGGGAGGACAGTGTTCTTTTGCCATTCTAGCTATGAACCTAGATGTCTCGCATCTATGACTACTTCTGGAGGTTGTAAGAACATAGACTCTGCATTCATTTTTCATTCACATAACTTCCTCGACTCTAAGTCTTACCAACAAAACCATAGCCAAATAGTTCGCCATTTTGGTGCTATTTCAAATAGTGACCCTATACAAATACCTGTAGAGTCGGGTGTAAAAGATAAATCACTCGATACATACAAACACTTAATTACAGAAGCCATAATTCAAGCAGACGATATCGCAATTGATATCTCTACCTTTAACCGTGGAATTATGATTTATCTGCTTGATCTGATACTGAGAGAGAAGGGAAGCAAACCACTCTACCTTTTTTATTCAGAACCTGAAAAATATGGAACTGAAAAGAATGGGAAGACTACTACCTGGTTGACTAAAGGGTTGAATAATATAATCTCGGTACCAGGATTTTTCGGTGATAAACAAGAACAAAAACAGTCACTTTTGATTTTATTACTGGGATACGATGCTGAACGTGCTATATCAACAATTGAAGAGGTTAACCCAGATAGAATAGTTCTGATATCACAGGGTACGTTGAGGTGTAGAAAGGGTCTTCAGGAGATATATATGAGAAGTCATGGACAGATCATTGAGCGGTATTCCGACAAGATTGCTACCATACTTACTGTTCCACCACAGGGGTGGGAGTCGGTATATGATGTTTTTAATAGGATCTTCGCCCTATATCGAAATCAATACAATTTATCTGCCCTCTTATTAGGAACCAAGATGCAGGTGTTTGGTGCAGTAACCTTTTGTCAAAAATATCCAAGTATAGAGCTGCTGTATTCGCAGCCGGAAAAATATAATTGTAATGCATATACCCATGGCATCGGCCAAACCTGGTGGCTTGATGTCCCGAATATGAATTTGTTTAAAAAATGATAACAAGCTACTCAGCCCGTAAGGCCTCTACCGGATCAAGATTCGCTGCTTTATATGCAGGTGTTACCCCAGCAATTAACCCGATAGCTGCGGCGACTAGTTCAGCCGCAATGGCATAACTCCATGGGGTGTGGGTGGGGAGAGCAGGCATAGCTACACCCAACAACCAAGCTCCGCCGGCACCCAGCACAAGCCCTGTCGCACCGCCTATGCTTGCAAGCAGAATGGCCTCGCTGATGAATAGTGACAGAATCTCCCTTTTTGTTGCCCCTACCGCTCGCAATAGTCCAATCTCAGGGGTGCGTTCAGTGATGGCTATGGTCATGATGGTGAGTATGCCGATTCCACCTACCAGAAGTGATATTGCACCCAAAGCGCCGACCGCGAGGGTTAGGATATTCAGGATAGACCCGAGGGTCTCCAGCATCTGATCCTGGGTAATGATGGTGAAGTCCTCGCTGCCATGTCTGGCGGTGAGTAGTTTGCGAATGTTTTTGGATAGCTTGCTGCTGTCGGCATCAGAGGCATACAGCAGATCAATCTCCATCACGCTTTCACGATTGAACATGGACATAGCCTTCTGGGCAGGGATGTAGACGGCATCATCCAGATCAAAACCCAGCATCTGACCTTTGGATTCCATCACCCCGATAACCCGGTAGCTTTCACTGCCAATGCGTATACGCTTACCCAGTGGGTTCTCTGTTGCAAACAGCTCAGAGCGGACCTTGCTTCCAAGTACCACAAATGGACGGGCATGGCGTGGATCGTCATCTGGTAGAAAGCGACCTACACTCGGCTTCATTAACCACACCTTAGGCACGGCCGAGCCTACACCAAGCACCATGGTTCTGCGGCTGCGGCGGTCTGCTTCAATGGCGGCATTACCTTGAATTACCGGCACCACATCAAGAACCTTGGGCAGCCTACCAAGGGCCTCGGCGTCGTCCATGCTCAGAGGACGGACATTGCTGACCACAGCGCCTGACATCCCCATTGTGTTTGATTTCCCGGGGGTTACTGCAATCAGGTTGGTTCCAAACTGGGTGAACTCACCCAGGACAAAACGGTGTATGCCTTCACCTATAGAGGTGAGGAGAATTACCGAGGCAATACCCACAGCAATACCCAGGGCAGTAAGAAAGCTACGCATGCGATGGGCAAACACAGAACCTATAGCCAGTTTTATGAAATCACGAGTAAGCATAATTAGTTACTTAACGCCCCGAGAGGGCCAAAACCGGGTCCATAGCTGCCGCCCTTCTTGCTGGCAATACTCCAAACAGTAGGCCAGTGATCATGGCGACCACAATTGCTGCTATAAATGACCAGAGTGGGATAGATAACGGAAACTCAGGAAATAGTCTCTCCAGAAACCATACACCCGAGAATGCCACGCATACACCAATTATTGCCCCAGTAACAGAGAGTAGTGCTGCCTCCACCAGAAACAGCCGCATTATCTGTCTGCCAGGGCTTCCCAGCGCCTTGAGCAGGCCAATCTCAGATGTTCTTTGTGATACAGCAACCAGCATCACATTCATAATCAGTATGCCCGCGACCGCAAGACTGATGGCCGCGATGCCTCCCACGGTCATGGTCAAGGCCAGAAAGATATCATCGAAGGTGGACAGCATGGCGTCCTGGGTTATAACCGTTACGTCGTCCTCACCATCGTGTCGTTCCTTAATGGTTCTAAGTACGGCCTCTTTCGCTTTAGTTAATGAACTACGGCTTCTACCCTTAACTAGGATGCGGAACAGGGAGCTGGTATTGAACAGGGACTGAGCTGAAGCAACTGGGATGATGGCAATATCACCCATATCAGTACCCAGGGATTGGCCGCTGGCCTTTAGGATGCCGATTACCCTGAATCTGCGATCAGAGATACGTATCCATTGCCCCAGCGCCCTCTTATTTCCGAATAACTCTTTTTTTAACTTGCCGCCCAATACAGCAACAGCCGTCCCTCGGTTGGGGTCTCCGCCAGGCAGAAACTTACCCCTTCTAAGCTCCAACTGTCTTACCGGAAGCAGATCTGATGTGGAGCCAAGTATGGTTACTTCACGCTCAAGTTGTTTAAAAGAGACGGGGGCAGAACCAACAGTTATGGGCGCGACCTGTTGGATGGATCGGTTACGGGTCAGAACTATGGCGTCATCCAGGGTTAGGTCACGGGGTGTTTCTCCCATGATTGGTGGTGCACCACCAGTGGTCTCGGAACGTCCAGGCAGAACTATGAGCAGATTAGAGCCAAGTTGAGAAAACTCGCCGGTTACATAACTGCGGGCACCTTCTCCCAAGGCGGTCAGAACCATGACTGAGCCAACACCTATGGCCATGGCCAGCAACATAAGCAGGGTGCGTTGTGGCGTGCCAGAGATGGAGCGAAATCCAAACTGTATCAGGTCATCTGCTCGCATGGGATATGCACGGTGGCGTCAGCTGTGGCTGCTGATGGCGCCGTCCTCCATATGTATGCTCTGTTTGGCTCGCTCGCCAATATCCGGGTCATGGGTTACCACCAGCAGAATAATGCCCTTGCTGTTTAATAGCTCCAGGGTCTCCATTACATCTTTACTAGATGCCTTATCCAGATTACCAGTCGGCTCGTCCGCCAGCAGGATGGTGGGCCGCATGATGGTAGCTCTGGCTATGGCCACACGCTGTCTCTGGCCACCGGATAGTTGATCCGGCCTATGGTCGGCCCGGTCCAACAGCCCTAGCGGTTCCAGTGCTTCGTGTACCCTTTGCCTGCGTTGGTGCGGGTCTATGCCAGCCAGGGTCATGGGTAGTTCAACATTTTCTGCCGCCGTTAGGCGCGGAACCAGATGGAACGCCTGAAATACAAAACCTATCTTGTTACGTCTTACTTCGGCGCGCTGCTCCTCAGGTAGGGATATGGTGTCTATCTCATCTAGCCAGTAGTGGCCTCCGTTGGGTCGGTCCAGTAACCCAAGGATATTAAGCAGGGTGGATTTGCCGGAACCGGATGGCCCCATGATGGAGCAGTAGTCTCCTCTTTTAAGTTCTAGATCTACATGGTGCAGGGCATGTACCGTCTCATCCCCAACCTGGAACTCACGGGATATTCCTTCAAGCTTGATCACTTCTTTTTCTCTGACTCTAGCTTTGCCAGGGCTTCATCCTTAACTCCATCCTTATCCACGGATGTCACCACCAATTCACCTTTCTTCAATCCAGACCTAACCTCTGTCCAGTCCCAATTAGACATACCTTTCTCTATTTTCCTCTCTTCCAATACTTCATCGTCAGGGTTGAACACGAAGACCTTATCTCCCTCCAGAATAGCCTCAGTGGGGATGCGTAGTGTGTCCTTGTGCTCATCCAGGATGATCTCCACATCTGCCGAGTAGCCAGCCAGCAGTTGGCTGATATCTTCCTTGTTACTGAATTCAACCTCTACCTCGACAGTCCTGGCCTGTTTTTCCAGATCCAGAACATACGAGGCGATACGCCTTACTGTTCCCGGGAAACGTCTTGTACCGAAGGCATCCATACTTACCCTTGCCGTTTTGCCTATGGTGACCTTGGGTGCATCCACTTCATCGATGGGGGCGGCGACATAGAAACAGGAGTTATCTATCAGATCCACCGCAGGTGGAGTAGCAATGCCGGGAGGGGAGGGGGTGACATACTCATTCAGTTCGCCATTAATCTCAGCTACTACCCCATCAAAGGGGGCGATAAGCTGGGTGCGTTCCAATTGAGATCTGGCCACGTCTGCCCGAGCAGATGAGACTTTGGCCATGGCATTAGCCGACTCACAATCGGCCTTACGAGCCTGGGCATCGGTCACGGATTTGTCTACGGACTCCTCGGATACAGCCCCGGTGCCCTTGAGCCGAAGCTTGCGTTTGGCCTCCCTGTCGGCGACATCGGCCTGAAAACACGCGGCTCGAGCATTTGCCAGAGTGGCTATTGATTCACTCTCATTCAGGGCGATCTCGGCGCGCAGGTCCTTGTTCCACAGCTCCAGCAGAAGCTTACCTGCTTTGACCTGGTCACCTTCTTTGATGTCGAGTGTCGCAATCTGTCCACCAATTCCTGGCGACAGTTTTGCTCGACGACAGGCCTTCACTGTACCTGCTCTGGTGTTGGCCACGGTCTGTTCAACATTGCCGGTTTCGACCGACTCGACTTTGACTTCAACCGGTTTTGGTCTGGTGGAGAACCAGATGGCAAAAGCGATGACGAGAATGACCGCCAGTGTAATGAACAGTCCTAAATGACGTTGGGGCATCAAATCCTCCGCTATTCTGATGTTATTCGATGATTATAACCGCTAGTCTATTCTTTTTCAGAGTGCTTGGTACCAGAAAGAGGTCTTGCTTAGCAGCGCTCTGGTATCTGGTACACAACCATTTATTTTTAGTGGTCTTACATTCACATTTGAAGTGCGACACTAGGTAAACCTTGGTATACCTCTAAAGGCGTTCTGAAATCGTGTCGTTCCCTTGGCCGAGTGTTGAGTGTATGGGCTATATTATCGCATTGACTTTGACTAAGG
Source organism: Sedimenticolaceae bacterium (assembly GCA_050291365.1). Classification (GTDB taxonomy): domain Bacteria; phylum Pseudomonadota; class Gammaproteobacteria; order Chromatiales; family Chromatiaceae; genus JAAGZL01. The sequence goes on along the minus strand of JBNKJS010000040.1, from coordinate 861 downwards.
GAAGCCATTGTTTTTCTCTTTGGGAGATACTGCCGGATTAGCCCATTTGTGTTTTCGTTCGTTCCACGTTCCCAAGAATGATATGGCCTGGCAAAGTAAAACTTTACACCTGTGGCTTGCTCTATCTCCTTATAGCCATGAAATTCAGTGCCATTGTCTGCGGTGATGGTAGTGAACGTTAAGCCTGAGTCTCGTATCATTTTTATGACCCTCTTGTTCAGCGCTTCCTTTGTGCGATTACGTAACTTACCGATCAGCAGATAACCTGACTTACGCTCGACAATGGTCACGATGCAATCCTTGGATACACCACCCATCACTGTATCAATCTCCCAATGACCTAGCTGCTCCCTGTTCTCCACATGTTGTGGCCGCTCTGATATCGGCCTTTTCCCAGTCAAAACACCACGTGAATCGGCGGTTTTGTACCGTTTTCTTTTCTGCTTCTGGGACTGGCGCAAATGCAAATAAAGCGTCCCATCACGCTGTTTATCTAATCGGATATAACGATAAATTGTTTCATGGCTGATTGTCAGTCTACCCTCGTAATATAAACGCATGGCAATCTGAACCGGTCTCCATTTCTTTCGAAGGTACCTTTTTACAAGCGCGAAGTCTGAATCCCCAAAGCAACGACTTTGGTGTGCACGTCGTCTTCTGCCATTTGTGCGCTTAATCGCCTTTCCCAGACGATAATAGCCATCCGGGCATCTGTTTCTGGATAGCTCTCGATAAATTGTGCTGCGGTGCCGCCCCAGAACTACTGCGATCTCTGTGGGCGTAAAACCTTGCGCTCGAAGCACGGTAATAGTATATCTCTCAGCTGAGGTGAGTTGATGGTATGACATGTCATTTTCCTTT